>NZ_JBLIAI010000005.1:0-97991 GCF_047634455.1 Maritalea sp.
GTGTCCGGATATTCACACACATCGATGTCCGCCTTTGAAGAGATCACAATATAGATCAGCGGCTCTTTGCCCTTGTTCCATAATTGGTGCGCATATTCCGGACCACCAATTGGTGCGCCCAAAACATCACCCGCCTGCACCTTGTGGATTGTGTCCCCAAACCGATACTCGCCAGAACCCGACAAGATAATAAACATCTCATCTTCTGCGTGATGCACATGAAACGGACACGCGGTTTTTCCCGGCGGTACCACTGTATAGGCTGCGCCGAGTTTGGTTAGATTGAGCGGGGTGGCAATTCCTGCATCATATGATTCGTAGGATTTGCCATGGGTGAAGTGTTCTGTCTCGAGTCCCGCTAGGCGCACAAAGGCTTTTGGTTCATCGCCCATTATTCGCCCCAAACCGCCATTTCGTTGCCGCTTGGTTCTTTGAAATGGAACCGACGCCCACCCGGAAACGCAAAAATCGGCCGCACAATTTCGCCACCCCCTGCCTCAATTTGTGCAAGCGCGGCGTCCAAATCATCCGCTTTAAGCACCACCAACGGTTTCGCAACGGCGTCCTTGGTGCCATCCATGCCGCCATCTAAGCCCGCATTGTCGAACGAAAAATACTCCGGCCCGTAATCCGTAAATTTCCACCCCAATGCCTTGGCAAAAAAGTGCTTGCTGGCCGCAAGGTCCGCGCCCGGCAACTCCACATAATCGATCTTTAACAATGCTGGCATGTTTTAACTCCCTTTGCGCTTGGAACGCATTCCTTTGATTATTTCTAAATTGTTATCGCTAGCAAATTTTGCATATTGCTCGCCTTCAACCGGATAGATCGCAATCCGTCCATTTTCATCATGATGCACGCCAAAGCCAAATGTTTTGACCAGCGGTGACGCGCGCATACACGGCTGCCCTTTTAAGAAAAACTCTTGTTTTGCCTGATCCCGTTCTTGGCCAGAAAGCGCACGCCGATCCGCGTGAATACCAAACAACAATTGATCACTCGTCACTTGATAGGGCGCATCAACCAATCGCTCATATTGCATGGCTGCCACCGTGCCTGCCCGCGTTGGCACTGTGCCCACCACGGCGGTACAATCGGGCGAAACTTGAATAAAGCTATTGAAATAATTGGTTGTGTGTTGTGTCATCTCAATTTCCAATGTTCTTATTTTGTTCTAAATTCAATATGTCCCATTGTCAACGCTTCAAACAGCTTTGCCGCAACATGGCAATGCCATTTGCGGGACACAGAGTTCGGTGGCACGAGGGGTGATGGCATGGGTCTTCCGCACCGTGCCGCAACCTGATGCGGCACCTCATTTCTAAGCCGTGCAACAAAACTTGGCCGTCCCGCCCCCGGGCATGGACCTCATCGCAACGCCAAAAACCAACATGTGCCCGGCACCTTTTAGGTCCCGAGCACATGCTGATCGTTGATAAATGATGCAGCAATATTGTTGCACCAGTATTGAAGAAGATTATTGAGCGGCTTCTTTTTGAGAAGCCACGGGGTCAATCACCAAACCCACTTCTGTTGCGCCAACATGCACGGTTTGCCCATCTGCAATGTCGCCAGCCAAAATCTTTTCAGCCAATTCATCTTGTAGCACCCGTTGGATCACCCGTTTGAGAGGACGTGCCCCATAAGCGGTGTCATAACCCTCGTTGGCGATCCAATCACGGGCCGCATCATCAAGCTCAAGCGTAATATCGCGATCCACCAACAATTTGCGTAAATAGCCCAATTGGATGTCCACAATTGCACCCATATCGGAACGGGCCAAGCGGTGGAACAGCAAAATCTCATCAACCCGGTTCAAGAATTCGGGCCTGAAATTTGCCCGCACCATGTCGAGCACTTTGCCACGAACCAATTCAACCGATTCGCCTTCTTTTTGCTCAACAAGATATTCAGCACCAAGGTTCGACGTCATGATGATCAGCGTATTGCGGAAATCAACCGTGCGGCCCTGCCCGTCAGTCAAACGACCATCGTCGAGCACTTGTAACAACACATTGAAGACATCCGGGTGTGCTTTTTCGATCTCGTCGAACAAAATCACTTGATAAGGCCGACGCCGCACCGCTTCGGTCAATGCCCCCCCCTCATCATAGCCAACATAGCCGGGAGGTGCCCCGATCAGGCGGGCAACGGAATGTTTCTCCATATATTCGGACATATCCAAACGCACCATTGCCGTATCATCGTCAAATAAAAATTGCGCCAAGGTTTTGGTCAATTCGGTTTTGCCGACCCCGGTTGGGCCAAGGAAAATAAACGATCCCATCGGGCGGTTTGGGTCTTGTAACCCAGCCCGCGAGCGCCGCACGGCTTTTGAAACTGCGGTCACCGCTTCTGCTTGGCCAACAACACGCTTGGCCAACTCATCTTCCATGCGCAACAATTTATCGCGTTCGCCCTCGAGCATTTTATCCACCGGCACACCGGTCCAACGGGACACCACTTGGGCGATATGCTGGGAGGTGACCACTTCTTCCACCATGCTGGCGATTTCTGCACTGCCTGATTCGTCCTCAGCTGCTGCTATTTTGCGCTCAAGCTCCGGAATAAGCCCATAAGCCAACTCGCCAGCTTTCGCCAAATCGCCTTGGCGTTGTGCATTTTCCAAATCCGTACGGGCATGATCTAGCTGTTCTTTGAGCTTTTGACCGGCACCAAGGCGGTCTTTTTCTGCAACCCAACGCTGGTTAAGTGCGTCGGCCTTTTCTTCCAAATCGCTCAATTCAGTTTCAAGTTTGCCCAAACGAGACTTTGACGCATCGTCCGTTTCTTTGTTCAACGCTTCACGCTCAATTTTAAGCTGCATGATTCGCCGATCAAGCTCGTCCAATTCCTCTGGCTTACTGTCCACTTGCATGCGCAAACGGGCAGACGCCTCGTCCATCAAGTCAATGGCTTTATCTGGCAAAAACCGATCTGTGATGTAACGATTGGATAGGGTCGCCGCAGATACCAATGAACTGTCAGAAATTCGCACCCCATGGTGCAGCTCATATTTCTCTTTGAGGCCACGCAAAATCGAAATCGTATCTTCAACCGTAGGCTCAGACACAAATACAGGTTGGAAACGACGGGCCAAAGCCGCGTCTTTTTCAACGTGCTTTTTATATTCATCCAAGGTGGTTGCGCCAACGCAATGCAATTCACCCCGCGCCAATGCAGGTTTTAACAGGTTCGATGCATCCATCGCCCCATCAGCTTTGCCTGCACCCACCAACGTGTGCATTTCATCGATAAACAGGATGATGTTGCCATCGGCTGAAGTCACTTCGTTGAGCACCGCTTTCAAGCGTTCTTCAAACTCACCGCGATATTTGGCCCCCGCAATCAGTGCACCCATATCAAGGGAAAGCAATGATTTTCCTTTAATCGATTCGGGGACATCACCATTGATGATCCTGAGGGCGAGACCCTCGGCAATCGCGGTTTTACCGACGCCCGGCTCGCCGATCAGCACTGGATTATTTTTCGTGCGACGCGACAGCACCTGAATGGCACGACGGATTTCCTCGTCGCGGCCAATTACCGGGTCCAATTTGCCGTCCCGCGCCGCTTCGGTCAGGTCGCGCGCATATTTTTTCAACGCGTCATAGCTTTCTTCAGCGCTCTGGCTGTCGGCAGTGCGGCCCTTGCGCAACTCGTTAATCGCATCGTTCAACCCGTTGGCGGTGACACCAGCAGATTTGAGCAGTTTGCCAGCATCGCTATCTTTTTCAATCACCAACGCAAGCAACAAGCGCTCCACGGTGACGAACGAATCGCCAGCCTTGTCAGCAGCTTTTTCGGCCGTTTCAAAAACCCGCGCCATTTCGCGGCTCATATAAAGCTGACCGCCACCGCCTGAAACCGAGGCGATCTTTTTCAAACCCGCTTCCACATTTGCGCGCAACGTTTTTGAATCGCCGCCGGCCCGATCAACAAGACCTGTGGCCATGCCTTGATCGTCGTCCATCAGGACTTTTAGCAAGTGGATAGGGGAAAACTGTTGATGCCCAGCAGCAAGAGCGCCACTTTGTGCGGACTGGACGAAACCACGCGCACGTTCGGTATATTTTTCAATATTCACGTTTCAACTCTCCATGTTCGGCCCGCTCAACCTGCCCATATTGTGGCACAGTTCGTCGCGTCTCGAAGTGTTGTATATCGCGTTTGCGTCTTCACCACATTGAGCGGCATCAAACCCAAAAGCGCTACCCGATTTTGGATGCCCAGTTTTGGCGCACCCTTCGCTATTTGATATGGGGAATATTTGGGGGAGATAAAGAGGGGGAATGCGAAAAACATCAAAGAAAGTAAATTAGACCGCCAAGCACAATCATCAGAAGGCCCATTTTCATGACCCAACCCGCAATAACTTGCTGCAAAAACCCATCCTCGCCAGGTTTTAGCGCTTGCCAATTGCCCAGAACCGGCACTTTTGATGAACCATCCTTAAACCCGCCACCAATCATGTGCATTGCACCGCCTGTCAGCGCTAAAATCCAGCCAACCATGAAGACTGAAAATGCATAGGCGTCAAGAAACCCGATAACCGGTTCGATAATGTTCATGCGCGCCTCCCCAATATCAGACCAATTTGGCACCAACAATCAACAAAGGCAACAATTCCAGTTGGCACAAAACCCAACCTACAGTAAATTCCCGCCAAGGATGTCAGCGGCTTTTGGGAAGAAATGGACGTTTCAAAAATGCAAAACTATCCAAAGCGGGTGGCCGTGCTCGCATACGACCAATTGTGCACATTTGAGTTTGGACTAAGCGTTGAGATTTTCGCGACCCCACGCCCCGAAATCGATAATTGGTACACTTGCCAAACAATAGCCGTGGAACCCGGGCCGTTGCGGGCTGCCGGTGGGCTGATCGTTCAATGTGATTCGCAACTTAAAGACCTTGCGGCCGCTGACCTGATTATCATCCCCGGCTGGCCACCGGCCAAAGCCGCGAGCGATGAACTCAAAGCTCAATTGTACGCAGCGCGTCTGCGCGGCGCTCAATTTATGGCAATCTGTTCTGGTATATTCCTATTGGCCGATCTCGGGCTAACAACCCATAAGACCATCACCACCCATTGGCGTTATATTGAAGAACTAAGAAGCCGAGCCCCAGATGCCTACATTGAGGAAAACGTTCTTTATTGCACAGACAGCCAGATTATGAGTTCGGCTGGTTCTGCGGCGGGCATTGACTTGGCCCTGCATGTTATTCGCGCTGAATTTGGCACACAAGCTGCAAATATCGTGGCCCAACGTTTGGTATTGCCGGCACATCGCGAAGGCGGACAAAAACAATTTGTGCCCCGCCCTGTGGCCCAAAACACCAATGGACCACTGGCCAACCTGCTCGACCATGTGCGCACAACACTTGATCAGAATTGGAGCGTCAAATCGATGGCCGCCCACACTGTCATGTCTGAGCGCACTGTGATTCGTCGCTTTGCTGAGACCATCGGCCAAAGCCCGGCCCAGTGGCTAATAGCCGAGCGTATCTATTTGGCACGGGAGCTATTGGAGAATGCGCAAATGAGTGTTGACGAAATCGCCTTGCGCACAGGGTTTAAGACCCCCGAAACGCTGCGGCATCATTTTCGCAAAAAGTTGAAGATCTCGCCGACCGACTATCGCCGGCAATTTAACGCCAACAATGCCGCATAAAAAAGGCCGGCGTATCGCCGACCCTTTGCGCTTTATTCAGCAGCTTCTTTTGCAGAGCTGCCATCATCTTTAGTCTGAGGCGGAGCGCCCGAAGACGTGACGTCCACCGGCGCAGCCTTTACTTTTACAGGAGCCTCATCCGATAAATTCATAGATGGCTGCGGCGCCTCTGCAAGCTCGGCATTTTCAACAGGCTTACGACGCGGACGACGAGCCCGCGGTGCGCGGCGCGCACGTGGCATTTCTTCCTCTGTATCACTTGCAGTTTGCGATTTTTCAGCCACCGCTTCACCACCGCCAGCAGTTTCGCTTTCCACGTTCTCGACAGCGGCCACCTCACCAGCTTTTTCCGGCTGACTTTCACGCGGCGGCGTCTCAACACGTTCTGGGCGTTCCCTGTCTCGCTCCTCTTGGCGCGCCTGGGACTGTGCTTGCGCAGCAGAAATAATGCGGAAATAATGCTCGGCATGCTGGAAATAGTTTTCCGAATTTACAGAATCACCAGTTGCATGCGCGTCCCGTGCCAACTGCACATATTTCTCAGCAATTGTTGCAGGGTTGCCGCGCACTTTTACGTCCGGGCCGTTACTTTCGTAACTGCGTGATAATGGATTGACATTCTTGCGTCCGCCACCCCCACCACCGCCACCGTTTCCACGGCCACGTGAGCGATTATTTTTTTGTCCAGGTCTCATAGAAGTCTCATGCGATGGCTACAAACTTTGTTCTTATCTCTTTTCACAGCGCATATTGCACACATTTGAAAAATGAGTTGCAGTCCAAATTCGGCCCAAGCGCTTCACCAAAGAAGTCAGCTCGCTGTCAATTCTGAAATGGATGCTGCTATATGCCTGCTGTCCGGCGTGCGCGCGACCTACCAATCAAATATTCGATTCAATTGTAAATTCGCGATCAGATGACCTGCACCTGAAAATGTAACACGCAAAGTGAACCTATATGCTTCGCCAATATTTTCCAAGAAAAAAATCACTCTTCGATTAATGCCTGATTCTAAAATCGAAATCACCGCTGCGCCAGCAATGCGCGGTCATGTCCAGAAAGGTCCGAAAGCTTTGCGATTTCACTAAACCCATTCGAGTCTAAAAGTTGAGAAACCGCTTCTGCCTGGCGATAACCAATTTCAAATATCAACCATCCGTCGCCCGCTAAAAACTCATTCGCCCGGGCAATGATCAATTTATAAGCGGCAAGTCCACCTTCGTCGGCAAACAGCGCCAATTGAGGGTCAAAGCCTAAGGCCTCCGCATTCATTTCATTGCGCTCATCAATCCCGATATAGGGCGGGTTTGAAATAATCAGGTCAAACTTTTGCGCCTCAATAGGTTCAAACCAACTGCCCTGCAACAGGGTCAGCCGATCTTCAACCCCATGCCGAATAGCATTTTCGCGGGCGCAATCCAGCGCCCCCTTTGAAATATCCACCGCAGTACCGGTTGCCTCTGGAAACTCCAGCAAAATTGAAATGGCAATCGCGCCGGTGCCGGTGCCCAAATCAAGCAACCGTCCATCACTGGGGAACCGTTCCAGCGCAACATCCACAACCAATTCGGTTTCAGGACGCGGCACCAATGTGTCCTTGTTGAGCAAAAAATTGTGCCCGAAAAACTCTTTTTCACCCAATATCCGTGCCACAGGCTCACCGCTTAAGCGCCGCTCAGCCATTGCATCAAAAGTTGCTGAAACATCAGCTGGTATTGGGTCTTGATCGGCACTAATCAATTGGGCTGCATCTAGGTCAGCAGCGGCCAGCAACAAATAACGCGCATCCAAGCCGGCCGTCGCCAAACCGGCACGTTCAAATCTTTTACGCCAAAAAATCAGCCGTTCTGCATAACTTGTCACTTGGCTTATACGTCTTCGTCTAGCGCCGCCAATTGCGCCGCTTGGTTTTCAGTGATCAGAGCATCAAAAACCTCATCCAAACCCTCACCCGCTATCAACTTGTCCAGCTTATAGAGTGTGAGGTTAATCCGGTGGTCTGTCATGCGCCCTTGCGGAAAATTATATGTACGAATGCGCTCGGAGCGATCGCCAGACCCCACTTGGTCGCGACGGGCGTCAGCCCGCTCACTGTCGCGCTTTTCACGTTGTTCTTCATAAAGCCGCGCCCGCAATACTTTCATCGCGTTCGCTCGGTTTTGGTGCTGAGATTTCTCTGAGGAAAGAACCACAATTCCAGAAGGAATATGGGTAATGCGCACCGCGCTATCGGTTGTGTTCACGTGCTGACCACCAGCCCCCGATGCCCGCATCGTATCAATCCGGATGTCTTCAGTGCGGATTTCAATGTCGATATCTTCAACTTCAGGCAAAACAGCCACGGTCGCCGCAGAAGTGTGAATACGCCCGCTTGATTCGGTATCGGGTACCCGCTGCACGCGGTGCACACCAGATTCAAATTTCATCCGCGCATAAACACCATTGCCTTTAATTGAGGCGATGATTTCTTTGTAGCCCCCCATATCGCCGTCAGCTTGTTCCATAATGGTCATCTTCCAGCCCGCCAGTTCGGCGTGCCGTTGATACATGCGAAACAAATCGCCAGCAAAAAGCGCGGCTTCGTCGCCGCCGGTGCCTGCCCGAACTTCCAAAATCGCGCTTTTATCGTCAGCGTCATCCTTTGGCAGCAACAACAGGCGAATGTCTTGGGTGAATTGCTCAACCTTTTCCTTCAGCTCATCGCGTTCCATCTCTGCAAGTTCAGCAAGCTCCTTATCGCCCGATGCAATAATTTCCTCTGCCTCTTTTAGGCCCAATTTCGCAGCATTATACTCGCGAATTTTCTCCACAACGGTCTGAAGTTCCGAATGTTCCTTGCTCAATTTCACAATGGTTTCCGCATCAGGGCCTTGCGACATCTGATCTTCAATCACTTGATAGCGACTGACCATCGCGTCCAACTTGTCGGTCGGTAATTTCGCCATAAAACGGCACCTTCTAATGTGTAATTGCGTTAAAGCGGCAGGCCCTGCCGGTCCGCTAGCGCATAAAGAAATTCACGAATATCCAAGTCGCCTTGATCATTGTCCAACGCGTCTGTCAATTGTGCTCGAATTTGCATCAAGTCAAGGCTTAAGACCAATTCCTTGATTTGTCCAACCGACGATGCAGCCATAGATAATCGCTCGATGCCAACCGCCATCAATGCAAGTGCTTCAATCGGGCGGCCTGCCAATTCACCACACATGGTCAACGGTTTTTGATAACGCCTTGCCGCGTCAGCAATGTGCTTGAACGCACGCAACCGGGGTGGAGATATGGCATCATATCGCCGTGCCACCCGCGCATTAGCACGGTCAGCCGCGGTTAAAAACTGCACCAGATCGTTAGACCCTATTGAGACAAAATCTGTAAGCGGCAGCAACTGATCCAATTCGAACAGCAAAGACGGCACTTCAATCATCGCGCCGATACGTAGCTCACACGGGGCTGCAAAATTAGAATTGTGCAAGCGTTTTAGCTCCACATTGACCATTTGCTTAGCTTCAACAAATTCGCGGCAATCTGTAACCATGGGCACCAATATGTCGAGCGGTCGTCCGTTTGCGGCTTGCAGCAGTGCCCGGATTTGCGTGCGCAACAAAGCTGGTCGGTCTAAACCTAACCGCAAAGAGCGCCACCCCATGGCCGGGTTTTCCTCCGTCGCCGAACGCAAATAGGCAACAACTTTGTCACCACCAATATCAAGCAAGCGGAAAACAATCGGGCGATTGCCCGCCAAATCCATCGCTTGGCCGTAAAGTTCAACCTGTTCGGCCAAACGCGGCAATTTCGACGCGATCATGAACTGCAATTCGGTGCGAAACAGACCGATGCCCGCCGCCCCGGTTTCTTCAATAGCAGACATATCCGCCAAAAGTCCCGAATTGTGCAACAAAGTAATCGCCACACCATCAAGGGTAACCGAGGGTTTGTCTTTTAGCGCAGCGAACCGCTCTTGGCGTTTAGCGCTAAGGCGCACCTTATCCACATAAGTCGCGGCCACATCTTCAGTCGGCCGCAAATGGATTGTGCCCGTTTGCGCGTCCAAAATAATATTGTCACCCGTCTCGCAGATCGAGGTGATATTATCGGCCTGTCCCATCACCGTAATACCAAGTGAGCGCGCAACAATCGCCACATGGGCGGTCATGCCGCCCTCTTCCAGTGCAACGCCTTTGAGCTTTGTGCGATCATATTCCAGCAATTCAGCTGGCCCCATATTCCGCGCCACCAGCACGGCATTTTCTGGCAATTCGTGGCGGCCAAATACTTTGGTGTCTCCGGTCAAAACCCTCAGCAATCGGTTCGCCAAATCGTCTAAATCGTGCAAACGGTCACGAATGTAAGGGTCCGTTTGCCGCATCATCCGCGCACGGGTGTCGTTTTGCACGCGCTCAACCGCCGCCTCTGCCGTTAGACCGCTCGCCACCGCCTCGCGTAACCGCCGCAACCAGCCCCTGTCGTGGGCGAACATCCGATAGCTTTCCAAAATCTCACGATGTTCAGAGCGCGCCTGCATATCCCGCTGATTAAACATATCATCGATTGACATACGCATGGTGCGCACAGCCCGTTCCAGCCGCTCAGTTTCCGCATCCACATCTTCGGCAACAAAGTTGGTCACCACTACCCGCGGGTCATGGATGAATACTTTGCCCAGCGCAATACCATCAGAAAAACTCGCAGCTTCAAAAGTGCGCGGCCGCCGCAATTCAATATTGGAACCTGTACCGACCAACGCGCCAAACTCGGCGGTTGAGACCATTTCTGCCAACAAAGTAGCTGTGGTCAATAACGCTTCGGTTTCCGCGTCAGAAAACTCGCGCCCCGCCCTACTTTGAACATCCAAAACCCCAAGCGTTTGCCCAGACCGCAAAACAGGCACACCAAGGAATGAGTGGTAAGGGTCTTCGCCCGTTTCGGGCCGATAGGCAAAAGCTGGATGTGATGGTGCGTCCGCAAGGTTCAAAGATTGCGCTTCCGCCGCGATCAGACCAACTAAGCCTTCGCCCAAAAGCAGCGTGGTTTTATGCACCGCTTCGCGCTTCAATCCCTGGGTCGCAAACAGCTCCAACTGGCCGTCATCGCGCAAAACATAGAACGAGCATACGTCGGCATGCATGCTGTCCGCAATCAGTTCAACAATTTGGTTCAGCCGGTCCTGAATTTCCATAGGCTCGGCCATGGTCGCCCGCAGGCGACGCAATAGATCTCTAGGACCAGCTGTTGTAACTGTCATTTTTCACTCAACCACCAATGGGGTTGCCTTTGCCTGATCTGAGCGTCAGTTTAGGCTTCTTCTACATCAAGTCCGTAGTAAGTATGCAATGCACGGACCGCGAGTTCTGCATATTCTTCATCAATCAGCACAGATGTTTTGATCTCAGAAGTTGTAATCAATTGAATATTAATGCCTTTATCGGCTAACGCCTTAAACATTGAGGCGGCAACACCAGCGTGCGAACGCATGCCAACACCCACCACTGAAATCTTTGCAGACCCTTTTGAACCAGAAATCGAATCATATTCGAGGGTAGATTTACCAGCTTCTGTGAGCACATTAAGGCTTTTCTCATATTCTGTGTCCGGCACGGTGAAGGTGATGTCAGTTTCGCGGCCATCGTCAGAAACATTCTGCACGATCATATCGACCACAATTTGCGCATCCGCCAACGGCCCAAATACGTCCGCCGCAACGCCGGGATTATCTTTAACGCCACGCAAGGTGATTTTGGCTTCAGCGCGCGCGCATGTCACACCAGATACAATTTGTTTTTCCATAATTTCATCCTCATCACAAACAAGCGTTCCAGGGCCATTCCAAGACCCATCTTCTTTTAACGAAGGTACAGTTTCTGGGTCATCAAAACTTGAGCGCACAACCAACCGCACTTTTTGCGCCATAGCCAATTCAACAGAACGGGTTTGCAAAACTTTTGCGCCCAATGATGCCATTTCAAGCATCTCTTCAAAACTTATCCGCTCAAGCCGCCTGGCTTTGGGCACAATACGCGGGTCGGTCGTATAAACCCCGTCCACGTCGGTATATATATCACATCGGTCCGCCTTAACCGCAGCGGCAACCGCCACCGCGCTCGTATCCGATCCACCACGCCCGAGCGTTGTGATCCGGTTTTGCGGCGATATCCCTTGAAAACCGGTGACTACACAAACCACACCATCGTCCATGCGTTGGTTCAACAGGTCAGGCTCAATATTGGTGATCCGTGCCGCACCGTGTGCGTCATTTGTTTCAATCGGCACCTGCCAGCCAGCAAATGAGCGGGCCGGGATGCCTGCATCCTGCAACACAATCGCCATCAACCCAGCAGTCACCTGCTCGCCTGATGCCACAACAGCATCATATTCGCGCGCGTCATGCAGCGTTGCCGCTTCGCGCGCATAGCCAACCAATTGGTTGGTTTTGCCAGACATGGCAGACACAACAACACAAACTCTGTTGCCAAGATCAACTTCACGTTTGACATGCCGGACTGCATGCCTGATCCGTTCAATATTGGCAACGGAGGTGCCGCCAAACTTCATCACGATGGTTGCCATTTAAATGTTCCTGAATTTTTGCCCCGTCTGACGTTATCTGTCACGGGTTAAATAGGGTGCACTTTAAAGTTGTCGCGCGCGGACCATTGCCATAAACCAGCAATTCAATCAACAAAAACACAACAATTGCCTTGACTGAGACAATATCTCACCTGATCTGTTAGGGTAAAATTGGGCTAGAGTGCAAGCCAACATCTGGGACAAATGCCCCTTCGGCCATCAACGCATTAAGGATTAAGAAATGTCAGCAACCACAATTGAAGCCGCAGAAGTTGAACGCTTCACCGCGATGGCCGACGAATGGTGGGACCCCAAAGGCAAGTTTAAACCGCTGCATAAATTCAATCCCGTGCGCCTCGCTTACATCCGCAACGCCGTGATCAACCATTTCAAACTCGACGAAACCGCTCGCGAACCGTTCAAAGGCCTGCGGTTGCTCGATATTGGCTGTGGCGGCGGTTTGCTGTGCGAACCCATGACCCGGCTTGGTGCATCCGTAGTGGGCGCTGATGCGGGCGAAAAGAACGTGCAAATAGCAAAAAATCACGCCGAACGGGTGGAACTCGACATCGACTATCGCGCCACCACTTCTGAGGCTTTGGCCGAACAAGGCGAACAATTTGATGTGGTCCTCAATATGGAAGTGATTGAGCACGTCAACGATATCCAGCTTTATTTGGAAAGCTGCGCCGCTCTCGTCAAACCCGGTGGCATCATGTTTGTCGCCACCATCAACCGCACCTTCAAAGCCTACGCCCTTGCCATTGTTGGCGCAGAACATGTACTGCGCTGGCTGCCCAAAGGCACCCACACATATGATAAATTCGTCACCCCTGAGGAAATCACCTCAATCCTTAAGCGCAACAATATGCAGATCAAAGAACGTTCCGGCGTTTCTTACGCGCCCCTTGAAGACAAGTGGAAACGGAGTAAGGATTTGAGTGTCAATTACATGTTGTTGGCTGAAAAACCGAAAGAATAGGTAACAACGAAAGCAGCACAATGAAAATCGCAGACATGCACTGGGCGCAGGTTGAAGCCTATTTGAAAACCGATAATCGCGCGATTGTGCCGCTGGGCAGCACCGAACAACATGCGTTTTTATCGCTAGCGACAGACAATATTTTGGCGCAGAAAATTTCGCTGGACGCTGCAGAGCCGCTGGGCATTCCGGTATTTCCAGTGCAAGCCTATGGCATTACCCCAAGCTTTATGGCCTATCCGGGCACAGTGACCTTAAAGGTTGAAACCTTTGTTGCTGTGGTCAAAGACATTCTGACCAGTTTGCGCGACACAGGCTTTCGCCGCATTTTGCTGTTGAACGGGCATGGCGGCAACTTACCTGCTGGCAGTGCCGCATCTGAATGGATGGGTGAAAACCCTGATTGCAGTGTGGCCTTTCACAATTGGTGGATTGGTGAGAAGACCTTTGCAAAGGTGCAAGAAATCGACCCTATCGCTTCCCACGCCTCATGGATGGAAAACTTCCCTTGGACGCGCCTTGATGGCGTCAGCCAACCCAGCGAACAAAAGCCGATGATTGACTTAGCGCGCCTGCGCAAGTTACCGCCCAAACAAGCGCGCGCGTTTTTAGGCGACGGTAATTTTGGCGGACTATATCAGCGTTCAGACGCTGAAATGAATGAGATCTGGGACGTGGCGATCAACGAAGTGCGCGACATCCTTGAGGGCGATTGGGGCGTTTAAAAGCTTGCTCAAGAAGGTTATGCGGCCCCTTTCCAACGTAGAGATCATTTATGGCTGAAAACACAAATGCTCCAAAATACAAGCTGTCGAAATCAGTGGAAATTTAAGATCCATAAGCTTAGCCTGCGCTTTAAGTCTTGGGCATTTTATTCAGCGACTAAAGGCAATTCATGCGCACCCCAAAAATTCTGACCACCATGCGCGACTATTCATGGAAACTCTTCATATCTGATCTGTGGGCGGGGATTTCGGTGGCGATGGTGGCTTTGCCCCTCAGCATTGCCATCGCCATTGCCTCCGGCGCAACGCCCGCACAGGGTCTTTTCACTGCAATTATCGGTGGGGTTTTTGTTTCGCTTTTGGGCGGCAGCCGCGTTCAAATCGGCGGGCCAACCGGCGCGTTTATCGTGGTTGTTCACTCTGTCATCAACCAACATGGCTATGACGGCCTGTTGATCGCAACTTTTCTCGCTGGCATCATATTGGTTATTGCCGGACTTTTTCGCGCCGGTCGGCTTATCGCTTTGGTGCCCGAAATGGTGATCAGCGGTTTCACAATCGGCATTGCAATTATCATTGCCACCAGCCAGATAAATGATTTCGCTGGCATGAATATCGCCAATTTGCCCGCCGAGTTCTTTGAAAAAATTAAAATTCTTGCGCAGGCAATGCCTGCAATTAATTCTACAGCGCTTGTTCTGGGCGCTGTTTCCCTTCTCATACTGATTGTATTTCGAAAACTGGCACCATCCGGACCCGGGCTAATTGCAGCAGTGGTGCTGACCTCAATTGTTTGCGTCGTTTTTGCACTGCCTGTGGAAACAATCGCCACCAAATTTGGCGACTTGCCAAGCCAATTGCCCCTGCCCGGATTGCCCCAAACCACATTTAGCCAGATCGTTGAAGTCCTCCCCTCAGCATTTATTATCGCATTTCTCGCTGGGGTTGAATCATTATTGTCGGCCATGGTCGCCGACAAAATGATCGACGGGCATCACCGCCCAAACGCCGAATTAACCGCGCAAGGATTTGCCAACATCGCCTCAACATTTTTTGGTGGTATGCCGGTGACCGGCGCCATTGCCCGTACCGCAACCAACGTATCAGTAGGGGGCAAAACCCCCGTTGCGGGTATCATTCATGCCCTCACCATTTTGTTGATCGTTATGTTTGCAGCAAGCTGGATTGGCCTCATTCCAATGACTGTATTGTCCGCGCTCTTGATATTAACGGCATGGAATATGAGCGAGCCAAGCAAATGGGGAGATTATTTGCGCGCGTCCAAAAGTGATAAATTTTTACTCATCACAACCCTTACTTTAACGGTCGTAGCTGATCTTACCGTCGCGATTGCTGTTGGGGTCGCGCTTGGTTTGGCCATAAAAATGCTAAAAAGCAACAAAACAGATTCTGATTGGTCAGCGCCAGATCGGTGAAGACGCTGGCCCTTAGCACCAGCGCCTGGTTCGATGTAACAGACCTTTGAACCTATTTTGCAAAAGAGGCCAAATAACCACCTTCCAAAATCATCGTCCAACCATGGCCATATCCGCCACGGACCATTTCGGCCATATCGCCGAGCGCTTCCCAATTGGATTGGGTCATTTCAAGTCGCGTTGAATTGTCGCCAAGCGACGTAAACCGCACCTCAACCAGCGTGCGGTCAGTGACATCTTCGTGGCCCGGTGCTGGAATGTGAAAATCCATCGCCAGATAGTCGTGCGGATTATATTCTTTGATCGTGCCCCAAAGGGTTTCAACGCCACCAGCGCCGAGTTCTACGATTTGCCCATCTGGTCGCGCATCAACGCGGATGCCAATGGCTGGTTCGCCCTTCATCGCGGACAGAGTGAATTTACCCAATGGCCACCATGTGTCCATTTTATTGATAAACACATCAAACGCGGTAGCTTGATCGCACGGCACATCGACCGTTTTTATGAGTGGTTCTAGCATTATCACTTTCCCTCTTTTTCGACTATGCGCGCAATTTCAGCCCGATAAGCAGAAAATGCATCCGACCAAAAACAGTCGAGATAGTCCCTTAATTCTTTCAGGCCGTCGCGTTTGATCGAGTATAAACGCCTGTTGCCCTGCGGTTCCACGCTCACCAAATGTGCATCCTGCAACACTCGCAAATGTTGGGACACCGCGGGCCGGGACACAGTTTGTCCCATTGCCAATTCTCCAACGGTTTTGGGGCGATCTCGTAGATTTTCAAAAATCTGCCGCCGCGTTGGGTCCGCTAGCGCTGAAAAGATATCTTGGTAAGTCATAGCTTACCGTAAGTTACAACTTACATAGATGTCAACTGGATTTTTACATCAAAAAACCGCCCCGCACGCAAGCGCCAGACGGTTCGAAAATTCAGAACAGATTAGAACTGAAGATTAGTTGTGGTCTTCTGGCGCGGCTGGAAGTGGCAGAAAATCGATGCCATCCTCAACAAGGCCGGTTACTTCCTCAGAAGTTGCCTCACCATAAATGCCACGGCTTTCTTTTTCTTCAAGGTGGATTTTGCGCGCCTCTTCCGCAAACCGATCGCCCACATATTCAGCTTCGTTCACCACTTTAGAACGCAGCTTATTCATGGCTTCACGCAACGCTTTTTGATCTGGGTGACCAGCAGACAGCGCAACTTTTTGATTGGTTTTTTTACCGACAGCAGGCGTCATCAACGCTTTGTTGACATCGCCAGACCCACACACGGGACATTCCAGCACACCCTGGCTGGCTTGCACGTCATAGGCGTCGGCATTTTTAAACCAAGCTTCAAACTTATGTTCATTTGCGCAGCTAAGCGAATACTGGATCACAAAAACACACCTTCATGTTCACTCATTATCATTGTGCCGCATTATGGTTAACGCTTAACGAAAAATCACGCGCATTACCAAGCGTTGGTATGCGTGACCTAGCCTGTTTCACCTGTTCTGCGTCGAACGGCGCGACAATTAACCCATCAGCACCCTCAGCGCAAGTGGCCAAAATTTCGCCCCATGGGCTTACAATCATCGAATGGCCGTATGTGTTGCGGCCATTGGCATGATGCCCGCCCTGCGCGGCGGCCACCATATAGCAGCCGGTTTCAATCGCCCGAGCGCGCAACAAGCTTTCCCAATGAGCGCGGCCCGTGGGTACGGTAAAAGCCGCTGGTACCGTCAAAATCTGCGCCCCGGCTTGGCGCAACGTCGCAAACAATTGCGGAAACCGAAGATCATAGCAAATGGCCATGCCAAGTTTAATCCCGTCCAATTCGGCCACAACCGCCCGATCACCCGCATCAAAATTGGCACTTTCCCGGTACGGCTCATCACCTGCAACATCTGCGTCAAATAGATGGATTTTGTCGTAATGGGCCAATTGGGTGCCATCCGGGCCGAACAAAAACGCCCGGTTTAGGCATTTGCTATTTTCACCCGCAACGGGCATCGAGCCCACATGCAGAAAAAGTTGATGGGTTTTCGCCATTTGACTAAGGGTTGCGATTGCTGTTTCAGCACCCGTTTCCACAAACGCTTGAATGCCCGCATAATTTTTTGCAAACATCACCGCCATTTCTGGCACTTGTAGATAGGTAACGCCTTGGGATTTAGCGTCTGCGCAAGCGCGCTCAATGATGGAAAGGTTACCCCTAACATCCATTGAAGAGCACATCTGCAACGCGCCCAATAGCATTTTAACTGGCAATCTGTTTCAATAACGGGTCAAGCTTGCCTTGCCGATCCAGCGCATTCATCTCATCAAAACCGCCAATATGCTGACCATCTATGAAAATCTGTGGCACCGTATAGCGCCCGTTGGAACGCTCTAGCATTTCTTGACGTTTGGCCGGCGCGCCAATAACCGTCATTTCATTATAGATAACACCCTTATTATCCAGCAACGCTTTTGCGGCCAAACAATAGGGGCAAGTTGGGGTGGTATAGATATCGATCGTGGGCACAAATTGCTCCTAATTGATCAAAGGGGACCAGCTTCTATATTGCACCAATAGGCCCTGTGACAACCCGTGCAAAGCTGATGACGTTCACCTTATTGCGATATTTTGCCTTAAAACTGCGCGCAATCGCTTCGACAGTAGCCCCAGTTGTCACCACATCATCAACAATTACAATATGTTGACCTTGATACTCCTCCAAGAATGTATCAGTGACCACAAATGCACCACGCACATTCTGCTCGCGATCTTTTGAACTCAATCCCACCTGACGACGGGTTGGGCGCTTGCGCGCCACCCACCCCGAATGAGTAGGAAACCCCGTAAGCTCGCTCAATTGGTCCGCCAGCAATTGGCTTTGGTTGTACCGCCGCAACAGTCTGCGTCGCCAGTGCAGCGGCACGGGCACAAACACACAAGGTGTGCCCCAATAATCATCTCCTGCATTGACCATTAGCCGCGCACAAAACTTTGCCAATTCCAACCGATCACCATATTTGAACTGCGACACCATTTGCCGGGCCAAATCATCGTAAATCACCGCGGCGCGAGCGCGGGCGAAAGGCGGTGGATTGGCGATGGCTTGCGCGCTTAAAACGCTTGCCCCTAAATCCGCAGCAAAGGGAATGCCCAACACCGGGCAATATGGTTTCGACACAAACCGCAATCTCCCCCAACAAGCAGCGCATAATCCATCCGCTTCAATAATTGGTTCGTCACACGCTAGACAGCACGGGGGAAACAGCATATTCAAAATCCGACCACGCCAACTGATCGCAATTTTGTGCGATGCTGATATGTAAGATTTTGCGTGCGCGACAATTCTATTATTGTCCGTGCCAGTCATAAATATCGCTCAAAGTATCCTTGGAGCCACACCATGCAGCCGCCAATGCTCTTTAATCGTAGCCGAATTCAAACCCGATTGAAACGCCGTGGCGTCGCCCAAGATCGCTTTATTGCAGATTTGGTGTTGCAAGAGCTGCACAGTCGATTGGCCACGATCACTCGCAAGTTTGCAAAAGCACTGATTGTCGGCCCATCCGAAGAATATTTGACAACCACCAGCAAAACAGCGACCGACCCTATTGAGTTTGAATTGGCCACCACACTACTTCCCACCACAAATGTGACGCTGCTGGATGTGGAGCAATTTGCGCCCAAAAACGGTCAATATGATCTGATTATCTCGATCCTGGATTTACAGTCCACCAATGATGTACCCGGATTTTTAACGCAAATTCGTCGCCACCTAAAACCTGATGGACTATTTATGGGCGCAGCGCTTGGCGGCGAAACCTTTAAAGAGTTGCGCTCAGCATGGCTGAAAGCCGATGATGAATTATCCGGCGGGGCATTTGCGCGTGTTTCCCCCTTTATCGACATTCGCGATGCTGGTGCACTGTTGCAACGGGCTGGATTTGCACTGCCGGTATCTGATTTAGAGAATCATACCGTCCGCTACGAGCACCCGCTCGCCCTAATGAGCGAACTGCGAAAATTTGGCGCAACAAACCCCATGATCGAGTTGCCGCACAAGGCCACAACACGAAAGCTATTGGGCAAAGTAATTGCCAACTATATTGAAGACAACCAGGATCAAGACGGACGAATTCGAGCCACATTGGAGTTTATTTGGTTGTCCGCGTGGGCACCTCACGACAGTCAACAAAAGCCATTGGCACCGGGCAGCGCCAAAATGTCGCTCAAAGACGCTTTAGAGAAAAAGGACTAAGCGCAAAATGCGCAACAGTTGAGCTAGCTAAGCGCGTTATTCATCGCGCCGCCAATGCTCTCATCATTGCCGTTAAATAATGCGCCCAACGTATCGCCAAGCGCAACAAATGCAGCAATAAGCACCACAGCCATCACCGCAGCTATTAAACCATATTCAACAGCTGTCGCTCCTTGATCGTCTTGGCAAAATCTTTTGATTGTGGCGTACATGGCTACATTCCTCGAAAAAAATCGGGTCCAATCTTTAGAGCAAATCACACAAATGAGCGATGAGCGGCTCGTCTGCCGGCGGCATTGGATAGTCACGCAAGCGCTGCGGTTTTACCCACCTTAGCGCTGAATGTTCAAGCGCTGTAGGTATCCCTTGCCATTTTCGACACACATAAAGTGGCATCAGAAGGTGAAATTTTTCATAAGAAAATGACGCAAACGTCAATGGCGCAAGACATGCTTGTTGCGTATCTATATTCAGTTCTTCTTTGAGCTCTCTTATAATCGCAGTTTCCGGGCTTTCATGTGGTTCGACCTTGCCCCCTGGAAACTCCCATAAACCGCCCATTTCCTTGTCCGCAGGACGCTGAGCAATCAACACGCGCCGATCTGCATCCACCAGCGCGCAGGCGACGACCAACAAAACGGGATGCTGATCGGCCATCAGCTACGGTAGTCGCCGTTTATCGTCACATAGCCGTGGGTCAGATCGCAGCCATAAACGGTCGCTTCACCTACCCCCAAACCAAGATCAACCCCGATTTCAATCTGTTGATTTTTCATATATTGGCTGGCGTCCTCTTCCGAATAATCAGCAGAGCGATAACCTTGTTTTGCCACCACCAAATCACCAAACCGAATTTGCAACTTATCCCGATCCGCTGGCTCACCAGCTTTGCCCACCGCGGCCACCACACGTCCCCAATTCGCATCTTCCCCGGCCAGAGCGGTTTTGACCAAAGGCGAGTTCGCAATTGAACGGGCAATAATGTCCGCGCTCTGGTTAGAAACCGCGCCCGAAACATTCACAACCATCAATTTGGTCGCCCCTTCACCATCTCGAATGATCTGCAACGCCAAATCTTTGAGCACAGCATGCAGCGCTTGGGCAAATTCTGCACAGCGCGGATCATCCAAATCTGTGATTGGCACCAGACCACGCGCTTTTGCAGCCCCAGTGGCAAACACCAAACACGTGTCTGACGTCGAAGTGTCATTGTCAACTGTAATGGCATTGAAGCTTTTGGCATTGCCTTCAAGCAAGATGGAGCGCAGCACTACGGCTGAAACCGGAACATCGGTAAAGATATAAGACAGCATAGTGGCCATATTGGGCGCAATCATGCCCGAACCTTTAGCGATCCCAGAAATTGTTACATCAACACCATCAATATCAAACGATGCACCCGCACCCTTTGCAAAAGTATCGGTTGTGCGAATGGCGTTGGCTGCAGCCTCAAAATCAACGCTGTGCTTAAGCGCTTGTTCCAACGCAGCAACAAGCGGTTGGGGGTCCAGCGGCTCGCCAATCACCCCGGTTGACGATATAAATATCTCCGACGGTACCCCCCCCAAAAGCTTCGCGGTCGCCTCAGCTGTTGCCAGGACAGTATCAGCGCCAACTCTGCCCACAAAAGCATTGGCATTCCCCGCATTGACCACCAGACCGCGCGCCACACCAATTGGCAAGTTATTCCTACACCAATCAATAGGCGCAGAAGGGCATTTGCTGTTGGTCAAAACACCCGCAACACTTGTCCCTTCGATCATGCGTGCCAACAACAAATTATGACGCCCATGATAGCCCGCACCAATTGGCGCGGTGAATAATTCAACGCCCTCAACTTTATCAAGGGACGGAAAATGATCCGGCGCCAACGGGGAAACTGCCAACTTTTCAGCCATATTAGTTGCTCGCATCCACGATATTGATGTCAGTGTTGGCTTTCAGGCCTTCAACCAGTTTCTCGAATTTTTTAACCATCACGCGCTGACGAATTTGCGGCAAAACCTGTTCAAATGCCGGTGGCGTTGAAGGACGACGGTCTTCAAGTTTGATCACATGCCAACCGAACTGCGACTGTACCGGCGCAGAATAAGCGCCAATTTCAAGTGCATTGGCCGCATTGTAAAACTCTGGCACCATGTCACCTTCGCCGAAATAGCCCAAATCGCCACCCTGTGGCCCAGATGGTCCGGTGGACTTTTCTTTCGCTACTTCAGCAAAATCGCGGCCCTTTTCAAGTTCGACAACCACCCGTTTCGCATCGTCTTCAGTCGCCAGCAAAACATGACGTGCACGCAGCATTTCTCTTGTATCAAAATCCTTGAAAGCATCGTCATAGGCCGCCTTCAACTCTTCTTGGCTTAATTCAGCCGCCATAACGTCTTGCAAATACGCACGACGTAAAGCGCGATCTTCCAAATAGGCTTTGCGCCGCGCAAAGGTGCTTGTGTCAGCCATCCCCGCTTTGCGTGCAGCTTGCGCCATCACCTTCATATCCACCAGCATTTGCACCAAGAAACTGCGGCGCTCATTTGTCGGGATCTGTGTGATTTCTTCACCCATATCCTCAAGTGCATAGCTAAGATCAGCTTGCGTAATGTCTTCGCCTCCCACCACAGCAATCACAGCCTCGGGTGACAAAACTTCCTGCGCCATAACGCTTGGAGCCCACATCATGCCAGCCACAATTGCCCCACCAAGCAAGATGGAACGTAGTGGATTTTGGTGTTTCAGTTCTGTTTTCTGCATTATTGATCTTTCTTTTTCTTTTGCATGTGCATCGACTATAAAATAAACAAGCACTGGTCGAACATATTTAATTGACGTTTGCGTGATTTCCGAGACGTTGACAAGACACTTAACCGCACTTACATCTCCCAACGCTTGAAAAGGCAAAATCTAATGGCATTTGCCCATATTTTGCCCTCTTCATACCAAGAATTTTCCGCTGATGCGCCAAAATTAAGGCGCAATAGCAACAAAATGGGACCGCTCATATGGCACTCGCCGCGTTAGCAAAAAAAATCTTTGGCTCATCTAACGATCGCCAAGTCAAAAAATACCGCCCAATTGTTGATAAAATCAACGCCCTGGAGCCGGAACTGCAGACCCTAAGCGATGAGCAATTGCGCGCCCGCACTGACGAGCTAAAAGCCGACTACGCAAGTGGCAAGAAATTAGAAGACCTGTTGGTCCCAGCTTTCGCCACCGTGCGGGAAGCTGCAAAACGCACATTGGGCATGCGTCACTTTGACGTACAGCTTATCGGCGGCATGGTATTGAACGACAATGCCATCGCCGAGATGCGCACCGGCGAGGGCAAAACACTGGTCGCAACGTTGGCAGTGTATCTCAATGCCCTCACCGGCAAAGGCGTACACGTTGTCACCGTGAACGACTATCTGGCTGGCCGCGATGCGCAATGGATGAACCAAGTCTATGGTTTTCTCGGCCTTACAACCGGTGTCATTGTGCACGGACTGTCAGACGATCAACGCCGCGCAGCATACGCAGCGGATGTGACCTACGGCACCAACAACGAATTTGGCTTCGACTATTTGCGCGACAACATGAAGTTCACTAAAGAACAAATGGTGCAGCGCGGACACCATTACGCGATCGTCGATGAGGTCGATTCAATCCTGGTTGACGAAGCCCGGACGCCTTTGATTATTTCTGGTCCATCAGAAGACCGCTCCGATCTTTATGTGCAAATCGACGCGTTGATGAAACATGTCACCGACGAAGATTTTGAACTCGACGAAAAACAACGTTCTGCGTCTTTTACTGATGACGGAATTGAAAAATTTGAAACCATCCTCAAAGAAGCAGAGCTGATCAAAGGCGAAAGCCTTTTTGACATCGAAAATGTTTCTATCGTCCACCACATGAATTCCGCACTTCGTGCACATAAACTCTTCACCCGCGACAAAGATTATATTGTGCGCGACGATGAAGTGGTGATCATTGACGAGTTCACCGGTCGAATGATGCCAGGCCGTCGTTTTTCAGAAGGTCTGCACCAAGCGCTAGAGGCCAAGGAAGGCGCAAAAATCCAGCCGGAAAACCAAACTCTGGCTTCGATTACTTTCCAAAACTATTTCCGCCTTTATGAAAAACTTTCTGGCATGACCGGAACTGCCGCCACTGAAGCCGAGGAATTTGCTGACATCTACAAATTGGATGTGATTTCTGTCCCCACCAACCAAGATGTATCCCGGGTTGACGAAGAAGACGAAGTTTACCGCACGGTTGAAGAGAAATTCAAAGCCATCGCCGATGAAGTGCTTGATTGCCAAAAGCGCAATCAGCCGGTTTTGGTGGGCACAACATCAATTGAGAAATCTGAATTTCTTGCGGACATGCTGCGGAAAAAGGGCGCAAAAGACATCAAAGTCCTCAACGCCCGTCACCACGAACAAGAAGCACAAATTATCGCCGATGCGGGCATGCCCGGCGCGGTAACAATTGCAACCAACATGGCGGGTCGGGGAACCGACATTCAGCTGGGCGGCAACTTGGAAATGCGCATTGATATTGAGTGCGCTAACCTTGAAGGCGACGCACGCGACGCTAAGATCAAACAAATCAAAGCAGAAATCGAAGAACGTAAACAAGCAGCTCTTGCTGCCGGTGGTCTTTATGTGATCGGCACCGAACGGCATGAATCTCGCCGGATTGATAATCAGCTACGTGGCCGGTCAGGCCGTCAAGGTGACCCCGGTCACTCCAAATTCTACTTGTCCTTGCAAGACGATCTGATGCGTATCTTCGCACCCGAACGCATGGAAGGCATGTTGGTCAAACTTGGCCTTGAAGACGGCGAAGCCATCGCTCACCCTTGGGTAACCAAAGCGCTTGAGCGCAGCCAACAAAAAGTTGAAGCGCGCAACTTTGATATCCGCAAAAACATCCTCAAATATGATGATGTCATGAACGATCAGCGTAAGGTAATCTTTGAACAACGTCTTGAATTGATGGACGAAGCCAATGTGGCCATTGCCATCAAAGATATGCGCGAGGATGTTGTACATGACATCATCGAGAAGGCTATTCCAGCCCGTTCCTACCCTGAGCAATGGGCGCATGAGCAGCTCGCAGAAGCGGCAAAAACCTACCTCAATGTGAATGCCCCGATCAAAGAATGGTCAGAGGAAGAAGGCATAGACAGCGAACAAGTTACTGAACGCCTTATTAAATTGGCCAACGAAACAGCGGCAAAAAAGGCGGCCGACTATTCGCCACAAATCATGCGACAAATCGAAAAACAGATCTTATTGCAATCGATTGACGGGCTATGGCGTGAGCATTTGGTGACCCTTGATCACCTATCAAAAGTTGTTGGTTGGCGCGGGCTGGCGCAACGTGATCCGCTGAACGAATACAAACAAGAAGGCTATGAGCTATTCCAAACATTGCTCGACAGCCTGCGCGAACTGGTGATTGCGCAACTCAGCCATGTGCAGGTGCAAGTGGCCCCACCTGAGCCACAATTGCCGCCAATGCAAGAGCAGCACATTGATCCGTTTACCGGCGAAAATGATGCAGTTCCAGCAAGCGATGTGGCCAACAAAGACGACCCTTCAACGTGGGGCAAGGTGCGCCGCAACGAAGCTTGCCCATGTGGTTCTGGAAAAAAATACAAGCATTGCCACGGGGCGATTGCTTAAAGGTCATTCGGCCTATCGACAATCATACAAATGGTCGCTTAGAACATCTTCTATAGCGGCCATTTTCACGTCTGGATATGGCACAAAAACCGCCATGCGCCCAACCATCTGATCAAGCTGTGCAAACTGCTCCACCACGTGATAGTGGGGTCGATTGATGTAATCGTCCACCAATATGGTCCAGCCTGCTGTGCCAAACAGCGCCGTGATGCACTTCAACGCACAAGCCACCCGAAAACGTCCATCGATGAGGATCAAGTCGGGCAATTTGTCCATTCGCGGCATGTCAGAATAGGCGGCAAATCTGGTTTTCTCACGTCGCGACAAGCCATTCACCTTCACTGGGTAACCCCAATTGCCCGTCAGCCCAATATCTGCGTGAATGTGTTGCTGATTGGCCTTCAGATATCCCGCTTGCTGCAACGTTTGTTGGACGCTGAGCGAAAACAACAAGTCACTTTCTTTGCTGGCAAACGGGATGCCCAGTTGGCCGGCTAAAAACGTGGTGCCACCACTGCCAAACTCAAGATAGCTGTTTGCGTTCGCCAAGCGATCAGCAAACCATTCTGTTAGTTTTTGATCCTCAAAATGGGGCAGTTTGGCAGTTTGATAACTCAAATTCTTTTGCAGGATAGCACCAATAAATGGCCAACCTCTTGACCAATAAACCAGCGCGCTGTTCCAACGGGGCCAATCTGTGCTCATACCAACAATGCCTTCGTTAAGCGCCGCAACTCGGGCAAAACCTCTGCCTCAAACCACGGATTACGCTTGAGCCAAATATTATTGCGCGGACTTGGGTGCGGCAACGGCAAATAGTCCGGCATAAATTCCCGCCATCGCTGCACCGTCCCGGTCAGCGTTTTGGATTGTCTGTCACCCAAATGATAATCGAGCGCAAAAGCGCCAATGATGATTTTCAGCTCAAGCTGTGGCATGAGAGTGAAGAGATTATCGTGCCAAGTTGCCCGGCATTCGGGGCGCGGGGGAAGATCGCCGGATTTGCCGGCGCCTGGAAAGCAAAACCCCATCGGCACAATGGCAAACAGCGACGGATCATAAAACAGTTTTGATGTTACCCCAAGCCAGTCGCGCAAACGCTCGCCGCTTTTATCATCAAACGGTTTGCCCGAAAGATGGACAAGACGGCCCGGCGCTTGCCCGGCAATCAAGATTTTGGCTCTCTGGCTTACTTGCAAAACCGGGCGCGGCCCCAAAGCCAAATGCGCAGCGCAAACATTGCATGACCGTATGTCTGCCACAAACCGATCAAATGTCATGCCGTGTTCGCCTTAGCCAACGCAATCAGATTTTCCAGCGCCCGCACGCCCATCCCATTTAGGCGCTTATCTCCCATTTCCACATTGATTCGCAAAGCAAGCTCACGCGCATCCGCATCAACCAACTGTTCAAAATCGGTTATTCCGATTGACGCCAATAGGCGCACCATTTTCGGGCCAATCGAGTGTGCTTGCTCAAAGGGATGTGTGTTTTTTGTCATATTTCTCCAAAAATTATGATTTCAATGAACCGCGCAAAATACAAGCCCACAATCCTGATCGGCCTTATCTGACTTTTACATGATTAGAGCCGGCAATGAACCAAACAAATCCTAATTACCCCCTAGTCGGCGGCTTCCCGATTTGCGATCATGAGACCAATTCGCATTGTGCAGATAAACTAGGCCCACCCGCTATATGACACCTGACCAAATCATTCTGTTTTCGCTTTTCTTTCTCGTTTTTGCTGGTTTTTTGTGGGGCCGCTGGCGCTACGATATTGTGGCATTCACCGCACTAATCGTTGCACTGCTGTTTAATGTGGTGCCGACCGACTTGGCTTTTTCCGGGTTTGGTCACCCCGCAACGATAATCGTTGCTCTGGTTTTGGTCGTTTCGCGCGGGCTGACCAATTCAGGTGCGGTCGATTTGATCACCCGCTCGGTGATTGATCAATCGCGCTCCATTGGCATGCACATCACCATCATGGGTGGGCTGGGTGGCATTTTGTCGGCCTTCATGAACAATGTGGCGGCGTTGGCCATGCTGATGCCTGTGGACATTCAAGCGGCGCAAAAAGCCGGGCGGACACCGGGGCAAACACTAATGCCATTGTCATTCGCGACAATTTTGGGTGGCCTTGTGACCCTGATCGGCACGCCACCAAACATCATTATTGCTTCAATCCGGGAAACCACGTTGGGCGAGCCGTTTAAAATGTTCGATTTCGCCCCCGTTGGCCTAATCGCTGCGTTAGTGGGTATGCTTTATGTGGCAACAATTGGCTGGCGGTTGATTCCCGAACAATCTCGCAACAAGAACTCGCCCTCTGAACTGGCCGAATTGGAAGGCTATGTTGCAGATTTGGTGGTTGGTGCAGACAGCAAAGCAATTGGCCAAAAGGTCAAAGAACTCGATGCCATCGCCGAAGAAAACGACTGTTATGTGCTTGGGTTAGCGCGACGTGGCACTCGATTGGGTGGCCGCGCCCGCAACGAAGAGATCAAGGCAGGCGATCACCTGATCATTGAAGCCTCGCCTGAAGCGATTAACGCCCTTGTTGGCGTACTCGGCTTGAAATTCCAAGGCCAAACCGCATCCAACAAGGCCCTGTCAGGCGACATCATTCTGGCCGAAGCTGTGGTGACCCGCGAAAGCCGCTTAGCCGGGCGCACCGCCATGCAGTCCAAATTGCTCCCGCGCTATGGCGTTTCACTTTTGGGGATTTCAAGACAAGGTAAAGCCATTCGTACGCAGGTCAGAAAAACCGAACTGGAACCGGGCGACATTTTATTGTTGCTTGGTGCTCCTGATAATGTGGAAGACGTGATCGGGCGCATGGGTTGTTTGCCATTGGCCGACCGTCGATTGCCCATAACCCAATATGACCGCGCTTGGCTCGCCATTGGTGTATTCGCCGCCGCTTTGATCGCTGCCAGCCTTGGCTGGATATACCTCCCCGTCGCCTTAGCGGTCGTTGTCATCGTGTTTGTTTTCACCGACATCGTGCCGTTGCGCGAACTCTATGACACCATCGAATGGCCCGTTGTGGTTTTGTTGGGCTCGATGATCCCCTTGGGCGCGGCGCTTGAAAGCTCAGGCGGCACCGAATTGATCGTCAACGCACTGGGTGCCGCAACTGCGGGCTTACCAGCTTGGGTGGCGCTCACGCTGCTGATGATTGTCACCATGACCTTATCTGACGTTTTGAACAATACTGCGACCGCAATTGTAGCTGCGCCCGTCGCAATCGGTCTAGCCGCTCAAATGGACGTGAACCCGGACCCATTTTTGATGGCGGTGGCCGTCGCTGCAAGCTGCGCGTTCCTCACCCCAATTGGGCACAAAAATAACATGCTGATATTGGGCCCGGGTGGCTATTCATTCTCTGATTATTGGCGAATGGGGCTTCCACTTGAAATCATCATTGTCGCCGTTTCGGTGCCATCCATCATGGTCTTCTGGCCGCTCTAAGGAGACTAAGATGTCCCTCACATCAGATCAATTCGATCATGTGTTAGTGCTTAATAATATCCACGCCAAGGAAACCTCGTTCCTTGAAAGCGCAGACCTGCAACGATTGGTCGAGCGGTCATATCTGACCAAGACCATTGGCTCGTTGGATGCATTTCTGATCACTATGAGCCATAACTCGCCGCACGACGGCATCAATTTTTCTTGGTTCAAAAAGCGCTACGAAAGTTTTGCTTATATCGATAGGATCGTCACCGCCGAGCATGCGCGTGGCAAAGGCCACGCCAAAAAACTCTATTTGGACCTTATGGCCAAAGCCAAAGCGGACGGCATTGCGCTGGTATGTTGTGAAATCAACCACATACCAGAAAATCCCGGCTCGGTCGCCTTCCATCAAAAACTTGGCTTTGAGATGATCGATACCGCCGCGCTTGATGAACATAAGACCGTCGGTTATTGGATCAAAAAGCTTTAGTCGCTTAAAGCGGCAAAAACACCCGGCGCATGATTTCTAGTCGCCCAGCGCGTTCAGCAGCATCTGGATTCTCAGCACCGACATTTAGCCCCCACCGCCAAACAAGCCCCCGAACCAGCCGGTCACTTTGCTCGTGGTTTGATTGATCGCCGCTTTGCGTTCATCTGCGGCCTGCGCTGCCTCAATTTTACGTTGCGCTTCAGCCTCCGCGTCAAGTTTGGATTGCGCTTTGTTGGCCATAGCCACCTTGAAAGCCGCCGCATCTGCTACTTGCATTTTGCCATAAGCTGCGCGCATTTCTGCGCTCAGCGTTGAGGCCCCACAGCCACCGGCCCGGTTAACACCGTATCGGCCATCGCAAACATCCCATGTGGGGCGTTGCTTGGTTAGTTCAAAATGGTCGTAGCCAACTTTAATGTCGCGCCAAAATTCCATATGTTCGCTGTCACTATAAGCGGCCAAATTTTCGCCCGTCATGCGGAACGGATAAACCTGAACCTGAAAACTCTTAGAGCCGCCCTTAAACGTTTCCCGTGCCAGCGCATAAATTTCCGCAATCTGTTCGTCCGTCATTGCATAGCATCCGCTTGAGGTACAATCCCCATGCACCATGATATTTGTGCCGGTACGTCCATACGCACGATCAAACTTATTTGGAAAACCAAGATTGAAAGACAAGAAATAGCTGGAGCGCGGATTCATCAATCCCGGCGTCACGTCGTAGAAACCCTCAGGTGCCTGACGGTCCCCTTCTTTGAACTTTGGTCCTAAATCGCCGGACCATGCACAAATTTTATAGGTGCGAAACAATTCAAACTTGCCCGTGGCTTCAACCTGCTTCCAGACTTCCAAATCGCTTTCGCTTTTAAAAATCCGCACCAGCATGGGCGCGCCTTCGCTTGAGCCCATCTGGCCAAGTCGCGCTTTGGTCAAAGACGGCAATGGAATATTTCCGCGATCGCTTTCAAAGCCTGTGGTACACGCCGCCAAAACCCCGAGCGCGATCAACACCAACAATGATTTTACAATATTGCGCAGACCATTTGCCACAATCGCCTCCAAACCTACATCCAAGCTACAAAGCTTACAGTACACCCTAATGAATTATAGTTAATCCAATAAGATGCACAATACTATTCGCCTTGCACCCAATCCAGACCGTTTCTCAATTGAGTCCAGACCCTAAGTAAGGTTTGCGCCCATCGCGAGGAATTTCTCTCGGCGGTGCTCACGCACTTCAAGACGGCCTTTGCCTTCAAACTCCGCCAAAAAGTCTTCGATCACCTTATGGGTGGACTGCATAATTTCTTGCACATGGCGATGCGCGCCACCTGCGGGTTCCGCGATAATGTGATCAATAATACCAAGCTGCAACAAGTCCTGGGCCGTGATTTTCATGTTGTTCGCCGCTTCTTGGGCTTTGGCGGCATCACGCCACAAAATTGTTGCCGCCGCCTCTGGCGAAGCCACCGTGTAAATCGAGTGCTCAAGCATGACCACTTTGTTGGCCGTCGCAATCGCAATCGCGCCACCCGAACCACCTTCACCTATGACCAACGCCAAAGATGGCACACCAATTTCCAAACACTTCTCGGTTGATCGGGCAATCGCTTCGGCCTGCCCGCGCTCTTCTGCACCAACGCCCGGATAAGCACCAGCGGTATCCACGAGGAACAGAACAGGGATATCAAATCGATCCGCCATGTCCATCACGCGCACCGCTTTGCGATACCCTTCAGGCCGCGCGGAGCCAAAATTATGCTTGAGGCGTGTTTCCGTATTCGAACCTTTTTCCTGGCCGATAATCGCAACCGGCTGACCATCAAAACGACCAAATCCGGTTTGCACCGCAGCGTCTTCAGAAAACTTGCGGTCACCCGCCAAGGGTACAAAGTCCGTGATCAATTGCTTGATATAGTCAACAAAATGCGGCCGCAGCGGATGCCGCGCCACCTGCGTTTTTTGCCAAGGCGAAAGCCGACCATAAATCTCGAGCAAAGCTTCGTCTGCTTTGTCTTGCAAACGTATGACTTCGTCTTCAATTTCAATCGCTTCGCCGCTTTGCGCAAGCGATTTCAACTCTTGAATTTTGCCTTGAATATCGGCAACTGGCTTTTCAAACTCGAGATAGGATTGCATCTTTATCCGTCTTTTTTGTCGTTCCTAACCTGTCGGCTTTGGAACCTCATATGATTGCGGCGGAAAGTGGCCATTCCCCCGGTTAATGTCAAGCTTTGTGCGCCTTAGCCTTGGCAAAAACCCAACTTGATCGTCAATTCTAAGCGTTTTAGCGCTAGTCCTTGGCCAAGGGATGATGGTCATGCACAAGCGCGGTCAACCGCTCATCCAAAATGTGCGTGTAAATTTGTGTCGTAGAAATATCAGAATGCCCCAACAATAACTGCACCACACGAAGATCGGCTCCCCTTTCCAACAAATGTGAGGCAAAAGCATGGCGCAAAATATGCGGCGATACTTTTGAAGTGTCCAATCCCGCACGACCCGCCAATGCCTTTAACTCACGCGCAAAAACTTGGCGCGCCAAAAATCCTGTATCCGTATTGGCTGGAAATACGAACCGGCCCGGAGGCAGGTGACCCAAATAAGCAAGCAGCGCATCTTTGGCGCGGTCATTAAGCGGCACCACACGTTCTTTGTTGCCCTTACCAATGATGTTCAGCATTGAACCTTCTCGGGTCACGCTTGAACGCAACAGGCCAACAAGTTCGGAAACGCGCATGCCCGTGCCATATAATAACTCAAGCAACACATAGAGCTTGTGCGCCCGCAATTTTGCTTTTGGCTTAAGTTTGTCGCTCGCCACTTCAAATTCAGCTTGCGCAAACAATCGGTCAACCTCACCAATTGACATGGTTTTTGGCAACCGCACGCCCGCTTTGGGCGCAGGAATGACCCGTGTGGGGTCATCTTTTCTCACCCCGTCAGCCACTAAGAATTGATAAAATTGCCTGAGCGAACTCAAACGTCGCGCCGCACTGGAAGCGGCAAATCCACGTTCATCCAAAGCAATGAGATAATGTTGGATCAGATGTCGGTCGGCGTTCGCCATTTCCCCATTTTTCGCTGCGGCAAACGCCGCATAGTCAGAAAGGTCACGACGATAGGCTTCAAGCGTGTTGGCGGCCGCGCCGCGCTCGGCGCTCATCATTTCCAAAAAATTTTCGATCAAATACTGATCGGACATTGGCGCAGTCCTGTTGCCAAACCTAATTATTTCCAAACAAATCCCGCGATGGAATGCGCTGAGTCATTTCGCGCGGTTCGGGGTCAACAAATATCGTCAACGCGTACATAGAGCCGTACCCAATGGCCGCTAGAATTCCAATAAATAACACAAAACGAATAAGCGTAGGCATTTGATAGTAGTTCCTCCAACTGCCCTCTTTTGGGCCATTTTGCGCTTGCAATCAAGCATTCGATTACGTGTTGCGGCTTGACAATTCACCCACACATCGCTTCAACCTCACATTCGAGGTCAAGCTGGAGATATTAGTGCCCGTCGAATTGGACAGCACCGTGGTGCAACGCAATGCAGATCGCGTGAATAAAAGTCGCAACGCTCGGCCAATCGTCATCATTGGCATGATGGGCGCAGGCAAATCGACCGTGGGCCGTCGGGTGGCGCATTTCCTGAATATTGAATTTATCGATAGCGACGACGAAATTGAATTGGCGGCGGGCATGCCCATCCCCGATATTTTTGAAACCCATGGCGAGGAAGAGTTTCGCGCCGGGGAAACCCGCGTTATCGCCCGGCTTTTGCGCACACGGCGCAACGCAGTCATCTCCACTGGCGGTGGGGCCTATATGGACCCAAACACCCGCAAAAACATATCCCAGCACGGCATCTGTGTCTGGCTAAAAGCCGATGTTGAATTGCTATTCGAGCGTGTGTCGCGCCGCAACACAAGACCTCTATTGCGCACACCAGACCCATTTGGCACACTCAAATCGCTCGTGGATCAACGCTATCCAACATATGCGCTAGCGGATGTAACGGTGGTATCGCATGAGGCGACGCACGAGCAGATTGCCTCAACAATCATTGCAACCCTCGCTGAATATTTGGACCCAACCGAAAAGTCGCAAACAAAATGACCGACAACAATATCGTTCATATCGATCTGGGCGAACGCGCGTACGACATAAATGTGGCGCACGACGCCATAGACACGCTGGGCGCAAAGCTCAAATCCATGTTCCCCGGCGCACGTTACGGCATTGTGACCGATGAAAACGTTGCGCGCGAACAACTTCCGCGCCTTAAGCATACTTTGGAGGCTGAAGGCCTGGACTTTGCTGTGGTGACCATTCCCGCTGGCGAAAGCTCGAAGTCCAACAAAATGCTCAACCACGTTGTTGAATCGTTGCTTAAAGAGCGGCTTGAACGCAACGACATTGTGATTGCCCTTGGTGGCGGCGTTGTGGGTGATCTGGCAGGTTTTGCAGCCTCAATCATTCGCCGCGGCATGGATTTTGTGCAAGTACCCACGTCACTATTAGCGCAAGTTGACAGTTCAGTGGGCGGCAAAACCGGCATCAACTCCCCACACGGCAAAAACCTCATCGGCGCGTTTCACCAGCCCCGATACGTTGCCGCAGACTTAACCGCGCTTGGCACATTGTCTGAACGACAGTTTCGCGCCGGATACGCCGAAATGGCCAAATATGGCCTCATTGATGACCAAGAGTTTTTCTTTTGGCTCGAAGAAAACTGGCGCGAAATATTTGAAGGGGGCCCGGCCCGCGCAAAAGCCATCGCCCATGCTTGCCAGGCAAAAGCGCGTTTTGTTGCCGCCGACGAAAAAGAACTTGGCGCCCGTGCATTACTCAATTTGGGGCATACGTTCGGACACGCGTTTGAAGCGGTCACGGGCTATTGTGATCGCTTGCTACACGGCGAAGGTATCGCTATTGGCATGGTACTCGCCCATCGATATTCAACAAAAATCGGCATGGCAAACGGACAAGACGCTGTGCGCGTCACCAACCATTTTAAAGCAGTTGGTCTGCCAACCGAGCTAAGCGACATATCCGGCGAACTCGCATCGACTGACAAATTGATGCATCATATTGCCCAGGACAAGAAAGTTTCTCGCGGTGCCCTCACCTTTATTTTGACAAAAGGCATCGGCAAGGCTTTCATTCAAAAGGGTGTTGACCCCGACGCGATTTCTGCATTTCTTGAGGAGCAACGAAACTAATGGCTGAATTTTTTGCGTCATTGCCCCCCAGCTTTTGGGTGTCAGTGGCTGCTATTTTGGTGCTTCTGGCCCTATCTGGGTTTTTCTCTGGTTCCGAAACAGCCCTCACAGCGGCCTCTAGGGCGCGCATTCATCACTGGGTGAAATCGGGCAACAAACGTGCCAAATTGGTTGAAAAGCTAACCGCAGACAAAGAACGCCTGATCGGCGCACTATTGTTGGGCAACAATCTGGTCAACATTCTCGCATCATCTTTGGCAACAAGCGTCCTCATCGCATTGTTTGGGGATACGGGTGTGATCTACGCCACCATCGTCATGACGGCGTTGGTGGTCATCTTCTCAGAAGTGTTGCCCAAAACCTGGGCAATCTCAAAACCTGACGAGTTTGCCTTGGGTGTTGCGCCCTTTGTGCGGCCCATAGTGGCGCTGTTTGCACCTATCACTTTTGCCATTCAAAAACTGGTCAACGCTTTGTTGCGGTTACTCGGCGCACGCCGGGAAGGCGATGACACGGGCATGACGGGTCACGACGAATTACGCGGCACCGTGGACTTGTTGCACCGGGATGGTGAGGTGGTCAAGAATGATCGAGACATGCTTGGCGGCATTCTTGATCTGAGCGCATTGGAAGTGTCTGACGTCATGGTACACCGGACCAAAATGCTCGCACTCGACGCCGACTTGCCCAAAGAGCAGCTCGTGCAAGAGATTCTTGAAAGCCCCTATACACGCATCCCGCTTTGGAAAGACGATCAGGAAAACATCGTTGGCGTCATGCACGCGAAGGACTTACTGCGGGCTTTGTTCAAAGCGGGTGGCGATGTTGAGCAACTTGACATCAACGCCATCGTATCAAAGCCGTGGTTTGTGCCCGACACAACACCTGTGCAAGCACAACTGAACGCATTCTTACTCGAAAAGGCCCATTTTGCCCTCGTTGTGGACGAGTATGGCGAGGTGGAAGGCCTGATCACGCTAGAAGATATTTTGGAAGAGATCGTTGGCGAAATCGCTGACGAACATGACGAAGTCATGCAAGGGGCAAAAAAGCAACCAGACGGCTCTTACATTGTGGAAGGCTCTTTGCCCATTCGCGACCTTAATCGCGCACTTGATTGGAACCTCCCAGACGAAAACGCCACCACCATTGCCGGGCTGGTGCTTGATGAAGCAAAAATGATCCCCAATATCAACCAGACTTTTACATTTCACGGCAAACGTTTTAGCGTCTTAAAAAAGGAACGCAATCGCATCACCGAACTAAGGATTATTCCTTGACCACAGCACGAAGCAAATGAGTGACATCACCACTAGCTGGCAAACATGGGCAATTTTGGCCGCCTTTTTTGCCGCCGCTACCGCGATATTTGCCAAAATTGGCGTTACCGACATAAATTCAAATTTTGCAACTCTCATACGAACTGTTGTGGTTGTTGTTGGGTTAACATTGTTGATTGTTAAAACCGGCGAATACCAACCCCTTAATACGCTTTCGGGCAAAACCATATTATTTTTGATTTTGTCCGGCCTTGCCACAGGTGCATCTTGGCTTTGTTACTTCAAGGCCTTACAAATTGGGCAAGCGGCGCAAGTCGCCCCTGTTGACAAACTCAGTGTTGTGTTCGTTGCTGTTCTTGGTGCCCTTTTTTTGGGTGAAAGCCTTTCGATCGCAGCTTGGTTTGGCGTCGCAATGATCGCCGCTGGTGCCATCTTGGTTGCAACCAACTAAAAGGCCGTGCCGCTCGGATCGGCAGCACAACCGCCAACCTTTGTGCCACTTTACCGCGCATTACCGCTAGATGCCGGTATTTGCAGCGGGCAATTTGGGTGAATTTTTCCTTACATATAGACTCTATACCACTGTAAACACACGCACTTTCCAAGTTCATTAAAATGCAACCTATTTCGCCGCGAAAACCGTAATTCCTGTCCAATATGCTCTTGTGCATGATGATCAAGAAATGTTGGAACATAATTGGAAAGTACTTCGCGGGCGATCCCTCGATCAGCCCAGCAAAGCTGACATTGTTTCAATCGGCCGGCGCGACGGTGCTCGCATCCATTCTTGCGGTGGTCGCGTTTCAAACTGTTGGCCAATATTATGCTGGCATTTGGTATCAATTAGGGGTCACTCTTGTGGTCGCCTCGCTCGTTGCGCCGATATTCCTTTACCCCTCTTACCGCACATCAGGTCGCCTAAAGCGGGCCAATAAAATAATTGCCGCACAAGCAACAACCGATCATTTGACGGGCCTGCCGAACATGTTGGCCCTCACCAACAAGCTCGAGGAATTGTTGGAAACCAACCAAGGCAACCACCCGTTTGCCGTTCATTTTGTCGACATAGATCGTTTCAAACAAGTCAATGACTCTCTTGGCCACGATGTGGGCAACGAGCTGATCAATCAGCTTGGTTGCCGCATTCAAAACTGGGTCGGCGATGCCGGTTTTGTCGCGCGTTTCGGCGGTGACGAATTTGTGGTCATTCAATATCTAACTGCCAATGAAATGGCGGCTACCCATTTTGGTCGCGAACTGCGTGTATTCTTGGCTAAGCGCTACATATTGCCCGATCATGAGGTGAACGTTACCGCATCCATCGGCACTGCGCTTTCTCCCTTGCACGGCACCAGCCAAGACCAACTGCTCAAAGCCGCAGATCTAGCTCTATATAAAGCCAAGGAAACCGGCCACGCAGGATGCGTATTTGAGCCCAGATTTGCTAGCGAGGCATCGAACCGCCGCCGCATTGAAGGTATTTTGCGCGACTGCATACACGCAGCGACGCTCAAACCCTATTTTCATTCCATCGTTCACGCCAAAAACCCTTTGCAAATCGCAGGCTTTGAAGCCCTATCTCGCATTGAGCTGCCTGATGGCGAAATTTTAAACCCCGAGGAATTTATCCCGATTGCCGAAAGCACCGGGCTTATTTTGGATATTGGTGCGCACATACTCCAACAAGCATGCCACGAATGCGCAAGCTGGCACCCCGACTTATTTGTCGCCGTTAACGTGTCGCCCGTGCAATTAATCCGGTCTGACTTTTTAACCACCGTACAAGAAGCGCTCAATGATAGCGGCCTTGCCCCCTATCGGTTGGAGCTGGAAATCACCGAGTCCGTACTCATCAATGATGTGGAAAAAATTCGCACGACCCTTGAACGCGTACGGGCAATGGGCGTGCAAATCGCCCTTGACGATTTTGGCGCAGGTTATTGTGGGTTGCACTATTTGCGTCAGATTGAAATCGACAAAATCAAAATCGACAAATCGATCATTGATGATGCCGCCACTGTTGAAATATCACGTAATATCCTCAACGGCGTTTGCTTAATTGCCAAGCAAATGAACATTACTTTGGTCGCCGAGGGCGTAGACGAGATCTCCAAAGCCGAGTTCTTATCCCAAGGCGAGCGGGTACACCAGTTTCAAGGCTTCCTATTCTCCAAACCTGTAAATGCTGAGGATGCCCGTCGCATGCAAAAAGTATTGCCCCCATTTGCAACAGGCGACAATGTGATCAATTTATCGGATCGTCTGATCACCAAGTTCTAGGGTCTGAACTTATCACTTGGGCTCACCTCAATCGCAAAGGCATGAATGGCTTCTTTCAATTCTTGAGCCATGCAATCCATCACCGCCCGCTGCTGGGCGACCCGGGTTTTGCCATCAAGAGCGGCGGCGGCAATCTGTACCCTGAAGTGGGAGTTTCCACCTTCGCGATAACCTGCGTGGCCCCGGTGCAATTCGCTTTCGTCGATCACATTTAGGTGGGTAGGCGCAAATTCTTTCGACAATTTCTCAAAGATTGTTTGTTTCATCGACATAGGGGGTTTCGTTCTCGCTACTTTTTGATGTAAAAGAGGTGTCCATTTCTCTAACTTTAAGAGCACGTACATTGAATTCAAAGCTCTTCGACAAAATAAAAGTAAAACGCCGCGCGTCTTCAGCCGCAAAACCTGAGGACGATTTGCCACGTTGTGCATGGAAGGGCTGTGACCAAGCTGGCGCGCACAAAGCACCAAAAGGTTCTGATCAACCCGGCTATTACCAATTCTGCATGACCCATGTGCGCGAATATAACAAGAGTTTCAACTTCTTCTCCGAGATGAAAGATGACGAAATTCAAAAAATTGTGTCTGACCGCACCGGCGGGCGACCGACTTGGGAAATGGGCGTGAACAAAGTTGCCAACGACGCAACCGACGGACCGAGCACGGCAGGTCGCAAGAAAAAGAACCATGACCCATCCAACGTGTTCCGCCGCTATGCCCGGATGCAAGGCAAGTCCGCAGGGCCAAATCGTTCCACAGATCGTAAAATTCTGGATGCCGACAAAAAAGCACTGGAAATGCTGGATGTCAGCACAGCCTCAGGCCCGGATGAGATCAAAAAAGCCTATAAAGATCTGGTGAAAAGACACCACCCAGACATTAATGGCGGCGACAAAAGTTCCGAGGAGCGTTTGCGCAATATCGTGACGGCTTACAACCATCTTAAGTCCAAAGGATTTGTGTGATCAAACAAGCAGCATATTGATGAGGGCTCGGCGCTGGTCGAGCCCGAACTTTGTTGCTATATAACTTGCATCTTTAACATTCCCCACCCTACCTTTTGCACGCAAATTGTGCCAAAACCCCAATTGACGAATACGTTCTATCTAAAAGGTTACCCATAATGAGTGTGACAGCACCCCTGCCCGATACCGAATATTCAGTACGCGATCTTTTCGGCATAGATTCAGATTTGGTGGTCAAAGGATATAAAGAACGCACCGAACACGTGCCGCCTCTGGATCCTGATTACCTGTTCGACAAAGCAACCACATTGGCCATTCTTGCCGGTTTTGAACACAATCGTCGGGTCATGGTGCAAGGCTATCACGGCACGGGCAAATCAACCCACATCGAACAAGTCGCCGCGCGCCTGAATTGGCCACTTGTGCGGGTCAACTTGGACAGCCATGTCAGCCGGATCGATTTGGTGGGCAAAGATGCCATTGTCATCAAAGACGGCAAACAAATCACTGAATTCCGCGACGGCATTTTGCCATGGGCGCTGAAAAACAACATCGCGATCGTGTTCGATGAATATGATGCGGGTCGTCCTGACGTGATGTTCGTGATCCAGCGCGTATTAGAAGTGTCCGGCCGTCTGACTTTGCTTGACCAAAACAAAGTGATCGAGCCACACCCCGCTTTCCGTTTGTTCTCAACTACCAACACTATCGGTTTGGGCGATACATCTGGTCTTTACCACGGCACGCAACAAATCAACCAAGGTCAAATGGACCGATGGTCGATTGTGGCAACCTTGAACTATTTGCCACACGAAAAAGAAGTCGGCATTGTTTTGGCCAAAGCCAAAAGTTTTGACACACAAGAAGGCCGCCAAACAATTTCGAACATGGTTCGGCTTGCTGATTTGACGCGGTCGGCGTTCATCAATGGCGACCTTTCGACCGTCATGAGCCCTCGTACGGTTATCACCTGGGCTGAAAATGCGCAAATCTTTGGTGATATCGGCATGGCTTTCCGTCTCACATTCCTCAACAAATGTGATGAGTTGGAACGTTCTGTTGTAGCTGAGTTCTACCAGCGTGTGTTTGGCACCGACTTGCCTGAATCTGCGGCGAACATCGCTTTGAGCGCCTAAAACTCCAGCCGGAGCGGTCTAACCCGAGAGGGAAAATATGTCTGGCATATCCAAACGCGCCAATAAACCTGATCCGTCAGCGACGTTGAAAAACGCCGTTGGCGTGACCATGCGCGCCATCGCCGAGGACAAAGAGTTGGAAGTGGCTTTCACGTCCGACCGGCCATTACTCACCAAAGACAAAGCCCGGTTGGCCAACCTACCCCGGCTGCCAAAGCCTGAAGATATAGCCATCGCGCGCGGCCAAGGCGACGCCATGGCAATGCGTATGGCCGCCCACGACCAAAAACTACACAAAAAATACTCACCCCAAGACCCCGAGGCGCGAGCGGTTTTTGACAGTCTCGAACAAGTTCGGGTTGAGGCCCTCGGCACCGCACGTTTACCTGGCATGAAGGGCAATCTAGCCGCCATGCTCGAGGACAAATTGTTCCGCGCCAACTACGCGTCCGTCACCGACATTGCCGACGCGCCTTTGGCCGAGGCTATGGGTTTGGTATTGCGCGAAAAACTGTTGGGCATAGACATTCCTTCATCCGGCGAACGCTTGGTTGAGTTTTGGCGCGAAACTATCGAGCAAAAAGCGGGCGAACAGCTTAACGATTTAGCATCGCTCGTGGATGATCAAACTGAGTTTTCCAAACTTTGCCGCGCGGCGTTGCGCAGCATGGAATTGGTAGTTGATGCTGATCCAACGGATTTGGATGGCGACGAGGACGATGCGGGCGAAGACACTGATCCGCAAAATGCTCCAGACGAAAATGCCGATAAACAAGACGGCACCTCCGAACAGGATGAAGAGCAAATCGACGCAGAACAAGCGCCAGGCGACACCGAGCAAGAAGGTGAAACCGAAGGCGAAGACGCCGATATGCAAGATATGGAGGAACAGGACGCGCCGCTTGAACATGGCGAAGATAGCCCCAACGCGCAACCGGACAATGATATTCCTGATCATTTCCGCAACATGCCCGAATATAAGATATTCACCACAAAGTTCGACGAAACCGTGAGCGCGGCAGACCTTTGCCCGCCTGAAGAACTTGAACAATTGCGCGCGCTATTGGACAAACAATTGGATGGACTTTCTGGCGCCGTGGCGCGGTTGGCCAACAAATTGCAACGCCGTTTGATGGCCCAACAAAGTCGCTCTTGGGAATTTGATCTTGAAGAAGGTCTGCTGGACACCGCACGCATCACCCGCGTGGTAACCGATCCGTTGCAACCCTTGTCGTTCAAAGTCGAAAAAGACACCGATTTTCGCGACACGGTTGTGACCTTGTTGATTGACAATTCAGGCTCCATGCGCGGCCGCCCGATCACCATTGCGGCGATTTGCGGCGATATTCTGGCGCGCACGCTAGAGCGTTGCGGCGTAAAAGTTGAAATTTTGGGCTTCACCACCCGCGCCTGGAAAGGCGGCAAATCACGAGAAGCTTGGATGCAAGGCGGACGCCCTGCCAATCCGGGTCGGATCAACGATGTTCGCCATATCATCTATAAATCTGCCGAACAGCCATGGCGTCACGCCAAGTCAAATCTTGGCTTGATGATGCGCGAAGGGCTGCTCAAAGAGAACATTGATGGTGAGGCTCTATTGTGGGCACATAAGAGAATTCTGGGTCGGCCCGAAAATCGCCGCATATTGATGGTGATTTCTGACGGCGCGCCTGTCGATGACAGTACGCAATCCGTCAACCCGGGCAATTATTTAGAAAAACATCTGCGTTACGTTATTGAAGACATCGAAACCCGTTCACCAGTTCAACTGGTGGCCATCGGCATTGGGCACGATGTGACCCGCTATTATCGCCGCGCGGTCACCTTGCTGGATGCTGAAGAATTGGCGGGTGCACTTACTGACAATCTCGCAGACTTGTTTGATGAAGAATTGCCTGCCGAAACCCGTCGCCGAGGCCGAAAATAGTTCGCTCATTCATTTTGCTTTTGGGATTACTCGGCACCATTTTTGCGCCCAGCAATGCCTTCGCTGAAAAATTCAACATTAGTGCCACCCCCATTAAATGGTTTAAAGGCCAAGCTATCGGCAAACCCGTTGGCACTGGCCTGATCTGGCGGGGTGGTTTGCAACTCAAAGGTAACGTGCCAAACTTTGGTGGATTGTCTGACCTCACCATCATGTCCACCAATGGCGGCGTGGCGATGGTTACAGACACCGGTTACCTTGTTGCTGGACAAATTAGCTACGATCAAAAGGGCGCGCCGGTCGCCATCCAAAACGCCACGATCGAGCCGATCAAAAACTCCAAAGGCGTAAAACTTCCCAACTTGTGGTCACGCGATTCCGAAGCCATAGACACCATCTACCGAAACGGAGAAGCCGTCGCCGTGCGGATCGGGTTCGAAAATCTCACCCGTGTCGCCGATTTTGCGTTGCTCGATGGACGGCCAGGCGGCGCAGCCAAAGACTATATCATCCCCACTTGGCTCACCCAACAACGCAACAATTGGTCAATCGAGTCGCTTTGCATCGCCCCACCAGCTTCTCCTGTTGCTGGCTCAACGCTGATGATTGCCGAAGACGTGCGCAACGATAAAGGCAACAACCGCGCATGGCTTTCGGGCAAACGCGATGGCGGCGATCTTAGCGTTGCCGCAGAGGGCGGCTTCCGCCCAACAGGTTGTGCCTTTACACAAGCTGGTGACCTGTTGATCCTTTATCGCGATGTGGGCATTTTCGGCTTTTCCATGCAATTGCGAAAAATCGCAGCCGCCCAAGTACAAGCCGGACAAGTTTTGTTTGGCGAAAAATTACTCGAGGCAAATGGCGGCGACGTGGACAATATGGAAGGCTTGGCGACCCATATTGGTGCAAATGGCGAAACCATCATTTCCATCCTCTCAGACGACAATTTTCGTGGTTGGGAACGCACATTGTTGCTGCAATTTGAGCTAGTAAAATAATTTTGATTTCAGATGCAAATCACGTCAGTATGCCCCCAGATTACATCAAAGCCCGGCCATAACGGGCAAATCTGATAAAGGGATAATTCATGAATATCGATCTACTGAAGCGCTTGTGCGAAACCCCGGGCGTGCCGGGCCGCGAAGACCGCATCCGTGCGCTCATCCAAAAAGAAGTTGAAGGCCTTTTCGACGAAGTGGTCACCGATCCAATGGGCTCACTTTTGTGCAAACGCAACCCAACAGGCAAACCAGCAAATCCACCGCAAAAGATCATGCTGCTTTGCCATATGGACGAGATCGGATTTCTGGTCTCACACGTTAGTGAAAAAGGCCATGTCTATGTGGACAATGTGGGCGGCTTTGACACGCGCAACCTGTTCAGCCGCCGCGTTTTGGTGGTGACCGAAAAAGGCGACTATAAAGCCGTGATGAATCCAGGCGGCAAGCCGATCCATATTCAAAGCCCTGAAGAAGGCAAAAAAATTCCAACCGTTTCTGAGTTCGTGATCGACCTGGGCATGGGCGAAAAAACCAAAGACGTCGTGCAAGTTGGCGACTATGTGGTGATGGACGAGCCATTGCTCGATATGGAAGACAAAATCGTCTCCAAAGCACTCGACAACCGTGTGGCATGTTGGTTGGGCATTGAATCAATTCGCAAGCTGGTGGAAGACAAATCCACCCACGATTGCGAAATCCATGTGGCTTTCACCACCCAAGAAGAAGTTGGCCTGCGCGGTGCCCGCACAGCGGCGCACGCAATCCAGCCTGATATCGGACTAGGAATTGACGTAACGCTCGCCTGCGACACGCCTGGGGTGCCTGAGCACCAAGCCGTGACCATTCAAGGCAAGGGCTTTGGCCTTCATGTGAAAGATAGCTCATTCATCGCGGATATCGGACTTGTGCGTGAAGTGGAAGCTTTGGCCAAAAAGAGCAATATTCCATACCAACGCACCATTTTGGCCCGTGGCGGACAAGATGGCGCCGCCGCCCAACAAGCCGCCGCTGGCGCAAAAGCTGTTGGCATAGTTGTCGGGTGTCGCTATGTGCACACAGTAACCGAAATGATCGACAAAACTGATCTAAAAGCCGCGCGCGATATTTTGACAGCGTTTTTGGCAGATCACTAAGAATTACTTTGATGAAGACACCAAAGGCCCGTCACATCTGTGGCGGGCCTTTTTCGTTAAAAGTGAATTCAAAACATCGTGTAGTTTAAGGTCCGCTGTACAGCTTCACATGACTAGGGGATCACACCCGTTTGACTTCTTAAGCATCCAGCATGAAATACCGAGCGATTCCATAAATGTAGAGCGCCGAAAACATGATATTTATGTATTTCAACTGTCGCTCTGTTCTGAGCCAACCGCAATAAATCCATATCAAACAGAATGGCAGCCCAAACAGCATGGCCGCCAACTGCCAGCCTTGAACAATCGCAATCGTACTGCAAAGTCCCAAAGCAAGAGCAAACCATTTCAGCACTTGCTCAAAGTCAGCCTGCGTCGAAATTTTCATTTTTTGGGATTTCCCGAAAATCAGCGCCGTGAACCCGGCGATCTGATTTGTTACTCCTATCAAACCGAAGCGCGAAACGCAATTCAAGTCTGTATGGAAGGTAGTTGGCGTTGGCACATAAAAAAACGCCCCGAAAAAACGGGGCGTTGATCAAATGCTAAATTGCGCTCACATTCAGTTCAGCATTTTATAGGCATTACCCACTCAACTGATCAGGCAACAACGCTTTTGGCAACCTGGCGATCTGAGATAAACTGTCTCAAAAAACTGTATGGTGCCAACAGCGCAAAAACCATTAGACCTTTAACGATCAAATCGCCGAAGCCCAACGACACATAAAGGGGCACTTCAGGGCCCATGCTCAACAGCGGCACACCAAAGCCAAGCGACGTGTCGCTCTGTGCAAAGAAATGATCGATGCCGACAAAGGCAGGCGCAAACGCCAACGAGAAAAAGATCGCCGTATCAATTGCCGAGGCGATACTGGATGAAATCAGTGGCGCGCGCCACCAAGCGCCCCCCCGCAAGCGATCAAAGATCGAAATATCAAGCAACTGTGCCACCAAAAACGCGGTGCCAGATGCAACCGCTACTCTTGGGTAAGCCAATTTGATCGACAAATAAACAGCCAGGGAAAAGCCGACCAGCACAACGATCCGCGCGGACTTTGGACCAAAATGACGGTTGGTCAAATCAGTAACAAGAAAAGCAAATGGATAGGTGAAGGCACCCCAGGTGAGGATTTCTTTGAGGTCCAATGGGCCAAGTTGAAAATCAACCGGGATTGAAACCAAATAGTTTGATGTGGCGACAACAATCGCCATGGCCGCAACGGCCACAAAAAAACGAGTGAGCATCATCATGCACCTCTTATGTTACGTAGCAATTCCGGCAATAGACCGACGCCACTTATGAAAACAAGAATCCGCGAAACGAAAAATCGTCCCGCGGATTCAATATCAAAATTCAAACAGAAAGCCGTATTAAGACGCTTGCGCCAAACGGATTTCTTTTTTCACGCCTAACGCGCGATCTGACAATTCAGTGTCTTTTGCTTTGAGCAAATATGCGTCCAAGCCACCGCGGTGCTCAACAGTACGCAAAGCCGATGCTGAAACTTTAAGTTTCACATTGCGGCCCAAAACCTCAGACATCAAAGTCACATTGCACAAGTTAGGCAAAAACTTGCGACGAGTCCGGTTGAGCGCATGGCTCACATTATTACCAGACATCACACCTTTGCCAGAAAGTTCACAACGCCGTGCCATGTTATAATTCCCATTCGATCCACAAAACCTCGTCTGTCTCGCGCAGTTTGCGGAGCCCGACAGGTCTCAATTACATGAAAAAGTCGCGTTTAAGTAAGTAATTGGCCGCCATTAGTCAAGCACTTCTATCGTAAAATCACTTCGAATTGCCTTGAAAGCATCAAACCATGTCGGCACTGTTGAAAATCAGTGATTCGTCAAAAGCACCAAACTTGCGTAATAGCTAAGGATCGACCGACATCGTGGCCGCATCATTTTACACACCCTTTATCCGCACTATCTGTATCACACTTGCCATTTTTTGGGCACCCTATAACGCAATTGCAGCAGTTCTGGATGCAAATGCCACCTATATTGTGACCTTACGCGGCGTCAATATCGCCATCGTGGGTGTGTCATTCAAAGATAACGGTCAAAATTATAGCGTCAACATTTCTGGCGATGTATCCGGCCTCGCATCCCTTATTGCAGCGGGTACCGCCCGATTGTCGTCTTCGGGCAATTCCTCAGCCGGTCAATTACAAAGCAACCGCTTTGAACTGGAAACCATTGCCAACAAACAATCATTCAATGTTCGGTTTGAAGCACAAGATGGCAATGTCACCAGCGAACAAGTCGCCCCACCCCTCAGTCAAAATAAAAACCGGGTGCCCATTGTCGCCAGCCATCGCCGTGCCATCAACGACCCTATTGCCGCCTTTTTGCTCAAGGCAGACCGCTTGGAGCCGGAAATTTGCAACCGGAGTTTGAACATTTATACAGGTGTTGAGCGCTATGACATCGAGTTAAAGTTCGCAAAAGAGCAAACAGCAAAGTCAAAGGCCACGGGTTACCAAGGTCCTGTGATGTTGTGTACAATGCGGTACAAGCCGATTTCTGGTCACTTTTCGAATTCCGACACCACCACCTACATGCAATCCAACCAACGTTTTTTGATTTGGTATGCACCATTAAAGCAATCAGGCTATTTGATTCCATATCGGATTTTGGTAGGCACAGCATTTGGCGATATATCAATGGTTCTGACGCGGCTGAACGACTAAAAATCACCCGATGATAACGAAATACCGTTAACCATATGCGCCCGGATTGGTTCTCAATTCGACACGTCAAAGTGTTTTTCGTAAAGATTGCACTTTTTTTGCGCCCCTTCCTGCCCGCAAAGATTAATATATGTGTCGACGGGCAACTCAAATACATTCAAACATTTGAAACAATGGTTAGGAAATTGGCCAAGTTAATCAAATCGAAACACTGGTAAACGTGATTTTGTTTTTTCAAGCCCCCAATCGTACAATTTCACGAAAAATAGTGCCCCATCACCGCACCACCCACCATATACTGTAGGGAACGAAGCAAGAATGGACGCTCAACGCCGATTCGGTCTGTGTTCGTTCTCTTTTTGTACCAAAGATGAATCCAACTCTGGTTTGACCCGCCGCCCTGTCTCGAAATAAGACAGTCAAACCAGCCCCCTCACCAAAAGGTGCCGGAGAGATTATGCAAACCCAATATGCCGCGGGCAACGTAAAAGCGATTCTGGGCCCGACCAATACGGGCAAGACCCACTATGCGGTTGAACGCCTGTTGGCCCATCGCACGGGCATGATTGGCCTGCCCCTGCGGCTGCTGGCGCGCGAGGTTTATCAGCGATTGGTGGATCAGGTGGGCGTTGCCGCTGTGGCTTTGGTGACCGGCGAAGAGCGTATTGCCCCTAAAAACGCACGTTATTGGGTCGCCACTGTGGAGGCTATGCCCACCAATCTCAGTGTCGAGTGCGTTGCTATTGATGAGATTCAGACCGCCACCCACCTTGATCGCGGGCATGTATTTACCGACCGCATTTTGCACGCGCGCGGCACCCACGAAACGCTATTGCTGGGCGCTGCAACGATGGCACCGATCATTGCCGCACTGCTGCCAGACGTTGAAATTATTTATCGCCCGCGCTTGTCCCAACTCACCTATTCAGGCTCAAAAAAAATCACGCGACAGCCGGGGCGGTCTGCAATTGTTGCGTTTTCCAGCAATGACGTTTACGCCATCGCCGAATTGATCCGTCGCCAGCGCGGCGGCGCGGCGGTGGTGATGGGGGCTCTGAGCCCGCGCACCCGCAATGCGCAGGTGGAACTTTACGAAAATGGCGAGGTCGATTTTTTGGTCGCAACTGACGCGATCGGGATGGGGCTAAATCTTGATATTGATCATGTGGCCTTTGCCGCCGACATGAAATTTGACGGCAAACAGATGCGGCCACTTATTCCCGCTGAATACGCACAAATCGCTGGCCGTGCAGGACGACACACACAAGATGGCACGTTTGGGGTGACCGGTGGTGTTGAGGAGTTTTCAGACCAACTTGTGAGCCAGCTCGAGGCACACGAATTTGAACCCGTAAAAGTGCTTCAATGGCGCAACCCAAAACTCAATTTCGCTTCATTCACCCTGCTCCAACAATCGCTTGATCAACGCACAACCCATCAAAAACTCACCAATGTGCCAACAGCCAAGGATCAATTGGCACTAGAATATTTAATGCGGCATCCTGACATTGGCCCCAAGACGGGTAAGAAAATCACCGAATTGGCTTGGGATTGCGCACTTATTCCTGACTATCGCAACATCTCCCCCGCCCAACATGGTGAGATAATTGCCACAATCTTCCTAAATCTTGAGCAAAACGAAACAATTAGCGAAGACTGGATTGCCGAACAGGTCAGGTTTTGCGACAATGACCAAGGCGAAATTGACACTTTGTCCAATCGGATCAAACAAATCCGCACTTGGACCTATGTCGCAAACCGGAAAAACTGGCTAAAAGATCCTACCTATTGGCGTGAAAAAACAAATGAGATTGAAAACACATTGTCAGACGCACTACATAAGCGTCTCACGCTGCGGTTTATTGATCGCCGTACAAGTGTATTAATGCGCCATTTAAGAGATAAGCAAATGACTGCACCAGAAATATCACAGAGTGGCGAAGTATCCCTTGAGGGCCAATCCATCGGATCCATTCAAGGATTTCGCTTTACCCTTTCATCTCAAGATGGCGGGGAGACTAAAAATTTGCGCTCTGCGGCCAGCGTCGCCATTGCGCCTGAAATCAAGAAACGGGCCGAGAAAGTAACTGATTCTCCCAACGATGAATTTGTGTTGACCGCCGAAGGTCATATCCGCTGGCGCGGCGAGGTTATCGCAGAACTTGCACCGGGCGATGACATATTGACCCCGCGTCTGATCATCTTGGCCGATGAAAGCTTGACCGGACCGGACCTGGGGGGTGTGCAAGACCGCTTGGACCTTTGGTTGCGCCATGCAATCAACACCCAGTTGGAGCAATTGATTGCCCTAAAGGAGCCAGCCGAACTTGAAGGCACAGCTCGCGGCGTAGCATTCCGGTTGTCCGAAAGCCTTGGGGTCATTCCGCGCGCAGAGATTGCCAATGATGTAAAATCTCTGGATCAAGACGTGCGCGCCATCATGCGCAAAATGGGCATCAAGTTCGGTGCCTATCACATCTATTTGCCGCTTTCGCTAAAACCAGCACCGCGCGAAATGGCGCTGATTCTTTGGGCATTGAAAAATGGCGGCGTGCGCCAGCCCGGTGTACGTGAACTACCGCAAATCATTTTGTCAGGTCGCACCTCAATTGATACCGACCCCGAAATTGCAAAAGAGCTATACGAGATTGCAGGCTTCAAAGTCACCGGCAATCGCGCCGTACGGGTCGACATTTTGGAACGCTTGGCCGATTTGATTCGCCCTTTGATTTCGTTTGATCCAAAACGCAATCAAGACAACCCACCAGAAGGTGCCGCAGATGGCAACGGGTTCCGCGTCACTGTGGAAATGACGAGCCTTCTTGGATGTGCAGGTGAAGAGTTTTCTACTGTTTTGGCATCGCTTGGTTACAAACTAACCCGCACACCAATCAAAACTGAACCTGCCCACGAAATCGCGACCGGCGGAACAGCGGAAACTGTTGCTGCAGCCAACAGCAATGAGCCAAGCAATGATGGGGCTGCACAATTAGATATTGTAGCGACTGAAGTGGCCGAAGCGGCACCTGCTGAGCCACAGTTTGACGAAATTTGGCACCCGGCACCACGTCGCACCAACAATCCACAGCATGCCAAGAAGCGCGAACAAAATCGCCCTCCTTTTGCAAAAGGCAAAAAAGACGCAAAACCGGCCGGCAAAAAACCGAATCAGCATAAACGGCCAAGCAAGCCTGCTTACAAGCCAAAGCCGATTGATCCAGATTCGCCATTTGCAGCTCTTGCCGCGCTGAAAAAATAGCTGAAAGCCACATGAGCGAACCCGAGCAAAAGCGCAGGCTTGATAAGTGGCTCTGGTTTGCCCGTTGCGTCAAAACCCGCACATTGGCCCAAAAGCTGGTAAATGGCGGCCATGTGCGCGTCAATTCTGAGCGCTGCGTCAATCCAGCCAACAAGATAAAAATTGGCGATGTGCTCACCATCACCTTGCCACGCAGCATTCGTATTCTCAAAATTGTGGGCCTTGGCGAAAATCGTGGCTCTGCCCCAATGGCAGCCTTGCTGTTCGAGGACCTTAGCCCGCCCCCTATTCCCAAATCTGATGGGCCTCGCCTTCTGCCCGTTGCGCTGCGTGAAAAAGGCGCTGGGCGCCCCACAAAACGACAAAGACGCGAAACAGACCGCCTAAAACAGCCCGATTGAAACCAGATTTCACACATTGCCAAAGGTTTAAAATTCGTTGCTCAAAACCACCCTTGCACTTTGGGCAAAAATTCATTAGCCAATAGACCGTCAGTTTCTCTAAGGGACCGGGTAAGTCCAGTTGCACCTCCCCCAACTGCAATTTATTGCAAATGAACACCTAACGGAACCCACCTATGACCTACATCGTCACCGACAATTGTATCAAATGCAAATATATGGACTGCGTTGCAGTCTGCCCCGTAGATTGTTTCTATGAGGGCGAAAACATGCTTGTGATCCATCCAGACGAATGTATCGATTGTGGCGTGTGCGAACCTGAATGCCCAGCCGAGGCCATTTTGCCTGACACAGAGCCCGGCCAAGAAGCCTGGCTTGAGCTCAATACAAAATTTGCGGACATATGGCCAAACATCGCCGAGAAGCGCGATCCCCCTGAAGATGCCGCCAAATTTGATGGCGAAACCGGCAAATTTGAAAAATACTTTTCAGAAGCACCCGGCGAAGGCGATTGATCGCTTTTTCAAGTAAACGGCAAAATTAAGCACGTTCGACCCAAAAACGCGAGGAAATTGATTCTGTCGCGTTTTTGTGTTACATATGAGTAACAGTCGCAATTTGCCGTTTACCCAGCCGTGCCGGAGGGCACATTTTTTTTGCTCTAAGCAAATAAATTAGGATTTTGGTAACCATCACAGAACCCTCACAAGTTTCGTGAACGGCACTTTTTTCGACGATGATCGGGACAGATCAGTAAGGGCACTTCACGTTGGAGTGCTGGGGCGTCAATTAGGAGTTTACCGAATGGTAACTAAGAAGCCAATGCAGCGTCAAGGATTCAAAACAGGCGAATTTGTTGTGTATCCAGCACATGGCGTCGGGCAAATTACCGGCGTCGAAGAGCAAGAAGTCGTGGGCATTACCCTCGAACTTTTTGTGATCAATTTCGAACAGGACAAACTCACCCTTCGTGTACCGCTTGCCAAAGTTAAAAGCGTCGGCATGCGCAAACTCGCCGAAGATGTAACAGTTGAAAAAGCTCTGAGAACTGTGACCGGCCGCGCCCGTGTAAAACGTACAATGTGGAGCCGTCGCGCCCAAGAATATGAAGCCAAGATCAATTCCGGTGATTTGATTTCGATTGCTGAAGTTGTGCGCGATCTTTTCCGTTCAGAAGAACAACCAGAGCAATCCTATTCAGAGCGTCAATTGTTTGAAGCAGCGATTGATCGCATGTCACGCGAAATTGGCGTGGTGAACAAGATCACATTGACTGAAGCGCTTCAGCTCATCCAAAAGAATTTGGCAAAAAGTCCGCGTCGTGGCGCAAAACCTGACGAAGCCAGTGATTCAGCTGAGGCGGCGGCATAATCGCCAACCCCAGCATCAACTTCTAATAGGGCTGGTTGTTGACCGGCCCTATTTTTTTTGAACTGTCTTGTAGCTCTGGCCCGGGATCAATTGATCCCCCGGCAGCAAACCGTTCAACACGTTAAACAGCGCTGCGGCATCAGACACACCATTCATCCGCTTGACCATATCGCGTGCAGATTGTCCAGCGCGCGCCTCAACAACCACTAACTCGAACCGCTGGATTTGCTTCAGATCTGCGCTGCGCAATTTTCTAAAACTCTTCAAGGTAAAATCAAAATCACTGTTCAGTCGCTTGCCAGAATCTTTCGCCGCAAAGATGAAGCGATAGACTTGCCCCTCAAATCGCAACACCGCAATCTCAAACGCCCAATCTTTGGTCTTTGCCGACGCGGTGACCATCGGGACATTGTTAAGTTCATCTGATTTTATCGACTGCTCATTTAAACCCGAAACCCAACCCGAACTCAAATAGTCCGCAAGCGACACCTGCGGGGGAACAAACACGCTGTCAAAGCGCGCCGCCGTGCCGTCATTTGCCACGGCAACAACCGATGCATTTGCATTTGTTAAATTGTAGGTTTTGGGTACAGAAAAAACAAATCCAAGATTTGGATGGATATAACGCTGACCGGCAATTGCCCCATTATCCGGGTTTGGGCCAAACGCTACCCCGTCAATCGCCTGCAAATAGCGCTCACGTTCTGTGGTGCCGATGCCCGGCGCACCAAACCCGCGAGCCGCTTTCACCGCCAATTCAATGCGATCCGGTGTTGAGGGATGACTGGACAAGAAATCATCGCCCGTTTGCCCTTTTGTTTTATAGGACGCAAATTGTGCCATTAGCCCCAAGAAACGCGCGGCCGCATGTGGATCATACCCGGCCTGGCCAGCAATTTTTATGCCCTCTTTGTCCGCCGACAATTCTTGTGCTTGCGAGAATGCTGCCAATGAAAGTTTTGAACGAGCAGCAGACTGGTCAGTCTCAGGGTTTGAGCCCAGAACACCGCCAATCACTCTATCAACAATTTTGCTGGTGCGTTCTCTGTTGGATCGCTCGCGGGCATGACGTAGCGTAAGGTGCGCGATTTCGTGCGCCAGCACCGCCGCCAGCTCTGCCTCATCATTAGCGAGAGCCAATATCCCCCGGGTCACATAAATATAGCCACCTGGTAGCGCAAACGCGTTGACCTCTTCACTGTCCAAAATGGTGACCGTAAGTTGCACATCACCTTCACCAGCAGCGACCAACAGCTTGCTCGCCAATCGCGCCAACATAATCTCAGACGAGCGATCATCGTAAGACCCTCCGTATGACGCTACTATTTTTGGATGTTCGCGTTGCCCCACAATCTGGTCGCTCGGATCGGTCCCCGCTGGCACCAAAGTGGACCCGTCACCCAGCCGGCTCACCCCAACATTGGGGCCGCCATCAAAAATTGTCGTGCAACCCGAAATGGAGCCGCTCAGCAATCCAACGATAATGATCTGTTGCCACTTCATTTTACTTTAACGCCAATATTTCGATTTGCTCTGGATGGGTCACATCAATCCGTGGGCCATCATCCACATCAATCCAGCCACGTACGCGCACCAAAGCACCCTCAATCTTTTGCAAATCGATCCCAGCCTCAGTAAATTGCTTCACGGCACGCCGATCAATAACCACAGTGAAGTCCGTTTTCCATTCACGCCCGAAATTCAAGTATACCCGATATGTCGTGTCACCCACATCAAATATCCGACCCTCGACCAATTCGTAATAACCGTCGCGTTTTTCCAGAAGCTGTGGTTTGTGCGCATCGCGTAGCTTGTAATAGGGGTGAGCCCAGATGCCTTTGCGGTCCGTCCGTGCCTGGCGTTCCGCCATCAACAATTCGTCCAAGCAGTGCCGATTATCACTGAACGAATACACCCGCGCAAGCCCTGCACCAATCATGGCAATTTGCGCCCATTTTTCCCGATCATCATCCACAAACATATGACCAAGCACCCGACCATGTCGGTCTTTGCGCGCACCACCATAGTAAATTCGCACATTTTTCCCGAGCGAATAAGCGCTCAAAAACACTTGCGCTTCATCGGCAAAGGGCCATTTTTCAAAGCCAACTCGACCAAGCGGCAGTTTTGGCGCTTGCATGCCGATCAAACGGATCTTTTCGCCACCATCAAGAATAACCGTGTCGCCATCAGTCACTTCAACCACACGCCCCTTTGGGCCCGGTTTCAATGTCTCACAGGCAAACGCCGCGCCGCCAAAAAACATGGTTATGCTCATGAAAGCCGCCGCAAACATTCCAAATCGAAAAGACACCAAGAAATAACTTGCCCCAAACAAACTTACAATATGATCAGACTGCGATGTTGCATGAAATTATGGCAAAAATCATCCCTTATTCCGACTTTTCTTAGTGCAGCGCACAAGCTATGTTGCCGCCCGAGTGGTCCCGTAGCTCAGCAGGATAGAGCACCAGATTCCTAATCTGGGGGTCACGCGTTCGAATCGCGTCGGGATCACCATTTTCAAATGCGGCTATTGTGAGCTCTAACTCTTGGCAACAAACCAGATTGACCCAACCCCCCTTGCATTGTCTGCCCACACCCAACTAAATGATCCAACGCACCACCATAAAGCCAATCATCAAAGGACATCCCCCCCCAAAATGAACAAGTTTGCTTTGACTGTTGAATGCCAATCTCAACCCGGCATTGTTGCCGCCATAGCAACTTACTTGGCCAACAATGTGTGCAACATCACGGACAGCGCCCAGTTTGACGATTTAGAAAATGGCGGTTTTTTTATGCGGATCAGTTTCACCTGCACCAAAACCCTCACTCTTGCTAATTTGCAGCGCGAATTCGAAGCGGTGGCGATCACACATGGCATGAAATTTAATTTCTTCGATGAAACGAAAAAAATGAAAGTCGCAATTTTTGTTTCGCGATTTGGGCATTGCCTAAACGACATTTTATATCGATGGAGAATCGGCGCATTGCCAATCGACATCGTTGCCGTTATTTCCAACCACAATGAATATCAAGACCTGGTCGAAAGTCGGGGCCTTCCCTTCCATCTCATCAAAGTGACCAAAGAGACAAAGGCCGAAGCTGAAGCCCAACAGCTTGCCATCATTGAAAATACTGGCGCAGAGCTTATCATATTGGCCCGCTATATGCAGGTGCTTTCGGACCAGATGTGCAAAAAAATGTCTGGGCGAATCATCAATATTCACCATTCTTTCCTGCCAAGCTTCAAGGGGGCAAACCCCTACAAACAAGCCCATGCCCGCGGCGTCAAACTGATCGGCGCAACATCTCACTATGTCACATCCGACTTGGATGAAGGCCCAATCATTGAACAAGATATCGTGCGCGTCACCCATGCGCAAAGCGCAAACGACTATGTCGCTCTGGGCCGGGACGTAGAAAGCCAAGTGTTGGCCCGCGCAATCCACGCGCACATTCATCATCGCGCCTTTATTAGCGGCAACAAATCCATCGTGTTCCCCGCCAGCCCCGACAGCTATGCATCGGAGCGCATGGGATAATAGTGGAGAAGAATAACTAGGGTCTGGACTCAATTGAGTTCAGACCCTAGGTCGCGTGGCAAACTTGGTTGCGGCCGTTTTCTTTGGCCTGATAAAGTGCAGCATCGGCACGGCTCAGTAACTTATCGATGGTTTTGTCACCTGATCGATACTCAGCAACACCAAAGCTTCCCGTTATGCTCACCAAGCGACCATCTTCGCTTGGAAAACGCAAGCGCATAAGCGAGCGTCTGAACTCATCCGCAATGGCAAAGCCTTCGTCCGATTTCAAGCCCGGCAATAAGAAAAGGAACTCTTCACCACCAATTCGCGCGAACATCGCCGACTTGCAATGCGAAATCGTCGGCACAAACGCATGCGCCAGATCGGTAATTTCTTTCAACACAGTATCACCCAATGCGTGGCCATATGTGTCGTTAACCGACTTAAAGTGATCAACATCAAGCATGGCAATCGTGACAGGCGGTACGTTTTCTTGCTGTAAATAACTCTCCGCTTCGTAAAAAACGTGACGCCTGTTAAAGGCTCCCGTCAACTCATCCGTAATGGAGAGCTTACGCAAAGATTGTTCGGCTTTTTTCTGCGCTGTTATATCCTGAAACAGCACCTGAATGACCGGTGTGCCTTCCCACGGTAACCGGCTTGCGGTTATTTTAATCAGCTTGTCTGCGCCACCATTACTGGCAATCACACTCTCCGCTTCCACAGCTTTTTGCTCGGCATCGAATGCAGATTGCAACAGTGCATTGGCTTCTAGGAATTCGGCTTGCCGGACATAGTCGAGAAAGTGCTTGCCAACAAGCTCCGACTTTTTCGCCCCAAGGAGCTGGCAGGCCTGATCATTCGCGTAAAGAATACCCTGCTGGGTGTGAAACAAAAGCCCAATCGGCATGGCGTCAAGCATCGCACCCAACCGCTGTTCAGTATCGAACAGCGATTTTTGCGTTTTGACGATGGTATTGACGTCGTCAACATCATCCGCAAAAAGGTCGAACTCTTCCATTTTGTCTCACATACTCGAACATTTGAGTAATATTCAACCTATTAGATTGAAGTTAAGAAACTGCAAGTAAATAGTTAATTCGTTAAATAGAAACGCTAACGAAAAGAATTCAAAGTTCTCACGAAACTTTATTGTGTGATATCAATCCACTAGCCAGAAAAATCGCATCCATTGGCACGTCATGCGGCTGTGGATAAATGGTGTTGAGATGCTGTTCTTCAAACCCAACGCCAATTTTTTGAGGCTGTTCGGCATACGCGGCAAGTGTGCGATCATAATAACCACCGCCATGACCCAAACGGTATCCTTTATCATCAAAACCAACCAAAGGCGCTATGACCACATTTGGTAGAAATGGCTCAGGACTTACCGGCTGCAAAATACCCCAAATCCCACGTTCCATTTTTACGTCAGGCGTCCAATACCGAAATTGCAGCGGCGTGTTGCGCTGCTCCACCACTGGCAACACAATGGTTGCGCCCGCTTCAATCGCCGCAACCATGAAGGGGCGCAAATCAAGCTCGCCCTTAAATGGCCAATAGGCGGATATGATGTGTGTTTCATTGGGCTTAATCAATTCGAACAGGCAGGCGCAGATTTTGGCCGCATGTCCTAGCCGTTCATCATTCGACACCCCTTGCCGCCAACCGATTAGGCGCTGTCGCTCCGCCTTGCGCCACACCGCAACGTCTTTCGCAGCTTGTGCGTCATACTCGACCAATTCGCCGCGCCAATTTTCTTTGAAGCCGTCGCGATAGCATGTGGGGGAGGAGGTCAAACCGGTCTGCCCTGTTCAAACCAATTCTTCATAGCTGCCAACAGTTCTGCTGTTGGGTAATCTTGGATATCATCTTCAGAAAACCCCGCTTCAAGTTGAATTTCATAATACCACTCTTGGAAATCAACATATGCACCCAATACTTTTGCAGCTCCGTCAGCCTGACCATCGAATAATGTCGCAAGCCAATTGCGCACCTGCCGAACAGCTTTCTCAAATTCCCCCGAGTGAAATTTTATATCACACCCCGCTATATCAGAAATTGATGCTTGGTACCGGTACTTCTGTTCTTCAAGAATTAAGAACCGCTTGCTGGCTCCGTGCGCTCCACCAAAATTTCGAAAGCCATAGTCAATCCCGAGCTCAAACGGCATGTTGAGCCGAAAATACTCACCCTTGCCCTTGGCTTGGCAACGACTTAGGTCATGGATTGACAGTCTCGAACATCGGATAAGGTCGACGATTTTTGCAAGTCTAGCCTCACCCGCGTCTTCCCGCTCAGTGGCAAAGCGTGGAATAAAATCAAAATACAAAATTGTGAAAATTATCGCTTGAAGTAGGGGTTCATAGTCTTCATCAAAAGGACAATTGATAAAGACATTTTGATCAAAATTGTCTTGTTGCAATCACTATCCTTTTACTGTGCTGGGATCGTTGCCGTATGAATTTCGCTCACGAATTCGGCCATCTCGACCATGGACATAAAGTTCGGTATTCTGGTTTCTTGCAATAACTTTTGCATGCTCAATTGCTTCTTGTTGTGTGGCATAAGTTCCAGTAGCTCGAGTGGCTCCCGCTCTGCGAACGCTCCATTTGCCTCCATTTGGGACGACATGCTGTCCTTTTTTTGACATTGGCGGCTCCTTTCTTTGATACCCAATATAGCAATTCCAGAACGGTTTTCCAACAAACAAAAACCTTCTCACCCGCACCCCTGGCAAAGCCCTCTAATTTCAAGGCTGGTTTTGGTGGGCGTGAACTGGCGCTCATCGGCCCAATCGGCAAGGCGGCTTTGCACCACCTCATCGGAAAACTCAGAAACCACACCACATTTTTCACAAATCGCAAAAGCAACCAAGCCCGTCTTGGCGTGGCAATTTGGCTGCGCACAAGCGACGAACGAATTTATGCTTTCTAACCGATGCACCAGATCAGCTTCCTGCAATTTCTCAAGGGCGCGATAAATCTGTAACGGGGCTTTTAGGCCCTGGCCGCGCAATTCGTCGAGTAAATCATAAGCGCTCATCGGTCCTGTGGATGCGACGAGCTTATCAAAAACCAACGTTTGATTTTTGGTGAGTTTTTGCTCTTGTGTCATCTAGCTCACCTTTCTTTTTTTACGCCACAAAACAGAAAGAGGACTGAGGCTGATCAGAAACAAGATCAGCGCCGCCACAACAATTGAAGGGCCGGATGGAGTGTCATAGGCAAGGCTCATATTCAGCCCACCGATCACAGAAATCACCCCGATGATAGAAGCAATTACGATCATTTGTTCAGGGCTCGCAGATAATCGTCGCGCTGCGGCGGCCGGGATGATCAATAACGCCGTGATCAATAATATGCCAACAATTTTCATGGCCACTGCAATCAGAACCGCCAAACAAACCATCAACAAAATCCGCACCCGTTGCGGGTGCATGCCTTCAGCCTGTGCCAGCTCCACATTGACGGTTGCAGCAATCAGCGGCCGCCAGCCCCAAGCAATGCCGACCAAAATCAGCGCGCCAAATCCGTAAATCAGCGCAATATCAACTTTTGATACCGCCAAAATATCGCCAAACAAAAGCGCCATTAAATCAATTCGCACCCAACTCATAAAGCCAACCAGCACCAAACCCAGTGCCAGTGTTGAGTGCGACAAGATGCCCAACAGCGCATCGGACGAAAAAACGCCGCGCCGTTCCAACACCAGTAGGGCCGCACTAACCAACAACGCAGCACCAACAACACCCACCATCATATTGATGTTCAACAGCAAGCTAATCGCCACGCCCAACAGAGCTGAGTGCGCCATCGTGTCGCCGAAATAGGCCATGCGTCGCCACACCACAAAGGCCCCAAGTGGCCCGGTGACCAAGGCAAACCCAATCCCTGCCACCATCGCGCGCACAAAAAAATCATCAAGCATGATCATGCTCCTTGTGCGCTGGCGAATGGTCACAATCATCGCAGATGGTGCCGTCAGCATGTTGCACCCGGCCATCGGGCAAATGGGTGTGGTCATGCTGGTGGTCATAAATTGCCAGTGCATCCAGCGCTCGTGCGCCGAACAAACGTTTATATTCTTCGCTCGCCACCACAGATTTCGGCGCGCCGCGACAGCACACATGCCCATTCAAACAAATTACGGTGTCGGTAGCCGCCATCACCACATGCAAATCATGAGAGATCAGTAGCACGCCACAATTGTGCTCATCCCGCATATGTAGAATGAGCTCATATAAAGCGGCTTCACCTTGAAAATCAACGCCTTGCACCGGTTCATCGAGCACCAAAAGGTCAGGTTTGCGCAACATGGCGCGGGCCAATTGCGCCCGCTGCAACTCGCCGCCGGACAGTTGGCTAACCTCCGCTTCGGCAAGATGGGCAATGCCCACTTGGCTCAGCGCCTCTTCAATTTCTGGTTGTGAATGCGTGGCGGTCAGGTTCATCAACCGCTTAACCCTAAGGGGCAATGTCCAATCCAAGTTGAACTTTTGCGGCACGTAACTCACTGTCAAATTGTCTGCCCGTTTCACACTGCCTTCTGTGGGATCAATGACCCCAAGAGCACACTTAACGCTCGTTGATTTTCCCGACCCGTTTGGGCCGATCAATGTCACGATTTCGCCACGGCGCACATCAAAATCAACACCGCGCACCAGCCATTTACCCTCGCGCTCAACGCCGACATTTGTCAGCGAAACCAGCAAATTCTGTGTAGCCATGTGCTGAGTTCCCTCGGTTTTGAATGGTTTTACATTTTTGGTCATAGGGTTTTTGCGCGTGCTTTTCTTTGTTGCCACCCTCTATGCCATACGTTATATCATAACACAATCTATGTAATAGTATAACATATCAAATGACATCAGGAGTCCAAATGCGCCCCATCATCTCCCTAGTTTGCGCAAGCCTTTTTGCTATTTTGGCGCAACCCGCCCTGGCAGAAAGATTGAAAGTGGTCACTTCAATTCGGCCGGTTGAATCATTGGTGGAATATATCAGCCAAGGGCTTGCTGACGTAACCGTGTTGGTGCCCGCCAACACATCGCCCCACACCTATGCGCTCAAGCCTTCGGATGCGCAAAACCTGCAAAATGCCGATGTGATCTTCTGGGTTGATGAGAATTTTGAAAGCTTCTTAAAAAAAGCCATACAAACTTTACCGCAAAACGCTACGGCAATTGAATTTACCCAACAGCCCGGCATCGCTTTGCTCGAGGTGCGTGAATTCGCCCCGACGCAAGGGCTGATAGATACGTTGGCGGAAACCGAACCCGAACATGGCGCACATGATTTGCATATCTGGCTCGATCCCGAAAACGCGAAAACCATGACGAACATTATTGCCGATACCCTAAGCGCTGCCGACACGGTGAACGAGATCGAGTATCGCAAAAACGCACGCGAGTTGATCGGCAGGTTAGACGCGCAAATGGCAACAACCAAGCAGCGTTTGGCCGCTGTGAAGGACAAGCAATTTGTCACCTTTCACGACGCATACCAATATTATGAAAAGCGATTCGAATTAAAAAATACTGGAACCGTTACGCTGAGCCCCGAAATCAAACCCGGCGCAAAACGCCTGACCGAGCTCAAAAACGCGCTTGCCAACAACCAAATTGCCTGCATATTTTCAGAGCCGCAATTTGACGCCAAGCTGATAGAACTCGCCATTGAAGGAACAAATGTCAATTCGGCGGAAATCGACCCGCTGGGTGCAGACCTGGTGAGCGGCGCGACGCTTTATTTCAATCTGATCGAGAACATGACCAGCAGCATAGTCAACTGCCTAAGCCAACCCCAATAATGCATCTTGTTTTGCACGCAATCGAACAATGGCCTGGCGCGCATCTGGTTGACAATTTGCATAGGTGATCATCTCACCTTTTTTGATCGGGGCGGTGGCAACGCCGCCCTCTATTAACCCACATGGCACGCCATTCGCTGCGCGCGCCTCAATTGCCGTCATCGTCCATGAACGGTAGCAATATTGCCCAATTGCATCAAACTTCTCGCCCGATGCCATGTCCTTCTTCGCCAAAGCACACACCTCCGCCACGGGCACGTCCAATGGTTGCATATCCACTTGCCCATACAGCGCCACTCGCGCGCAGGATAAAGGCACTTCTAGGCTGGTCAAATGAAAGGGACGATAAAGCGTGAAATACGGCCCCCGCCCAACTTTTAGGTCCGCCATGCGCTCACGAATGCGTTCATGCGGCGCTTTAACGATCACAAAAACACCCGGCGCGACGCCTTCACCGATTGTATAATCAACCCGACCCACATCCGACAGAATGCCGCCATCCCATTCCGGGATCAAAATATCTTCAAGCGTATCAAGCGTTGCCTGTGGTCCATGCATCCCCGGCTTGTCTGGCACCAAGCCCGTCGCGTTCGCCAATGCGGCCATTTCAACCATGGTTTTTGACCCATCGACAAACTCCACCAGCATGCGCGGGTTCATGTTGCGCGCTTCGGCCTCAGCCGCATAATCGTCAGGCACAGCCTCCACATTCAACGGGTTATTTTTGCCCTTTCCCGCCGAAACAATTGGCAGCCCCAAGGCGTTTGCAAAATCAATCAGCTCCATGATCGAAGATGGCTCATCACCCGCACCAACCGTATAGATCAGCCCAAGTTCTTGTGCGCGCCGCTTCAGATAAGCGCCAACAGTAACGTCGGCTTCCACATTCATCATGATCAGATGTTTGCCCGCTTCAAGCGCTTGCAATCCGATATCTGCACCCACGCTCGGTTTACCCGTTGCTTCGACGACCTGGTGAATCAGCTCATTGTTCGCCACCAACGCCGCGTCGCAACAAATGGCAATTTTACCCGCCTCAATGGCTTTTGTAATCGCTGCATTACTTTCGCACACAACGCCATTATCGCGATCACCATAGGCGATTTCGACAGCCCTCAAGGCATTTGCTGCATTGCGCACCGCCACAGCACCAATCCGCAGACCACGCATCCGCGCCACTTGCATGATCAGATCAGTGCCCATTTCCCCCGCGCCAATCAACCCGATCATCACCTGCTTGCCGGCTTCTTCAAGCCGCAACAAATCACGGCTGAGCCCCGTTAGGCTTTCTGGTGGCATTTGGAACTGACTGGATGGGGATTTCGACATAAATGCACCTTGTGCTTTTTGTTTCGCTGCCTTTTAGCCCAGCATTTAACGCTTGGCGATAGGACACATCAACAAATCGTCACCAGCAAGCGCTTGATCTAGTGGCAAGACAATTGCAACCTACACCCAAATCAAATCATTTCGGGGACAATAATAATGATCGTACAGCCACAAGACATCATCCAGTTTTGGTTTAAGGACCACGGTGCTAAAGACTGGTTCACAGGTGGCGAAGACTTCGACAAAAAAATCGCGGACAAATTCACCGCCACGCACACAGCCGCGCACAAGGGTGAACTTTTTGCCTGGCGCACTTCGCCTGAAAATCGGTTGGCGGAAATTATCGTGCTCGACCAATTCACCCGTCAACTTTACCGCAAGGACCCGCGTGCTTTTGCATGCGATCCAATAGCATTGACATTGGCACAAGAAATGGTGATCCGAGGCGATGATATGAAATTGGACGAGGACTGGCGCACTTTTGCCTACATGCCGTACATGCATTGTGAAAGTTTGGCGGTGCACGACGAAGCGATGAAACTATTTGGCGCGCTACCGGGCGAAAACAGCCTTGAATATGAACTCAAGCACCGCACAATGATCGAAAAATTCGGCCGCTATCCTTACCGCAATCAAGTTTTGGGCAGACAAAACACACCCCAAGAAGATGAATTCTTGTCCAAAGAACATGACAGCTTTGGACAGTAAGGCTGCTTATTTGGTCAAATCCGGGTCGCAATGTCTTTAGATTTGATGTTGTTCTCCTCACAAAAGGAGAGCCCAATGATTGACATAATTTTCACCCCAATTCCAACTTCTGTTGCTCAAAATTGGTGGGAGGGTGGCCCGGACGAACATGGCAACCCGCTCGAAACCCGCATTTCGGATGGCGGCGCACCTTGTCGCCACTGCCTTAAAAACATCAAAGAAGGAAAGTTGGTTTTGTTGGGCGCATACAAGCCGTTTTCATCAACAGGACATTTTGCAGAAACGGGGCCGATTTTTATCTGCAGCGATCCTTGCGAACGCTTTGCTGGAGAAAAAATATCGTCCCACCGGTAGTTGCAGGCCGCGAAACATTCATCATTCGCGGTTATTCGGCAGATGAAAAGATCGACTATCGCACAGGCCAAATCGTCAATGTTTCAGATCTACAAAACACTGCCGAGCAAATTTTTGCGCACAAAGATGTTGCGTTCATCCACTTACGCTCCGCAGCCTATACGTGCTTCACCACCCGCATAGACCGGGCGAATTAAGCGATAAAGCTTTTCACCAACTGCGCAACAAATGGCGCCATTCCCGTTGGGCCGGACTTGCGGTCTTTAAGGTGAATGGAAATATCGGGGCGTTTGCGCGCAATCAAACCTATTAATTCGCCCCGCATTTTGTCATCAAGGCCCGCGCCCATAATTGCGATGCCAATATCGGGGTGCGCGTCCAAGGATGTTGACACATCAGCAAAATTCCCCACCTCCACCCAAGAAACACCCAAATCGCCAAACTGTAATTTGACAGCCTTTACAATCCCGGGTTTGCGTCCCATCACCAAAACCCTTGCCATATTCACACTCCCAATTTTGCAATTGTCCACTTTACCCCAAGAACTTCATATTGCTGCCGCAGTTCGCCTCCATCAAGCAACATTCGTTTTGAAATTGCACTGTGAGCTGGCTGTTCCAATCAAGGCCTGCTAAGAGCTATTTAATCGCAAATTGTTGGGGGACGCCATGTTCAGAATTCTTGCTGTATTTATGTTGCTGTTGCCGCTTGCAGGCTGTCTGAACGCCACATCACCGTTGCCCGCCGGACTTACCGCTTCAATGGCGAACCCAGGCGCTCAACTTGATAAGCAAGAAGCCATTGGCCTGATCAATCAATATCGCGCCGCAAACAATTTGGCTGCACTTGTCCTCACCACAGAACTCAATATAGCCGCCTCACAAGCAGCTGCACGCTACGCAAAAGACGGCAACAATAATGGTGCCGCTGCACTCGTCGCTGGACGGGCAAATGCATCGGCCCTATTCAGCGCCGGCTATACCACTTTTGCTGAAACATTTTCTGGTTGGCGCGGGTCAAACCGCGATGCAAAAACACTTTTGATGCCAAATGTAACAAATGCAGGGCTAGCCGTAACTTACAACGCCAATTCAAGCTTTGGTGCCCATTGGGTACTCATTGTCGCCGAGTAATCATATGCTGGTGGATACAATTGGCCTCAATTGCCCGCTGCCCGTGATCAAGGCTGAAAAAGCTTTGAGCAATATGGCCAGCGGCGATGTTTTGATACTATTGGCGAGCGACCCAATTGCTGTGATTGATATTCCAAACATGTGCAACAAAGCCAGACACAAGCTTCTTTCGAGCACGCAAGATGGTAAAGTGCTGCGTTTTGAAATTCAAAAATCCTAAAAGCCAATAGACGCCCGAAATCGAACGGACAACAATCTAAAACTGCGCTAGATTGCGCGCATGCTTTTTCAATTGCCAAATGACGACCAACTCTATCAAGCGCTGCTTGACCGCAACCCATCCTACGATGGACGCGCCTATGTGGGCGTGTCCTCCACCCATATCTTTTGTCGCCTGACATGTACGGCAAGAAAACCCAAGCGCGAAAATTGCAGCTTCTATTCTGAGGTATCCGTCGCCATTGCGGCAGGATTTCGCCCCTGCAAAAGATGCAAGCCGCTCGCGCCCGAAGCCAATGGTGACCCAACCATTCAAGCGCTCACCAACGCACTAGAAGCTAAACCTGCTCATCGTTGGTGTGAAGACGACATCACCAACATGGGTTTTGACCCCTCAACGGTGCGCCGAGCGTTCAAGCGTCAATTTGGCATTACGTTTTTGGAAATGGCCCGCCTCAGCCGCATCCGAGATGGGTTCACCACCTTGGCCGGTGGCGGCAAGGTCATCGAAGCGCAATTGGACGCAGGATACGCCTCCCCCAGCGCTTTTCGAGCCGCTTTTGCAAAACTACTGGGTCTACCGCCGGGTAAACTGGTTAAGGATGCCCTGCTCAAAGCGGATTGGATCGACACGCCTTTGGGCGCAATGATTGCCATATGCGATAACAACGCCTTGCATTTGTTAGAATTTGGAGACCGCAAGGCATTGCCCACTGAACTCAAAAAGCTAGTGAAGACGGTCAAGGGCAATATTGGCATTGGCCGGTTTGCGCCCACTGATCAAGTGGACGAAGAACTCAAACAATTTTTCGCCGGAAAATCGGATCAGTTTACAGTGCCCTTGGCGTTGCATGGTTCTGTCTTCACAAAAAATGTATGGAACAATTTGCGGACTATTCCCACAGGTCACACCAAGAGCTATTCTGAATTGGCGAACGATATTGGCCGCCCCACCGCCACCCGAGCCGTGGCGCGGGCCAATGGCGCCAACCAAATTGCCATCCTCATTCCGTGCCATCGGGTAATTGGCGCAGATGGCTCGCTCACCGGATATGGCGGCGGGTTGTGGCGCAAACAAAAGCTGATTGAATTGGAGCGGCAATATTTGGTCCGTTAACATCCCGCCAACGTGCTACGCACCAACCATGTGCCAATCGTGCTGGCAAGAAGCTCGTCACCAATAAGTTCGATCTTTTGGTCATCAATCTCTTTTTCCAAACGGGACAAACCAAGCCAAGCTGAGGTCATAGCTTTAAGCTCGGCACTGACAAAAAGATCAACATCAAACCCAGGATCACTCCAACAAATGTCCACATCGCAACCGGGTTTGGCAATCAACCAATAGCTGGGTTGCTCAGTTTCAAGCTCACGAAACATAAATTGGATCGTTGTTTTCTGCTTCATTGGCAGCGCATTTCGATCCACTTTGCGGCGGATATTCCACATCAAAAGCCGCGCATCCAAATGCTCAAGCGTCACCTCTGAATCAACATTGCGGTGCGCCCATTGCCCCAACGCATGCACGATTGGGCCAAGTTCATTGCCCACAGGCGTAATCTTGTAGGTCACAGCCCCCGTCACCCCGTCTTCGCGTCGCGTGATCAACCCGCGCACTTCCATTTCTTTGAGGCGCTTCGACAGTAAAGTTGGCGACATGCGCGGCACCCCGCGCCGGATTTCATTGAATCGCATGGAGCCCGACCACATTTCGCACATGATCAAAAGCGTCCAACGCGGCTCCAATATTTCGCATGCCATCGCAATCGGGCAAAACTGATTATAGCTGTTTTGGGACATCATCCCTCCTCACATGCTGGAGTATGGGCACCCCATATGGTCTCGTCCAGTACAGATAGAGTACCAGCACCGATCCATTTTCTACACTAGGGCAGCCAATCCCGACTGTCTTAACGTTGAGGTTCAACCAACAAGGAGACAGATATGCCGCTCATCGACATCAATGTAATCGAAGGGGTGTTCACCCCAGATCAAAAACAAAAACTCATCACAAATGTAACAGACGCAGTCGTCGCCATTGAAGGCGAGAACTTACGCGGCGTCACTTGGGTGCGCATACTGGAAGTGAAAAGCGGCGATTGGGCAATAGGCGGTCAACGCCTACAATCCGGCGATGTGCAAGACATGGCCCGTGGAAGCGGTTAATCGGCACAATGTCGCCTAAGGCTGTATATAATGCGGTCTTAGGCGTGGCAGTTCAACCGTTGCGACCTCGGGTACAAAATTGTACGCGGGGCGTGGGCGCGGTAAGTCCACATTCACCAATTTGCCCAATGTGCGGATCTGCACCCGTTTTGGTGCGATCGTGTCCCCTAAATAGGTGGGTTGACCATCAAGCCCAAATGGAAACGCAACCTCACGATCTTGCGCATAAGACTTCGCTTGTGTTCCACAAATCTTGTCGCGCATATTCACCGGCATCGACGCCAAATTGGCCAAGCCGATAACCGATTTTCCGCCGCCTTTATACCGACCATCAAAGCCACGTTCCAGCAACAAAGCGGTAAGTTCGCCCCGCTCCCGCTCCGAGGATGCGCCCATAACAACCGCCATCAATTTGCGGCCCTGCCGTTCTGCGGTCGCAACAATATTCAGCCCAGACGCGCACAAATAACCGGTTTTCATCCCCGTCGTACCGCGAAACTTGGTCAACAAAATATTGAAGGACGCCAATTTGGATTTGCCAAACTCAATAGTGCGTGTATCAAAAAGCCCGTCATATTGCGGGTATCGATTGCGGATCACAACCGATAGGACCGCCAAATCCCGAGCACTGGTGACTTGTTGCAATTCATACAACCCATTTGGATTGACAAAATTGGTGTTGCTCAACCCCAAATTACGCGCGTGTGCATTCATCAAAGCAACAAACTTAGTTTCGCTGCCCCCCACCGTTTCAGCTACAGCAATCGCCACATCATTAGCCGATTTTACGATCAGCAGATAAAGTGCATCCTCTAGTGTTACAGCAGTACCCACGGGAAAGCCCATTTTGCTGGGGGGCGCTTTAAGCGCATTTGCCGACATGATCACCGGCGTGTTCAATTCGACTTCGCCTGCTGCAATAGCTTCAAACGCCACATAGGCTGTCATCAGCTTGGTTAGCGACGCTGGATACCATGCAACGCCCGCGTCTTCTTCGTACAGAACCTCGCCGCTTTGCATGTCGACCAGCAATTGCGGAATGGCAAGCGCTGACGAACACGCGCCAAACACCAAAATACTGACAGCAATCACCCAACGCAGAACGCGCATTTCATCCCTACCCAAAACTGTAACGAGCCAACTTGTTACCAGACAAGAAGCTTGATGCAAATGCAATGGGGCAAATTGATGTTCATTTTTGCCCCAAACATACGCACAAAGAAATTAGTTTTGCGTCCAACCCCGTCAATATGCCCATAACATAATCCAACAAACTGACATGTTACCCCAACAGGCCAGCCAAAATGCAATGGGCGGAGATGTGATCAACATCCCCGCCCAGCAAAACTCAATTTTAACAGGATTGCAGCCTAAAACTCCGCCCAGTCCTCGCTGATCGCAGCATTGCCTTGACTAGCGTAAGACGGCTTTTTCGGCGCGGCCCTTTGCTGAGGCGCTGGTGCTTCAACTGGCTTTGAATGCGAGGCTGAACCTTTAATCCGGAACACGTCAACAATCTGATCCAATTCAACCGCTTGAGTTTCGGTTTGAGCAATTGCTGCGTTGGTTTCTTCCACCAATGCCGCATTATGCTGGGTCATTTCATCCATCTGGCGCACGGCCATACCAACTTCTGAAATCGCAGATGATTGCTCTTTTGAAGCTTGGGCAATGTCTGCCATCAAAGCTGCATTTTCTTGAACCGCAGTGAGCATCTCACCAAGTTTGGCCGATGCGCCGGAAACAAGCTTGGTGCCCTCAGATACCTCACCCGCACTTTGCTCAATCAAGACTTTTACCTCAGAAGATGCACCCGCAGCACTTTGTGCCAAGCGCCGCACTTCCACCGCCACAACCGCAAAGCCTTTGCCCGCTTCGCCAGCCCTTGCCGCTTCAACCGAAGCGTTCAATGCCAGCAAGTTGGTTTGGAATGCAATGTCATCAATCAAACCAATAATATTGGAGATTTTTGAAGATGAACTTGTAATGCGTTCCATTGCCGTAGAGGCATGGGCCATCGCCTCACCACCTTCTGAAGCAAGTTGGGAAGCGTGTGTTGTCTTTTGCGTCGCCAATTGTGCTTTTTGGGCGTTGTCTGCAACCGTCTCGGACAATTGCTCCATCGCAGCAGACGTCTCTTCAATCGTGGCAGCCTGGCGTGTGGTGCGTTCACTCAAATCGTTAGCGCCCACCAAAATCTCGCCAGTTGCCGACTTTAGACCGCCAGAAGTTTCACGCAATCGCCCAACAATTTCAGTCAGCCGGTCTGCGACCGCATTGGTATCTTGTTTAAGTTTTAGGAACGAGCCCTGATAATCACCTTCAACACGTTGGGTGAGATCGGTCTGAGCAAGCGCTGCAAGCACTTCGCCGGTCTCATGCAGTCCGCGATCCACAGTTTCGACCAATCCATTTACACTTTGGCCAAGTGCGTTCAATTCAGGATCTGGAAACTCCATATCAACGCGGTTGGTAAAGTCGCCTTGCACGGCCGCATCAACAACCTTGCCAAAAGCCCGCTGCAAATCTTGCATCATCTGCGCCCGCTCTTCGCGGGTTTGCTTGCGTTGCTCGACATCCTGTTCGCCAAGTTCCGCCATTTTCAACCCGTTTTCACGGAAGATTTCCACAGCGCGCGCCATCTCTCCAATTTCGTCGGATCGATCAGCCCCCAAAACTTCAACTTCATTGTCGCCCGAAGCCAGTTCACGCATAATCTGAGTAAGTGTTCCAACAGGTTTGGTAATTGACCGTCCGATGACGAACGCAAGCGCCAACAGCGCCCCAGCAATCGCCGCGGTCAAGCCGAGTTGTTGCATCAATGTTTGTTGATTGGCGGCGCGTAGATCATCAATATAAACGCCCGTGCCAACGATCCAACCCCAATTTTTGAAGTAGGAAACATAGCTGCTTTTATCGACCGGTGTTTTTTCTTTGCCACGCGGCCAGACATATTCCATGAAACCCGCGCCTTGCTTCTTCGCAATAGCGATCATGTCGACAAAAATTGCTTTTCCGTTGACGTCTTTCATACCAAGCTGATTGCCACCCACCAATTGCTTTGCAAATGGGTGCATGATCATCACGCCACTATCATCGATGGCAAAGAAATATTCAGCACCGCGATATCGAATATCTTCAAGGGAGCGCAATGCATTGGCTTGCGCTTCTTCAACGGTGATCTCGCCCGCTTCTGCGCGGTCAAAGTTCGCCTGCACAATCGCAATCGCTGAATCAGTTAACGACACCAGTTCCTGTGAACGCAGATCGGTGCGCGTATTGTTGATATTGCTGATGCTCAAATAGGCGAGCAATCCAACCGCTACCATGGATAGCGCAACAAGAAGGTAAATTCGGGCAGAAATCTTTAGTTTATGCATGCGCCAATTCTCCAGCAAAATCATGACATACGCACCTGCCGTGCGTATCCCTAAACCGCAATATCCGAGTAAGGTATCTTCGCAAAATGTACCAATTTTGACGGCGCATTAGCCCCACCCATACCAAATTGGCAATAATTCTTGATCAACCTTTATTCGACCATTCGCTCAGCACTTTGCAATGAAATCAGTTAAGTAAGCATAAACCATTACGGATAAATTGTCGCAGGCAACGCGCAATCGCACAACTGATGAAAAGCCATGTCAGCCGATTGAATAGTTATCTGGTCAATGATGTGAAAGTGCCATGGTGAGACATTTAGGCAAAACAAAACCCGGCAGCTAAAAAGCATACCGGGTTTTTGTTTGGTGCGGGTGGAGGGAATCGAACCCCCACTCCCGAAAGAACGGGATTTTGAATCCCGCGCGTCTACCAGTTCCGCCACACCCGCACTAAGGTGATCGGGGCGGAATATAGCCAAAAACGCTGGCGCGTCAATCACTGATTGACACGAAATTCAAACTGATTACATCTGGGGCGCAAAAGGGCATCGTGTCCTGAATTAAATCTAAGGATTGATGCTTGTGATCAGACGCCTATATGACTGGGTTTTAGCGCTCGGCGCATCTAAACATGCCCCCAAAGCCCTCGGCGCCATTTCGTTTGCTGAAAGCTCGTTTTTTCCCATGCCGCCAGACATCATGCTGATCCCGATGGTGTTGGCAAAACGTAATTCTGCATGGAAGTTTGCCCTTATTTGTACCGTCACGTCGGTCCTTGGTGGCATGTTGGGTTACTATATTGGGTCAGCTTTACTCGAAACAATCGCCCGTCCCATTCTTGAATTTTACGGCTACTGGGACAAATTTGAAACCTTCCAGATGGCCTTTAATGATTGGGGACTATTGATCGTTTTTGTGTTTGGCCTGACACCCTTCCCCTATAAGGTGATCACCATAGCGTCGGGCGCAACCGGCCTTAATCTACCCATATTCATCCTCTCCTCTATCGTGGCGCGTGGCCTGCGATTTTTCATCGTCGCGGGATTGCTGTTTTTCTTTGGTCCGCCCATAAAAGATTTCATTGAAAAACGACTTGGATTGATGTTTTTCATCGGCTGCGCTTTGCTGGTCGGCGGCTTTGTTGCCATCAAATTTTTGATTTAACCGGCTAAACTATTGGGGACTGCCGTGATTGAGTTGAACGCAAAAAACCTGACATTGGGCGCAATGGTGCTCGCGACAGCATCGATATTGAGCGCCTACGGCTTTCAATATATTGGCGGCTATATCCCGTGCGATCTGTGCTACGAACAGCGTAATCCCTACTATATTGGCATTCCCATTTTGCTGGTTGGTTTATTCTTATGGGATCGCCTGACCGCCAATCTACGGACGATGTTTTTAGGTGTCGCGGCCCTGATTTTTGCTTATGGCACGTGGATGGGCGGCTATCATGCCGGCGTAGAATGGGGTTGGTGGCCCGGTCCGGACACCTGCACAGGCATTGGTGCTGGTATCGCTGATTTTGCCGATTTGCAGAACATCAATGAAACGGTGGTTATCCCGTGCGACCGCGCGCAGGTGCGGTTCTTTGGCCTCAGCTTTGCCGGGCTGAACGCGATTGTTTCTACAATTATTACTGCGGCATTGCTCTACGCGGGCTACTTAAATTTCCACGCCAATAAAAAATCATAATTGTTCAAACGCCTGTATGTCTGATTTGAGTCGAAAATGGTGAGGACTGAGAACCAGCGTGCAGCGTACTAAAAGTACGTGAGCACCGGAAGCGCAAAAGGCTGCCAATTTGGACTCGTTGCTCTTCACCAAAAAAATGGCTTATTCGAGCTGAGAATTTCGTGCTCTGAGTAGGAGCCGCCAAAGCGAGAACCGGAGAATACTCAAATGTATTTGAGGATCGCAGCGCGACGGCGACACCCGCAGACACGAAAAGATCGCTCTGAAGAAGCATTTTAAGGTTCTAGTTCAATATCCCAATAAAGATAATCCATCCAACTTTCATGCAAATGGTTTGGCGGAAACTTGCGCCCATTGGCTTGCAGATCATAAACCGTTGGTTGAAACGGTGTTTGGCTGGGCCACATGCCAATATCGCGCGGCATCTTATTGGCTTTGCGCAAATTACACGGCGAGCAAGCAGTCACCACATTTTGCCAGGTCGTACGCCCACCGCGAGAGCGCGGAATCAAATGGTCAAAGGTCAAGTCATGACGCGAACCGCAATATTGGCAGCTAAATTTGTCGCGCAAGAAAAGATTGAATCGCGTAAAGGCGGGATTGCTTGCTGGCTTAATATAGGATTTTAGCGCGACGACGCTGGGCAAATTCATTTCAAAGCTCGGGCTTCTGACAACCCGGTCATATTCTGAAACGATATTTACCCGATCAAGACACACCGCTTTGATCGCGTCCTGCCAAGACCACAAAGACAATGGATAATAGCTCAGCGGCCTAAAGTCCGCATTCAACACGAGCGCCGGAAGAGCCTCGGGTGACACATGGATTGTCACGCCTTCCTCCTTTGGTCAGAATCACGCTCTTACAATCACCCCATCATTGTGCCGTAAGATGGCACCCCTGTGAAGGCATGTTAATCATCTCTTTACCTAGGGTCTGGACTCAATGTCGATTTGGTCGTCTGGTTTGAACACATGGCTTAAGAACCCGGTGGCGAATTGAAGCCCATCCATAGAAATCGAATGGCCCGTCTGCTGCGTCACCTTTAGCGATACATTGATGTAAAACTCTTCCAAAGCAGTTTTAGCATCAAGACTACCTTGCACCGGCACCACATCATCGTCTTCGCCGTGCACCAAACATACTGGCGGTGAGGATTCCATTTCGTCGCCAATGGTCTCTGCATCCACCATTTTGCCTGAAAAACACAAAATGCCCGCCAAAGGCTCTTCAAACCGGAGCCCTGTATAAAGCGCCATCATCGCCCCTTGGCTAAACCCACCAAGCACCACGTCTTTAAGCTCAAGCCCCGCATCCGCCGTCCGTTGCAAAACAAAGTCGCGAATAAGCGGATGAGCTTGTTCAGCGCCCGCTTCGTAATTGGTGTCACCCCGTTCTAAATCCAAGTGGAACCATTCAAATCCGAGCGGATTAACAGAGCAAGGGGCTGGCGCATTGGGCGCCAAAAACTCAACGTCCGGAAAACCTTGGTTCCAAAAATTGCCGAGCCCGATCATGTCTTTGCCATCAGATCCATAGCCATGCAGCAAAATCACAAGCTTGTTTGGCGGATTGCCATTTGCCGGTTCAAGTTTGGGGCCAAACAATTCACTCATATCAAAATGCCTTCTTTACTCTTTGTCACCGCATAATAGCGCCACATCAAACGCGCCGCCGCACCCCGATATGGTGACCATTTTTGCGTCAATTTAATGGTCTCATTAATGCTGGGTGTAACATCATGCCCCATATGGTGCGCAACTATTTTTCGCAAAGCCAAGTCGCCAACTGGAAAAATATCCGGGTGTCCCACACAAAATGACAGGTAAACCTCTGCCGTCCAAGGGCCAATCCCTTTGATCGCGGTGAGCATTGTCAGTGCATCACTTAACGAAGCCAAGGCCACGCGGTCATAATCTAAATCGCCTGATAGTTCGGCGAGTGCGATCGCCCTTATGGTTGCAGATTTTGCTTTTGAAAGCCCAACTCCATTTAGCGCATCTGCGTCCAATTGAACAAAGCGCTTTGCGTTCAATTCGCCCAACACATCTGAAAATCTTTCCCATATCGCCGCCGCTGATTGCACGGACAAAAGCTGCCCCACCACAATCCGCGACAAGCCAGCAAACCCGCCTTGTTCAGCACGAAGTGGCACCGGATCGCACAGTGCCAAAACAGGAACAAGGGATGGATCAAGGTCTGTCAGGGCGGCCAAATGCGCGCGCAAAATCACTTCTTCGCGCAAACGATCATTGAAGGGGTTTGATTTCATGTTTGTCTTTCGCCTTTGAACGTGGCAACTAGAGCAACTATGAACATCATTGATCAACCCATTTTCCGCTTTGCCCCCAGCCCTAACGGGCAATTGCATCTCGGCCATGCTTTTTCGGCGCTTCTCACCCAACAATTAGCACAGCTTGCTGACGGCAAATTGCTGCTGCGGATTGAGGATATCGATACGATACGCTGCACCCCAGAAGGCACGGAGCAAATGCTCAATGATCTGGATTGGATCGGCTTTTCTTGGGACGAAGAACCGCGCCATCAGTCAAATCATTTTGCTGACTATGAAAAAGCCCTCAACGCTTTACATGCTGAAGGTTTGCTTTACCCGTGTTTTTGCTCGCGCTCTCAGATCAAAGCCAATGCAACGGGCGAAAAAGATCCCGACGGCGCACCAAAATATCCAGGCACCTGCAAGCATATGAGCCCATATGATCGCGAGAAGCGCTTAAACAGCGACGCGGCCTATGCGCTGCGCCTTGATATGGAAAAAGCATTGGCAAAAGTTGGCGATGTAACGTGGCAGGAATTGAGCGAAGACTTAAGCGAAGTTGAGACCATCAAGGCTGACCCTTCCGCTTGGGGCGACGTGATTTTGGCCCGCAAATATACCCCAACATCATATCACTTGAGCGTTGTGGTGGATGATGCGGACCAAGGCATTACCCATGTAACCCGCGGCAAAGACCTATATTTTGCCACCGCCGTGCACCGCGTTTTGCAAGACCTGCTTGAGCTGCCAGAACCGAAATATATGCATCATGGCCTTATCCTTGATGATGAGGGCAACAAGCTCTCCAAATCAAAAAAATCCTTGAGCCTTATCGCCCTAAAAAAACGAGACTGGACGCCAGAACAAGTCCGCGCCCAGCTGGGGTTTGAGGAAGATGAAGAAGACTAGAGCGTTCTCAGCAAAAGTGAATACCGGTTTTGCGGTTCGAGAACGCGACCAGAAAAGTGCTAACGACGAAGGTTAAGCCAGTGCCGGTATACGCTTCAGTGTTTTGAGTTTTTCAAGCTCAGCTTCCGGCAAAAGCGATAAAGTCGTTTCAGCAACAGCCCGCTCAAACGGCGTACCAAACCCTGCGCCCAAAAGAGCGTCCAACTTTGGGTCGACCAATTCCTGTGGCGACTTCCACAAATAGCGCATTTTGACCACTTCACGCATTACTGGCTGGAAAATCCCCATAATACTCAGCAGCCACCAAGGCATGCTGGTCACTTTGTAGGGCTGCGGCACCACCCGTTGGATTGCGTCGGCAATTTCTTGCCCAGTAACAAAGTTGCCGTGGAAATGGAAGTTTTCAAACGTGTTTAGCTCGTCACGCGCTGATGCAATTTTTTCAAAAGCCCGACCAAGATCTGGCAGATAGGCCCAGGTGTGTTTGGTTTGCCCATCACATGGCAGCGTGATTTTTTTGCTTTTGAAATTCATCGCGAAACCCAAATCAAACCAACTGCCTTCGGCTCCGGGTCCATAAAAATCACCAGCCCGCATCATAAAGGCCTTAAAGCCAAATTGCTCAGCGCCCGCTTGCAACGCCAATTCCATCCGCTTGCGAATTTCACCCTTTGCCGTTTCCGGATTTTGCGGGCTGTGCGGTGTCATTTTGGTGACGCTCGCCGCGAAATTGTACACGTTGGCCGAAAAGACCAGCGTTTTACCGCTTCCTTTCATCGCTTCAATCACCACGTCGTTCATGCGTTCGGCTTCGCCCTCCCATTTGTCATAAGGAAGGTTCAATGCATGTACGACAACATCCGCGTTACTGATTGCGCGTTTCACATCGCTCAGATTGAACGCATCGCCTTGCACAAAGGTGAACCCATCAAACGATGTTTTGTTTGAACGACCAAAGCCGTTCACGTTCCAGCCTGCTTCGATAAAAGCTTTTGCCGCAAATTGCCCGATGCGCCCATTAATGCCGAGAATTGTTACTGTGTCAGCCATGTTGTTGCTCCTGAGTTTCGAATTGTTTGCTTGACTGCCCCTAACATATCCATTCATATTCAAATTGAAATTAGCCAAAATCGCATCTCAGGTATTCAGTTATGAATAACATTAAACTCCCCTCAGAACCCGATTGGTTTTTATGGCGGTCGTTCTTAGCCGTCATGGATGAGGGGTCATTATCTGGCGCGGCACGTGCGTTGGGCGCATCCCAACCCACACTTGGCCGGCATATTGAAGAGTTGGAAAGCTGCCTCAACGCGGTATTGTTTGATCGAACGGGCCGGGGCCTAAAGCCGACATCTATCGCTTTTCAATTGGTTGACCCGGTACGCAATGCAAAATCTGCTTTGGCCCAAGCCCAACTCGCGGTAACTGGCGCTACCGAGCTGCTTGATGGCACTGTGCGGATCACCGCGTCGCAAATCATTTCGCACAATATTTTGCCCGCCATCCTCAAAAAAGCGCGCGAACTATTTCCGATGATCGAATTGGAGATCGTACCCTCAGACGCCGTTGAAAACCTTTTGCTGCGCGAAGCAGATATCGCCATCCGTATGTTCCGCCCCGGCCAATTGGATGTGGTCGGCAAAAAAATCGGCGATGTGCCCTTACGCGCCTGCGCCCATCAGTCCTATTTGGATAAACATGGCACACCCCTGACGCCGCAAGACCTATACGACCACGAAATCATCGGGCTTGATCGGCAAGACGATATTATTCGGGTTTCTAAGGCCATCGGTTTTCCGCTCGAACGGCAGAATTTTAAACTCCGCACTGACAGCCAAACGTTGATTTGGGAAATGGTCAAACAAGGGTTGGGTGTCAGTTTTGCCCAGTTCAACCTCATCGAAACCACCCCGGGCATGGTGCATATTGTGCCGGACCTCAAAATTCCTGCAATGGAAATGTGGCTGGTGGCGCACCGCGAAGTGCACAAGGCAAATCGCATCCGCGTCATTTATGACCTGTTGGCAAGCGAACTATCCGCTTATACTGGCGCCAAAATGTAAAACCAACGAGTCGACCCATGGATCAACCAATCAACATTCTCATCTTTGTCGCCCTTGGCGTGGTGGCGCTCATATTGTTCGCTGGCCTGTTCAACATGCTGCGCGGCGGTTCGCCTAATCTTTCTCAAAAACTCATGCGCGCCCGGGTCATTGCTCAATTTATCGCTATTGTCATTTTGTTTATAGCGGCATTCTTTTTCGCACCGCGCTAAGGAGCAATTATGGTCAAGCTGAACAAAATCTATACGCGCACCGGCGATGATGGCACCACTGGTTTGGTTTCTGGCCCACGTCGCTCAAAGGCTGATATCAGGGTAGAAGCTTACGGCACCATTGATGAGGCGAATTCAACCATCGGCCTTGTGCGCTTGCATTCAAGCGAGAATGAAAAGCTCGATGAGGCGCTGGCCCGCATTCAAAACGATCTGTTTGATGTGGGTTCAGATTTCGCCACGCCGGGACCGGACGAGGGCCTAACTTACGAGCCATTGCGAGCTGTGCAGAGTCAAGTGGATTGGCTGGAAGAAACAATTGATTCCTATAATGAAAATCTTGAACCGCTCAAAAGTTTCACCTTGCCCGGTGGCAGTGCTTTGTCGGCGCATTTACATCTCGCCCGCACCGTAGTGCGCCGCGCCGAGCGCATTGGCGTTGCTCTATTGGCCGCAGAGAAAAATACAAATCCAGTTGCCGTGAAATATCTCAATCGATTATCGGATTTGCTGTTTGTTTTATCTCGTGTCACAAATGATAATGGCGCGCGCGACGTTTTGTGGCAGCCGGGCAAAAACCGATAGTCACATCGGCGGGGGTGCCGGGGAAGCGAACTTAGTTCGCGACGGCGGCATACAAATAAGCGGCGGGGGTGCCGGGGTCGAGAGCAAAACGACCAACGGCGGCGCGTAAAACAAGCCCCGGGGGGTGCCGGGGTCGGGAGCAAAGCGACCAACGGCGGCTAAAAGAAAGTTTGGGGAAAGCTGTTTGTTCATTCCATTGTACGATCAAAACCCCAAAACCTATGTAAACCGCCCTTGGGTTAATCATGCCCTGATTGCCATCAACTTAATCATTTTTACCATCCAATATTTGCTCCCTGCTTCAGGCGAAGAAATGGTGTTGATCACCATGGCCGTAGTCCCCGGTTGGCTCAACGAACCGCTTATTGACCAAGTGCCGTTTTTACCAGATCAAACCACTCTGTTCACGTACGCGTTTTTGCATGCCGATTGGATGCATGTCCTAACCAACATGCTGTTTTTATGGGTGTTTGGCGACAATATCGAAGACGCTATGGGCCATGTTCGATATCTCATATTCTATCTGGCTTGCGCAGCGGCTGGTGGCCTTGCTCACATGCTGGCTGACCCAACAAGTACCGCACCATTGGTTGGTGCATCAGGCGCTGTTGCCGGTGTCATCGCCGCATACATCATTTTGTACCCAAAAGTGAAAGTCTATGTGCTGGCGCGGATCATCATCCCCTTGCCTATTCCCATTCCCGCCCTTTGGGTACTGGGATTATGGATTGCCATGCAATTGTTCTTTGTGCTGTTCCCCGATGGCAGTGCCACCGCATGGTGGGCGCATATTGGCGGGTTGATTGCAGGGGCAACGCTGGTTTTCTTCATGAAACGCAGCACGGTTAACCTTTTTGGACGCTAGCTCAATTGCACAAACAATCGACCTAGCAAAAATTCTAACCAATCTGTTTACCCGCCATTAACGCTAAATGGGCGACACTGGCTTCAACTGAAAAGCTAGGAAGGCGCTTCAGATGGACATGTCATTGATCACCCAAGCCATTGGGATGCAATCAGCACAACGCCAGCAAAGCGCCGAGCTTATGATGGTGAAAGCTGCAAATGACATGCAGCAACAAGCCGTAAATATGCTCGAACAAGGCCTCGCCAACGCCAGGGCGATGCCCGCAGCCGGCACAGGCATATTGGTCGACAAATCGGCCTAGCACTCTTTCCAAACCAGAATTCTTCGCCTAGAACGGAATAATACCAATTCCAGTCCAGCAGGCGTCTCATGTCCAAAACTGCAAAACAACAAATGCTCGCTGGCGAGCCGTTTCTGGCGGGCGATCCTGATCTGGTGACCCATGCTGTGCGCACCCGAAAAGTCATACGCCAGTTCAACCAACTTGACCTCGACGCGCCCGAGCGGATGGAACTACTGCGCACCATATTGGGCAAAGCCCCCGAGCAGTTCTGGGTCGAATCGCCATTCTTCGTTGAATATGGCGAAATGACCGAAATCGGCGAGCGCAGTTTCATCAATATCAATTGCACTATTTTGGACAATCACTTCGTAAAAATCGGCAGCGAAACCCTGATCGCGCCTAACGTGCAAATCATCACCGCAAGCCACCCCGTGCGTTCGAGCGAGCGTTGTATCTATCCATACCCAGACGAACCTGACCGGATGAATTTCATCAACATTGCCGCGCCCATAACCATTGGTGACAATTGCTGGATTGGAGCTGGGGCGATCATTTTGCCTGGCGTCACGATTGGCGACCGCACCACAATTGGCGCTGGCGCGGTGGTGACAAAAAACATCCCGTCGGACTGCGTGGCGGCTGGCAACCCAGCGCGAGTGGTTAAACAGCTTTAGCCCTTGGCCTGAGCCAGTGCCGCCTCAATAAGGGTGAACGCGTCGTCGCTGTTCCACTCGGCTGGGCCAACCAACACGCCCCATTCATGCCCATCAGGCCCGAGCAATAAGGTTGTGGGAAGTCCAAGCGCAGTGCCGCGCTGTTTCAAAACATCAAACGCATCAAAGGTTGGGTCAGCGTGCAACGGCAAGTTCTTCAAACCGATCTCGTCCATAAAGGCCTGGGCTTTATCAATGCCATCATCACCAACGTCCAGATTTATCGTTGCAACCTGAAAGCCCTGATCTGCATATTTGACGTGCAGCGCATCCAGCGCTGGCATTTCCGCTCGACAAGGTGCGCACCATGTTGCCCAGAAATTCACCAGCGTTACTTTGCCTTCAAACAGTTCAAATCCGACTTGCTCACCCTTGTCAGAAACGAATGAAATTTCAGGGTAACCCGCACCATTTGCGGTGGCACGAAATGCGGCTAACTCACCCTGCGCCGCCTCATCCAGAGCAACACGCACAGCCTCATTTGGTTGATAGGCCGTACCATTTTGCTCTTGGCCACCATTGCTAACCCAAACAGCGGTCGCTATAGCTACAACAACACCAATCAATGCCCCCATAGTCCACCTGTTGCGAGATGGTTTGGGGCTGTCATTGTGCGAATCCTGAGACATATTTTTTCCTAAAGAGAGGTAAGGCATGAGCAATCAAATGTGGGGCGGTCGTTTTGCTTCTGGACCAGACGCCATCATGGAGGAAATAAATGCCTCTATCGATTTCGACAAGCGCTTCTATAAACAAGATATAGAAGGCTCAAAAGCCCATGCCACAATGCTTGCTGCCGCTGGCATTCTTACCGAACAGGATAAGGATGCAATCGTTAAAGGTCTAGCCCAAGTCCAATCAGAAATCGATGCCGGGTCGTTCACTTTTTCGCGCGCGCTTGAAGACATTCACATGAATGTGGAAGCTCGATTGAAAGAATTGATCGGCGAGCCAGCAGGTCGTCTGCACACAGGCCGGTCGCGCAACGACCAAGTCGCCACAGACTTCAAACTCTATGTGCGCGACACAATTGATATGTTCATCACCCAGATCAAAACCCTGCAATTAGAAATGATCAACAGAGCTGAAGCAGAAGCGGACACCGTCATGCCCGGCTTTACCCACTTGCAAAGCGCCCAGCCGGTCACCTTTGGTCACCACATGATGGCCTATGTTGAAATGCTGGGGCGCGACGCATCACGTTTTCATGGCGCGCGCAAACGGCTGAACGAAAGCCCATTGGGTTCAGCGGCCTTGGCCGGCACATCCTTCCCCATTGATCGCGACATGACCGCTTCGGCTTTGGGTTTTGAGCGCCCAACTGCAAACTCTCTTGATGCAGTTGCAGATCGCGACTTTGTGCTTGAAGCCCTCAGCTGCGCTTCGATTTGCGCCATGCACTTGTCGCGCTTATCCGAAGAATTGGTGATTTGGTCTACCGCGCAGTTTAAGTTCGTGACCCTGTCGGATAAATTCTCCACCGGTTCGTCGATCATGCCGCAAAAGCGCAACCCGGATGCAGCCGAACTGATCCGCGCCAAAATTGGCCGCATCATGGGCGCACTGACATCGCTAATGATTGTGATGAAGGGCCTGCCCCTCGCCTATTCCAAAGACATGCAAGAAGACAAAGAAGTCGCTTTCGACGCCTTCGACAGCCTTGGCCTTGCGCTTGCCGCGATGACGGGCATGATCAACGATCTTAAAGTAAACCGCGACGCCATGCGCGCCGCAGCGGGTTCTGGATTTTCTACGGCTACGGATTTAGCCGATTGGCTGGTGCGCGAGGCAAATGTGCCGTTCCGCGATGCCCACCATATTACCGGGTCCGCAGTCGCACTGGCCGAGAAAAAAGGCTGTGATTTGGACGCCCTTACCATTGAAGACTTCAAAGAAGTCGATCAGCGCATCGACAGCCGCGTGTTCAAAGTATTGAGCGTTGAAAATTCGGTGAAATCGCGCACCTCCTATGGCGGCACCGCGCCAAGCAATGTGCTTGCCCAAGTGGCGCGTTGGCGCGAACAACTGACCGCTGGCGAAGAAGAATAAACGATGGTTCACCACTTTCAATATCGCAATGGCAAGCTGCACGCCGAAGACGTTGACCTGACCGAATTGGCGGGCGAGGTTGGCACACCGTTTTACGTCTATTCAACCGCCACCTTCACCCGTCATATAAGGGTAATGCAGGAGGCGTTTAAGGGCGTGAATACGCTCGTCGCTTACGCGATGAAGGCCAACTCAAACCAAGCCATGCTCAAACTTGTCGCCAAAATGGGCGCGGGTGCGGACGTGGTGTCGTTGGGTGAGTTGAAACGTGCGCTCAAAGCGGGTATTCCAGCCAACAGGATCGTATTTTCTGGCGTCGCGAAAACCCGCGAAGAAATGACGCTTGGCTTAGAAGCAGGTATCAAATGCTTTAACGCCGAGAGCGAGCCAGAGCTTGAGCGCCTCAACGAGGTCGCGCAATCGCTTGGCAAAATCGCCCCCGTTTCTGTGCGCATCAACCCAAATGTCGACGCCAAAACCCATGCCAAGATTTCTACGGGTAAATCTGAAAACAAATTCGGCATTCCGTTTGAACGGGCCAGCGCAGTTTATAAACGCATCGCTCAGTTACAGCATCTGGACGCCACAGGCATCGACATGCATATCGGTAGCCAAATTACCGAACTAGAACCGTTCGACAATGCGTTCAAACTGTTGGCTCAATTGGTAGCCGAGCTCCGCCAAGAAGGCCACAATATCCGCCACGTCGATGTGGGCGGTGGCTTGGGCATACCCTATGACAGCTCAAACAATGTGCCGCCCGATCCTATGGCCTATGCGCAAGTGGTGTTCAAGCACGTCAAAGATCTGGGGTGCGAATTGGTGCTTGAGCCAGGTCGCATGATTGCGGGCAACGCCGGGATTTTTGTTACCAAAGTTGAATATGTCAAAGAGGGCGCAGAGCGCACCTTCGTGATTGTGGACGGGGGCATGAACGACATGATCCGCCCCACCTTGTACGAAGCCTATCACGAAGTCTTGCCGCTTGTTGAAGACCATCAATTGCAGGAAAAGCGCGGCGACATTGTTGGCCCGGTTTGCGAAACAGGCGATTACCTCGCCCGCAACCGCCAACTGCCAGAAGTAAAGACTGGCGATTATATCGCCATCATGAGCGCCGGCGCTTATGGCGCGGTTATGTCTAGCACTTACAATACGCGCCCGCTATGCGCCGAAGTGCTGGTCGATGGTGATCGCTACCATGTGATTCGCGAACGCCAAAACCTAGATGCGTTGATTGATTTGGACAGCGTGCCGGAGTGGCTGGAATAGATAACGGGGCAAACTGCCCCGCTCCCAAGCTTGATTTACGCCGCCTTGTTCCAGCGCAGTTTATTATTATGCACGAAGCAGCTTCTGTTGAATCGCCTTAAGTCTATTGGGTTTGGCTGACGCACATCTACAAGCCCGGGGAAGTCTCTACCCGAATGCTCAAAAGCCCTATCAATTTGGGAAATGAGGATCAAAGTCACTTCTTGTTTTCGTGCAAAGCTCTGCAATTGCTTGAGCTGCACATCCAAGTCCGGTGTTGAGCGACGCTGATCCAATATCTGCAAATAGTCAATCACAACGACCGCTCCAGAACGCGCAATGCCCATGTTGCTTGTGATGTATTCAGCGCAAATATCATCTGATGTGTCGATGACTAGATTTGCGTTAGGGGATTGATTGTCAAATCCCATGTCACCCAACCGCGCATTCAGCTCTTGGGCATGATATTCAAGGGTAAAGAAGTAGGCATCATGCCCAGCGGCCATCTTAGAATAGGCAATCGCCAGACCGATTCTGGTCTTGCCATGTCCTGGTCGACCACCCAGCAAAACCAGATCGCCGGGCTGAAAAGATTGGGCCGCCTTCTCGGCGTCGGATACCCCATCGAATCTTGAAATCAATAAACTCCAACGGCTAAACCCTTCGCGACTAGCGATCTGGTCTAACGCCTGATGGAGTGAGACTTGTTCTTGCCGAGCAAGAAGTCTCGCCTGACGCTTTAAGTTGTGGATTGGCGCAGAAAGTTTCATATCAAAACCTCACAATTGCGGACCAACGACGCATTTCCCCCCTTATGCGATTGTCCCAATTATAAGACTTGAGATGTTGAACACCCCATATGCAATATATTTCCCTAACGGAGGGCGGCGGCACGGGTCAGGCCGTACGACCAGAATTTCAAACTCTGTGTGATTTGGCAAGTGGAGTTGGTTGCTATTGGCAACAAGTTTCGCACGAAAATCTGCCCACCAGCCATCAATCCGCTTTATGCCCCGTGCTTCTTCGCCAGCGTCATTTTTTCCACTGCGCGGCCTTCCAAGGCTTCAGAAACTTTCGCGCGAATGTCGGCCAACGTAAATGGTTTTGGTACAATATCATAAACCAAAGCATCTAGCCCATGCGCCCGCTCGCGTTGATCAGCAAAGCCGGTCATCAGCAAAATCGTGATGTCTGGATATTGTGCGGCAACGCTTAACGACAAAGCGATGCCATCCATCACGGGCATTTTGATGTCAGATAACATCAAATCAAACTGCCCTTCATGCTCCAACACCGCTTCAGCTGCCAAACCGCCATCTTCGGTTACAACCACATCATGGCCGTCCATTTCCAATGCCCGGCTCACAAAGCCGCGAACACTTGGATCATCCTCCGCCAATAAAATCTTTGCCATATCGCTACTCTCCTGCACTATCTTGGTTTGGTGTTGACGACCGTGAAAGATCATTCTGCCAATCCAAAAATTTTAGTTTTACACGTCGCACATCGTTTGGTGGTGACGACAATTCTGTTTTAAATTCAAACAAGCCACGGGCTTCAAGCACGGCCAACCCCGGGGTAGTATTCCATTCATAAATCACCCCCCCATCTCCATCTATCAGCGCCACCCGAATCGGCGGCAAATAGATCATGCGTTCAGTGACATTTTCAATTTTCGCACTCACAGTCAGCTCTTCATGACCATTGTTCCAAACACGATCAGTTTTCACTTCGGCAAATTCAAGGCCAACCACATTAATCGTCTGTCCGAATAGGCGATAGAACCCAGCCATATCCGGATAGAACTGCACTACCCGATTGCTAAAACCAAACAGCAGCACCACAGTGATCAATGCGCCACCAAACGCGATAAAACTGATATTTCGACGTAATTTGGCCATCGGCAAGGCACGAGAGATTTCGCGATGCCGCTTCGCAATTCGCCGAGAGCGCTTCATGCGTTCGATTTGTTGCCTTCGGCGCGCGGCATATGATGACAGCTCGACCTCATTGTCTTCATTTAGGGAGTTCATCACATCTTGCGCGGCATCAATTGCGCTTTCCACCGCTTCGCGCCCGCTTTTCGTGCCATCATCATCATCGCCAAACGGATCGTCATCGTCGGGAAGTTCAAAATCACCAACACGTTTGGGATCGCCATCGGCGGCGGCCTTGTCTTCCTCAGCCGTAAACGAGATATCCAACGCATCTTCGTCTGCTGCGGTAACTTTTTTCCCTTTAGGCTTCTTTTCTTTTGGCGGTTCGTTCAACGCATCGCCCAAAAGAGCGTTGAAATCGTCCTCCACCAACGCTTGCGCATGCCATGACCTAGTGCAGTTGGCACACTGCACAGACCGACCCTGATCGCCGATCGCTTGCGCGGCAACTTCATATCGCGTGCTGCAATTTGGACATACAATAATCATTTAATGCGAACCGATGCAAAACTTCCGCCCCAAATGTAGCGCTGATTATGTTAACACTCTGAAAAAACTGGTAGCGATTGAGCACCAAATTGCACATCGCTGATAATATAGTTTCCAAATAGTGATTCGGGAGTAGGTCTTGATCAAATTCAAAAATGTCGGACTTCACTACGGGGCCGGCCCAGAAATCCTGAAAAACCTCAATTTCAATATTGATCCGGGATCATTTCACTTTCTGACGGGGCCATCGGGTTCAGGCAAAACATCGCTTTTGCGCCTGTTGCTGTTGTCCATACGCCCGACTGTGGGCGAAATGAAAATGTTTGGCAAAAGCACCTCAGACCTTGGAAAATCCGAATTAATGCAAATGCGTCAGCATATCGGCATCGTTTTTCAAGAATATCGGCTGCTTGAGCATCTCACGACATTTCAAAATGTGGCTCTGCCATTGGTGGTTCGGGGTGAGCCCGAAAGTGCATATAAATCCAATGTCGAAGAATTGCTCGACTGGGTCGGCCTAGGCCACCAAATGCATGTCCGGCCTGAGCTTTTGTCAGGCGGGGAAAAACAACGTGCTGCCATCGCGCGCGCCGTGATCGCCAAACCTGATTTGCTGTTGGCGGACGAACCCACCGGCAATGTTGATCCGGAATTGTCTGAACGTTTGTTGCACCTTTTTGTCGAACTTAACCGCATGGGCACCACCATCATTTTGGCGAGCCACGAGCTTCACCTCTTGAACAAATTCAAGTTTCCGCGCTTGCAACTGCAAAATGGAGGCATCAATGTCTCTCATTAGTCAAATGCTGTCAAAATCCAAAACATCATTTCCAATCGTTCCGCGCCAATCCATCGCTGGGCGCACTTTGGCGTTTCTTGTGGCCATCATGACCTTTTTGAGTTGTGTCACCTTTGGTGCGGTCTATTTGGTGCAAAACTCAACCATGGCCTGGTCGTCCGAGGTCGGGCGTGAACTCACCATTCAACTGCAGCCAGTTGAAGAAGAAAAAATGTTATCGGACATCCGCACAGCCATCAGCCTAGCTCAGCAATCTGGCGGTGTCGCCCGCGCATTTGAACTCACAATTCAAGACAGCGCCGAATTGCTTAGCCCCTGGCTTGGCGAGAAGTTTGACATTAGCGCCTTTCAATTGCCGCGCTTGGTGGTTGTGCAATTGGCCGACCCCGCAAAGTTTGATCTGGAAGCGCTAAAATCAAAATTGGCCAGCGCCATTCCCGACGCCAGCGTGGACACACACGCCTTATGGCAGCAACAACTTAATGCTATGGCAGGCACCGTTGTGCTATCGGGCGGGTTAGCGCTCATTCTCATTCTCACCGCCACCGTGTTAGCCATCGTATTTGCCACCGGCGGTGCCATGGCCACCAATCGGGAAATCGTTGATGTTTTGCACTTTATTGGCGCAGGTGACAGATATATTGCCGGCGCTTTCCAAGAACGCTTTTTGGCAATCGGCATGCAGGGCGGGTTTTTTGGCGGTGCGATGTCCATCGTCTTTTTCTTTGTGGCCAGCACCATAACAAGCGCTATCCTGCCCGCGCAAAGCGCCACACAGGTTGAATTGCTGTTTGGCCAATTCACGCTCGGATGGTTGGGTCTATTGGGTCTGGTTTTAGTGGTGGTCACCATCGCCGTCTTGACCGCCATCACGTCCCGGATCACAGTGCACCGCTTTTTGGCCCAAATCGCTCCTTAGAACCAAATTGCTCCTAGAACCAAAATGCTCCTAAAACGAAGGCTATACCGATGATTATCCAAGCCATCAGGTCGATGATTTTTTATGCTTTATTCATCAGCTATACCGCGATTTTGGCCATTCCCCTCGGTCTATATTCACTGGTCGGCCGCAAAATGGCTGGCTGGTGGGTCGTCAAAATATGGTATTTGGGCAACCTATTTTTATTGCGTTGGGTCGTGGGCATAAAAACTGAAATCACGGGCCAGGAAAACCTGCCTGAGGGACCGTTTATCATCGCATCCAAACACATGTCCGATTGGGACATATTTGCGCTGTTGCCCGCAACCAAAGGTCGCCCAACATTCATCGCCAAAAAAGAACTTTTGGATATCCCGTTCTTTGGCTGGTGCATGCAAAATTTCCACACCATATCTATTGATCGAAAGAACGGCCAATCAGCCCTGCCCCAAATGGTGAAGCAGGGCAAACAGGCAATTGCTCGCGATTGCCGTATCGTTATTTACCCAGAGGGCACCCGGCGCGCGCCGCTTGACGTAGCCAAATACAAGTGGGGTCTGGCAAAAATGTACGAAGCCCTGGATGTACCCGTCGTACCTGTCGCGGTTACATCGGGTCTTTACTGGCCGCGCAACTCACTGATTCTGTGGCCAGGCACGGCCCGCGCAAAATATCTGGAGCCGATCCCGTCCGGGATGGAACTGGACGCTTTTCACCACCTGATTCAGGAACGGATTGAACCGGTGACAACCAAAATGTTGATGGACGACATCGATAAGGGAATCGCGCGCACCATCACCCCAGCCCTTCAAGCAAGAATCGACGCACATCGCCACTAAATACACCATATATTGACATTTTACCTATAAAAACCCATATATGTAGCGCTGCCCTATTTGAAGGATTGACATTGGAACAAGTTTGTTCTATTTTTGTTCTTCTTTTTGCAGGGCATGGAATCGGGGAATGTGAATATGTCAGAAGCAATTCGACGACTTAATCTGCGCAATTCCGATCAATCCACGGATTGGCAAGGGCGCACGGGCCGCATTTATGTGCTCACCAAAACCAACCTCACAGACCTGAACATGGCCGGCAATCAACTTTGCCTTTTATCCAAGCATAATGACGTTGGCGAAGATGCTTTATGGGTCGGAACAGGCGACAACCTCATCCACGATGAACAGAGCCGCCGCGCGTTCTTAAAAGCCATCCATATCGCAGATGATGCCTATGTGCTGGAGTTAGCGGACGATGAAATGCCCCCTTTGACAATGATTTGGGATTTGGAGGCAGCCCACCGGAACCCGGAGCGCGACGCCGCTTGAGATAGCGGCTAGGGTCTGAACTCAATTGAGAAAAGGTCTGGATTGGGTTCAGACCCTAGTCACCGTTCACCAATGCATCATGCAGCCATTTCAAGCCCTCATCTTGTATATTCATTTCATGTAAATGTGCATAAGTGTTGATCACATATTCAGGGTTCATGCCCGAATTGCCGACGCCTTGACGTACCAAACGCAATTGTTCTTCGCGCGGCAAACGCCCCGCATATTGGCGGTGACGCCTATCCGCCACAAACGTTAGCGCTTTAACTGAACGGCCGTCCGCCAGCGCAATTTTTCGCCAACTCTCTTTATAAACATCATTACCCTGCTCACGCTCGCGCAAATAGGCGTGGGTTTTTTCCCAATTCGCACCATCGATTTCAAACGCCATGCCCCGGCATGCGCCGCCTTGATCAAGTCCAAACACCAAACCAGGCTGCGCCTCGGTGCCGCGATGGGTGAAGGAATAAACGCACAATTGCCGGTGCAACCCCCGCAGCAGCGCTTGGCGCGCATCGACAAATTCAAAGCCAGGCCGCCAAATCAGTGAGCCATAACCAAACACCCAATAACTCATATTCTGACCAATTTTCCAATGCAATGACATTCAATGTGTACCGCCATAAGAACAGCAAAGACTTCGCACAACAACCCGATTTTCACATCGATTTTCGCCATTTTGAGTGACAAGAAACCAAAGCCGCGCTAGACCATTTTACATGACCAAATTCAAAATCCTCATCGCCATTGTCCTCTTGCTTTCCCTCGCTTACACGAGCGCTTGGTTTTATGGGGCAAACATTGTTGGCAGCGAATTGGACCAGCTGGCAACAGCTGGCGCACAGCCGCGGGTTTCCTGCGCCAATCGCTCGATTACCGGGTTCCCATTTCGTTATGATGTCACCTGTACCAACGCGCAACTGGTTGACGGCGACGACCAGATTACGGTCCAAAACGTCAAAGCGACAATCCGTATCTACAGCCCAACCCACGTCATTGCTTTCGCCGATGCACCCATTTATTGGCGCAATGACTTCACAGGCAGTGAGCGCGAGCTTGAATTTTCAAGCCTCCAATTAAGCGCCCGGCTGAATTGGAGTTTCGACCTCGAACGTGTTTCTGTAATTGCCCAAGATATTAAATGGTCAGACAGCTTAATCACACCGATTGAATTGGCAAATGCCAAGAATATTGAAGCCCATCTGATCGCCACCCAAAATGCGGATAACGGTTTGCAGGCATTCTTTCGGATTACCGATGCAAATTTAATTGAACTCAACACCCAAAATGCCAATTTGGCCATTGAACTCGAAGCCACAGCACTCGACCGGAATGTAATGGGGTGGCAATATCCGCGCCTGCTCAGCAACTGGCAGCGCCAAGGTGGCGAACTGATAGTTCACGCCCTAGATTTCTCCGCAAAAGATATGCGATTTACCGCCAATGGCGCGCTGAAACTGGACGCACAAGGTCAACTCAATGGCCAGGTAACAACCCAATCCAAAGGCTTGGTGGAACTGTTTGATCCTGAGGCATATGGCTTGCTTGCACCCACAATTTTCGGCCTGGCAAACGCAGATGGCGAGTACAAATCGCTTTGGCAAGCAAATGCTGGCACCGTCAGCATTGGCGTTGCCCCACTCTTCTTCGTGCCGGCTTTATTTTGATCTAACGCTTTGGCTACACTTGGTTTTCATCGTCCTCATGCACCACCACATGACGGCCAAAATCCGGGGCATCCGTTTCTTGACCCGCATCAATGATTGAGCGGCGAATATTGCGCGTGCGGGTAAATAACTCCTCAAGCATTTCCCCATCGCGAAACCGAACTGCCCGTTGCAGCATCGACAAATCCTCTGAAAAGCGCCCCAGCATCTCCATCACCGCTTCGCGGTTGGTCAGAAAAACATCCCGCCACATTTCCGGGTCCGAGGCCGCAATCCGGGTGAAATCCCGGAAGCCCCCTGCGGAGAATTTGATCACCTCTGATTTGGTCACACTTTCCAAATGATCGGCGGTGCCCACAATATTGTAGGCGATCAAATGCGGTACATGGCTGGTAATCGCCAAAACCATATCGTGATGCTTCGCATCCATGATTTCTACATCACTACCCAAAGCCTCCCACAAGGCTTTCAGTTTGCCCAAAGCCTCAGGATCAGTCCCCGCAACAGGCGTCAAGATGCACCACTTGCCGTCAAACAATTCCGCAAAGCCGGCCTCTGGGCCCGAATTCTCAGTGCCCGAAATCGGGTGACCCGGGATGAAATGAACATGGGCAGGCAAATGCGGTTTCAGCGCTTTGACAACATGCTCTTTCACCGACCCAACATCGGAAACAATGGCACCTTCACTCAGATGGCCCGCAATCGCTTTGCCAATCGCTTCATAGGCCCCAACCGGCGCACAAATGATCACCAAATCAGCGCCCTTAACCACAATTGTTGGATCAATCGAATAACTATCGCCAAGCCCCAGTTTTTCAGCTTTATCGAGGGTGTTTTGCGACCGTGTCGAAATAGCGATATGCGCGGCAAGGTGCTGGTCTTTAACGGCGCGCGCGATGGAGGAACCGATAAGCCCAATCCCGATCAGTGCGATTTTTTCAAACATTACAATATTCAATTCGTGTTCATGCCATGCAGTACCTGCATGAGTTTTGTCATATCTTTATCGTGACCAATGGATATCCGCAAAGCGTGTGGCAGCCCGTATGAGCCCATCTCGCGCACCACCAACCCTTCGGCCAGCAGCGCTTCAAACGCATCTTGCGCTGTGTGGCCCGGTTCTTGCGAGAACTCAGTCAACACAAAATTGCCCTGACTGGGCCGCGTACGAAACCAGTTGGACTGCAATTCAGCCACCAATCTGTCGCGCAGCCGTTTATTGTGGCTCTTTAACTGCGCTGTGAACGCCACATCGCGCACCGCTGCTTGTGCCGCTTCCATTGCAGCTCCATTCACGTTGAATGGCCCCCGCAAGCGATTGAACCCATCCATGAAGTGTTCTGAACCATAAAGCCACCCGACCCGCAAATTGGCGAGGCCAATTTTGGAAAAGGTGCGGGTGACAACCACGTTTTCATGCTTATCCACCAGATCAAAGCCAAGCTTATAGTCTGCCGCATCCACATATTCCGCATAGGCCGCATCGATGACCAACACCACATTTTTCGGCAGCCCAGCATGCAACCGATTTAACTCGTCAGCATTCAAATAGCTTCCCGTTGGATTGTTGGGGTTCGCCAGATAAACCACTTTGGTTTTCTGTGTCACAGCACCCAACATCGCGTCCACATCAGTTTTTAGGTCGGTCTCCGGTGCGAAAACCGGGGTGCCACCTGCACCACGCGTCACGATAGGATAAACCAAAAATCCGAATTGGCTCATCACAGCCTCATCGCCAGGTTGAATATACAGCTGCGCAATCAGGTGCAACAACTCGTCAGAGCCCGAGCCAACACCAATCCGCGCTGGGTCCAACCCATGCACGTCGCCAATCGCGTCACGCAACTTTGTTGCAGCTCCGTCCGGATATATCGCCAAATTCTGTGTATGGTTTTTGTAGGCTTCTTGTGCCTTTGGGCTAGCGCCCAGCGGACTTTCGTTGGCGGACAATTTAATTGGCTCAATGCCCGGTGCGGCCTTGGATTTGCCGGGCACATAAGCAGCGATTTCCAAAATGGATGGATTAACCTCAGGACGGTTTGACACTTGAACTGCTCGTCATTTGTTGAACTCTATTTGCAGCGCTGCACCTTAAGGTCCTCGAACCAATTGCGCAAAGCAAACCAGCATCAATCCGTTCGGTTTTTGACCAATTGAACGATTTGACTGGTATTTGAATGAACCGGATAGGCAGGCTGAGGCACAAAACCGGGCATTTTGACCACCTGACGCACACGACGCTTACGGGTTACCGCCGGGAACATTTCTTTGCGCGCGCGCACCACCAGCGCCCCGGCAAAGGCTGGACCAGCAAACCGGCCCAATCCTTCAAATATTCGTGCTGCTTTCAATATCGGGCCAAAATTGCTTGGCGGCAAATACAGCGCCTCGCGCCAAACTTCGGGGGTGAAAGAATGATCTTGCAACAAGCTATGCAATTGATTGCGCGAAAATGGATGGCCATGCCCAAACGGGGTATTGTCGCGCTGCGCCCAAAGCCCACGCCGACGCGGCACCACAATCACCAGGCGAGCACCGGGCGCTGTCACCCGCCACAACTCCTGCATAAGCTCTTCTGGCTCGCGCGCAAATTCAAACAAGTGATTGGCAATTACCAAATCCACCGCGCTATCGGTAAGGGGCAATTCAGACGGATCCACCAACGCCGTGCAACTGGCCTGATCTGCGGGCCAAACCTGCGCGCCTTGTCGGGCGGGCATAAACGCCATTACGCGCTCGGCCTGTTGCGTGACACGGCTCAAATATGGTGCACAATAGCCCAGACCAACAACCCGTTGCCCGGCAGCACCACCAATCATTTGTACCATAACCTCTTGTAAGAGACGCTTGGATATCCGACCCAGCGGCGACCTGTAAAATTGCAACAATTCGTCAATGGCAACAAACATCAATTACCAGCTTTCACTTTTGGCCCGCTCAATTGTGTGCACTATGCATTTATGCGCGACTTTATTAAAGTCGGTTCTCGCCTGTTCAATTTCAAGATCAGCAAAAGGGGACATAAATTGTTCAAAATCCATCAAGTTCCGGTTTTAGAAACCAACTTTGCACTGATCCTTGAATGTCAAACCACTGGCGAGGTGGCGCTAATTGATGCACCAGAAGCAGAATCCATTTTGGCCAAATGCGATCAGTTGAAACTGACACCGACAAAGATTTTCGTTACCCATCATCACGGGGACCATGTGGATGGCATCGCGAGCTTGCGCAAACATTTTGATCTCACCGTGTATGGCCCAATGGCTGAAGCTGATCTAATCCCCCAACTCGATATTAAGGTTGAACCAGGCGCGATGCTGAAATTTGGTTCGGGCCATCTTACTGTTCTGTCAGCACCGGGGCATACGTCCGGCCACATCGCTTACTTTTTGCCCGAGCAACCCACCCTTTTTGCAGGCGATGCCCTCTTTTCATTGGGCTGCGGCCGGATGTTTGACGGCCCACCAGACCAAATGTGGCAAGGCCTAAAGCGGCTTCGTGATCTTCCTGACCAAACAATGCTCTATTGCGGGCATGAATATACTTTGTCCAACAGCGCATTCGCCCAAACCATTGACCCCGACAATCCAACGCTTTTGTTGCGGGTTGAACAGGCCCAAGCCCAAATTGCTGCGGGATACCCCACATTGCCCACTTTGCTAAGCATTGAAAAACTGGCCAATCCGTTCTTGCGCGCTGACCAACGGATTATTGCCGAAAAGTTCGGATTAAGCGGCACCAATCCGGTCAAGACCTTCACCGCGTTGCGCAAAGCCAAAGACCAATTTTAACCATGCCACCGCAATTCTGGGGTTAAAAGTTAACAAATCCTTTATAATTGGCACGCTCATTGCAATATAATGGGTAAGAGCCATCAATTCTGTCCCAAAATGAAACATGGCTCGCGATTTTTTTGCGGAGCGCGTCATGAGTATAGACCAAAACGGCACAACCCGGCCCAATTCGGCACAAAACCTACCCGTGGTTTTGGAGCCCGCGCCCCGTCGTCGTTTTTACAATGCAAATTACCGCCCAGACGCATCGTTTGTGGCACAAGTGCTCGCGGGCAAATCCAACACACCAATGTTCCGCACCAAACGCCGTGCCAGTGTGGGCGAAGCGCAATTGGCTTACATTGAGAACAACCAACGCAAAATCGTGCGCATGCCCGTTGGCTATTTGCGCACGCTGAGCGCCTAACTGTTAATCTAGGGTCTGGACCCTAGGATTTTGGCCCGACCATTTCTTCCGGCTTAATCGCTGCATCAAACGCCTCACCACTCATTAGGTCTAGCTCAATCGCAGCGTCGCGCAGCGTTTGACCCATTTTGTGCGCATGTTTGGCGATTTTTGCGGCGTTGTCATAGCCGATATGCGGATTAAGCGCGGTCACCAACATCAATGAATTGTTCAGGTGATCTTTGATTCTGTCTCGGTTAGGTTCAATGCCAACCGCGCAATTGTCATTAAAACTCCCCGCCGCATCTGCCAGCAATCGTACTGACTGAATAAGATTGTAGGCCATCACCGGCTTATAGACATTCAGTTCAAAATTGCCCTGACTGCCAGCGAAGCCAATCGTTGCGTCATTCCCCATCACCTGCACACAAACCATCGTCAGCGCTTCACATTGGGTAGGGTTCACTTTGCCCGGCATAATGGAAGAGCCCGGTTCATTTTCGGGCAAGCTCAACTCGCCCAGCCCGCAGCGTGGGCCTGACGCCAGCCAACGCACGTCATTGGCAATTTTCATCAACGCAACCGCCAACTGCTTAAGCGCCCCGTGGGTGCCAACAAATGCGTCATGCCCCCCAAGATAGGCAAATTTATTATCAGCTGTTTTGAAATCCAAACCCGTCAACTCAGCGATTTTAGCGGCAACCTTTTGCGCATAATCTGGATGGGTGTTCAGCCCAGTACCAACAGCGGTACCGCCAAGGGCCAATTGCTGCATTTGCCCCATCGTGGCTTTTATCGCAGCCAAAGCAAAATCCAGCTGCGCGACCCAGCCGCTCATTTCCTGCCCCAGTGTCAAAGGCGTCGCGTCCTGTAAATGGGTGCGGCCAATTTTGACAATGTCAGCAAACCGCTTCGCCTTATCATCAAGAACATTGCGCAAATCCGAGATCGCCGGAATAAGCTGTTGTTCAATCATTTGCACCCCGGCAATATGCATGGCGGTTGGATAGGTGTCGTTTGAGCTTTGAGACTTGTTGACGTGATCATTCGGGTGAACCGGGTTTTTTGACCCCATTTCACCACCCGCCATTTCAATCGCACGATTCGAAATCACCTCATTCACATTCATATTCGACTGGGTGCCCGAACCCGTTTGCCACACCACCAGCGGAAAATGCTGATCGAGTTTTCCTGCAATCACCTCATCCGCCGCCGCACAAATCAAATCTTTGATTTCGCCATCCAATGTTCCCAATTCATGATTGGTCAATGCCGCCGCTTTTTTCAAAAAACCAAAGGCGTGAATCACCTCAATCGGCATCCGTTCGGTGCCAATTTTGAAGTTCATTTTTGATCGGGCAGTTTGCGCGCCATAATAGGCACTTGTGGGTACCTCGATGTCGCCCATCGAATCACTTTCAATGCGAAAATTCATAACTATCCCCTAATGCCCGCCAAAATTGACGTCGCGTGACGCCGACCGGATCGATACTGAAAACCCCGCCATGAGATCAACCAATGACATGACCATACAGGTGAAAAACAATGACGTTGCCGCCGCCGGCACCAACAAGAACTCCACCAGATAGGCGATAAATACAAAGGTCGAGAGCATGTGATCCATGATCGAGGAATTGCCCACTTTGGTCGATTTGAGCACCTCAACAAACAAAAGGATCAGCGCCAATACCACTAACAAGTCGCCCACACTTAATGTCCAAATTGCACCCGATACCATATCAAGCGACATAACCGGCGACGACCAGCCATTGGCCTTGTCACCAACAATATCAAACGCCACCAGATTATAGATGATCAGCGGCAGCGACAGCAGCGGGATTTTCCAAATCATAGGACCGTCCTTTGATGGGTCGAATTTGTTCCATCATTTCCCTATTTGGCAGGTGAGGCAAGGCCAATTGCCTATATGTCATTTTGGATCGTACAGTCCGAACCTAAGCTTTTTAAAGCCCCCCCACCCTTAATCCCTCCCCACCAGGGGGAGGGAAAGAGAAACCGAGGCCGTGCGCCACCACAAACACCATCGGCTTCCTCGGACTTGATCCGAGAGTGATAAAGCAAGAAACAGGCATGCCCCCGCACGGTTTTCCGGCGGAGTTCGAACAAATTGCAGAAGCGCGAGGCGTTTGAAATCTCGTCTTGGTAATCAGTTTAAAAATGAGACGTCAAACGCCTCGCGCCATTGGCTTTTGCTGTGAATTTGAAACGGCCCGAGGTGCTAAACCCTTTTATCCCCTTGCTCAGCGCTCCATCAAAACTGTTTTGATCGCCATGATCATTTGATGAGTGCCAATTGGCACAGGTGGAAAACAATACCCACCAAGCGTCTAACAAGCTGCCTTCGGCGTCAGGCTGGACATTTCAAATCAACGCGAACAACCAACGTCTGATTGTTCGGCCAATTTCTTCTCTTTAAGGAAGGTGAAATCACACCCCCCGCATTGACGCATATCACCAATTGGCGGGGGTGCCGGGGTCGGCAGCAAAGCAACCAACGCCGGCGTGAAAAAACTCCTCCTCGCCGCGCCTTGTTCGTCAACAAGCTGCTTTGGCTTCAAAAGAAGATGCCCTAAGTGTGACACAGGTTTTATGGGCGGGGATAAGTTTTTATGTTTTCTTTCCGCGCCGCCGTCGCGAACTGCGTTCGCTTCCCCGGCGCCCCCGCCAATTGGTGCACTTCACTAATGCAAGAAAACACACGGCCTCAACCACCAACACCGCATCCTGAGCCTGTCGAAGGATGAACGAACGTGCACAGCATACATGGTTCGACAGGCTCACAATGAGGGCAGAGGGAACATGGGGGGGGAACATTTGAAAACAACCTCTGGCTGTCCCGAACCTGATCCGGGATCAACTTTTATCAGCCCCCCAAAACAACGTAATGACCTGTGAAGACTAACCACCGCCTCACCTCGCCCCCCACCCTTAATCCCTCCCCACCAGGGGGAGGGAGAATAAGCAGTGCCAAGATGTAACGTGCACCCCTCGCTGCGCCCTGACGATAAGTGACCCCGGCTCAGCCTGCGTGGCACGAACGCCACTTAGTTGTCCGGGGATGCCACAGGGGTTTGGGGAACATTTGAGAATGAGACGGATGGCGAAGCTCCAAGGATGTAAGGGTGAGGGGTGAAGTTTCAGAACAATCTCTGATTGTTCACGAACTTAATCCTGGACCAAAACAAAGGCACGATCACCCAGCGGCACA
>NZ_JBLIAI010000006.1:0-74464 GCF_047634455.1 Maritalea sp.
TGACATCAGCCGCCAGTGGTGGAGTTACGACACCCCAGGGTCAGCAATTGGGCTGACCTTGAAAGCGACTTTAATGTGATTTGCTGAGTATGGGTAGAGGGAGAGTTGCAATGCCGGAATGTGGGGTGATGTTACGTAATTTCACGTACACTTGTCGAGGTGCAGTTCATTACCTTAGTCCTGTCCATCAAGTAAATCGAGTTGCGGCTTCCTTCGAACTTCCGAGTTCTCTATAAGCATCTCGGTGGAGTCACTAACAACTGTTCCCTGAACGCGCCCCATCTCCCAATTAATTTCAAATTCGCGACTGTACTTTTCACCCAAGAACCTTTGCGCTCTACGATTTGCACGGTTTACCCAGAAACCTTGCAAAAACCTTGCAGGCTTTAACAATTTGAAATTCAGCATCGTTGCTGCAACTTGGTATGCCGAAACAATTCCCAGTGTAGCGAAACAAACCATAACGAAGATGTTTCCGATCCCAAAAAGTGTAGGCCAAAAGGAGCCAACGCCAAACACTACCAGAGAAAGGGCGGTCGCCACCGCTCTGATAACAAGTATCTCACGATTCACGCCATCAACTTCTTCATTTGCATTTGTCAGGACAACTTCTCTTTCAGATTCAAGTTGCGTCCGCAGCTCCGCAATTTCAAGCCGTTTTGCGCCAATTTGTTCGGCATGTAATTCTTCGATTTTTTTTTGGTTCTCGTTAGTATAACGCACATGGTCGTCGATTAGAGACTCTTTCATCTCTTTCAAAAGTCGGGGTGCATCAGTCTCGCCGAACATTCCTTGCATTCCATAAGTAGAATTCATCACCACTCTTGCGGTACGGCTATCACTCATCAGAGTTTTGTATTCCTCAAAGTCTGCCTCCGAACTTCCAGAAATAATATCTGCAACTTCCTCCAAAACTCCTTTTGAGGTTTGTAAAATTGTTGAACAGGCGGCATAGAGTATATTGCGGGGGATCTCGTTTGAAGAAAACGCACCGGTTTTTAGCCAAACAAGCGTCGCGAGCTGGCGGCGTAGTATTACTGCACTAACATGTCGTCGACGGACCACATCTAAATCTCGTTGTAATTTCCATGCCGCAGAGCTGAAATATGCATTCTCAGTCACAAATACATAATTCGCTTCGAAGAGATCGGGAAATCTTTTATCCTCACGCATCCTAACTACCGTCGCCAATGCTAATGCATCATGCTGCTTTGCATCGATACTTTCAACCCAGTTTGCATCGTCTATGAATGCTTCATATTGAGACTTATCAAAATAACGGTGTTGGTTTGGAAAGTCGTCGATCTTCCGCGTGATGATTGAAACGCCATTTTGCTTTGCGGCATTCTCGGGATTTCCACGAACAGACTTCACAAATTTCATGGAAACTTCATTTCTTCGCAGCGCATCGGCTGTAGGTCCATACCTCTCGTGTGCTTGCAGATTCAACATTGTCTTTAGGCTTCTGGATGCCTCGTCCAGTGTCGCGGCATGTACTGCTAACCTACCCCCGATTGACTCCAAACTGCGTAAGGTGGTCGTCATGTTTTGCTTGTGCAGTTTTCCATTTGCACCGATGAATGCCAAAAATGGCCCGGTATCTAGGATTACTGTTAAACCTGTTTTTTGTTTTTGAGACTCTGGTGAACGCAAATCTTCTATGACTTCCGCGACCAACCCAATCTTGACTACCGGCAGAAGTGCATTAAACAAGTGTTCGTTCGTCCTAGATAACTGCTCTACAAACGACGCGCAGATGTACTTTTCGTCCGCATTTAGCGCAAAGATTGAGTCAAGTTCGCTAACTTCTTTTCCGTTGTCAAAGGCAGCCTTAAGTTGTGATTGCGCATTCTTACGAATTTCGATGTTGCTATACGACTCAACGGAAACCAACCACTTAGTAAGGATTTCGGCATACTCGCTTTGAGTTTTGTTAAACTCAAAGAGTGGAGAAACGGTAGGGGCGAATGCCGCGAACTCCGAAATAATGGTTTCAAAGTCGCCATAGCTGTCGTCTGCACTTCCAGAACCATCGTTGAACTCCAAAACCTCAAATGCGATTTTGTTGTTAGTTTCCATCTTTTTAAGGTAGCCGGCACTGACAAGTCTTGGCGCTAGTTCCTCGATTACGTCGCTGGTAATGTTCCAACCGTAGGCTCTAACTGCGGCTGCTGCAATTAACTCCGCGTTCAAAAGCCTTCCTCTGAAGGGAAGTAACAAGGGAGCAAAGAGTGGAACCAGGGCCTCGAGAAAATCAGTTGCGCCACCAGAAAATCCATCAAGCAGTTCTGAAACACGCCAAGCCCGTTTGGAAAATGCCATCTAAATATACTCTTGAAAAAGCAAAAAAGTAGCATGCATTTGCACCTACTTTCTGTCAACCTAACAAAACCAATCCCCCCCCCAATAAAAACTTATCCTCGCCCCCAGCAACCTGTGCCATCATCCCCATGTCTTTCATTTAGCCACGCAGCTTGCCGACGGGTGGGATGTGGTCGGGTTGGTCATTCAGGCTAGCCTGTTGGAAGATGGTGGAGAGTTGCGATGACGATGCAGCTTGAACGTTCAATTGCTATGTCCAGTCTGACGCCGAAGGCAGCTTGTAAGACGCTTATTGGGTGCTGTTATCCAATATCGCCAAATGATCCATGCCGATCATAACAGTTTTGGTGGAGCGCTGAGTAAGGGGATAAAAGGGTTTAGCTCCTCGGGGCATAGAAATTGAAACGTGAAATCCGCCACATGCGAGGCCTTTTTGGGCTCAAATTACAAACCACTAGCGCATATCGAGCCTTAAAAGACCTCGCATGCTGCATTAATATTCGCTCGCGGTGCATACCGCCAATCGCATGACGCGCTAAACACACTAGTGTGTCTGCGCTATGTGAGTGGCTGCACCTGCGCGGGCGCGGCCAAAAAGTTGGCCGGGGTCCTCAACAACAAGTTGTTTCGTCCGTCTTTTCTCTCGCTTGCTCAGAATTGGTGGCGGGCACCAATCGGCGGGGGTGCCGGGGTCGGGAGCGCAGCGACCAACGGCGGCACGAAAAAAAGAGCCCGGGGGTGCCGGGGAAGCGCCAAAGGCGCGACGGCGGCACGTAAAATGCTCGGGGGTGCCGGGCCAGCCTGCGCGGCGAGAGCGCCAAAAGATGCTGAGCGTAGCGACCAAGGGCGGCGCGTAAAGTACCCCCCCTTAATTCATCAAAAACGCAACAAAACCATAGACTCTGAACTCATTTCGCGGTATAGCCCGCCAATCTATTTTGTCACTAAACAACAAGACCGGTGTAACCGCCCCTTCTGGCTAGACTATTAGGGACGCTCTGATTGGCGAGAATCAACGGACGAAAAAAATGAACATTATTCAACAGCTCGAAAAAGAGCAGCTCGACGCGCTTGCCGCCAAACGTGAAACACCTGACTTTTCTCACGGTGATACTGTTAAAGTTTGGGTGAAAATTCGCGAAGGCGAAAAAGAACGTTTGCAAGCCTATGAAGGCGTTGTGATTGCCCGTTCAGGCGCCGGCCTAAACGAGAGCTTCACAGTGCGCAAAATCTCTTACGGCGAAGGCGTTGAGCGGGTTTTCCCAGTTTACTCACCTGTTGTCGACAGCATTGAAGTGCTGCGCCGCGGTAAGGTCCGTCGCGCGAAGCTTTACTATCTTCGTGAATTGCGCGGCAAATCAGCTCGTATTTTTGAATCAACAAATTCACGTACGAAGAAAATTCAAGACGGCGAGCGTCAAGCGAACGCAATAGCAAAAGCTGCCCGCGAAGCTGATAAAGCTGCTGCAAAAGCCGCATCAGATGCCGCAAAAGCTGCTGAAGCGGCGGCCGCAGAAGGCGAAGCAAGCGCTGAATAGTTGCTCTTCACGTCATCAAGAATTAAAAAAACCCGGCTGATTGGCCGGGTTTTTTATTGCTTGTTGACAGAACACCAAGCTGAAAATGGCAGCCCCGGATTTGATCCGACGCCAATTTCACTCTGCGGGCTAACTCGATTGCGCCAACAATGATGCGTTGCCGCCAGCCGCTGTTGTATCCACGCAAATCGCCCGTTCATGCACAAACCCGGCCACGTCAAATCCATTGCTGATCACCGGCACAATCGGCCCATTGCGCTTTGCCAGTTCGATGCGCACAGATTGCGCAAAATCACCCGATGCGGCAAGACCGAAGCCGTCAATATCCAGATGCGATAATGCAGATATTTCCAACTCACCTTCAAGAATAGTAATTGGCGCGCCCACCATTTGAACCTGGGCCAGTTGCGCCGAATTCTCTGGCGTCACAACCACAACTGAATTGCCGCATGCCAGCGCCATTTTTGCCAATTCAACCAACCCCTCTCCGGCACCCAACAGCAACATTTTGCCGCGCGGCGTATAGGATAAACGGTTAAGCTCACCGGTTGGGCCGGGCAGTTCAATTTGCATCTGCACAGGATCAACACCTAAGAGCTCGGCTCTATCATCCCGCAAAATCCATTCGGCACCATCTTGGGTTGAAAACGCATCGGCAATGCTTTGTCCATCAATCTGAACCCCACCTTTATCCAATTCGCGACCGACTGAAATATTGCGGAAACGATTGAGGTAGTTCGGCCCACCAGCTTTTGGCCCTGTGCCAGAAAGCCCTTCCCCGCCAAATGGTTGCGAGCCAACAATCGCACCGATTTGGTTGCGGTTAACATAGAAGTTACCGACCTTGATCTTCGCACCAATCTTTTCAATCCGATCATCAACCCGCGTATGTAACCCAAACGTTAAGCCGAAACCACGTGCATTAATATCTGCAATCACCTGATCAAGATCGCGCGCCTTAAACGTCGCCACATGCAGGATTGGGCCGAAAACTTCCCGTTCCAAATCCTTGATGCCGTCCACTTTGAAGATGTGCGGCGGCACAAAATATCCCTTTTGCGGCGCATCGAGTTTGCGCAACAACCGACCTTGTTTCTCTTGAGCTGCGCAATAGGCCAAAATCTCTGATTGTGCTTCCGCATCAATCACCGGCCCCACATCGGTCGCATCATCCCACGGGTCGCCCATTTTTAAGGTTTCCATGGCGCCGTAAAGCATTTCCAACAAATTGTCGGCGATATCTTGCTGCACATAAAGCATACGCAACGCCGAACACCGTTGACCTGCGGATTGGAATGCAGAGGCGACAATGTCGCGAACCGCTTGTTCGGCAAGGGCTGTACTATCCACGATCATGGCGTTCAATCCACCCGTTTCAGCGATCAACATCGCATCACTTGGTGCGGTTTTGGCCAATTGCATATCAATCAGCTTTGCCACTTCCGTTGACCCGGTAAAACACACACCTGCGATCCGTGGATCGGCAGTTAGAGCTGCTCCAATATCGCCCGCACCAGCGCACAATAACAACACATCTTTGGGCACACCCGCATCATGCAAAATGGATATTGCCAACCCACCCATCAAAGGGCTTTGCTCGGCCGGTTTTGCCACGACCGCGTTACCGGTCACCAATGCGGCGGCAACCTGTCCGGTGAAAATCGCCAAAGGAAAATTCCACGGCGAAATACAAGCAATCACCCCACGCGGCGCACCATGATGCTCAGCGCTCAAGCCCTCATTTGCGTAATACCGCAAGAAATCAACAGCTTCGCGCACTTCAGAAATACCGTCTGGCAGGCTTTTACCGGCTTCACGTGTGGCCAGCGCGAAGAATTCAGTTGCCCGCTCTTCAAACATGGTGGCGGCACGCCGAAGAATGCCAGCACGATCCACCACATCGGTTTCCCCCCAAGCCTTTTGCCCTTCAAGAGCAAGACCAATAGCTTGTTTGACTTGGGCAGGCGTTACATTCTCCACAAAGCCAACGATTTCGCTGGGGTTGGATGGGTTAAAGATCGGCTGATCCTTCGCCCCTTCGCCTAACATTTTTGCAGCTTTTGCATGCCATTGGAATGGCGTCGCAAATTTGCGGCTTTCCTCGTGGATCGCGCGCACATCATTCACGTCGGTGAAATCCCACCCCTTTGCGTTCTTGCGGCCAACCCCAAAAATACCGCGCGGCAACGGCAAATTTGAATTGTGCGCACTAACATGATCAAGGTGGGCAGAAATGGGGTCAGACACAATCGCGCGGGGCGGAATATTTTTGTCGTAAGCTTGGTTCACAAAGCTTGAATTTGCCCCATTTTCAAGTAAGCGCCGCACCAAGTAAGCCAACAAATCGCGGTGGGCCCCAACAGGCGCATATATGCGGCAGCGGGTTCCATTTTGCGCCCGCGTAACATCATGTAAACCTTCACCCATGCCGTGCAACCGTTGAAACTCGAACCCTTGCCGATCATTGCCCGCCATGCGCAACACAGCAGAACTTGTGTGGGCGTTATGGGTGGCAAATTGGGGGTAAACCCGGTCCTGCATATCCAACAATTTACGCGCGCAAGTAAGATAGGAAATGTCGGTGTTCACTTTGCGGGTAAAGACGGGATAACCTGAAAGGCCCATCACTTGGGCGCGCTTCACTTCCGTGTCCCAATAAGCGCCTTTTACCAGCCGCACCATGATTTTGCGGTCAAGCTTTGTGGCCAGCGCATATAGCCAATCGATCACAAAGGAAGCCCGCGGACCATAAGCTTGCACCACCACGCCAAATCCGTCCCAGCCGGCAAGCTCGGGATGTTTGAGGACTTTTTCAATGATGTCGAGCGACAAGTCCAAACGGTCTGCTTCTTCCGCGTCGATATTCAGCCCCATATGTGCGGCGGCAGCGGGTTTAACCAGCTCAATTACCCGCGCAACCATCTCGTTCACAACCGTGTCGCGTTTAATATATTCGTAGCGCGGATGCAGCGCTGAAAGCTTGATCGAAATACCCGGATTTTGGCGCACATCGCCAAAAGTACACTCCTTGGCCAACCGCTCGATCGCGTTCAAATAAGCTTTGTGATAGCGCTGCGCATCTTCTTCTGTACGCGCGCCTTCCCCCAACATGTCGAAGGAATAAGTATAGCCTTTGGACACCGGACCAGCGCCGTTTTTAAGCGCTTCATTGATGTTACGGCCCAGCACAAACTGCGACCCCATAATGCGCATGGCCTGGCCCACAGCAGTGCGAATAACCGGGGCAGACAGACGACGGCTTAATTGGGCAATTGGTTTCAGCACACCCGGACCATCACCATCCAGCAGCGCCGCGCTAACCACCAACCCTAAGGTTGATGCTTGCACCAAGAAGCTTTCAGCAACACCCAAATGTTTCAGCCAATCCTCATCAACAATTTTATCGGCGATCAAATCATCAATCGTTGGTCCGTCCGGCACCCGCAACATGGCTTCAGCCAAACACATCAGCGAAACGCCTTCGTCGGTGGAAAGCCCATATTCGGCCAGAAATGTCTCCATCAAACCCTGTTTAGACTGATCGCGTAGTGTGGTCACCAAATTGGCAGCATCATCAACAATTGTCGCGCGGTCGGTCTCGCTGAGTTTGCTCTCACGCACCAAACGATCAACGACTTTGTCCTCATCGGGCAAATAATGTGCTCTAATCTCTTCGCGAATTTGGTCCAACATGGGTCCACCCTTTACCTAGCCAGTGCAGCGTAACTACAAATACAACTTCTATGGATATCTTACCACTTCCAACTCAGCACATTGTCCCGTACAATACGAATATGTAGAGCTTATGGACTTTAATCGAACGGTTTTGCCCGCTTAATGATAAGCATTTCAGAGAAACACAGATCAAATGGATCAAATAGACCGAAAAATCATCAATGCGCTTTCCGCAAATGCCAGACTGTCAATGGCCGAATTGGCAGCAAAGGTTGGCCTGTCTAAAAGCCCCACCCAAGCGCGGGTAAAAAAACTCGAACGCGATGGCGTCATTTTAGGCTATGGAGCCCGTATCAACCATGCCAAAACCGAAAGTGGTCACATCGCCATTGTGCAAGTGACCTTAAACGATACACGCGCCAACGCGCTTAACGCATTCAATGCGGCCGTAAAGCAAACACCCGAAATATCGCAATGCCATATGATGGCCGCCAGTTTTGACTATTTATTGAAAGTCCGCACCAAAGACATTTCTGCTTATCGGCGGGTGTTGGGCGAGGTCATTTCCGCCCTGCCCCATGTCGCTCAAACGTCAACTTTCGTGGTCATGGAATCGGTCAAGGAATATTGATCTAGCCAGTTGAGGTGGGTCGATCAAACACGCGTCGCCCAAAACCACTTTCTGTGAGCGCCACCAACATGCGGGCGCTTTTGCCACGCTCGTCCAGATAAGGGTTCAACTCAACCAAATCCATTGAAGTCATCAATCCGCTATCTGAAATCATTTCCATCGCCAAATGCGCTTCACGATAAGTCGCACCACCTGGCACTGTGGTCCCAACGCCGGGCGCAAACTGGGGATCAAGAAAATCCACATCAAGACTAACGTGCAGCATTGCATCATCTTGGCGAACCGCTTCAATCACGCCATTGATCAAAGAAACCACGCCCCGCTCATCAATCCGGCGCATATCCATCACGTCAACACCACGGGCGCGCAATAAAACGCCTTCTGCCTCGTCAATCGAGCGGGCGCCAAACACATGATAATTTGTGGGATCAACCGGGTGAATAGGTTCGTCCAAAACCCCATCAAATCCGGGTTCTCCACAAAATAGTGCGGCCGACATGCCGTGCATATTGCCCGATGTCGATGTTGTTGGCGTATTAAAGTCCGGGTGCGCATCAAGCCACAAAACATGCAATTTGTTGCCCCGTTCAGCGGCATATTTGGCCACACCAGTGACCGACCCCATCGCCAAAGAATGGTCACCACCCATAAAAATTGGCGTCTGACCAGATTTTAGCGCTGTATAACCGGTTCGGTTCAGCGCACGAGCAAAACCGGCGACCTCATTCTCATGATGAGTTGCACCGGCCAATTTGAGTGACACCTGTTCGGGTGTCACGTCCCCTAGGTCCTGAACCTCAAAACCCAATTCCGTCAACGAAGTGGCCAAACCTGCCACACGCAATGCGGCCGGACCCATGATGCAGCCCGAAAGACCAGCACCGCCGTCAACAGGCGCACCGATCAGCGCCACTGATCCGCGTGAAGCAGTATTTGTCATAAATGTACCCTAGCTCTTTACCCCAGAACTCTTTTGTTTCCGGTTCCACCCTTTATAGAGCAGACAAGCGTACATCGAATAGTTGAATATATGTGCAAAATTGAGTTATCATTTCTCATATCGTCAGCCAATTGTGAGCATTTTGATAAATGGATGATCTCGACAATAAGTTAATTGCCTTGCTGCGCCACGACGCACGCACCCCGGTAGCAACCATCGCCATGACCTTGAATATTTCGCGCGCCACCGCAAAATCACGCATTGATCGGTTGGTTGGCGCTGGCATTATTGCCGGTTTCACCATCATTACCGGTTCACCCAGTGATGACAAAACCATTCATGCCATCACGCTGGTCGAAGTCGGCGGGCGCAGTACAGAGGCAGTGGTAAGGTCGATGATGGGACTGCCCCAAGTGCGTTCTTTGCATACAACCAATGGAAGATGGGACCTGATCGCGGAGCTCGAAACATCGGATTTGATTGAATTTGACGATGTGTTGCGTCGCATTCGCCTGATAGAAGGCGTCAGTCTGACAGAAACCAACATTTTGCTGGCACCGAAAAAATCAAAACTGGATCGTTAGAATTAAATCCAGTCAAATTTGATTGATTTGCCGCCCAACGCATTCTACAAAATTGATATGATTACAGATGTCGAAGATTTTTTCACCAAAGGCTGTGGCCGCTGCAAACGATTTGACACCCCAGATTGCTCTGCCAACATTTGGAACAAGGGTTTGCGCACCTTACGCCAGCTTTGCCTCGCGGCTGGTTTCGAGGAAACCGTGAAATGGGGTCACCCCTGTTACATGCGCGGGCAGCGAAACATGGTCATTATAGGCGCATTTCGCGGTGATTTCCGTTTGACCTTTTTCAATGCGGCGTTGATGAAAGACCCTCAAAGTGTGCGGGAAAAGCAGGGCCCTAATACGCAAAACCCTAACATGTTGCGGTTCATTAGTGATGCGCAAGTTGATGAGATGACGCCGATCATTTCAGCCTACCTCGCCGAGGCAATTAGCTATGCAGACGCGGGCATGAAAGCACCAAAAAGCCAGACTGAAATTGAGATGCCAGAGGAGCTCATTGATGCACTGGATAGCGACCCGGAACTGGCAGAGGCATTTCACGCCCTTACCCCCGGACGACAAAAGAGCTACGCATTTAACTTAAACGGGGCGAAACAATCTGCCACGCGGGTGACACGGATCGCCAAATTCCGAGACAAAATCATCGCGGGCAAAGGGGCCTTGGAGCGCTAGAACCCAGCAGCCAACCTGTTGGGCAGGGTTTTTTAAGAAACGCCTCAAAGTTGATCACAACGGCCAAGGGCCGTTCTTCAGTCATTTGATCATCATTTTGAGTTTTTTGGAGCGGGCGATGAGATTCGAACTCACGACCCCAACCTTGGCAAGGTTGTGCTCTACCACTGAGCTACGCCCGCATCCGTACCAAGCCTATGTGCGTCGCTAGGACGTGGCTGGTGCGCGCTTATATGCCCAAACCATTCAGCAATTGCAAGCCATATTTTTCACCTTTTTTTCGTGCTGCCGTAAAAATAGCGCGATGCGTCGGCAAATCATTGAAAAAAGCACGCCGCAAGCAGCTCTGGCTCTAGCCAGGGCCTTGTTTTTGTCGCATGAAGGTCCCAAATTAGGCCGTAACACATTAGACTTTGATCGATGAACTGGAAAACAATATGAACTCAGATCTCATAAATGGTGCCACACCCACCCAATCAGCGGATCTGATCAAGGATTCGAACACACAAAACTTTGCGGCTGACGTTCTTGAAGAATCACAAAATGTGCCGGTTTTGGTGGATTTTTGGGCACCTTGGTGCGGCCCGTGCAAGCAACTCGGCCCGATGATCGAAAGTGCGGTCATCAAAGCTGGTGGCAAGGTCAAGTTGGTCAAGATCGACATCGATCAAAACCAAGCGATAGCAGGACAGATGGGCATTCAATCCATTCCAGCGGTCATTGCCTTTGTGGGCGGGCGCCCACTTGATGGATTTATGGGTGCCATCCCTGAAAGCGAAATCAAAACCTTTATCGACAAAGTCATAAGCGCAGCCCCAGCTGCCCCTGAAGACCCCGCAGCACAAATAACAGCCGCGCTTGAACAGGCACAAGGCGCTATGGACGCGGGCGATTTCGCCAGTGCTTCGCAAATCTATTCGCAAATTTTACAATTCGACCAGGAAAATGACGAAGCGATTATTGGGATTGCAACGATTCACGTGAAACTTGGTGACACTGACAAAGCGCAGCAAACCTTGATGGCGGTAAGTGAAGACGGCCAAAAGTTGGATACTTATCAAAAATTGAACGCCAGCCTTAACCTTGCCGCTGAAGCTGATGGTCTGGAAACCCCCGACGCGCTTGAAGCCAAACTGCAGAACAATCCAGAAAATCATCAAATACGATTTGATTTGGCCATCGCCTACAACGCCGCCGATGAAAGACTAAAAGCAGCGGAAGCCCTTGTCGCCATCATCAAACAGGACCGCGAGTGGAACGAAGATGGCGCGCGCACCAAGCTGCTTGAACTGTTTGAAGCCTGGGGGCCAATGGACCCCGCATCAGTTAAAGGCCGCCGCATGCTCTCGGCTGTACTTTTCAGTTAGGTCAATTTGAGGTATTATTTTTCCATGGGCTCCTCAACAACAAAAAAGCTTGCCACTGTAGAAGTGGCACCATTATTGCCGCTAGAAGGCGCGCTGTTGTTTCCACGCGCCATCTTGCCGCTACACATATTCGAAGACCGTTATGTGCAATTGGTGGACGACGCGCTTTCGAGCAACCGCCAGATCGGGTTAATCCAACCACAACGGCCCGACGATGAGAGTGAACAACCTGCCCTTCAATCCATCGGCACATTGGGCCGGATAACACATTTCGAAGAAATTGGGGATGACCGCTATATGATCGGCTTAACTGGCCTATCGCGTTTTGCGCTGAAAAGCGAAATTCACTCCAAGGACAAACTCTATCGCAGCGCACATATCGATGTCTCTGCGTTCAGCATGGACTTGATCGCCGGATTTGGTGAAAACACTATTGATAGAGACCGGTTTGTAAATCTACTGCGCTCCTATGCCGAGTACGCTGATTTTGATTTGGATTGGGACGAAATCAATGAAGCGGGTTTGGAAGACCTGATCAATACCTGCTCGATGGCCAGCCCATATGCCGCGCGCGAGCGCCAAGCCCTGCTGGAAGCTGAAACATTGGCGACCCGTGCCGAAATGCTAATGGCGTTTGCTGAAATTGAGATGGCTCGGCAAGAATCCAACATCACGATGCAATGATATGACAACCAAAGAGCACAATATCGACCCAAAAATGCTCGAGATTTTGGTGTGCCCGTTCACAAAAACCCGGCTTGAATGGTCAAAAGACAAAACCGAACTAATCTCGTACGCCGCCCGACTTGCTTTCCCCATCCGCAACAATGTGCCGCTGCTGATTTTAGATGAGGCCCGGCAATTAACTGACGAGGAACAACGCAATCCACATCAAAAATGAGCGGCCCAACTAGGGTTAGGACCCTAAATTGGACGGCCGTCCAATAGCCTTGGACCGCCATTTTGCGCAGCAGCTGCATGACCAATAAAGGCGTTTTTGAGCATCGGCAGGCGATCAACCACGCCCAATCCCACATCGCGGATCACCCGAAGTGGTGGCAAATTATTCGAGAATAATTTGTTCAACCCATCCGTTGCTACTGCCATCAAACCAATATCCATACGTCGCCATTCTTCATAGCGTTCCAACACTGCACCATGACCAATGTCTTCGCCGTGACGCATCGCCAAAATGACCACCTCAGCCAACGCCGCCACATCTTTGATCCCCAAATTCATGCCCTGCCCGGCGATCGGATGCACCACATGCGCAGCGTCGCCAACCAAAGCCAGGCGGTCCGCAATAAAACTTTTGGCAATTTGTAGCTTCAATGGAAAAGCCTGCAACGGGGCCTCAATGGTCACCTTCCCAAAGGATGAGCCCATGCGCCTTTCAATCTCCAGCGCCGCATCTGCCAAACTCATATCCAAATAGTGTTGCACGTCTTGCGTACGTTCCGTCCAAACCAAACTCGAACGTTTGTTGGGCAATGGCAAAGTGGCAAATGGACCCGCGGGTAAAAAGTGCTCATAGGCGATTTGATGATGGTCATATTCATGGGCAAAAGTCGTCACAATGCCCGACTGCTTGTAGTCGTGACCAAATGTGTCGATTTTCGCCAACGCTCTAAGCGCTGACCGTGCGCCATCTGCGGCCACCACCAATGACGCGGTTAATGCAGTACCGTCTTGCAAAGCAACATCAACATGCGAAGAGCCAAATCTGAAATCAACGGCTTTGTTGGGTGCAAATATTTCAACACCCGATTCTTTAGCCGCCTCAATCAACGCCTTTAAAGTCACTCTATTTGGCACCATATGCGCAAACGGTTTGCCCGGCTTCACATCACCCTCAAAGTGCAAAAACAACGGCCTGTGCAAGTCAGCCTGATCACTATCTGTAATTTTCATGCCCTTAATTGGTTCCGCTTCGGGCAGCATTTGATCCCAAATATTTAAGGCCTCAAACACAGAAGTGATGCCCAGCGCCAGTGCAGACGAACGCTCATCCTTGGGCACAACAAGGTCCCGCACATCATTAATCGCCACGCGCATGCCCGGTGCAAATTGCTTTAACGCCAAAGCCAACGTCAGGCCAACAGGCCCCGCCCCAACAATCATCACATCAAATTGCAGTTTCTTGGCCATATTCTTGCTCCACAAATCACTTGCACGCATTCTAATGCCTTTCACAATCGGGGCAAGACGTGCTTCGTCGCATGCTGTTCATTTTTTGATCACCTGCGTAATTATGCATATAAATTGAGCAAATCTAAAATCGCTTAATTGCAGACCAATAGAGTCACGCTGCTGAATTTATCTCGATATTTCAATAGCATAAGTAGTTACAAACCGACTTGGCACGAGTCTTGTTCCTCTTTCAGCAGGAAAGACGTCACAAGTATAAGGATTCTGCTCATGAAACTACTTGCCGCAATTATCAAACCCTCACGCCTAGACGCTGTGCGCAATGCACTAAGCGCTAAGGACATTCACGGCATGACCGTCACCGAAGTGCGCGGCTATGGCCGACAAAAGGGTCACACAGAGATTTATCGCGGTGCTGAATATGCCGTGAACTTCATCCCAAAACTCAAAGTTGAAGTTGCTGTGACAAGCGATCAACTCGCAGACGTCACTGATCTGATCACAGAAGCGGCACATTCGGGTCGGATTGGCGATGGCAAAATCTTCGTCTTCGACCTGCTCGATACCATTCGTATTCGTACCGGCGAACGCGGCACCGAAGCACTTTGAACCGATTGATAGACATTTTGGAGGTCCAAAAAATGATCAACAACAAGAAAAATATCGCCTTAGCGTTCGCCGTGCCTGCATTGGTGACAGCGTTGAGCTTACCCGCCTTCGCGCAAGAAGCGAGCGCAGCACCTGTGCCAGCAGAGCACACCATTTTCATTCTGAACACATTGCTGTTTCTCATCGGCGGATTTTTGGTGATGTGGATGGCTGCTGGGTTTGCCATGCTCGAAGCGGGGCTGGTCCGTCGAAAAAACGTCTCCATGCAATGCCTAAAGAACATTTCACTATTCTCCATCGCAGCCGTCGCCTATTACGCTCTAGGATACAATTTAATGTATCCAGGCGACGCATGGATCATCCCCAACGTGCTTGGTGCCATCAGCCCAACTAGCTTGGAACCTGTGGGCGTTAGTGCCGACGCGGTCGTTGACTTAAGTTACGCATCAGTTGGCGCGGATTTCATCTTCCAACTGATGTTCTGCGCGGCCACAGCTTCCATCGTTTCTGGCACATTGGCCGAACGCATTCGCCTCTGGCCATTCCTCGCCTTCACCATTTTTCTCACCGCTGTTATTTATCCCATTCAAGCGTCATGGAAATGGGGCGGCGGCTTCCTCGATGATATGGGCTTTCTTGACTTTGCCGGCTCAACAATCGTTCACTCAGCAGGCGGTTGGGCTGCCTTGGTGGGCGCGCTCATTCTTGGTGCTCGGGCAGGCAAGTATGATGCACAGGGTCAAACAGTGCCAATGCCAGGGTCGTCCATGCCCCTCGCCACATTAGGCACATTCATTTTGTGGCTCGGATGGTTCGGTTTTAACGGCGCATCTCAACTGGCCATGGGATCAATTGGAGATGTTGCTGACATTTCACGTATTTTTGCCAACACCAATGCCTCAGCCGCTGGTGGTGCCATCGCCGCTCTTATTGCCACGCAGCTATTGTACAAAAAAGTAGACCTGACAATGGTGCTCAACGGCGCGTTGGCTGGTCTGGTTTCAATCACAGCTGAACCGCTAACACCGGGGCTCGGGACTGCCACTCTTATTGGTGCTACAGGCGGTATCATTGTGGTCTTTGCTGTGCCAATGCTCGACAAATTGAAAATCGATGATGTTGTCGGCGCGATCCCGGTTCACTTGCTGTGCGGCATCTGGGGTACAATTGCAGTTGTGTTTACCAACCCAGCGGCAAACCTCATCACCCAACTTACCGGCATTGCTGTAGTGGGTGTTTTTGTGAGCACGGTTAGTGCCGTTGCATGGCTAGTCCTCAAAGCCGTTTGGGGCATTCGTGTTTCAGCCGAAGATGAGGCGCTCGGCCTTGATAAAGCTGAAGTGGGTGTGGAAGCCTATCCCGAGTTCTAACCAAGACTGTTATTATGTTGACTGTGTAAGCGCAGTCGATTGATAAACTGGGCCCGGCGGTATCCACCGCCGGGCCCTTTTTCATGCAAAAGTTAGCCACAAATTAACCATGCACCCCTAGTTTATGAAATGAGTTATTGCGTAAAATGAGATCGACCATTGGCTGTGCACACATCATCCGCTTTGGAAAAACAACAAAATGCCCAAACGGCAATCGCTGTGAAAATCCCACTGCGCTTGATTGGCATCCTTTGTCTGATCTTTGTTGCCTTCATCATTCTGGCGCTGATGTCATGGTCAGTAAATGACCCAAGTTTAAGCTATGCCTCTGCCGAGCCGGTCAACAATTGGATCGGTTATCCCGGTGCCGTTGTCGCCGATATTATGTTCCAGTTCTTTGGATTAAGCGGCGTCTTATATATCACCCCGCCCGCCATTTGGTCACTTTCACTCATCCGCAAAAAAGTCCCGCTTGGGTTTGGCCTGCGTGTTATTATGTGGATCAGCGCTTTGTTGCTGACATCAGGCGTGCTCGCGTTTATCCCCACCCCAACCACTTGGCCACTGCCCACAGGCTTGGGCGGCATAATTGGTTTGGGCTTTTCAACCATTGCAGGTTTCGTTGTTGGCGCAGAATTGCGTACAGATGCGGGCTGGTTGTTTTCCCTCATTTTGCTCACCCCCGCGCTTGTGAGTTTCTGGATTGCCGTCAAACCGGGCGCGCGGTTTGGGCTTGACCCAAATGGCACAAACGAGTTGAGCAATAAAGACACCAAGTCTGATGAACCCAAAAACATTGTGCAATGGATCGGTGCACAACTGTCTGCCATGTTCACAATTTTGCTCGGTGCCATTACCCACCTGATTTTTTCAACCCATACCAGCATCAAAAAGTCATGGGCAGAAAAAAAAGCGCAAAAATCCGACGCCGCACAACAACCATGGCGACACGGCGGGCAAGAACCCCACTTATCGGCGCAACCAGCAAACACGACACCACAAAACGAGCGCCGCATTGAACCTCGGTTCCAGGATCAAACAGCACATGACAATCAAACGTGGGTTGAAGGGCAGCATCAACCCCTTGGTGATGATTATGTCGATGTGGCCCCAACTGAGTACAACTATGCAGCACCCGCTGCTGGCCCCACATCTTCATCCCCAGACCCGCAATCGCACAGTACCGCCTCAAAACCAGGGCCCCGCGTCACCGCTCCTGCGCCGCGCCCTGCGCCCGGCCGCCGAATTGTTGCAGAAGCCCAACAAAGCCTATTGGGCAATGACACATTTGAATTGCCCGAGCTCAGCTATATGGCTGAACCGCCAATCACCAAAGCTGCCCGCGAACACTTGCCGGAAGTATTGGAAGAAAACGCGCGGCTCCTAGAAGGCGTGCTTGAAGATTTTGGCGTACGAGGTGCCATCATCAATGTACGTCCCGGCCCTGTGGTCACCCTTTACGAGTTGGAGCCAGCCCCGGGCATAAAATCTTCACGTGTTATCGGGTTAGCTGACGACATTGCACGATCCATGAGCGCCATCTCAGCTCGGGTTGCGGTGGTTCCTGGGCGCAATGCCATCGGCATTGAATTACCCAATAAAACCCGTGAAACCGTTTATCTGCGTGAAATGCTGGGTTCTGTTGATTTTGAAAAATTCAAAGGCAAATTGCCACTTTGTTTGGGCAAAACCATTGGCGGCGAACCAGTGATTGCCGATTTGGCGCGGATGCCCCACCTATTGATCGCCGGAACAACCGGGTCGGGCAAGTCGGTGGCGGTAAACACTTTCATTCTCTCATTGCTCTATCGCTGGACACCCGAACAGTGCCGCTTGATCATGATCGACCCCAAAATGCTCGAGCTGTCGATCTATGATGGCATTCCGCATCTATTGACCCCCGTGGTCACCGATCCAACCAAAGCGGTCACCGCCCTTAAATGGGCCGTGCGCGAGATGGAAGATCGCTATAAAAAGATGTCAAAAATCGGTGTGCGCAACATTGATGGCTTCAACCAAAAAGTCATCGAGTTCAAGAAAAAGGGCGAAATCATCACCCGCACGGTGCAAACCGGTTTTGACAAAGACACCGGTGAAGCGGTTTTTGAAACCGAAGAATTTCATCTTGAACCTCTCCCCTTCATTGTGGTGATTGTTGATGAGATGGCCGATTTGATGATGGTTGCGGGTAAAGACATTGAAGGCGCAATCCAACGCCTCGCCCAAATGGCACGCGCATCTGGTATTCATCTGATCATGGCCACACAACGCCCTTCGGTTGACGTGATCACCGGCACGATCAAAGCCAATTTCCCGACACGGATTTCATTCCAAGTCACCTCAAAAATTGATAGCCGCACCATCCTAGGTGAACAAGGCGCGGAACAATTGCTCGGAATGGGAGATATGCTCTATATGGCCGGTGGTGGTCGCACCAGACGCTTGCACGGCCCATTCGTGGCAGATGGCGAAGTGGAAACCGTTGTTAATCATCTCAAGGCACAAGGCACCCCCGAATATCTTGAAAGCGTCACCGAAGAAATCGACGACAGTGGTGATGGGGGCAATTCAAATCTGGGCAATTCCGGCGATGATCTATACGACAAGGCCGTCAATATCGTTCTAAGCGATCGCAAAGCATCCACCAGCTATATCCAGCGGCGGCTGTCAATTGGCTACAACCGGGCCGCAACGCTGATTGAACGTATGGAACAAGAAGGTGTCATTTCGCCTGCCAACCATGCGGGCAAACGTGAAGTGTTGGTCGGGGGCGAAGACGACGCTCCGTTCTGATTCACGTGAAACTTTGCGCATATGCACCGCTCATGTAATCGCCATATTGTATCGATATGAGTTTAAACAACATCACGTCACAACCAGCGGATTATTTATGCGCCTCTTTTTCAAAACGCTTCTCGCTTTTCTAATTGCAATCGGTTTGACCATGCCTATCCAAGCGCTTGACCGCGCCCTGACAGAAGAAGAAATCCAGATCATCAATGACATTAGCGCGCACCATTCTGCCGTAGAACAAATGGCTGGTCGGTTCTTGCAACTCGATAGTGCAGGCAACCGCTCCGAAGGCATTTTCTATTTGAAACGGCCAAACAAAATCCGCTTCAAATATGCCCCACCATCCTATGAAGAAGTCATTTCAGTGGGCAGCGGCTTTTATGTGATCAACCGAAAAGAGAAATCCAAATTCGCCTACCCACAACAACGTGTGCCTCTGCGCCAATTCCTCTCGGACAACATTGATCTGTTCGCGGCCAACATTACCGACGTGGTCAAAACAGAAGAAATGATTGCGGTTACCGTTGCTGACGACACCCCCGCAGGCCCTGTATCTGTGACCATGATCTTCAATCTTGAAACCAAAGACATACAGCAATGGACACTTACAGAACCCAACGGCAACGAGGTGACCTTTTCGATTTACGACACCACGACTGAGATCGATATACCAAAAGCATATTTTTACCTGCCAGATTACAACAATTAACTGCACAAAACGGGTGGACCCTGCCAACCAAATTGCCAATATAGAACGGTTGGCGATTCGCCAATTTGTTGAGCGCGGGAGCATCTATGTCTATATCGGTCGCCACTTGGAACATCAATTCGGTGCGTTTGCGCTTGCCCATGGTGCAAGACTTTTTAGCCGATCATCGACCTGACATTTTATGTTTGCAAGAAATCAAGTGTCAAAACGATCAGTTCCCCACCAAAGCGTTTGAAAAGTCGGGCTATCAATATCAGGCGGTGAATGGCCAAAAGAGCTATCACGGCGTGGCGATTGTTTCACGTATTCCACTTCAAGACCATCAAGCGCGTGAATTTTGCCAGATGGGCGACGCCCGCCATATCAGTGGGGTCGTTGAAGCGCCATTTGGCAAAACCCGGATCCACAATTTCTACATTCCGGCAGGTGGCGACGAAGCCAATATTGAGACCAATCCAAAGTTCAAACACAAAATGGATTTCCTGAGCGAATTGCAAACTTGGTTTGATCACAAGGATTTTGATGCAGGCCAGGTGATTGTTGGCGATTTCAACATCGCCCCACACGAAAACGATGTGTGGTCACACAAGCAATTGCTAAAAGTCGTCAGCCACACCCCGCTTGAAACACAGACCCTGGACGCCATGCAAGCACGGCGCGATTGGGTTGATGTGGTGCGCAAACACATCCCGCATGAAGAACGGCTCTACAGTTGGTGGAGTTACCGCTCTAAAGATTGGAGCGTATCCAATAAAGGTCGTCGGCTCGACCATATTTGGTCAACACCAGACGTCGCCAAACATAGTACTGAAACAATCGTATTTCGCGATGCGCGCGGCTGGACAGAAAAGCCGTCTGATCATGTGCCGATTATTTCAAGATTTGGCTAAAACGCGATTGAGCCTATTCACATCAATGCACGTCGGCAGCGGTAATTGCGTGCACATATCGGCTAATGGATAGTTTGATCCGGGCGGCGACTTTTGCTGCCAAGTCGGGGTAGTTCTCAATCAACCGTTTGAAATGAAGTCGCGGTACAAATACCAGCTCTGTGTTTCCAATCGCGCGCACGGTCGCGGGACGCGGCTTATCAACAATCAAGGCCAATTCACCAAAGGTCGTGCCCTGCTCCTTGATAACCGGACCCTGTGATTTTGCCCCTTCATGGCTCGATTGCATCGCGCCCTTAACCAGAATATAAGCACCATCTGCCACCGCGCCCTCGCTGAACAATATTTCATTATCCGCCAATTTGCGCGTATCAGAAACAAAGCCAATCAGCTTGAGCTGCTCGTCGCTTAACGTTTGAAACGGATCAGCAAGTTTTAATATCGCCGTAATTTCATCAAGTGTCATCTTTGACCCTTAAGGTACCAATCGGTAGCCGCCCTCTTCTGTGACCAAAAGTCTGGCATTGCTGGGATCTCGTTCAATTTTCTGCCGCAAGCGATAAATGTGCGTCTCAAGCGTATGGGTCGTCACCCGATTATTATATCCCCAAACCTCCTGCAACAACACATCACGTGAAACCGTTTTAGCCCCTTGGCGATAGAGGAACTTCAATATCGATGTTTCTTTGTCGGTCAGCCGCACCTTACCGCCATCCTCGGTTTCAAGTGTCTTGGTGGCGGGCTGGAAATTGTAATGCCCGATGGTAAACACCACATCTTCACTTTGATCATGTTGACGCAACAATGCCCGCACCCGGGCGAGCAAAACAGAAAAGCGAAAAGGTTTTGTCACATAATCATTGGCCCCGCTCTCAAGGCCCAATATCTCATCCGAATCGCTATCGTGCCCGGTAAGCATCAGAATCGGGCTTTTAAAACCGTCCTGACGCATGATTTTCACCGCCTCACGCCCGTCCATGTCCGGCAAACCAACATCCAACAGGACCAAGTCAAACGGGGAAGCTTTTACCGATCGCAATGCCGTCGCTGCATCGGCACCTTGTGTGATTTCAAATTCTCGATAATGCGAAAGCTGGTCCACCAAAGATTGGCGCAACTCATCTTCATCATCCACAATTAAAAGCCGACGTTTGTTCATGTTCTTGCCTTTTGTTGGCGCACCAGAGTTTTAACGCGAAGCACTAATGTAGACATTAGCTGTTAACATCCCAATCACAAGCCCGTGTGAAGATTGTGTTGGTTAATCGACAAGATATTCCCGCCGCCCAAAAATTGCAGACCCAACCCGAACATAAGTAGCACCCATTTCAATAGCTGTATCAAAATCCGCACTCATACCCATCGACAGTTCGTGCAAATCGGCAGTTTTTGCCAACCCGGCCAATTGTGCAAAATACGGCGCAGCTGGCACCCCGGCTGGGGGAATACACATCAAACCGCGCACATTCAGACCGTATGTTTCACGGCAAGTGTTCACAAATTCAACGGTTTCAGTTGGCGCAACGCCCGCTTTTTGCGGTTCCTCGCCGATATTAACCTGAACAAAAACCGGCAAATTTCGACCCGTCGCCGTAAACTCTTTAGCCAAAGCCTTCGCCAGCTTCTCTCGATCAACTGAATGTATGACGTCAAACAAAGCGACAGCATCTTTTACTTTATTTGTTTGCAGCGGACCAATCAGGTGCAAAATGGTATCTGGGAACTGCTCTTTCAGGGCGGGCCATTTGCCCAACGCTTCCTGAACCCGGTTCTCACCAAAGTCAATTTGGCCCGCTTCCAATATCGGCAGGATATCTTCAGACGCAAACGTTTTAGACACTGCAATCAGTTTTGGCGCTGGCGCGTGCACACTTAACGGGCCAAACCGAGCCGAAGCAATTGCAATGCGGTCATTTACGTCTTCTAATCCTGTGATAGTCATAATTCCCCTCAAATCACTTGCCTCCCCCTTTTTGAATCATTTTTCGCTACCGAGCAAACGATTCAATGCCAACCGATATTGACCCCACCACCCAAATCTGGTGAAGGTCGCTGTAACGCTTAGAAATCGGGCGATTGACCCGATCGAACATGACGACTTAAAGGACGTATAGAATTGACCGGCAATAATTCAGAACGGTATAACCCTCGCGAAAGCGAACCCCATTGGCAAAACCTATGGCGCGAACGCAAAAGCTTCGTTTCCAGCAATGATGACGACCGCGAAAAATACTACGTCCTAGAAATGTTCCCCTACCCCTCAGGCCGCTGCCATGTGGGTCATGCGCGTAATTACACAATGGGCGACGTGATCGCCCGTTATAAACGCGCCAAAGGTTTTAACGTTTTGCACCCCATGGGTTGGGATGCGTTCGGCATGCCCGCTGAAAACGCTGCGATGAAAAACAATGCCCACCCAAAAACATGGACCTACCAAAATATCGCATCGATGAAGACCCAATTGCAATCCATGGGGTTTAGTCTTGATTGGACCCGTGAATTCGCCACGTGCGATCCCGAATATTACGCGCATCAGCAAAAACTATTTATAGATTTTTTGAGCGAAGACCTCATCTACCGCAAAAGCTCCAAAGTTAATTGGGATCCAGTTGACAATACAGTATTGGCCAACGAACAAGTGATTGACGGTCGTGGTTGGCGATCTGGCGCGTTGGTGGAACAAAAAGAGCTCACCCAATGGTTCTTCAAAATCACCGACTACGCCGAAGACCTGTTAAACGAAATCGACAATCTTAATGATTGGCCTGAAAAAGTCCGGTTGATGCAAAAAAACTGGATCGGCAAATCCGAGGGCCTAACCATCCGCTGGGCGCTTGATGCAGCAACCGCACCCGAGGGTTTTTGCGATCTTGAAGTCTATACCACACGCCCTGATACGATTTTTGGCGCCAGCTTTATGGCTGTCGCCGCCGATCATCCATTGGCGCAAGAAGCAGCCAAATCGAACCCTGAACTGCAAACCTTTATCGAGGAATGTCGCCGATTGGGCACATCCGTCGCCGCACTTGAAACCGCAGAGAAGCGTGGCTTTGATACCGGGATTCACGTGAAACACCCGTTTGACGACGATTGGACTTTGCCGATCTATGTGGCAAACTTTGTTTTGATGGATTACGGTACGGGTGCGATTTTTGGCTGTCCATCCGGCGACCAACGCGATTTGGATTTCGCCCGCAAATATGATTTACCTGTCAAGGCAGTGGTTATGCCAGACGGCGAATTGGCAGAACATTTTGTCATCGACAATGAAGCCTATACAGGCGAAGGCGTGATGATCAACTCCGCCTTCCTAAATGGCATGACACCAAGCATCGCCTTTGATGAGGTGGCCAACCGTTTGGCCAATATTGACATTAACGGTCGCGTACAGGGCGAACGCAAAGTCAATTATCGCTTGCGGGATTGGGGCATTTCGCGCCAGCGCTATTGGGGCTGCCCAATCCCCATTATCCACTGTGATAATTGTGGCATCGTGCCAGTGCGCGATGAAGACTTGCCCGTAAAATTGCCCGACGATGTAAGCTTTGATAAACCGGGCAATCCGTTGGACCACCACCCAACATGGAAAGACACGCACTGCCCAACTTGCGATGCACCTGCACGGCGCGAAACCGATACCATGGACACATTTGTTGACAGTTCTTGGTACTTTGCGCGGTTCACAGCCCCCAATGCCTCGTCGCCAACTGATCCCAAAGCCGCCGATGAATGGTTGCCTGTCGACCAATATATTGGCGGTGTTGAGCACGCAATTTTGCACCTGCTTTATTCCCGCTTCTTCGCCCGTGCCATGAAAAAGTCGGGCCACTTGAATGTCACAGAACCGTTCAAAGGTCTGTTTACCCAGGGCATGGTCACCCACGAAACCTACAAAACGTCTCATGGCGACTGGGTGTCACCTGAAGAAATCAATTTTGAAGGGACGACGGAAAACCGTAAAGCCACGCACAAGGTGTCCGGCGAAGCGGTAAAAATCGGTTCGATTGAAAAAATGTCGAAATCAAAACTCAATGTGGTCGACATGACAGCAATGGCGCAAAGCTTTGGTGCCGACGCTACCCGATGGTTCGTGCTGTCTGATTCTCCGCCAGAGCGCGACGTTCAATGGACCGAAGCAGGTATTGAGGGTGTTTGGCGATTTGTGCAAAAGGTTTGGCGTTTGGTAGACGAGGCCCATGCTATTGTTTGTGCAACTGAAGATGCGTCCGTTGAGAACTTTGATGTCGAAGCTTTGCTAAAGTCAGCTCACCGTGCGGTTGATCAAGTGTCTGATGCATATGAAAATTTGCGCTTTAACCGTGCCATTGCCCAACTCTATGAGCTCACGAATGTTTTGGGCAAGGCGACAGCGTCCATAAAGCACAATCCAACAATTAAAGAACGTTCGGCCATTCGCACCGCGACAACATTCTTGGTCAAATTGTGCAACCCAATCGTGCCCCATGTAACCGAAACATGTTGGGCACATTTGGGCAACACCACCATTTTGGCCGACGAGAGCTGGCCGGAGCCGGACCCGAAATATCTTGTGAGTGACACCATCATCTTGCCCGTTCAAGTCAACGGCAAACGACGTGGTGAAATACAAATCAATAAGGATCTTCCCAAAGATCAAATTGAAGATGCCGCCTTGTCACTGGACGCGGTTTCGCGCATCTTGGACGGACAAGCACCCAAAAAGGTGATCATCGTTCCAGGCAGGATCGTCAATGTTGTTGTTTAACAGATCAATCAAATATCTATTCGTCGCTCTGACCGGCCTTATCGTCTTGGCCGGCTGCACCTTCAGTCCGGTATATGATGCTGGTGGCGCAAACAATTACGCTATTGGTTTTGGCAAACCGGCATCGGTTGTTGAACAAACAATCGTGCAGGAATTGACTTTCAAATTGGGACGCGCAACAACACCAGCTTATATGGTAAATCTGTCAACATCGACCGCAACGCGCTCCATTTACGGTGTTGGTTCACAATTTGTGCGAACCGAATATGAGGCCACCGTGCGCACGTCTTTCACCTTGATCGATACGTTGACGGATGAACAAGTGACATCGGGCCAACGTTTCGCTTCCGCAATCTATCAAAGCAGCACGCAAAATGTAGCCAACAATGCCGCGCTATCTGACGCCTACCAGCGCGCTGCCAAAGATGTCGCGGGCCAGATCGAACTGCTGATCGTTGCGGCTTTAAAAGAGAACAAACCTTGACTGCAATAAAAGCCCGTGATGTGGACAGTTTTCTTGCGCACCCTGACATAAAAGCGGGTTTTATATTGATCTACGGCCCAGACGCCGGTCGGGTTCGAGAAACCACAGATAAACTGCAAACACAGTTTCACGGCCAAACTGGTGACCCAATGGGCCTCGTCAGTCTGCAATTTGGCGACTTTGAGAACCCTGGCGAACGCATTTCGGTGGAGGCCAACACACCTTCCATGTTCGGCGACCAGCGTATCATACGTGTGCGTGGTGCCACCAATGCACTGACCAAAGAGATTGAACAGACTGTAAAAGACGGGTTTGATGCGATTTTATTGGTCGAATCGGGCAATTTGACCCCAAAAGATGGGCTGAGAAAGCTCGCTGAGGCTCAAAAATCGGCTCGAGCCGTGCCCTGCTACGCTGACGACACTAGAAGTTTGACCCAATTGGCCCGTCAAATGTTCGAAAAGGCGCAAATCACGGTCGAAAACGACGCTTTGCGTGCACTAATTGACGTATTGGGAAATGACAGGCAGATCACCAGACAGGAAGTTGAAAAACTTATTCTGTTTGCACAGGATACAAAGCACATTGATTTTGACGATGTGATGGTGCTGTGTGGCGATAATGCAGCGCAAACCATGGATGAAATTCTGGATAGCACTGGCACGGGCCACATGCAAAAGCTGGACACCGCCCTCACCCGGGCATTTAGTTCGGGCACCAATTCATCTGCCATCCTTACGCGGGCATTGATGCACTTTTCCACTCTGCGCGAAATGCGCGCCGGGTTCGATGAGGGAAAAACCTTAACTGAAGTTTTGAACGCGGGGCGTTTCCGCGTTCACTTTTCCCGCAAAAGCGCCATTGAAAGCCAAATCAGATCTTGGTCTTCAACAAATTTGGCCGCCGCTTGCGTCCGACTGCACACAACGGTGCTTGAGACCCGCAAGAACGCCAATTTGGCCGATGAGCACACGCGCCAAGCCTTGCTGGCAATCGCAACGATTGCCGCAAGAAACTAACTAACATGCTGTAAACAAAGAACTATCGAGACTGAAGCCGCTGACACACATCGTCCAATTGCTCAAGCGTGCGATACTTAATCTCAATCTTACCGCCGCGTTCTTTGTGATCGATTGCAACTTTTAGCCCCAGTAAATCACTCAGGCTTTTCTCGAGCGCTAAAGTATCCGCATCCTTTGCCGCCTTGGCAGCTTTTGTAGAATGCCCAACATCGTCATTGGCCTGTGCTTGCTTTTGAGCCAAATTTTCAGCTTCACGAACGCTCAGACCACCATCAATAATTCGACGGGCCAATGCTTCAGGATTTGTTGCCGTAATCAATGCCCGCGCATGGCCCGCCGACAACGCACCGTCTGTCACATATTGCTGCACATTGGCTGGCAATTTCATCAACCGCAACGTATTCGCCACATGGCTCCGGCTTTTGCCAATAACTTGCGCCAAGTCGGCTTGGGTATATCCAAACTGTTGCATAAGCTGATCATAACCCTTTGATTCTTCTAAAGAATTAAGGTCTGACCGTTGAACGTTTTCAATAATCGCAAGTTCTAAAGCTTCGCGATCATCAACCTCTCGAATAATCACGGGCACTTCGTGCAAGCCCGCGCGCTGCGCCGCCCGCCAGCGGCGCTCACCTGCCACCAATTCATATTGGTCAGGATCAACCGCACTGGGTCGCACCAAAATCGGTTGCATGACGCCTTTTTCACGAATTGAGTTGGTTAAGTCTTCCAACTCCTCAGGGGCAAAATGTCGCCGTGGATTGTTGGGACTGGCCACAATAAACTCAACTGGCAAACGACGAATACCGTCGCCCGACGGCACCCGCGTCGCTTCAATAGGTGGCACATCGCCTATCAGTGCTGCCAAACCCCGGCCAAGTCTGCTGTTTGTGTTTTTGTCGTTCATTTTGCTGTCCTATGCCGCCGTCAATCGACGTTCGCGCTTAATAACCTCAGTAGCCAGATGCAAATAGGCCTGGCTGCCTGCACATTTCAGATCGTATAAGAGCGCCGGCTTCCCGTAGGAAGGCGCCTCAGATAGTCGAACATTTCTCGGAATGACCGTTTCATAGACCAAGTCACCCATATGCGAGCGAACATCACTAAGTACTTGATTAGACAAGTTATTTCTCTTGTCATACATGGTCATAACCACACCTTGAATATAGAGGCCAGGATTAAGACTGGACTTGATCTGCTCAATGGTATGCAAAAGCTGGCTAAGACCCTCAAGCGCAAAAAACTCACATTGCATTGGCACCAAAACCGCGTCTGCGGCGGCGAGAGAATTAATTGTAAGTAAGTTAAGTGACGGCGGGCAATCAATCAGAATGTAGGTAATTGGCTTGCCATCAAAAATGATGTCACCAGCCCCACTCAGTGCATTCCTCAACCGAAATGCTCGATCACCTTCATTTGAGATTGCCATTTCCAGGCCCAATAAATCCATTGTGGACGGTACCACCACCACATTTGGCACATTGGTTGAAACAATCGCGTCCTTAAGCTCAACTTCGCCGGTCATCAAATCATAAGCAGAATAATGCCGCGCCTCCCGGTCTATGCCAAAACCTGTGCTGGCATTGCCCTGTGGGTCAATATCAACAATCAAAACACGCTCACCAATGGCGGCAAGGGCTGTTGCCAAATTGATGGCCGTCGTTGTTTTACCAACACCGCCCTTTTGATTTGCCAATGTAAGAATCCGCGGTTGCACTGCAAGCCCCTCCGACAACGAATAATTTAGCGTCGTTCCAACCTGGTAATCGACAGAATAACCGAGTCAGACGCAACAACGCTGCTATAAGTCTTATGAGCATACCGCCAATTTGCGGCAGCCGCTGAAATTTCTTCATCATATCCACGGCCTTTTTGCAAAAGCGCTATTGTATCCACGCCAAAATGCGGAAAACAATAGGAGAATGTGGACGCCAGATCAGCAAAACCGCGCGCTGTAATGACCCCAACCTGCAGACCAGCATCAAGCACCAAATCCTCCGCGCGAACATTGTGGACAACGCAACTTAGGCCCAGCAAACGAGAAATATGTCGCAAAAACGAACACTTACGGGCATTCGCCTCTATCATATGCACAATTAGGTCACAAGATTTGAACGCAATGGCGAGCGGAATTGCAGGCAACCCACCGCCACTGCCATAGTCCAACAAAATGCCCCTGTCTGGATCCACATGTTTTGCGAGCTGCAAACTATCCAAGAAGTGTCTCGACCATATTTCCGGCAATGTTTCACGTGAAACAAGATTTTTGATCTTTTGCCACCGAATCAGTTCCTGGGCGTATTTTTGCAGGTCTGACCGCACAGTTTCAGCGTCCAAACCAAGTTCAACGCACATATGAGAGATGCGGTCAGCCTCTATGGCAGTCGGCAATATCGCTTCCATCACACGGCACGCTTGGCAAAAGTTTCACGTGAATCCATTCGCTTCGCCGCCGCAAGAATCAACAGGATAGCCGCCGGGGTCATCCCTTCAATCCGCTGTGCCTGGGCGATCGTAGAGGGATTGTGTTGAATTAACTTTTGGCACATCTCAATCGACAGGCCATCAAGTGACGCATAGTCCATACCATCCGGGATTTTGCGATTTTCGTCTCGCTGAACCGCCTCAATATCAGCCCGTTGCCGATCAAGATAAACCGCATATTGCGCATCCACGGTCACTTGCTCCAATATGGCCATTGGAAATTCTAACAGTGCGGGCCAAATATCTGTAATTGTCTGCAAGGACACATTTGGATGAGAGAGTAATTGAAATGCACTGCGTCGCACCCCATCCGCACTGACTTGGATATCTTGTCGGCTGGCTTCGTTTGGCGTCAGATTAAGCTCATTTAGCATCTTTCTAGCTGCAACAAGTTGCGACATGCGCCCGGCAAAAACCACTTTTCGTTCAGCGCCCACCAAACCACAATCAATGCCGATTTGCGTTAAACGCTGATCGGCATTATCGGAACGTAAATGAAGCCGAAATTCGGCCCGACTGGTAAACATTCGATATGGTTCTGTAACGCCACGCGTCACCAAATCATCAACCATTACAGCAATATAGCTCTGCGTGCGCGACAGAATAAGCGGAGCACACCCCAAAACACGCATGGCGGCATTGGCACCGGCCAGCAACCCTTGCGCCCCTGCTTCTTCATAACCAGTTGTGCCGTTTATCTGCCCCGCTAAGGAAAGCCCGGGCAGCTTCTTCAACTGGAGAGTATGATCCAACTCGCGCGGATCAATATAGTCATATTCAATCGCATAACCTGGCTGATTAATTACAGCATTTTCGCACCCGGGCAGTGAACGAACCAAGGCCAGTTGTACATCTTCAGGTAGGCTCGTCGAAATGCCGTTCGGATAAATATTGTCATCATCCAAGCCCTCAGGCTCCAAGAATATTTGATGCGAATCTTTGTCTGCAAACCGCACAATCTTGTCTTCAATCGAAGGGCAATAGCGTGGACCTTTACTTTCAATCTGCCCAGAATAGATTGCCGATTTCTGCAAATTGTCTTCAATAATCTTATGGGTACCGGCGTGGGTGCGTGTAATGTAGCACGGCACCTGCCGAACAGTGATGGCAGCGGTCAGCGCAGACATAGGCTCCAAATCTGCATCACCATGCTGTACTTCCAATTGCGCCCAATCAATCGTGTTCTTGTCCAAACGCGGTGGCGTGCCGGTTTTCAGCCGCCCGAGGCGCAAACCCATTGTTTCCAAACGCTTAGACAGCCCCAGAACGGGTTTTTCGCCAACCCGACCAGCAGGAATTTGTTTGTCCCCAAGATGAATGAGTCCGCGCAAAAACGTGCCGGTGGTCAGCACAACTTCTGCAGCATCTATACGCGTACCGTCACCTAAAACGACCCCTGCCACACAGCCATTTACCGAGATCAAATCATCGACTTCGCCCTCAATGACGGTCAAATTTGCTTGTTCAGTAATCGCCGCTTGCATCGCTTCACGATAGAGTTTTCGGTCCGCTTGCATGCGCGGTCCGCGAACAGCAGGACCTTTGCGCCGATTGAGCAGCCGATATTGAATGCAAGCCTGATCAGCGATCCGACCCATCAAACCGTCAAGCGCGTCAATCTCGCGCACCAAATGCCCCTTGCCCAACCCACCAATGGCCGGGTTGCAAGACATTTCGCCAATCTTTTTGAATTGATGTGTCACAAGCGCTGTCTTGACGCCAAGCCGCGCAGATGCAGCGGCCGCTTCACAACCAGCATGCCCACCACCCACAATGATGACATCAAATCTATTTGTCATGCCCACATCCTCATGCGTTTCACGTGAATCATTTACCAATACAAAACCCTGAGAACAGCTCGTCTAAAACATCTTCGGTACCAACTTCGCCAACCAGCCGCGCCAAACAATAGGTCGCCACGCGGAGTTCCTCAGCAAGCAACTCCGGTGCATACACCAAATCGCACCCACGTACCAGCGCCTCAGAAGTTTCCGTCAGCGCAGCCTTGTCCCGCACATGTGAAATCAACATTGTTTCACGTGAATCATTTGCCTCAGTGATTGTTGAAATCAGTGCAGCTTTCAGCACTGTCAGATCGGGGTCTGTCTTTGCACTGATCTCGCAGTCCACGATGTTCTGCGCCAAGCTGGAGCCTCGCATGTCAGATTTGGTGCCAACAATCAGGTCATACTCAAATCCATCAGGCAGGGAACCGTCATCCGTCAATCCAACCACAATGTCCGCCTGGAGCGCAGATCGAACCGAGCGCTCGATGCCAAGACGTTCAACCTCATCCTCAGTATCATGCACCCCGGCCGTATCTGCCAGCCGGAACAAAATGCCGTGCAAATCAATTTCTACTTCAATCACGTCGCGTGTTGTTCCAGGAATATCGGTAACAATTGCCGCGTCTGACCGAGAAAGCGCATTCAGAACGGTGGACTTGCCGACATTTGGTTTCCCGACCAAAGCAACGCTAACGCCCTCGCGGATCATCCGTCCTTGATCAAATGTCTTCAATTGATCGCTGATTTGAGAAGCCAGTTCTAAAAGGTCTTGCGAATAGCTGGTCGGCAACTCAAACGGGACATCCTCTTCATCAGAAAAGTCTAAGCGGGCTTCAATCTCAGCACGCAAGCGAACTAATTGTTGCCGCCAGTCAGCCAGTTTTGCACTCAAACCGCCCTGCATTCGAGCAACTGCCAAAGCCCGTTGGCTTTCTGTGCGCGCATCAATCAGGTCAGCAATACCCTCGACACGAGTTAAATCTAGCTTGCCATTTTCAAACGCCCGGCGGGTAAACTCACCCGGCTCCGCAAGCCGAATACCGGGCAATTTGATCATTTGATCAAGTACGAACTGCACAACAGCCCGACTGCCGTGCAGCTGCAACTCCAAAACCTGCTCGCCTGTAAAACTATTGGGTCCAGGAAAGTACAAAACCAACCCCTCGTCAACGACGCTGGCATCAAGAGGCGATAAGATTTTTGAAAAATGCGCGAAGCGGGGGCGGGGTAGCTTTACCCCAAAAGCGGCACATATACCCAACACATCGGGGCCAGAGGCCCGGATCACACCAACACCTGACGGCAATTGTCCCGACGACAGCGCAACAATGGTGTCCATTTGCTGTCCTGCTGTCATCTGGGCGCCTGCTAGGTGTTCATTGAATCGAAGAAATCAGAATTTGATTTGGTTTGACGCAATTTATCAATCAAGAATTCAATCGCATCAATGGTACCCATTGGGGTCAAAATACGGCGCAAAACATACATTTTCTTGAGCATTTCAGGTGCAACCAAAAGCTCTTCTTTGCGTGTACCGGACTTGGTAATGTCAATCGCTGGGAAGACGCGCTTATCAGCCACTTTGCGATCAAGAATAATTTCAGAGTTACCTGTGCCCTTAAACTCTTCAAAAATCACTTCGTCCATCCGGCTACCCGTATCAATCAGCGCCGTCGAAATGATTGTCAGCGAACCGCCGTCCTCGATGTTGCGCGCAGCCCCAAAGAAACGCTTTGGTCGCTGTAGGGCGTTCGCATCCACACCACCGGTCAACACTTTGCCCGAGGATGGCACAACCGTATTATACGCCCGGCCAAGCCGCGTGATTGAATCAAGTAAAATCACCACGTCGCGCTTATGTTCGACCAAGCGTTTCGCCTTTTCAATAACCATTTCAGCTACTTGCACGTGCCGGCTAGCGGGCTCGTCAAATGTCGAAGATATAACTTCACCGCGCACAGAGCGCTGCATATCTGTCACTTCTTCAGGGCGCTCATCAATTAACAGAACAATCAAATAACATTCTGGATGGTTTATTGCGATTGATTGTGCAATATTTTGCAACAATACAGTCTTACCAGTCCTAGGAGGCGCAACAATCAACGCCCGTTGTCCTTTGCCTAAAGGCGCAACCAGGTCTATAATCCGCGCACTTTTATCCTTAACCTTTGGGTCCTGCACTTCCAAATTGAAGCGCTCATCAGGATAAAGCGGGGTCAAATTATCAAAATTGATTTTGTGCCGCGCACGTTCGGGTTCTTCAAAATTGACCGAATTGACTTTTAACAGCGCAAAATAGCGCTCACCATCTTTGGGAGACCGTATTTGGCCCTCAACAGTATCGCCTGTTCGCAAAGAAAATTTACGAATTTGAGAGGGACTCACATAAATATCGTCAGGACCAGGTAAATAATTGGCGTCTGGACTGCGCAAAAACCCAAACCCATCCGGCAAAATCTCAACAACGCCTTCGCCAGTTATATCAACTTCATTTTCGGCAAGCTCTTTTAAGATAGCAAACATCAATTCCTGTTTGCGCAAAGTGCTTGCATTTTCTACTTCAACTTGTTCGGCGAAAGCCAATAGTTCGGCTGGTTTTTTAGCCTTAAGCTCACTGAGCTTCATATTCTGCATAAAGGACGTATCCTGGCGCTGGCAGATAACAATAAGGGGATGGGGAGACGTAAACCGAGGTCTTTTTGTCGAAAGGACCAATATGTTTCGTTAGAGTTGGCGGTGTATATCGCAAATAACCAACAATGACAAGGAAAAATCGTCAATTCGCCTCAAAATCAGACCTAGAATGGCTTCACAATAACCATAATCACAATCACAATCATCAACACCGTCGGCACTTCATTTATTAAACGGAAAAACCGACTGGAATTGGCATTTAAACCGCGCTCAAACGCCCTCTGGTAGCTCCCAAGCCGAAAATGGACAATCGTAAGTCCAACAACGCCAAACCCCTTCACCCAAGCCCAAACATCATCCGCTGCAATTGCTTGAAACCCAAACGCCAACCACAATCCAAACACCCATGATCCAATCATCGCAGGCGTCATAATTGCCTTTAACAATCGACGTTCCATAATAATAAATGTATCCGATTGTTTTGAGCCATGTTCAGCATCGCAGTGATAAACAAAAAGCCGCGGCAAATACAAAAGGCCTGCCATCCAAGCAATCACTGAAATCACGTGTAACGCTTTCACCCATTCCATCAGCTCAGTGCCCTTTAACGTGGTTTACAAGCGCTTCTACGTTCGCAATAGGCGTCTGCGGCACAATTCCATGACCCAAATTGAAAATATGCGGACGCCCCTCAAAAGCGGTCAGAATGTCATCAACACGATCGAACATTTGTTTACCACCGGTCACTAAACGTAGCGGATCAAGATTTCCCTGTACCGTAGCCAATGGCGAAATATTGTCTCGAGCATAAGCCAGCGGCATCGCATAATCCAAACCAACCGCATTTACTTTAGTGGCCTTAATGTAACCGGGAATCATTGTCGCAGCGCCGCGTGGAAAACCAATTATTGGCGCATCCGGCCGCTCAGCGCGTACTCTATTCACAAGTTTTACAGTTGGCTTGATCACAAAGTTCTCAAAATTGACTTCGTCTAAATTCAAAGCCCAGCTTTCAAATATCTGAACAACATCGGCGCCTGCATCAAATTGTGCCAGTAAATATTGCGCACTCGCTTCAACCAAAATATCCATCAATTGCGCAAACAATTCAGGATGCGCTAATGCAAACAATCTGGCTTTTGCCTGATCAGGGGAGCCACGACCCCCGAGCATATAAGTTGCCACCGTCCAAGGTGCGCCACAAAACCCGATCAATGTCTTGTCATCATTAATGCCGGCTCGAACCCCACGCACAGTTTCTAAAACTGGTGCCAAATGCTGCAAAACTTTAGAAATGTCTAATTTGGCAAGATCCTGAGCAGTTTCAATTTCTGTTAAAATTGGTCCCTCACCCACTTCAAACCTGACATCTTGTCCAAGCGCATCTGGAATAACTAAAATGTCCGAAAAAATGATTGCTGCATCAAGGTCAAAACGCCGAAGGGGCTGTAATGTGACCTCAATTGCCTTTTCGGGTGTATAACATAAATCCAGAAATCCTTTTGTTGATGCACGGACTTCACGATATTCCGGCAAATAGCGTCCCGCTTGGCGCATAATCCACATCGGTGGCACGTCATCAACAATTCCTCTGACACAATCTAGCAACTTACGACCCGTTTTTTTTACCACGATCTTTTCCGGTTCCTATTTAAATAAGATTCTATTTTTAGATTCTTCTTCTTCTTTATAGCTGTGTTTTGCAGGAATTCTTTTACATCCACAAGTCTTGTCCACATGTGGCAAATCCGCCTCAGCTGTGGGTTGAATTTTTGATGCTCATGTTGAATTAGTGAACAAAAGCTTAAACGGCATAGTTACCGGAACGTTAACATCACATGAGGATGTGGATATTAACTGGATAAATTGTGCAAAACCCGGGATAAAAAAGCATGAGACCAAATTATGCACATATCCCAGCATTCAGCCTAACCATTTTCCACCGCGCATTACCTGTGGATGAGATTCACAACAACGGGTACAAATCTCAAGAAGGCCAATTTCATACGCGCTTATCGCCCTAAGGCCCATAATGGGGGATAAGTATGTGGATATGTCAAAAACTCAACAAGGTAACTGATTGATATTATGATTGTTTTAGCATCCAGAAGTACAACCAGAATATCCCTGATGCAGAACGCCGGGTTGAAGTTTGACGTTGAAGTCGCACGAATCGATGAACGAAAAATCGAAGAAGAAAATTCACAAATCGGATACACGCAATTCGAACTGACCGCAAAATTAGCAGAGGCCAAAGCGCTTAGCGTATCTGAAAATCATCCACAAGCCTTTGTGGTTGGTGCGGACCAAACGCTGCATATTAACGATTCATATTTACACAAACCGGCAGATATTGGCACTCTCAAAGCACAATTGGACCTTTTACGCGGCAAGACGCATATGCTTTGCTCAGCGGTTTGTGTTGCGCACAACAATAAAATTGTCTGGCAGCATCAAGGTCTAGCGCAAATGACGATGCACGATTTTACTGATCAAGAACGTGATCTGGTGATGGAACTGGAGGGCAATCAGCTGTTGCAAAGTGTTGGCGGCTACCGCTTAGAAGGACCATCTATTCGACTGTTTGAACAAATTCAAGGCGACTATTTTACGGTCTTGGGATTGCCGTTGTTGCCGCTATTGTCTGCGTTACGTGAGTTGAAAGCGATTTAAATGGAAAGAGCATTTGTCATCGGTCACCCCATCAGCCACTCCAAATCACCCCTTTTGCATCGCCACTGGCTGCAAGAATATAATCTTGGGGGCACATACGAAGCTGTAGACGTGGAACCTGCTGATTTAGTCGCCTTCACAAACGCGATCAAATCTGGCGCATTTATCGGTGGCAATGTCACCATCCCCCACAAAGAAGCGGTCATGGCGCTGTGTGAGAAGCTCTCGGCCACAGCAACGCAAATCGGGGCGGTGAACACCTTGTGGATGCAGAACGGACAATTGCATGGCGATAACACAGACAAATATGGCTTTTTGGCCAATCTGGACCAACAATGTCCCAAATGGGATGCGCAAAATTCCGTCGCAATCGTTTTAGGGGCAGGTGGTGCAGCGCGGGCAATTTTGGTTGGATTGATCGAACGCGGCTATCAAACAATTTATGTGCTCAACAGAACAGCAGAACGTGCACAAAGGCTCTGTGCAGAACTAAATACCGTATTCCAGACAAAAATATTTTCTCCAACAACGCTACAGGATTTCAACAAATTAGCCCCAAACGCCGACCTGATCGTCAATGCCAGTTCAATTGGTATGAACAATACAAAATGTGAACATGTTGATCCAACTCGCGCGCCAAAACACGCCATTATTACCGATATCGTCTACACCCCACTTGAAACGCCCTTGCTAGCGGACGCTCGACGCGCAGGATTGCGTACGATCGATGGGGTGGGCATGCTGTTGCACCAAGCAGTTCCTGGGTTTGAGCGTTGGTTTGGCCTGCGTCCTCGCGTAACCCAACAGTTACGCGACAAGATTTTGGATGGCCGCCATGATTAAGCTTGGCCTTACAGGTTCAATGGCAACAGGAAAGTCAACCGTTGCTGGCATGTTCGCCAAGCGCGGCATTCCAATTTATAACGCTGATAAGGTGGTACACGAGCTCTATCAAAAAGAGGCTGTGGCACCTGTTGGGGCTAAATTTCCCAAGGCAGTTATTGACGGAAAAATTGATCGCGCCGTACTTGCAAGCCAAGTCTTGGACAACAAAGAAAATTTAGCCCAACTGGAAGCCCTTGTGCACCCAATGGTTCATCAAAAGATGGCCGAGTTTATTGAAGTTCACAAACAAGCCGAGCAAAGCCTGGTTGTCTTGGAAATTCCACTGCTCTTTGAAACGGGCAAAGACTACCCGCTTGACAAAATTGCAGTGACTTTTTGTGATGATCAAATTCAAAAGCAACGTGCGCTGACCCGTGATGGCATGACACCAAAGAAATTTGCCGCCATCAAGGCCCGCCAAATGTCACAACACGATAAAAAACAACGTGCCGATTTTCTAATTGATACCGGACTTCTGCCTGAAACGACCCAACAAATCGTGGATGAGATTATCCAAACTTGCCGTCAGCTGGCAATTGGCTAAACTCTGATCCATTACCAAATAAATCAAAAAGCGAAATAATAATGGCAATCCGGGAAATCGTACTCGATACCGAAACCACCGGCCTTAGCGCCGCAAAGGGCGATCGATTGGTGGAAATTGGCTGTGTTGAGCTGGTTAATCACATCCCGACGGGCAAGACTTTTCACAAATACTGCAACCCTGAACGTGATATGCCCGAAGGCGCGTTTAAAGTGCACGGCCTATCCGAAGAGTTTTTGGCCGATAAGCCGCTCTTTAAAACGGTCGCCCAAGAATTCCTTGATTTCATCAAAGATTCGGTACTGATTATACATAACGCCCCGTTTGACATGGGTTTTTTACAGGCCGAACTTGAATGGAGCAAATTTGGCCGCATTGAAAATGACGTGATCGATACGGTGTTGCTGGCCCGCACCAAACATCCCGGTGCGCGGGTCAATTTGGACGCCCTTTGTCGGCATTATGGCATTGACCTGTCACGCCGGGCGCTACACGGGGCGTTGCTGGACAGTGAAATTTTGGCCGAGGTCTATCTTGAATTGATTGGCGGCCGCCAGGTGGCGTTCAGTCTCGCCCAAGAAACCACAGATCAAACCGAACTTGAAGTGTCGATGCGCCCGGTAAAAGCCCGCACCAAACCTTTGATACAACGCATGAATGAAAAACAGCGACAAAATCACAAGGACTTTGTCGCTGATAAGACAGCTGCACCCATTTGGCAAAAATATTGGCCAAAACCAGGTCGTTAGACTTAACCCTAGTTAACTGTGCTGCCTTCACCTTCTTTAATCTTGGCCGCAGCCACTTCCAAATTCTGGCGATAAATCGCGCTAAAATCCACTGGCTCCATCAACAAAGGTGGGAAGCCGCCATTTTGAGTAACGTTGGAAAGGATTTGCCGCGCAAAGGGGAAGATCAAGCGGGGGCATTCGATCATCACAAGCGGATGCATCTGATTTTCTGGGAAGTCTTTGATGCTAAACAGGCCGCCGTAGACCAATTCAACATTGAACAATACTGACCCATCACGCTCCGCTTTCGCATTGATGGTCAATTCGACCGCAAAAATATCATTCTCTTGCTTTTGTGCGCCCACATTGATGCTAATGGCGATCTGCGGGGCGACACCAGGCGCAAGCGAGGCGGGGGCATTTGGGTTTTCAAAGCTAAGGTCTTTGATATATTGACCCACAATATGCAGCGACGGTTGGGTTGCTTCTTTGGTATCAGCTGTATTTGGTGTTTTTTCGGCCATCTAATTGCCCATCTTTCCAATATAAAAACTTGGCATTTGGCTATCATCTTTATGTGCAGGCGGCAAGAACCCAACATGCCGCATACGTCAATTTGCTAGCTTTTTCCGCGCCAATCATCATCTTCAAGGTCAATAACCCCATCGTCATCGCGAATGGATGAATTTGGCTGTTTGGTGTCTTGAGATGTGTAATTGGTGAATGAACTGGCTTGGACAACATCAACCCGCAAGCGCAATTGTTCAAAGATGAAATAGCGGACCTGGGGCACAAATAGCGCAAATCCCACCGCGTCCGTGAAAAAACCTGGGGTGAGCAACAGTGCACCAGCAATTGCCAGCATGATCCCATCAACAATCGATTGCCCGGGGAACTGACCCACACGCAGTTTGCCCTGCACATCAGCCCAGACGGCAAATCCTTGTAGCCGCAACAAATATGACCCCAGAATGGCGGTAAACACCACCCCGCCCATGGTCCACCAAAAGCCGATTAACCCACCCATTGCCACAAAAATGGCAATTTCAACAATAGGCACCACCAAAAAAAGTGCGAACAAATAGCGTCCCAAAACAACTTCCTTTCTTGCTTAAAGCCGGACAAAGTGAACCAAATCGCGTAAATACCACGTTCAGCGCTGGTCATGAGCCGGTTTAGTTATATATATAGGGGCGATTGATAAAGAATACGAGTACCGCGCGACGGTATAAAATTGAGGCAGATATGGGCGAATTTTTTGACATTCCAACACTATTCTTTTTGATTGTTGCGGTGGTGGTTTTGCTCCGCCTTCGAAATGTGTTGGGCACACGTGATGGGCTTGAACGCCCACCTCAGCATCCCGATGAAGCGAAAAGCGAAAATGAATCAGACGCGGACAATGTTGTAAGCTTGCCCAAGCGTAAGCGTACTGCTGCGCCAGTAAATCTTGATGCAGATAAACATCGCCTTAAACTAGACGCTGAAATTGAGCGTTATGCAAAAGGCAATAGTGCCCTTGAAGCGGGCCTAAACGATATCATTTCAGCTGATCCGGATTTTGCGCCAAAATCGTTCATGGATGGCGCAATATCTGCGTACGAAATGGTTGTGGTCGCCTTTGCACGAGGGGATCGAAAAACACTGAAAATGGTTCTCGATAAGTCGGTCTATGATGGTTTTGAAGCGGCCATAAGCGAAAGAGAATCACGCGGCGAAAAAATCGATTTTACCTTTGTCGGCTTTTCTGACGTGAAAATGCGGGACGCTGAAATGGATGGCAAGAATGCCAATGTCACCGTAGAATATGCGGCGCAAGTGGTTTCAGCCACCAAAAATGCCGATGGTGAGTTGATCGAAGGCGATGAAGAAGCGATTGTAAATATCGCGGACGAATGGACTTTTTCTCGCAACACCAAAACACGCGATCCGAACTGGAAACTGATCAGCACCAACCAACTGGATTAATCACAACGGACTGCCAACACACATGTCACGCGCCAAAAAGCCGCCAAAAGATATTGCCGATTGGCACCTTTGGACAGAAGTGACAAAATCTGTCAGTCCGTTGAAGCCGCCCGAACAAAATATCTTGCGGATAAAGCCTAGTGAGCTGCCGTTGGCGTTGGCGAAAAAGCCGCGTGTAAAAGTACGCCCATCCTCTAAAAGCTGGGCGCCGCTGGCCACGCATATGCACAATACAGATCGGAATTTGCCGCACTTTAACTCAGTTGCGGTGCCGCACAAAATTGACAAACCCCTAGATCCAAAATTGCGGCGCAAAATCGCCCGTGGTCGCGTATCCATTGATGCCACGCTCGACTTGCACGGCATGCGTCAGCATGAGGCACGCTCGGCCTTGATCCATTTTATTTCAGCTGCGTTTTACCGGGATGATCGCAATATATTGGTGATCACTGGTAAGGGCATTAAGCGCACCGGATATGCCGAGTTTGAGCACAAAGGCGTGTTGCGACATCTAGTCCCCCAATGGCTGAAAGAGCCCGCTTTGCTGCATATGGTGGCCGGCATTGATGCTGCGGCGCAAAATCATGGTGGGGCTGGGGCGCTCTATGTTCGGCTGAAAAGAGCAGGTAAATGACCCCACTCGGTGCAAAAATCCGTCAAATCCGCAAGGATCGGGATATTTCGCTCAAGCAAATGGCTGCCGATTTGAATGTGTCTAGTGCGTATCTTTCGGCTCTGGAGCACGGCCATCGAGGTACACCCACATGGTTTATGCTGCAGCGCATCATCACCTATTTTAACGTCATTTGGGATGAGGCTGAGGAATTACAGCGTCTCGCCGAAATTTCAGATCCCAAAATTACCATAGATACGGCAGGGCTGGTGCCCAAAGCCACTGAGCTGACCAACAAGCTTGCGCAAAACATTGAAAGCCTGGTTGAGGAAGATTTAATCCACTTGGTGCACGAAGTGGAACAGCGCGGCGCACGGGCACGGGCAAAAAAGAACTAGCGCACAAAAGCAGGGCGCACCCGAAAGCGCGCCCTATTTCATTTAAAGAATAAACCGGCTCAAGTCTGTATCACCGGCCAATTCACCAACCTGCTTGCGCACATAATCGCCATCAATCCTGATGGTTTCACCATTCTTGTCAGGCGCATCAAATGAGATGTCCTCAACGAGCTTTTCCATTACCGTTTGCAAACGACGCGCACCAATATTTTCTATCGTTGAATTGACGGCCACGGCCAGTTCAGCGATCACGTCAATGGCGTCGTCTGTGAAATCAAGCGTAACCCCTTCTGTGCCCATCAAGGCCACATATTGCTTGATCAAGCTGGCATCAGTGTCATTCAGGATGCGCACAAAATCTTCATGCACCAGAGCCCGCAATTCAACGCGGATCGGCAAACGGCCCTGCAATTCTGGCAAAAGGTCGGACGGTTTGGCCACATGGAATGCGCCTGAGGCAATAAACAGAACATGATCGGTTTTCACCACACCGTGTTTGGTGGAAACGCTAGTACCCTCAATCAACGGCAATAAATCACGCTGCACACCTTCACGAGACACATCGCCGCCAGAACGTCCGTCACGCACGCAGATTTTGTCAATCTCATCCAAGAAAACGATGCCGTGATTTTCGACGAGATCAATCGCATCTGCGGTGATCTTGTCCTGATCCAAAAGCTTGTCAGCCTCTTCGTTGATCAAAAGTGCATAGCTTTCTTTGACCTTGATCGTGCGCTTCACGCTTTTCTGTTTAAAGGCTTTACCGAGCATATCGGACAGATCGATCATGCCAACATTCGCGCCCGGCATGCCTGGCATTTCGAACATGCCATTGCCTTGTGGTGCAGACATTTCAACTTCGATTTCTTTATCGTCTAACTCATTGGCCCTAAGCTTCGCGCGAAAGCTTTCCCGGGTTGAAGGTGTTGCAGAATGTCCCACAAGTGCGTCAAGCACCCGCTCTTCGGCTTGCAAATGTGCCTTGGCCTGCACTTCTTTGCGGCGTTTGTCGCGCAACAGCGAGATACCAGCCTCGACCAAATCACGCACGATCTGTTCAACGTCACGGCCAACATATCCCACCTCGGTAAATTTGGTGGCCTCCACTTTCACAAAGGGCGCTTGTGCAAGTTTGGCCAAGCGGCGGGATATCTCGGTTTTACCGACGCCAGTTGGGCCGATCATCAAGATATTCTTTGGGCTGACTTCTTGGCGCAGCTCGCTATCAAGTTGTTGCCGACGCCAGCGGCTGCGCAACGCCACCGCGACGGCGCGCTTAGCGTCACTTTGACCCACAATGTAGCGGTCCAATTCAGAAACGATTTCACGGGGAGAAAAACTTACTTCACTCATTCTTTTTTACCTTTCGGTGCCTCATCCAATAAGCGCACCATCAGTTCTTCATCGATATATTTTTCATTTACAAAAAGGCTGCGTGGTTCGACCCCATACGTCTTAAAGCCTGCCTTCTCATAAGATTTCTTTGCCGCAATACTGGTTGCCCCAACCCCAAGATGAAGTTGAATAATGCCCTTGCTACGCGCATGATCTGCCAATTGCTCTATGATCTCTTGTGCAGCCCCTTGGCCACGTAATTGCGGAGCGCAATACATCGAGATCACATAAGCGCGATGCGCCATTTTGAGCCCGCGTTCGCGGAAATAAGCGCCGATTGCCAAAAGCTGATCATCAACAAATGCACCATAGGCCACCATATCTGTCAGCCATTCTTCAAAATGCGAAACCGGCTTGGAGACCAGCTCGTCATATGAAGACCCAAAGGCTTCTGGATGGGTTTTAAACGCTTCAAGCCGAACATCACGAAACGATGCGGCATCTTTTGCGTCTAGCCTGCGGATTGCATAGATCATTCGTCCAAATCTATCGTTTCAACCGTTAGACTTTCATTGGTGTAGACACATATCTCAGCGGCAATTTTCATCGCACGTCGTGCTATTTCTTCAGCTTCATAGTCGGTGTCCATTAACGCACTTGCCGCAGCTAGTGCATAATTTCCACCAGAACCAATGCCCATTACACCACCATCAGGCGACAAAACATCGCCGGTTCCGGTCAGGACAAGGCTGTCTTTCTTGTCTGCAACGATCATCATGGCCTCTAAACGCCGTAAATAGCGGTCCGTGCGCCAGTCTTTGGCCAATTCAACGCATGCGCGCATCAATTGATCCGGATATTGCTCAAGTTTTGCTTCTAACCGCTCAAATAAAGTGAAGGCATCCGCGGTCGCGCCCGCAAACCCGGTAATCACTTTGCCGCCGGCCAAACGCCGCACTTTTTTGGCCGTGTGTTTAATCACTGTCGGACCCAATGAGACTTGGCCATCTCCGGCCACAACCACCTTATTACCCTTGCGGACAGTCAAAATAGTTGTGCCGCGCCATCCCGCTGAGCCTTGCTGATTTTCTTGCATAGTTGAATTTTCTCCTGCAATTGGACTACCTATTTAGGCGTTCTGACGTCAATTACAATCACTTCAGACTTTTAGCGACTTTTCGCTTTCCTCAAGAGGTGCTAATAAGGCGCATAAATTAAGGACGAGCGGCGATATCTGCTCGCAAGTAAAAAGGTTGCAGCAACGATGCGCCAAGCAAAACTGACCCGCAAGACCAATGAAACAGATATTTTTGTGTCTGTTGATCTGGATGGTACTGGCAAATCTAACATCAATACAGGTGTTGGATTTCTCGATCATATGCTGGATCAGGTCGCGCGTCATGGCATGATTGATATTGAAATCACCGCGAACGGCGATTTGCATATTGATGCGCACCATACAACCGAAGATGTGGGCATTGCGCTTGGCCAGGCCATCAAACAAGCTTTGGGCGACAAAAAAGGCATCCGGCGCTATGCATCGTGCGATTTACCAATGGATGAAGCGCTGTCTCGTGCCGCGATTGACATTTCGGGTCGTCCATTCCTTGTGTGGCGGGTTGAGTTTAAACGCGACAAGGTGGGGGATTTTGACACCGAACTGTTCCAAGAATGGTTCCAAGCTTTTGCCATGAATGCAGGTATCACTTTGCATGTTGAAAACGTCTATGGTGACAATGCCCACCATATCGCGGAAAGCTGCTTTAAAGCCTTGGCCCGCGCTTTGCGTGACGCCATTGAAATCGACCCGCGCAATGCGGACAGAATTCCTTCCACCAAAGGCGTGCTTTAAGCCGCCTTTGGCCCAAATTTTGAGGCAACTCATGAGCCTTTTTGCCATTTATGCAAAAGCTGCGGCACCAGATCAGCCGCAAACACTGGCCAATCAAGATGTTGAGGTCATCAAGGATCGGTTTTCCATCCTTGCATGTTTGTTCACGCCAATTTGGTGCGTTTGGCATCGCCTTTGGCTTGAACTGGCGGCCTATTTGGGCGTTGCCTTTGTGCTTGGTTTCATTGCGTTTTTTGTTGGTGAAAGTGCCGCTGGATGGATCGGGTTTTTGGCGGCGATTTTAATCGGCCTGGAGGCATCTGCAATTCGTGGCTATGCCCTCACGCGAAAAGGCTATCTGTTTGAGGGGCAAGTAGTGTCCCCGTCTGCGCGCGACGCTGAATGGCGCTATACGGCGGGTCAATTGTCGAACGAACACTCAGCCGGAGCGCTCCAATGAGCGAAAAAATTGTCATCGTTGATTATGGCGCTGGTAATCTTAAGTCTGCTCAAAATGCAACGCAGCGCGCTGCGTGTGAGTTAGATGGCGAATTTGACGTTTTGGTTTCAAGCGATCCCATTGACGTAAAAAACGCAGACCGGGTGATCTTGCCTGGTGTCGGCGCGTTTGCAGACTGCATGAACGGCTTAGCCGCGGTTGAAGGCATGGTGGATGCGCTGCACCAACGGGTGATTTTGGATGCTGTGCCCTTCCTTGGTATCTGTGTCGGGATGCAATTACTGGCTAGCGAAGGTCGAGAAAAGGTCTACACAAATGGTCTGGACTGGATTCCGGGTGTGGTCAAACATATTGAGCCAGATGACAAAAGCCTAAAAGTGCCGCATATGGGCTGGAACACGCTCACGCAAACCAATCCGCATTTAATGCTGGACAATCTCGACATCGGACCAGGTGGTTTGAACGCCTATTTTGTGCATTCTTATCATTTTGAAGTGGCGGACCCAGCCCAATTGTTGGCAACCACTGAATATGGACAGAAGCTAACGGCGATTGTTGGGCGCGATAATCTGATCGCGACGCAATTTCACCCTGAAAAAAGCCAGGCCCTAGGTCTGAAATTCATTTCAAATTTCCTCAATTGGTCGCTTTGACGAAAGGCCAGACTTAGTATGATTTTGTTTCCAGCGATCGACCTAAAAGACGGCAAATGCGTGCGCCTGCAAAAAGGTGATATGGACGCGGTGACCGTGTTCAACGATAGTCCAGCCGATCAAGCCAAGCAGTTTGAAGACCAAGGTTTTGAATATCTTCACGTGGTGGACCTCAACGGTGCTTTTGCTGGCGAAAGCGTCAATGGCGATGCCGTTGAAGCGATCATCAAAGCGGTGAACATGCCTGTGCAATTGGGCGGTGGTATCCGCACCATCAAACATATTCAAGCCTGGCTCGACCGTGGGTTGGCCCGCGTGATCCTTGGCACCATCGCGGTACGCGACCCTGAATTGGTCAAACAGGCTTGCAAAATGTTTCCCGGCCAAATTGCAGTGGGCATTGACGCGCGGGGCGGAAAAGTTGCGGTGGAAGGCTGGGCACAAACCTCAGAACTTGATGTGATTGAGCTGGCGGAAAAATTTGAAGGGGTTGGCGTGGCGGCGATTATCTTCACTGACATTGATCGCGACGGCATCCTTACTGGCATAAATTGGCATGCCACTCTGGAATTGGCGCAAGCCGTTTCAATTCCAGTTGTGGCTTCTGGTGGCTTGGCGTCGATGGATGACATCAACACAATGTGCAAACCTGAGATGGCCGTGCTTGAGGGCGCGATTTCAGGCCGCGCGCTCTATGATGGGCGGATTGATGTCGAAAAAGCGCTCAAGCAGATCAAGGAGACGTCATGACCCTAAAAACCCGCGTCATTCCTTGCCTTGACGTTAAAGACGGTCGTGTCGTTAAAGGCGTCAACTTTGTTGATTTGGTCGATGCGGGTGATCCGGTTGAATCAGCGATTGCTTATGATGCAGCCGGGGCTGACGAACTTTGTTTTCTGGACATCACCGCCAGCCACGAGGGTCGCGACACGATTTATGATGTGGTGGCGCGCACGGCAGAACATTGTTTTATGCCCCTTACGGTGGGTGGTGGCATTCGCACAGTTGAAGACATCCGCAAGCTTTTGCTTTCCGGTGCTGACAAAGTGTCGATTAATTCCGCTGCGGTGAAGGACCCAGATTTCATCAACCGTGCCGCCGATAAATTTGGCAATCAATGCATTGTGGTGTCTGTAGATGCGAAGCGCCGGGCAGAGGAAGCGCTGGTTGCAGGGCAGTCGAAATGGGAGATCTACACCCACGGTGGCCGCAATGCCACGGGGATAGATGCGATTGAATTTGCACGCGACATGGTCAAGCGCGGGGCAGGGGAACTGCTGGTGACCTCTATGGACCGCGATGGCACGAAAATCGGCTTTGATCTGGAACTAACCCGGGCGATTTCGGATGCGGTGGAAGTACCTGTGATCGCTTCGGGCGGCGTTGGCACTTTGGACCATTTGGTTGACGGGGTAAAAGAGGGGCGCGCGAGTGCTGTACTTGCTGCATCGATTTTTCACTTTGGCACTTTTTCAATTGAGCAGGCAAAAACTCATATGGCACAAAGTGGTATTGCGGTGCGCCAAGACAATGTGGCTAAAGGATAGTCTATGACATTCTCTTTGAGCGACTTAGAACAGATCATCGCCAAAAAAGCAGCCGCTTCGCCGGACAATTCTTACACGGCCAAATTGCTGCAAAATGGCGGCAAAGAAGCGGCGAAAAAACTCGGTGAAGAAGCAGTAGAAGCGGTGATCGCTGCGATCAATAATGACCGTGAAGAGCTGACCAAAGAGGCAGCGGACGTAATTTACCACCTGTTGGTGGTTTTAAAAGCCAATAATGTTTCGTTGTCCGATGTTATGGCGGAGCTAGAGCAACGTACCGTGCAATCCGGTTTGGCCGAAAAAGCCTCCAGAAAGGGCTAGAGTTTTGGATCAAGTTTCAAGCGCAACCTACCCTTCGCCCTATTATCAGTTTTCCAAAACTGAATGGTCGGCGTTGCGTGCTGATGAGCCAATGACTTTAACGGCAGAGGATTTGACCCGGCTGCAATCCCTAAACGACCCCATTTCATTGGCAGAAGCTGAAAAAGTCTATTTGCCGATTACCCGTCTCCTGTCATTTTATGTTGAAGCCGTGCAAGGCCTGCACCTAGCGGCCGGTAAATTCTTGCACCACAATGGCGATAAAGCGCCTTATATTATTGGTGTTGCGGGTTCTGTTTCTGTTGGTAAATCCACCACAGCGCGGATTTTGCGCGCGCTTCTACAACGTTGGCCATCGTCGCCAAAAGTTGATCTGGTCACCACCGATGGATTTTTGTTGCCCAACGCCGAATTGGAAAAGCGCGGCCTGATGGAACGCAAAGGTTTCCCCGAAAGCTATGATCGCGGCGCTTTTTTGAAGTTCTTGGCCCAAATTAAAGCCGGTGAACCAAATGTCAAAGTTCCCACCTATTCCCACCTTGTCTATGACGTGGTGGAGGGCGAGGAAATTATCGTTGATCGGCCAAATATCTTGATCGTTGAAGGGCTTAATATTTTGCAGCCGGGTGATTTGCCCAAAGATGGTAAGCCGATCCTATTCGCTTCAGATTATCTGGATTTCGCCGTCTATATTGATGCTGAGGAGCCACACCTGCGCAAATGGTATGTGGAGCGGTTCTTGCGTTTGCGAGAAACGGCGTTTCGTGACCCCACAAGCTTTTTTCATCAATTCTCAAAACTCGACATTGTAGCGGCCAAAACGTTGGCCATTTCGATCTGGGAACAAATCAACCTGCCCAATCTGCGCGATAATATTTTGCCCACCCGTGGTCGCGCCGACCTGATCCTGACAAAGGGATTGGATCACACAATCGATAAGGTCGCGCTGAGAAAGCTCTAATTTAACTAGGGTCTGAACTCAATTCAGTCCAGACCCTAGGCTTTTTCCCGGCCTTGAGCCGGGATCAGTTTAGAGCGTCAGACCATTCTTTATTGCCAGCCCTTCAAGACTGACATTTGGCCGTGCACCCACATGCGAAATTACCTCAGACGCGCACAAACATCCAAGTGACAGGCTTTGTTCCATCGCGTGGCCGCGGGCCAAGCCATAAAGAAAGCCCGAAGCAAATAAATCGCCAGCTCCGGTTACGTCTTCAACTTGATCCACTTTGAACGCGGGTACCTCGCTCACAACACCATCCTTGATAGCCATCGCGCCCTTCGCACCGAGCGTAATTGCTACGGTTGAACAGTCCTTTTGCACCGCAGCGATCGCGTCATTTAGATCACTGACCTGATAAAGCGATTTTATTTCATCATCATTTGCCAACAAGACATCCACGGTTTTATTGCGGATAAGGCCGATAAATTCGTCGCGGAAACGACCAACGCAGAACGGATCAGAAAGCGTAAGCCCGGTTTTGCGCCCATGTTTGTGCGCCAATTCTCCAGCTTTCACGAAAGCGCGTTTCGCCTCCGGGGGATCCCACAAATAGCCTTCCATAAACGTAAGAGCAGATGCAGAGATCAAATCTTCGTCCATGTCAGCGACGGTGAGTTCCTGACATGCGCCCAGATAAGTGTTCATGGTGCGCTCACCGTCAGGGGTGATCACAATCATCGAACGGGCGGTCGAGGTGCCATGAATGAGGGTTGGCGTATTGTAAAAGACGCTGGATTTGGTGAGGTCTTTGCGGTAAATCGCGCCCAAATCGTCTTCAGCGACCTTGCCAATAAACGCGCCATTACCACCAAGCGAGGACACACCGACCGCTGTGTTGCAACATGATCCGCCTGAAATATGCTGCGGATTGCCGGGCAATCGAGAATAAAGATATTCAGAACGCTCCGCGTCAACCAAATGCATGATCGATTTGTCCATGCCCTCTGCCACCAAGAACGCATCGTCGACCTTTGCAAATACATCAACAATTGCATTGCCGATGGTCAACACATCAAATTTGGCATTTGCCATAATATCGGATCTCCAAACAAGCCCGGTTTGCTTTTAGGGTGCTGGTTGCTCACGTCAACCCGCACCCCTTATGCTTTTAGGACTTTGTCCTTAAATTTGCATTGATCGATGATGACGCAGTGATAGCACTCTGGTTTTCGCGCCTTGCAAATATATCGACCGTGCAAAATCAGCCAATGATGCGCGTGCTGCAAAAACTGTTTTGGAATGATCCGCTCGAGCAATAATTCAACAGCCAACGGTGTTTTGCCCGGCGCAAGACCTGTGCGATTTGAAATCCGAAACAGATGGGTGTCCACCGCAATGGTCGGCTGTCCAAAAGCTATGTTAAGCACCACGTTTGCGGTTTTGCGTCCGACACCGGGCAATGCTTCCAGCTCTTCGCGGGTTTGCGGCACTTCAGAATTGTGCCTGTCGATCAGGATTTTGCTCAACGCATATACGTTTTTGGCCTTGTTGCGATAAAGCCCAATGGTTTTGACGTATTCGCGGATTTTGTCTTCGCCAAGCGCATACATCTTTTCAGGCGTTGGCGCAATTTCAAACAGGCTTTTGGTGGCTTTGTTCACCCCAATATCTGTCGCTTGTGCACTCAAAACCACAGCCACCAGCAGGGTAAACTCATTGACATAATCCAGTTCCCCTTCGGGATCGGGGTTGCTCGCCTCAAAATTGGCGAACAATTGGTGAATAGCTGGTTTTGTCAGGCGAGATCGTTTGGTCATGGGGTCGCATATCTTGGTGAGGACGTGCGGATTAGGGCACGAGAATGGGGGAATGAAAAGAGCAAATGCTGCATTTTTGCGCGGTACGCACACCCCATTGCAGAGGAAGTCAAAATCGGGTCGCCTCACATGCGTAATGGAAGTAAGTTTGATCTATTATGAACGACATGACCCCCCTATTCGCGCAGGCCAAAGATTATTCCGTAATCACAAAGGTGATCGAGGAACTTTCTGCGCGGCCGGCAGATGAGCATGATTTTGAAGCCTTAGCAGGCGATCTTAACATGACTTCGCGTCAACTCACCGCTCTGTTTAAGCGCTGGGCAGGTTTAACCCCGAAAGCCTTTTCGCAATGTGTAACCCTCAATCGCGCGCGCCAGATGCTCAAAGAAAATGTGCCGCTTTTGGACACAAGCTATGAACTTGGTCTGTCTTCTGCCGCCCGGCTCTACGACCTGTTTGTCACCCATGATGCAATGCCACCGGGTGCTTATAAAGCCAAGGGCGAGGGGCTTGAGATTCGCTACGGTTTTCATCCATCTCCGTTCGGGCAGGTGCTGATTATGCTCACGGATTATGGCATGGCAGGCCAAGCCTTCTGTGATGAAGGTGAGGAACAAGCTGCGCTGGAAGATATGACGCGCCGTTGGCCAAACGCGACATATCTCAATGCAGAACCCAGTGAAATTCGCCAATGGGCAGAAAAAATTTTTGATCCCAAGAAATGGAATCAAGATCAACCTATAAAAATCGTGATGATTGGCACAGACTTTGAAGTGCGGGTTTGGCAGACCTTACTGCGTATTAAACCGGGGCAGGCCACCTTTTATGGCGATATTGCCGCAAGCATTGGCAACCCAAAGGCCGCCCGCGCTGTTGGGGCAGCTGTGGGGCGCAATCCAATTTCATTCGTTGTGCCTTGTCACAGGGTGATCGGTAAAAACGCTAAACTAACCGGCTATCATTGGGGCTTAACCCGCAAGCAAGCCATTTTGGGCTGGGAAGCGGGATTGGTTGGGGGGGCTGAATAGGTTTCGCGCGGGGGGCGGGGTGAAAAAGTAGACCCCAGATCAAGCCCAGGGCGGCCGAAAGTGAAAAGCAATCACTCTACAGATGCAATCCCGGCCCTGAGCCGGGATCGATTTTGCGGTGTTATGATGTCGGCTATTAGATATTTTCTACGTTGGTGACGTTACCGTCCGCATCAAAATCATAAATGATCGGTTTGCCCGTTGCGATTTCACGTTGGAGAATTTCCTCGGGGCTCAGATTTTCCAGCTGCATCACCAAAGCGCGCAACGAGTTGCCGTGTGCGGCAACCAAAATCGTGCCGCCGTCCGCAACACGTGGGGCAATCTCGGCTTCAAAATACGGCAAAACACGTTCGGCCGTATCTTTCAGGCTCTCACCACCCGGAGGCGGCACATCAAACGAACGACGCCAAATGTGAACTTGTTCTTCGCCCCATTTTTTGCGCGCATCGTCTTTGTTCAGTCCAGCCAGATCGCCATAGTCACGCTCGTTCAGCGCCTGATTGCGAATGATCGTCATATTGACGATATCCATGTTTTCAAGCATCAAATCAAGGGTGCGTTGTGCGCGGGCGAGGGCAGACGTGTAGCAAACTTCAATCTCATAACCGCGTGATTTCAGCAATTTTCCAGCTTCAATCGCTTCCTCAACGCCCTTTTCGGTCAGGCCAGGGTTTTTCCAGCCGGTGAAAAGGTTCTTAAGGTTCCATTCGCTTTGTCCATGGCGAACAAGAATGAGTCTACGGTCCATTAAATTATATCCCTTGGATGTTGGTAATAGAGGCCAATCTGATCTTAAAGACCAAGCACATCAGCCATTGAATAAAGTCCGGGTGCTTTGTCTTGCGCCCAAAGAGACGCATAAACAGCACCATTCGCAAAAATTGAACGGTCTTGCGCCATATGGCTCAACTCGATCCGTTCGTTGCTGCCCGCAAAGATCACCGAGTGATCGCCAATCACCGTGCCACCACGCAAAGCAGCAAAACCGATAGTGCCCGGAGTGCGTGCGCCCGTAATGCCATCACGCGACCGTACGGCATTCGCAGCCAAATTGATTTGTCGGCCCTCAGCGGCGGCTTCTCCAAGCATTAAAGCGGTGCCAGACGGGGCGTCCACCTTCATACGGTGATGCATGTCCAAGATTTCAATGTCAAAATCAACAGGTAGCGCGGCGGCTGCCTTTTTAACAAGGCCCATCAATAGGTTAACACCCAACGACATGTTGCCCGCTTTGACCAGCCTGCCTTTGCCGGTAAGGGCAGCCAGTTCGGCGTCTTCCTCCGCTGTCCAGCCCGTGGTGCCAATCACATGTACTAAGCCCAATTCATGCGCTTTTTTGGCATAGTCAATGCTGACTTGGGGGGCGGTGAAGTCGATAATCGCGTCGCTGCCTTCAAGCGCTGCATCAACATCTGAGGTGATGAGCACCCCAGATGGCTCAAGCCCTGCAAGCGCGCGCGCGTCTTTTCCTATCGCGTCAATGCCTTCGCGTTCAAGCGCGCTGAAAAGTCCTGCCCCGTCAATCTGCGCGATAGCGCGGATATTGGCTTGGCCCATTCGGCCGCTTGCCCCCAAAACTGTGATTTTTTGCATAATTTTGCCAATCCTGTTGCCAGATTGATTTAGCAGAAAATTTAGACCGCTGCCAATGCCAGCAATGATTAAAACCGTTTGCCGAATACAACTCTGCTGCCAGCCTGGGACAAGGCAATTTCAGTGTCAGACGACATTATGGCAAGTAATTCCGGCCCAATCAGGTTTTTATCGAGATAATTTAGTCCCAAACGCCGATAATATGGTCCGTTCCACGGCACATCTTTGTAGGTGATGCCGCAAACACCTCTGAACCCGTTTTCTTTAGCAAATTTGATGAAATGTGACATGAGCTTTTCGCCCAGACCCTTACCATGATGGTGGCGCAGCACCGACATTTCAGCGCAATACAGCATATCATCGACGGGTTTCGCGCGCAAAAACCCAACGGGTTCTCCGCGCAACTCGACAAGCCAAATGATTTGATTTTGGGCGATGGCGTTGACATAAGATATAGCCGACATTGGTGCAAAATTAATTTGCGCGAATGCGCCGCCCAATGTTTTGAAAACCTGTGCCGCATTGCCTTCAATCGCGCTCAGGTCTGCAGCATCAGCACTATCCGCGGCGCGAAAATTCGTGATGTTCACGTTGGCGTTGAAGATCTCTTCATTTACCGCACCAGCGGCCGCATAAGGGTCATCTGCGCGATAAATCGGTCGCCCGACCACCAAGTGGTCAGCTCCAATTTCAATTGCCTGTGTGGGTGTTAGAATGCGTTTTTGATCGTCGCTGGCGCTGCCTGCTGGGCGAATGCCGGGGGTCACCGCCATCAATTTGCCGCCGCTGGCCTGTTTGACCAGTTCAATTTCGTGGGCCGAGCAAATCACCCCGTCTATGCCTTCGCCTGCCGCCTGCTTTGCGCGGCGTTCAACCAAATCTCGGACCCCAAAAGCGTATCCACTTGCCTTTAGGTCCTCATCGTCCAGCGAGGTCATCACCGTGACGCCCATCAGCTTTGTGGGCGAGCCTTCTGCCGCGCGTTTTGCCGCCGCCATGCAATGGGGTTCCGCGTGAATGGTCACAATATCTGCGCCCAATTCAACCAGCCCCGCGACGCCTTTTTCAACAGTATTGGGGATATCGAGCAGTTTGACGTCGCAAAAGATTTTTTTGCCAGCGGCCTTTAAGGACTTTGCAAGCCCTAGCCCATCATCGCCGTAAATCAGCTGATAGCCTATTTTATAGAACACCCCATTATCATCAATTTTTTCAACCAACACCTCTGCTTCTTTGCGGGTAGAAACATCAAGCGCGGTGATTAATTGAGGCGTAGCTTTGGTCATGTGATGGGGTGCTCCGGCAACATTGAGCGCGTTTAGAAAAAGCGGAAACCGGTTTTTCGGGTCGAACGCGCGGCCAAACAAAATTCAGAGTGAAACTGCTTCGTCGAACTCTGAGGGTGTCGGAGCCCTTAACTGGCATAATTTTCAGTGAACAACAAGTTATTGTTGACCCCGTCGCCGAACGGTCAAAAGCTCATTCACCATCGCGTCGGCCCGGGCCGCGACGCGCGTGTCCGATAATTCTCCATTTTCATTAAACGCAGTTGTTGCCATGCCGACACCAAGCGCAGTTGGTGCAATCAGAGCACCAACTTTTGAGAGTATGTCGCGCAGATGCGAAAGCGCCATGATCCCGGCCAATGATCCGCTAGACACAGACCCAATGCCGAACGTGGCGTTTGCAAATGCCCCTAGTTTTTGGTGATGAACCCAGTCAATTGTGTTTTTAAGCAGCGGTGTCAAAGAGCCGTTATATTCAGGCGAAGCGATAAAAACCGCGTCGGCGCTTGCGAACAAGTCTGCCAATTCCAGAGCGCTGTCCGGCTGATCTTCTTCAGGCAAATCTTCGTTGAAAAGTGGCATTTGAAAGTTCGCCAAATCAAGATATGCCGCATTTGCCCCCTTGGCCCGAAGATGCTTCACGACCATGTGGGCCAATTGTGCGTTGTAGGAATGTTTGCGTATTGATCCGGAAATCGCGAGAATTTTTGTCATTTACTGCCCCTATCCATCTATCAACGGATCAGATCAGTAAATAGATGACAACCCGCAAAATTGAACCACACCTAGTCCTTGCGCGCATGCTCGCTCAAACCCTCGAACAAACCTTTGATCTTTTTGAAAAAACCAGCAGATGTTGGATTGGTCTCTTTTGTGGTGATGTCTGCAAATTCTTCCAGCAATTCGCGCTGGCGTTTATTGAGATTTTGCGGTGTTTCCACATCCATCTGAATATACAAGTCACCCAATTGTTGCGAACGCAATACCGGCATGCCTTTACCTTTAAGGCGCACGCGTTGCCCAGCTTGGGTGCCTTGGGGCACCTTCACCTTGGCGCGACCACCGCCTAATGCGGGCACTTCAAACTCGCCGCCAAGCGCTGCTGTGGTCATAGAGATCGGCACGCGACAGAAAAGGTCCGCACCATCGCGCTGGAATAGGTCATGCGGTTTAATCGAAACGAAAATATATAGATCACCTGATGGACCGCCGCGCATACCCGCTTCGCCTTCGCCAGAAAGGCGAATGCGGGTGCCATCTTCAATGCCTTGGGGCACATCTACGGACAGGGAACGGGATTCTTGTCGGCGACCTTGCCCCGAGCAATCGGTGCAGGGTTGGTCCATGGTTTCACCGCGGCCGTGACAGTGTGGGCATGTGCGTTCAATGGTAAAAAACCCTTGCGCTGCCCGCACTTTGCCGTGGCCCTGACAGGTCCCGCAGGTTGAAAAGCCTGTGCCCGGTTTTGCGCCATGACCATCGCACGTGTCGCAACTCACCATTGAAGGCACGTCGATATCAACGGTTTGCCCTTCAAAGGCCTCTTCTAGCGAAACTTCAAGATTGTAACGAAGATCGGATCCGCGCATCGCAGAACTGCGTTCGCGTCGTCCGCCACCGCGGCCACCCACAAAGTCGCCGAAAATATCTTCAAAAATGTCTGACATGGAAGACGAGAAATCGGCGCCAAAACCAGGCTGACCGCCCCCGCCATTTTGGAAAGCGGCGTGCCCGAAACGGTCGTAAGCGGCACGTTTTTGTGCGTCTTTTAGCGTATCATATGCCTCGGAAACTTCTTTAAAGGAGGCTTCGGCGGCATCATCGCCCGGATTTTTGTCCGGGTGGTATTTCATTGCAAGTTTGCGATAGGCAGATTTTAGGGATCTTTCGTCAACTTCACGGCTGACACCCAAAACATCGTAGAAATCTTTTTTTGACATGGCGCTGGTGCTCCAAGATCGTTGGCGGGACCCGCTTGCAATTGTTGCAAGCTGCCCCGCCAATCAAGATCAGTTTGTTCGGTTAAGACTTATGACTTTTGGTCTTCGTCTTTAACTTCTTCAAAGTCAGCATCAACAACGTCATCGTCCGCTGCATCGCCACCCTCGAACTCGTCACTCTCTTCGTCTTGAGAAGACTGATACATGGCCTCGCCAAGTTTCATTGAGCTTTGAGCCAAAGCTGTGGTTTTTTCTTTGACCAGGTCAGCGTCATCGCCTTCAAGTGCTGACTTAAGTTCTTCCAAAGCAGTTTCGATCGTTTCTCGAGTGACCTCGTCAACCTTGTCGCCATGTTCTTTCAAAGAGCTCGCTGTTGAATGGACCAAAGCCTCGCCTTGGTTTTTAGCTTCAACAGATTCGCGTTTTTTCTGATCGGCGTCAGCATTGGCTTCCGCGTCTTTCACCATCGCATCAATCTCGTCGTCTGAAAGACCACCAGAAGCTTGGATTCGGATTTGTTGCTCTTTGCCCGTGCCTTTGTCTTTTGCCGACACATTCACAATGCCGTTGGCATCAATATCAAAAGTCACTTCAACCTGTGGTATACCGCGTGGTGCTGGCGGAAGTCCGACCAAATCAAATTGGCCAAGCATCTTGTTGTCCGCCGCCATTTCCCGCTCACCTTGAGAAACCCGAATGGTTACCGCAGACTGATTATCTTCAGCTGTGGAAAAAACTTGGCTTTTCTTGGTTGGGATCGTGGTGTTGCGATCGATCAGACGGGTAAACACACCGCCCAATGTTTCAATGCCCAAAGACAAAGGTGTTACGTCCAACAAAAGAACGTCTTTAACGTCGCCCTGAAGAACGCCAGCTTGAATAGCGGCACCAGCGGCAACAACTTCATCAGGGTTCACGCCCTTATGTGGCTCTTTGCCGAAGAATTCTTTGACCACTTCTTGGATTTTCGGCATACGGGTCATCCCGCCAACCAAAACAACTTCATCGATTTCACCGGCTGTAAGGCCCGCATCTTTCAATGCCGCTTTACAAGGCTCAATGGTACGTTTCACAAAGTCTTCAACCAACTGCTCAAGCTTTGCGCGGGTCAGTTTCAATTGAAGGTGCTTTGGACCAGATTGGTCAGCGGTGATAAACGGCAAGTTGACTTCAGTTTGTGTCGCTGAAGACAATTCGATTTTTGCCTTTTCAGCAGCTTCTTTTAAACGCTGCAAAGCAAGTTTGTCGCCCCGAAGGTCGATGCCGTTTTCGCGTTTAAACTCGTCAGCCAAATAGTCAACCAAGCGCATATCGAAATCTTCACCGCCAAGGAATGTATCCCCGTTGGTTGATTTTACTTCAAAAACGCCGTCACCGATTTCCAGAATGGAAATATCAAAAGTGCCACCACCAAGGTCATAAACCGCGATAATGCCGGCTTCTTGCTTGTCCAAGCCATAGGCAAGAGCTGCAGCTGTTGGCTCGTTGATAATCCGCAATACTTCCAGACCAGCGATTTTGCCGGCATCTTTTGTGGCTTGGCGCTGGCTGTCGTTAAAGTAAGCAGGAACTGTGATAACAGCTTGTGTTACGGGCTCGCCCAAGTAGCTTTCCGCAGTTTCCTTCATTTTTTGAAGGATCATGGCTGAAATCTGTGACGGAGAGTATTTCTCGCCCTTAGCTTCCACCCACGCGTCGCCACCGTCGGCTTTTACGATTTTGTAGGGAACAAGGTGTTTATCTTTTTTCACCATCGGATCGTCGAAACGACGGCCGATCAAACGCTTGATCGCAAAAAGAGTGTCTTCGGGGTTGGTTACAGCCTGGCGTTTCGCTGGCTGTCCAACCAAGCGGTCGTCATCTGTAAACGCGACCATTGACGGTGTTGTCCGCGCACCTTCGGCGTTTTCAACGATTTTTGGCTCAGCACCATCCATAATCGCAATGCACGAGTTGGTGGTACCAAGGTCAATTCCAATTACTTTACCCATTTATAAAACCTCTTTGTTGGCAGACCCTTTGTCTGACCCCGTTTCCAGCAGTCTTTCACCGGCATAAATGCCGTTCGGATCCCTCATATTCATGGCTCAGGCACACTGGTACCCAAATCACTGATTGAACGGTATATAGGAAGCAACAAATTGCCCTTCAAGCGTCAAAGATCAAATTCTTTGAAATAGCCCTTACGACCTTGGTTGTATGCCTCACTCGATCAATTTATTTGTGAATAGTTTGGACCGTAAAGAACAAGCGCGGTTATATAGACTCGATTGACTTGAAAAGCGACAGGAAAAACACAAAAATATGCGAATTTTTCCCAGCCAACTCTCAAAAATTGAACAAATTGCGCTATTGGGTGAAATCGAAACCGCCCTGACATCAGCCCCGCTTTTTGTCCCCCGCATGCCACGAACGGGCAAGCCCTTTTCCGTGCGCATGTCTAACTTTGGACCCTTGGGTTGGGTTTGTGACAAACAACACGGCTATCGTTATCAATCCGAGCACCCTGAAACAAATGCCCCATGGCCGCCAATGCCCAGCATGTTGACGACGCTGTGGTACGAGTTGACAGGTTATCATGCGCCACCCCAAGCGTGCCTGATCAACTATTACGCAGCGGGGGCCAAAATGGGTATGCACCAAGATCGCGACGAAGATGATTTGCAAGCGCCGGTTCTGTCAATATCGCTGGGTGACCGCGCACGTTTTCGCTTAGGCGGCACAACACGTGGCGGAAAAACCTCGTCGTTTGAGATCAGTTCAGGCGATGTTTTGATATTGGAAAAACAAACACGGCTGGCATTTCACGGCATAGATAAGGTCTATGCAAATTCTTCGCAATTGATGAACACCAGCGCAGCATTTCCAAATGGCGGGCGGCTGAATTTGACGTTACGCCGGGTAACCAAACCCGCATGAATGTCCCTAGCTAACGATCTTAAGGTGAGCTTCATCCAATTGGCCTTTTCTTATAAAGCCATCAATTTCCTCACTTGGCATGGGTCTTCCGAGCAAAAACCCCTGTAATTGGTCGCATTTATGTTCGTTCAAAAACTTAGCCTGCGCTTCCGTTTCCACCCCTTCTGCGGTCACACACATTTCCAAAGTGTGTCCCAGCGCAATAATGGTGGACACAATCTGCGTGGCTTTTGCATCCACATGTTCCATATCACCCATGAAAGACTTGTCGATTTTAATTTTGTCGAACGGGAATTTCCACAAATAGCCAAGTGAAGAATAGCCCGTACCAAAATCGTCCATGGCAATCGAAACGCCAAGTTCCTTGAGGGACGTGAGTTGCCTCAGATTGCGCTCTGAATTGTTCATCAACAGGCTTTCCGTGATCTCCAATTCTAGGCGTTTGGCGTTTAAACCGCTATGCTCCAAAGCTGATCTGATAACGCGCACCAAATTTCCGCTTTCAAACTGTTTGGGCGACAGATTGACCGCCAAACCAATATGATCGGGCCAGTGCGTTGCCGTTTTTGTCGCTTCTTGCAGGATAAATTCACCCAATTCCTCCATCATGCCCATATCTTCGACCACGGGAATAAAGATGTCGGGGGGAACAAACGCCCCCTTTTCATCTCGCATGCGAACGAGGGCTTCAAAAGCGGTGATCTCTCTAGTTTCTTGATCAAACAATGGTTGGAAATGCAGCTCAAAGGATTTGTCGTGTCGTGCCTGACGCAACAATGCTTCCAAGTTGCGTCGCATCTTTATCTTTTTTTCCATCCCGCTATTAAACAAAGCGTAGCCATTGCGGCCATTTGTTTTCACCGCATAAAGTGCGATATCGGCCTTCTGCATCAAGTCCGCCGCGGTCTCTGCGTCGCTTGGCGCAAGTGCAATGCCAATACTGGCGGTGCTGACAACATCATGTCCGTTGACCTCGTAAATGCCGGTCAGCGAAGAAAGCGTGTAATTTGCCAGCTCATGCAAGTCAATGTTGTTCGAATCAAAGGTCACAAATGCTGCAAACTCATCGCCGCCCAGCCGCGCAATCGCTGTAAAGTCGTCGCCTTGAAACTTCAACGAATCCGCGAGCTGACGTAACAATTCATCGCCCACATCATGGCCAAATCCGTCATTGATGCCTTTGAATCCGTCAAGATCAATGATGAACAATCCAATTTGATCAGATTGTCCACGCCGCGTGGCAAAGGCATGTTCGAGCTGGTCTAGGAAACTGCGGCGGTTAAGAAGCCCGGTCAGCGGGTCATGTTTGGCCAAAAAATGTACCTGTTGGTTTGCAATTTCAGCCCGGTTTCGACTGCGCCAAGCAAATAATGCGGGAATACCAACGGCCAGGCTTGCGATGGTGGCAAGCAAAATTGACAGTTTCGACACCATGGATTTGTAAAGATCAAAACGCTCAGTTTGGTCGAGGCGCAAGCGAATGGTGTATTGCAAGATACCGTTTTTCATGACGGGATGATTTACCACAGCATAGTGTATCGGATTAACGACTCCATCGCCAACCATAAGGGTAGCAAGATGCTGCGCATGCGCCATTAGATTTGTGGACGTTTCATCACCGTTTTCGGAAACAACATGCATGTCCATTCCCGCATCTGCGTTCACGGCGGCGTTTTTACTCATCATTTGGGTATCAGCACCAAGCACTGCATCAGCTTCATGCACATGCGCATGATATGCCGCAGTTCCCATTTCATTTTGTGGATGGAATGACCCGGTCTTAAAAAGCAACTCACCATTGGCGGAGAAAAATGCAAATTGATAGATGTTACCAACCGCTGAAAATTGACCCAGTACCTCTTCCACGTCTGAGGCTGGTGCTTTGCCAGAAATAACGTCTGACAAGCCTTCGGTGGTGTCTACCACATACTGGGCCCACGCCATTCCATCGTTAATCGCGTCTTGATAGAGCAGTTCATCCATCACCCGCTGGGTCGAGAACACAATGGCCGTCACCGCAATCGCGCCGACGCAAGCAAGCCCAACGCCAATGGTCCAACTCCGCTTTAAAGATGCCAATTTCATAAATTCGCCCCATATCTACCGGGGGACATATTAGGTGGTGTGCTGAAAAAAAGGATAAACTTGCATCTATATGGGAGGTGATTCTATTCGTGTGGTTGATACTTTCTAAACAAGGGGAAGCAATATGCGCTAAGGGGAATGTCTGTGCCAAAAGGTTAAAATTACAATTCCGATGGATAAAACTGAAATCGGCGCGTGCCATTGCCAAATGTGTCGAAAATGGAGCGGTGGGGGTGCCTTTTTGGCCATTCATTGTGGCCCCGAACTCAAAGCAACCGGTGAGCAAAATATCAAATCTTAGGCACGGGCAGAGCGTGGATTTTGTATGGAGTGCGGTACAAACTTATTCTATCGTTTGTTGGCCAATGGCGACTATATATTTGCGGCAGGTTTGTTCGATAATCAAGATTTCAGACTGGCTACAGAGATCTTTATCGACAAAAAACCTACCTATTATGCGGAACTGAGCGGCAAAAGCAAAAAAAGACAGCCGCTGAAATAATGACCCCATAAGGCGGTTTGCTCCATCAATCTCAGCCACAAAAAAACCGGCGCAAGGCCGCCGGTTCAAAAGCATTAAAATGGTATGTGCTGACTAAACAGAACGATCCACATTCTCGCCCGTGTCGGCCCCCGCATGATTATCTGACGCAGGTGCGGGCATAACTTTTGGCCCGCCTTTTGCAACGCCAACCATGGCCGGGCGCAAAACACGCTCGCCGATCACATACCCAGCCTGCACAACTTCCATTACCGTATTATCTGCCACGTCGCTATTTGGAATTTCAAACATCGCCTGATGGAAATGAGGGTCGAATTTTTCGCCCTTCGGTTCCAGTTTGGTAATGCCATTCTTTTCAAGCAAACGAAGCATTTCGCGCTCGGTCATGTCAACGCCTTCGATCAACGACTTGAAGGGGCCCTCTGCTTCGTCTTTTGCTTGTTGGGGCATGGTCAACAAAGCCCGCGACAAATTGTCGGTTGCGGTGAGCATGTCCCGGGCAAAATTTGCAATTGCATATTGGCGCGCATCTTTAACGTCGCGATCCGTGCGCTTGCGTAAATTTTCCATGTCCGCGACGGCGCGCAGCAATCGGTCCTTAAGCTTGGCGTTCTCCGCCTCAAGCACTTCTAAAGGAGATGCGGCGTTCTGTTCATTCTCAGCATTGTCCTGAGCTTGAGCGTGATTTTGCTCATCCAGATTTGCTTCGTTTTGGAACTCTTCGTCACTCATCATTTTATTTCGCTTGTCTATTTGGTGAATTTGTTGACCCGGATATCGACCATTGAGCGCAAAATTTCAAGCACTCAAATCAAAAGAACGGGTTATTTGCTTCATACGCCGCGCTTGTTCATCAGTTTTGAGACCACATGGGCGGTGTAATCTACTGCCGGGACAATCTTGGCATAATTAAGTCTTGTTGGGCCAATGACCCCCACAACACCGATCACATTCGCGTTGTGATCACGATAGGGCGACAAGATCACAGACGATCCTGAAAGTGAGAACAATTTGTTCTCCGAACCGATGAAAATCCTGACCCCATCCGCGGCGTGCGTGTCCGTCAGTAAGTCGATGATTGATTTTTTGGATTCCAACTCGTCAAACAATTGCCGAACTCGATCCAGCTCCTCGCTCGCCATCGTGTCAGCAATCAGGTTGGCGCGCCCGCGTACAATCAGTGTTGGCATCTCACCAGCGCGCGGCTCAGCCAAAGTTGCCAAACCTTCATCGACCAAATTTTGGGTTAAAGCGTCAAGTTCCGCTTTGTGCGCGATAGTTTGCGCCTGCAGCATTGAACGCACTTCGCGCAAAGTTCGACCGACCACATGGTGGGATAAAAAGTTACTGGCCTTGGTCAGCTCACTTGCGGTTAGGCCAGACGGAATCGAGAATACGCGGTTCTCCACATGGCCGTCTTCTCCAACCAACACCGCCATTGCCAGCTGGGCGTCCAACCGCACAAATTCAATGTGTTTTAGAATGACGTCAGCTTTTGGCGCTAGAACCAGCCCCGCGCCTTGCGACAACCCAGATAGAACCTGACTGGCCTGGGCAAGCACATCTTCTATTTTTTCATTATGTGTTGTATCATCAATATGTTTTTCAATATTGCGCCGTTCTGCTTTGCCAATTGATCCCACTTCGAGCATTGCATCGACAAAAAATCGTAAACCAGCTTGCGTCGGTGCCCGCCCAGCCGACGTATGCGGCGCAGCGATCAGGCCCAAATCTTCCAGATCAGCCATGACATTGCGCACAGATGCAGCCGACAGATTCACTTCTAGGGCGCGGGCAAGTTGCCGCGATCCCACAGGTTCACCCGTTTCAATATACCGTTCTACAAGGCGTTTAAATATCCCTTGTGACCGTTCATTGAGAACCGACAAAAAATCCTGATTGACCGATGGCGTACTCAAAATTTCCTCATTAAACTGAACTCGTTCACTGTATTTAGGCGCAAAATCCACTATCTCCAAGCATATAGCGCTTAAACTTCGCGCAAAATCTAATAATTGGTGCGCTTTACCCTTGATGTTGGCTCCATTTTGAGCCAAGCAAAGCCCACACGAACGGGTATAACAAAGGGGAACCCTATGCGGCCGTCAAAACGCGCACCGGACCAGATGCGTGATATCACCATTGAGCGCCATGTTTCTTCTCACGCCGAGGGCTCATGCATGATCTCGTTTGGTGGGACCAAAGTATTGTGCACCGCAAGCGTTGAAACCAACTTGCCCCCTTGGCGTCGTGGCCAAGGTTTGGGTTGGGTGACCGCCGAATATGGTATGTTGCCCCGCTCAACCGGGCAGCGCATGCGTCGTGAAGCAACCGCAGGCAAACAGTCGGGCCGTACCCAAGAAATTCAGCGTCTCATTGGTCGTTCCTTGCGCGCGATTGTCGACATGAAAGCTTTGGGCGAAAATCAAATTACGGTCGATTGCGACGTGATTGAAGCCGACGGCGGCACCCGCACGGCATCAATTACCGGCGCATTTGTTGCCATGATGGATGCAATTTCTTGGATGCGCGAACGCGATTTGGTTGGCGACAAAGTGGTTACCGACCATTTGGCGGCGATTTCTTGCGGCATTTATAAAGGCACGCCGGTGCTCGATCTTGATTATGATGAAGACAGTGTCGCACAAACGGACGCAAACTTTGTCATGACCGGTTCTGGTGGCTTTGTTGAAATTCAAGGCACCGCCGAAGAAAACCCGTTTTCAGCTGACGAATTGGCACAACTGATTGGTCTGGCGCAAAAAGGCGTTAACGAACTGGTTGAACTGCAAAAAGCTGCGTTGAAAGCCTAAGATGCGCAAGTTGGAAAAAGGCCAAAAACTGGTCGTTGCCACCCACAATGAAGGCAAAGTGCGCGAATTTCGCACACTCTTGCAGCCTTTTGGTCTGGAGCTGGTCTCAGCTGGCGAATTGGGTTTGCCCGAGCCAGACGAAACGGGTGCGACTTATCAGGAAAACGCAAAAATCAAAGCGCTGGCTGCAACCAAGGCGTCAAACCTCTGGGCGCTGTCTGATGATTCGGGCCTGAGTGTTTATGCGCTGGATGGTGATCCGGGCATTTATTCTGCGCGCTGGGCTGGGCCAAATAAAAACTTTGATGATGCCATGGTCAAGGTGCACATGTCTTTGATGGAAAAAGGCGCAATGGCACCGGGCAAGCGTACAGCAGCGTTTGTTGCTGTTTTGTGTTTGGCCAACCCGGAAGGCGAAACCATCTGTTTTGAAGGCCGCGCTGAAGGCACCCTTGTGTGGCCGCCACGCGGAACATCAGGCTTTGGCTATGATCCAATGTTTCAACCAGACGGGCACATGCGCACCTTTGGTGAAATGAGCGAAAGCGAAAAGCATAGCTGGTCAAAGGACACAATAGGTTTGTCGCATCGCTCTCGCGCTTTTTCTTTGTTTGTGAAGGATAGTTGCCCTGACGATTGAGCCGGACCTTTTTGGCGTTTATGTGCACTGGCCGTTTTGTGCGGCCAAATGCCCTTATTGCGACTTCAATTCTCATGTGCGTCGCGGCCCCTTCGATGAAGCGGCCTATGTTGAAAACTACTTAACAGAAATCGCCCAAACGGCAGAACTGGTGCCGGGTCGGACTGTGCGCTCGATCTTTTTTGGTGGCGGCACCCCTTCGTTGATGCAGCCTCAATCCGTTGAAAAAATCATCAATGCGATCTCAACTAGGTGGCAATTATCCAACGATGTGGAAATCACGCTAGAAGCCAACCCGACAAGCGTTGAACGCGACAAGTTTCAAGCGATCCGTTTGGCAGGGGTCAATCGGGTTTCGCTTGGGGTGCAGTCTTTGCGTGCAGAGCCTTTGGCCGCGCTCGGGCGTTTGCATTCGGTTGAAGACGCCAAAGCCGCGGTAAAGCTTGCCCAGTCAATATTTGACCGGGTGAGCTATGATCTGATCTATGCGCGACCCAATCAAACACTGAATGAATGGCGCGAAGAGCTAAACGAGGCGCTGGATCTCGCCCGCGAACATATTTCGCTTTATGCGCTGACGATTGAATCTGGCACACGATATTATGATCTGTTTCATGCCGGTAAGTTGAATATGCCGGGGCCTGAACTTTCAGCTGACTTTTACGAGCTGACCCAAGAAATTTGCGATGCGCGCGGTCTTCCGGCGTACGAAATCTCTAATCATGCGGCCCCGGGTGAGGAAAGTCGCCACAATTTAACCTATTGGAAATATGGCGAATATGCAGGCATTGGCCCTGGCGCGCACGGTCGCTTGCTGATCGATGGCACACGTCACGCCACTGCCACTGAGCGCATGCCGTTCAAATGGGCTGAATTTGTGCGCGCAAAAGGCGACGGGTTTGTTGATTTTGAGGCCCTAAGCCGCGGCGAGCAATCGGACGAATATTTGCTGATGGGTTTACGGCTTAAAACCGGCATTTCCCCCGCGCGTTTTAAAGCGCTGGCCGGGCAAAAATTGCGCCAAGAACAAATCGACCACCTGACCGAAATTGGCTTTGTTGAATTGCTTGAAGACGGCAATTTACGCGTCACCGACAAAGGCTGGCCCGTGCTCGACGCCGTGGTTGCTGACTTAGCGGCTTAAAACAACCGCAAAACAGCACCAAATGCCTTAAGGCATCTTCGCGTCATCAACGATCCGGCTACCATCAATCACCACCTGTTTCATCACCAATGCGTGCTGGTTTGTGCCATTTTCAAAGAACCGGAACACACCGTCTTGGCCCGCAAATCCGCTTGGGCGTGTCAATTGATTGCGATCATAGCGTGGCGTCGCATTCGCCAAAGACGACGAATTGGCCAAAAGCACAGAGGTGTAGGCAAAGGTTGCCATTGGGTGTGGGGCGTCGCCATAAGCCAGTTTATATTCTGGCTTCAGCCGCTCGTAACCAGCCCCATCCACCGCCGGGAAAAAGGCACCGGTTAAGAACGGAGTTTGCGAAACCTTCACATCGCCATCCCAATCAGCAGAGCCAATAATCGTGATGTCGGTTTTTTCAATTTGTGCTGATTCAAGCAAAACTGCGATAGAGGGTGCGGTTGCCCTGTCCGGCAAAAAGATCGCGTCAACAGTGCCAGAAATCAAAAACGGCACCAATTGCTCGACCGCCGTGCGCGCTTCTTCTTCGTTGGAAAATTGGTAAATACCGTGCACCGCCGCGCCGGTCTCAGACGTCGCAATACGGAAAGCGGCTTCTTGAATCTGTCCAAAATCCGTACGCGGCACAATCGCTGCAAAGTTTTTGCGGCCGAAATTTTGCGCATATTTGACCGACCGCAACACCTCTGTTTCGGGCAAAACATTGAGCAAATAGACACCCGGCGCAGCCGCGCCTGAATTGTTAGAATAGCCGATGAGCGGAATACCCGCCGCCCGTGCAACACTGCCCGCAGCCCGCACACCATCTGCGCGAAGCGGCCCTAAGATGAGGCTTGCGCCTTCACTCACGGCCTGTGCTGCCAACGCTTTGGCTTTCACGGCGCTGCCGCCTGTGTCTTTTACGACCAAATGAATGTTGGCTGCGAATTGTGGGTTCGATTTGATTTTGTCGATTGCCATTTGTGCGCCATTACGGATCGACATGCCAACATTGGCCAATCCCTCCTCGCCACTCAATGGGGCCAGCAACACAACGCGTACCGGGCCGTCACCCAATATTTCTCCGTTTGCGGCCGGCAGGTTGCCCTGCAATAGTGGTTTTTGCTGAACAGTGGAACGGCCAGCGGGGCCAAAATCAAAACCAGGCGTACAGGCAACAAGCCCAATCGCTGCAACAAGACCCGCCGCCAGCTTGGCACCGGTCATCAAAGGTTTCAGGTTGAATGCCAACATTGCTCTTATTACCCCAATTCATTTTTTGCCGCTATGTGCGCCATCGGTCTTTGCCAAATTTACGCAATCACTCCAATAGCTATACAAAACAGGTCGCAAAGCTTAAAGAGTCAATTGAACAAATATTCAAACAATGAGCAGATTTCATGGCGGAACGACAATTTAGCATTGCTGGCCATGCATTCACATCGGCAAAACTAGAACCTGCACTCTATTTGGTCTCAACCCCGATCGGGCATCTTAAAGACATTTCCATCAGGGCGCTGGAAACATTGGCTGGGGCAGATCTTATCCTTTGCGAAGATACCCGCACCTCCGCCAAATTGCTCAACGCCTACGGCATCAAGACCCAAAAAGCGTCTCTGCACGAACATAATGAGGTCGCTCAAGCGCAAAACATCACCAATGAGGTTCTGGCGGGCAAGGCGATTTGCCTGATTTCTGATGCCGGCACGCCGCTAATTTCCGACCCGGGATTTCCTTTGGTGCGTGTCGCGGCGGAAAATGGCGTGTCGATCATCGCAATTCCGGGGGCTTCGGCGGTACTTGCAGCGCTTGCAGTAAGCGGCTTACCAACTGATAGCTTTAGTTTTTTCGGCTTTTTGCCCGTCAAAAAGCAAGCTCGCCTTAACCGTCTGAGCGATCTTAAAACCCACCTTCCAACAATGGTATTTTACGAATCACCAAAACGGACCAGCGCTACCTTGTCCGCAATGGCAGAAGCGCTTGGCCCAGATCGGCAAGTGGTTGTTGCCCGCGAACTCACCAAACGTTTTGAAACGCTTTACCGCGGCACGGCAGGCGATTTGGCGGCTCAGTTTCATGGCGCAACGGTGAAAGGCGAGGTGGTGATTTTGGTGGCGGGGGCGAACAAAGCAGCACAGATCAATCCGGACGAATGGCGCGACGCGCTAAAGATCTTGATGCAAGAGCTCCCGTTGCGCGGCGCAGTGGACAAGATTGCCGCCGATTTTGAGCTGAAGCGCAAACAGGTTTACCAAGCAGCGCTTGAGTTAAAAGATGGCAAATAACCCCCGACGCGAACAGGCCGAGCGGTTCGGGCGCAAGGGAGAATTTTGGGCCAAAATCTTTTTGGCCTCCAAAGGCTTTCGTACCCTAGATCAACGGTATAAAACCCGATATGGCGAATTGGACCTGATCGTAAAACGGGGTCAAATGCTTGTTTTTGTTGAGGTTAAAGCCCGTCAGAACAAGCAATCTCTTGATGTGGCGTTTGAAAGCGTGCGCCAGAACCGGATCATCAACGCCGCTCAATATTGGCTCTCTGAGAACCCGGAACATCAGAACCGAACAATAAGATTTGATGTGATCGGCCTTGCACCTTTTAGGTGGCCCGTGCATATCGTGGACGCGTTTCAAACAAATTGAATGGAAAAAAGCTTTATGGCAACGGCTAAAAAACTCAAAATTGGCGTGCAAATGGACCCAATTGACAGCATCAACCCAATTGGTGACAGCAGCTTTGCCATGATGCTTGAAGCCCAGGCGCGCGGCCATGAACTGTTTTACTATGTGCCATCCACGCTTGCCCTGGAAAACAATATTGTAAGTGCAGAAGTCTTCCCGATCAAAGTGACGGATGACACCCAAAACTGGTTTGAACTCGGTAAAGGCGAAATTCGCGATCTCTCAGAACTTGACGTGATCTTGCTGCGCCAAGACCCGCCATTTGACATGAATTACATCACCATCACCCATTTGTTGGAGCGTTTGCACCCCAAGACCCTAGTGGTCAACGCCCCAGACCCTGTGCGCAACGCGCCAGAAAAACTTCTCGTCACGCAGTTTCCTGAATTGATGCCGCCAACCTTGGTGACCCGCGACCGGTCACGTATCGTTAAATTTCGCGAAGAACATGGCGACATCATTGTTAAACCCTTGTTTGGCAACGGTGGCGCGGGCGTGTTTTTGCTGCGCGAAACCGACCAGAACTTGGTGTCATTGCTGGAAATGTTCGAAAAGAGCTTCCCAGAACCTTTCATGATCCAAAAATATCTTCCAGATGTACGCAAGGGCGATAAGCGGATCATCATCATCGATGGTGAACCGATTGCCGGGCTAAACCGTATTCCAGCACAAGGCGAAGCGCGTTCCAATATGCATGTGGGCGGGCGGCCTGAATTAAGCGAATTGACCCAACGTGAATTGGAAATCTGCGCCAAAATCGCCCCAGCGCTTAAGGAACGTGATTTCATTTTTGTCGGCATTGATGTGATTGGTGATTACATCACCGAGATCAACGTCACCTCGCCAACCGGCATTCGCGAAATCAAACGCTTTGGTGGTCCAGACATCGCGGTGCTGATTTGGGATGCTATTGAAAAGCGGCGCTAATCGGATAAGCTGCCACTTATGCCGCTAGACACCTTTTTGATTGCCCTTACCACCTATTTTGCCACCATTGGTCCGGCGGATATTGTGGTGCTGTTTGCCGCGCTAACGGCTGGCGCGACGGCAAAGGAGCGCCGCGCAATGGCGCTCAAAGGCACGGTGATTGGCGGTTTGGTACTGTTATTCTTCGCGCTGTTTGGCGAAGCAATTCTCCTGATCTTTGGCATAGGTTTACCCGCGCTACGCGCTGCTGGCGGCATATTGTTGCTCTTGATCGCAATTGATATGGTGTTTGCGCGCGATTCGAGCGCCACTTCAACAACCGACGAAGAAAATGCCGAAGCCGCCTCGAGCAACGATATATCGGTATTTCCCTTGGCGACCCCTTTGATCGCAGGGCCCGGCGCAATCGGCGCGACAATTCTCCTGATCGCTGACGCTGCTGGCGAACCTACGCGTCAGGCAGCGGTGGTCGGTGGGTTAATGATCATCTTAATGGCCACCTATGTGCTGTTGTTGGGCGCGACCCAATTGCAAAAAATCCTCGGCGTCACAATATTGCACGTGGTATCGCGGGTCGTTGGCGTATTGTTGGCGGCACTATCTGTACAGTTTATATTTGATGGTATTCGCACGTCTGGCCTTATTCCCGGTCTCGCATAAGAGGACCAATCCCCCCTATTCTGGCTCGTCAGTGTGCCGCTTTACGGATAAGTTTTCGCCATGCTTGAAATCTTTTTGAAAACATTGCCATTCTTTGCCCTTATCGCGCTCGGCTATGGCGCTGGGCGTACGGGCTTTTTCTCAAAAGAAGCCATTGCTTACCTCACCAAATTCGTTTTCTATTTCGCCCTGTCAGCTATGCTGTTCCGCTTTGCCGCAAATCTGTCATTGGGTGAAATCTTTGACTGGGCGTTTGTTGGTGCATACCTGTTTGGCAGTTTTATGGTTTACGCGATTGCGGCGCTGGTGGCACGAAAACGTGGACTGTCCCTAGCTCAAATGGCGTTTGAGGCACACACATCGGTCATCGGCAATGTGGGATTCCTGGGCGTACCAATGTTGGTACTATTGTTGGGCGAAGCGGCCATTGGCCCGGTTATCTTGGTCTTGGCAATGGATTTGACGGTTTTTGGCTCGCTTGTGGTTATTTTGGTCACATCGTCCAAAGGCACATCTTCGCCGGTCGCCGCTGCGCGCTCTGCTTTGGCAGGTTTGGCAGCCAACCCCATGATCGTTTCCATCTCAATTGGCCTTTTGTGGTCGGGGTTCAACGTGCCCATGTGGCAACCCCTGGATGATTTCGTGACCATCTTGGGTGGCGCGGCAACCCCCGGCGCACTGATCGCCATTGGTGCATCGCTTTCCACCATAAAGGCGCGCGGCCTAGTGCCCGCCTTTTGGCTGAGTGGTCTGAAATTGTTTGTGCATCCAATCGTCATTGCAATTACAGCGCTTTGGGTTTTTCCGGTCGAACCGTTTGCCGCCAGCGTTATGATTGCCTGTGCGTCTTTACCCGTTGCAGGTAATGTCTATATTTTGGCGCAACATTACGGGGTGGCACCACAAAAAATCTCGGCGTCGATCTTGGTTTCAACCGTTGTTTCGGTGGCAACTGTGTCAGTTGTGATTGCGCTGGTAAAACAGATCCCAGTCTAAGTTTCAAACCCGCCGGTTCGGCATTGTTTCATCAAGCATTGGGAACAGCCAATCTTCGAAAATCTGGATCTTCCTCCAGGTTTTTCGATGTTCTGGATAACAAAGCCAAATCGCGTGATCTTCCTGTTCGATATGCGCGAATGGTTGTATCAATGCGCCGTTGGCCAACTCATCGCGATAAAGGCATGGGGTCAGCAGCGCCACGGCACTGCCAGACAAGGCGGCAATACCGTGAATATATTGCACATCCAATATTGGTCCTCTGGCCTTTTTTATTCCTGCCGTGTCTACACCCTGGCTTTCAAACCAGCTGTGCCACCAAGGATCAGATGGTGAAGCCATCGGCAGTTTTAACAGGTCTTTTGGCTCCTTCAGGTCAAATTGTTCGAGCAATTTTGGCGAAAGCATTGGCGTATAGTCAAAGTGCATGAGTTTCTTCGCCATAAGTCCGGGCCAATTTCCTTTACCTGTTCGAATGCCAACATCGACGCCCGCAGTTTGAAAATCGCTATATGCGGTGCTCGATATATCCAGTTTAACAGCCAAGGCAGCACAGCATATGGTGAAATCGCCAAAATGTTTGGCGAGCCACGAGCTGGCAAAAGTTTGCGCAGTGGTGATGGTCAAGAGATCGTCCGCTTGGCCCTTAGCCTCAGCGAAAGATCGGCGAATAATCTCAAACGCTTCAGTGACGGATGGGGCCAACCGAACACCCGCGTCAGATAAACTGACCTGACGTGTGCTCCGGATGAACAATGGCTCGCCAAACCGATCCTCAAGCTGCTTGATCTGATAGCTCACCGCTGCTTGAGTCATGTTTAACTCATTGGCTGCCTTGGTGAAACTCTTGTGTCGCGCAGCGGCTTCAAAGGCGCGCAATGCGGTCAACGGGGGTAGGGGGTGTAAACTCATGCATAAAATCTCCTTATGCAAGCTAGCTGAGCTTTTGTTGGTCAGCAACCCCAATTGCGATCATGTTGGTTGCAACAAAGGAGATCAACATGACTTGCACAACCCTCACAAATGTTCCACGTGAATCTTATCACCGCCGGATGGGTAATTGGTTTAAACGCTTTGCAATTATCTTTTGGCCAAAGCAGGTGCCATCGCACAAGGTTGGGCGTCCGCCCATTCCAAATGATCGCATGGTCGCCCTTAGTCCACATTTATTGCGCGATATCGGTTTTGCCGACACAAATGTGCAGCGCAAATATCGCTGACCACTGTTCCTGAAATGTTCTTGTGTCTGGTTTGATTGGCTGCTAGCCTCGTTTCAATACTTAAGGATATTTCAGGACCCATTGATGGTTACCCGTGTTCAAACCGTTGCTTTTCAAGGCATTCAGGCCCTCCCGGTAGACGTGCAAGTGCAGGTCGCCAACGGCATGCCGGCCTTTAATATTGTTGGGCTGCCAGACAAAGCGGTGGGTGAAAGCAAAGAGCGGGTGCGCTCGGCGCTCACATCGTCCGGCCTGTCGCTACCCCCCAAACGGATCACCATAAACCTTGCCCCTGCCGACCTTCCAAAAGAAGGCTCCCATTATGATTTGCCGATCGCCTTGGGGTTGATGGCGGCGATTGGCGCTATTCCAAGCGATAGTTTGGACGAATATGTGGTTTTGGGTGAATTGGCGCTGGATGGCCGAATTTCATCTGTTGCGGGGACGTTGCCCGCTGCAATCTCAGCGGAATCCCGTGGATTGGGCCTGATTTGTCCAGCAGATTGTGGCCCCGAGGCCGCGTGGGCCGGAGAAGAGTTAAACATCATCGCGCCGGTCAATCTTTTGGCGCTCGTCAATCACCTGACGGGCCACCAATTGTGCGCACGACCGGTGGCAAAGCGGCTCAGTCGCGATGCAGTTTTCCCCGATCTCAGTGAAATCAAGGGTCAAGAAGGGGCCAAACGCGCACTGGAAGTTGCGGCGGCGGGCGGACATAATTTTTTGATGATCGGACCGCCCGGCGCTGGCAAATCGATGTTGGCCGCACGGCTGCCCTCCATTTTGCCACCGCTAAATCCGCGCGAGTTACTCGATGTGTCGATGGTGCAATCGATTGCCGGTGAACTGGCAGGTGGCCGATTATCCGATTGTCGACCATTCCGTGCGCCGCATCACTCAGCTTCCATGGCGGCTTTGATCGGGGGCGGCCTCAAAGTGCGGCCCGGTGAGGTATCATTGGCCCATAATGGGGTGTTGTTTTTGGACGAATTGCCTGAATTTGCACCGCAAGTGATTGACGGGCTTCGCCAACCGCTCGAAAGTGGCGAAACCGTGATCGCTCGGGCCAACAACCGGGTGACCTATCCCTCGCGTGTTCAATTGGTGGCGGCCATGAATCCGTGTAAATGCGGCATGGCAGGCACGCCGGGCCATACCTGTAAACGAGGTGAGCGTTGCGCGTCTGACTATCAAGGGCGGATTTCCGGCCCGTTCTTGGATCGTATTGATATCCGTATTGATGTGCCAGCGGTTACGGCTTTGGACATGATCGAACCTGGCGAGGCAGAGCCCAGCGAAATGGTAGCGAAACGCGTCGCGAGGGCACGGCAAATCCAAGCTGATCGCTATATGCAAATGGGCGCAACCGGGATTTACAACAATGCCGCCACCAGCGCAAAAATCATCGAGCAAGTGGCACAACCTGACGCAGAGAGCAAAAAACTATTGGTGCAAGCGGCAGAAAAATTCTCGCTGTCCGCCCGTGCCTACCATCGCGTGCTCAAAGTCGCCCGCACATTGGCAGACCTTGGCGGGTCAGAACATATCAAAAAGTCTCATATTGCCGAAGCGCTTGGCTATCGCATAGGGTTTGGAACATGATCAAGACATTTCAACAACTTGCCTTTAACAACCTCATGGCCAATAACCGTTTAATTCAAGCAGCGGAGCAATTGGAGGAAGGCGAATTTGAGGCGACAGGCACAAGTTTTTTCCCCTCGATCAAGAAGACGCTGAACCACAACATCACAGTTGATTGGTATTATGTGGATGCGTTTGCAGGCGGCTCGCTTGGGGCAAAAGCCTGGGAAAATGACGAGCCATTTGAAAATGCGACGGGCTTAAAGGCCGCTCAGCGCGAGGTGGATCTGCGCCTGATCAGGTTTTGTGGTCAACTCACA
>NZ_JBLIAI010000007.1:0-65954 GCF_047634455.1 Maritalea sp.
ACCATCGATCAAACTGATCGAGATCCGCTTATGAGAGAGTTAAGCGCCGAGTTTGAAGCGCATATCAAGTCTGGCGCAACAACGCTTTGCAACTGCTGGCTGATCACCAAAAGAAACGACATTGAACTTGGCTTCACCGATCACGACCAAGAATTGACATTTGATGGCCATCTGTTTTTGCCAACAGCAGGTTTTACGCCCTCAGCAATTGTGCAAAAAAGTGAAAGCGCGGTGGATACATCAGACATTATGGGCTGGCTCGATGATGATCGAATTCTGCCAGCGCACATTCGTGATGGCCAATTTGCGGGCGCAAAAGTCGACACATTCAAAGTGAACTGGCGCGATCCGTCTGTCCGGCATCATTTTCGGCGCGATTTTATCGGTGAAATCTCTGAAAAGGATGGTGTGTTCAGGGCGGAACTACGCTCCCAACATGTTTTGCTCAATCAAGTGCGCGGCAAACTCTACCAGCGGACCTGTAACGCCGATTTTGGCGATGCGCAGTGCGGCATTGATGCAGGTGCCGCAACATTTTCTTCTGATTGCAGCATTGTGACAGTTTCCGATCAAAATGAATTGATCGTTTCGGGTCTCGCCGGTCGCCCAGAAGGTTGGGCAAATGGTGGTCAAGTCAAATGGCTGTCTGGTGAGCGAAAGAACAGTGCCGTTCGTGTCTTAAAGCACACCAAAAGTGCGCCAAATGATCGTCTGTTTATTGATCAATTTGACAATCAATTGGTTCTGCCCGGTGATCTGGTTCGACTAACTGTGGGTTGCGATAAGCGGTTTTCATCCTGCAAGGCAAAGTTCGGCAATCAGCTAAATTTCCAAGGTTTTCCACATATCCCCGGCGAGGCGTTTATGTTGAAATATCCAACGCCGGATAATCCACTTGACGGTCGTGTGTTGGTCGAATGACCATCGGAGACGAATTGGTAGTGGAAGCTGCCCGAGGGTGGAAAGGAACACCCTATCGTCATCAAGCTGCTCAAAAGCTGGTGGGTTGCGATTGTCTTGGCCTCATTGTCGGGATATGGCACGAATTGTTTGGCGCAAGTTCGTTCGAAATTCCACCCTATTCAAGCAACTGGCGGGATGGAATGCACGCTGAAGCGCTAAGCGCGCTTGCCAATAAACATCTTGTTAAATTGGAAGCAACTCCCTTGCGCAAGGGCCAGATTGTTTTGCTGCATCTGCGCGCGGGACTTCCTGCCAAACACTGCGCGATTATTAGTAGCCAAACCCACTTTATCCACGCTCAAGAACGCATTGGCGTTGTCGAAGTGCCGCTGAGCAATTGGTGGCGTCGTCGGATTGTCGCCCAATTTAGCTTTCCAGAAAGACCCTAAATTCTATGGCAACATTACTCCTTGCAGCTGGCGGCCAGTTTATCGGTGGCGCGCTTGGCGGACCGATAGGCGCAACAATTGGACGCGCGCTCGGCGCTCTTGCCGGGAATGCGCTCGACAATCAGCTTTTTGGTCAACAGGCAGCGCCGACCCAAGGCGAGACATACATTCTCAACTCCAAGGAAGGGCAGCCGGTGCCCCGCCTTTATGGCTGGTCACGTATCTCGGGCAACGTCATTTGGGCGACGGAATTGGAACGGTTGACCAAAGCGGGCGGTGGCCTAAAATCTGTCGGCGGCAATGAAGATGACGTGTTTGGTGCCAACTTTGCGATTGGGCTATGTGAGGGAACCGTGCCGCACATCGGACGAATTTGGGCAGATGGCAAATTGATGGATTTGCGCGCCGTTAACTACCGTTTTTATACTGGTTCTGCGGAACAATTGCCCGACAGTCTAATTGAGGCGAAGCAGGGAACAGGCAACGCGCCCGCCTATCGCGGGCACGCATATATAGTTTTTGAGCAATTGGATTTGACGCCGTTCGGCAATCGCATTCCCCAAATCTCTGTTGAACTGTGCCGGCCGGTTGGTGATGTCGAAAACAGAACAAAAGCTGTGTGCTTGATACCGGGCGCGACTGAATTTGGTTACGATCCCATTGCCCGCGTTCGCTTGCTCGGCAATGGCGAGGTGATATCTGAAAACAGCCACCAAACATTGGGAAAATCAGATTGGGAAGTGTCGGTGGATGAACTGACTGCGCTGTGTCCAAATTTGGAGCATGTTGCACTGGTGGTCAGTTGGTTCGGGGATGACCTGCGTTGCGGCCAATGCACTGTCACCCCGCGCGTAATGGAGCATGACCGAAAAATAAAAGATACCGAGTGGAGCGTAGCAGGCCTAAGCCGCCAACAGGCGCTGATCTGCAGTCAAGTAGACGGTGGCCCAGCATATGGCGGAACACCGAGTGACAACAGCGTCATTGCCGCCATCACCGACCTGAAGGCGCGTGGGATCAAAGTCACAATTTATCCGCTGATGATGATGGACATCCCAGCCGGAAATGTTCTGCCCGATCCTTACAGTGATGCGTCCACACAAGCTAACTACCCTTGGCGCGGCAGGATAACCTGCAACCCAGCAATTGGACGAGCAGGAACCGTTGACCAAACTGTAACGGCCAATGGGCAAGTGCAGAACTTTGTTGGCACAGCAGTTGCTGGCGATTTTTCCGTTGATGGATCACAAGCAAACTATTCTGGACCCGACGAATGGAGCTACCGCCGCTTCATCTTGCATTGTGCGAACATCGCAAAAACTGCAGGCGGTGTTGACGCCTTTATTGTTGGTTCTGAAATGGTGGCGCTAAGTACGGTACGTGACAGCCAGACAAGTTTTCCATTTGTAACAGCGTTGAAAAGTATCACCCAGGATGTGCGCACAATTTTGGGTTCCAGCTGCAAACTAACCTATGCGGCAGATTGGACCGAATATCACGGCTATCAGCCAGCCGATGCGTCAGGCGATAAACATTTTCACCTCGATCCACTTTGGGCAGATTCAAATATCGACGCTGTTGGCATCGACAATTACATGCCTTTGGCTGATTGGCGCAATTATGGGCAGAATGATGACTTCAATCAGCACAATATCACACATGATTTAGGCTATCTGAAAGCAAATATTGCCGGTGGGGAGGGGTTTGATTGGTATTATGCAAATGATCAAGATCGAGCGGCGCAAGTGCGCGCGCCCATCACTGATGGCATCTACGCAGAGCCTTGGATTTGGCGGTACAAAGACCTTGAAGGTTGGTGGCTCAATCCCCACCACAATCGGGTAGACGGTATCAGATCCGCAACGCCAACGTCCTGGGTGCCGCAATCAAAGCCATTTTGGCTCACCGAAATCGGTTGTGGTGCAGTCGGCAATGGCGCTAATCAGCCCAACGCATTTACTGACCCAAAGAGCGCAGAAAACAAGTCACCCTATCATTCCGATGGGCTTTCCGAGCCTTCGATCCAACGACAGTTTTTGCGCGCACATTACGACCATTGGCAAAATGACCAGCCAGCATTCCAAATCGAGAATAATCCGCTATCCACTTTATATGACGGCCACATGCTCGATGCACAACGTATCTATTTGTGGGCGTGGGATGCGCGACCGTTCCCGGCTTTTCCATTGCGCACGGATGTTTGGTCAGATGGCCCGTCCTATTACACAGGTCATTGGACAACAGGCCGATTTGGCTGTGCCACGATCAGCGAGATTGCGGTATCGGTTGCCAAAGACATTGGCGTTTACTTCAAAAACCAAGACAGTGCGCCCAGTTTTGTTGAAGGCTTCATTGTCGGGTCACCAAGTGCTGTTCGCAATGACATCGAATTATTGCTGAAAACAGATGATCTGCTGCTTAAAGATGGTCCGGATGGGCTTTCGCTGCACCGCATACGCGACAATGTGGTGCATAATCTTCTCGCTGAGGACTGCGTTGCGACGAAACAAGGCATCTTTGAAAGATCGCACCTGGATCGAAGTGAACGGATCAAACGGCTCAATGTCGGCTACGTTGATCGACTTGCCGACTATGACACTGTGTCCACGTTTCAAAACACGGTTGACCAAGATGGCGTGGTGGCAAGTCTAAACCCGCCAATGACGTTGGACACGCGCACAGCAAACAGAATTGCCACCTCGCAATTGCAACTCTCCCAACAATCCAAAAAGATGGTGCAATTTTCGCTACCGCTTTCCCAGTTGTCTTTGGAAATTGGTGATGTGATTTCGTTGCCAGACGATCCCAACAAATATGCAATCGCAAAAACCGTCGACGGCACTTCGCGCGAAATAACCGCGACCAGTATGGTTTCAACCAACGGTCCCATCGGTACGCTAACGAAAGAGCGACCCAGTGTTAATGTTGTGTCGCCCGCGACATCTGTACCCATTACATTTGTCGCGCAGGTGCCGCCAATAAACGATAGCGAAACATCTGCAAGCCTGGTTATCGGTGCCTATGCCAAACCATGGCCCGGCACAATTTCCGTGATCGACGACGCCCAAAACGTACTTGCGCATCTGACCAAGCCTGCAAGCCTTGGGACATTGCAATCAGATTTGCCACCAACCGATGCGTTTGCGACGTGGGACACCAAGACTAACCTGCAAGTGCATCTGTTTGCTGGACATGTAAGCGCTTTGGAAAAAAGGCGCGTCCTAAGCGGTGAGAACCGTTTGCTGGTCCAAAACTCGCTGGGGTTCTGGGAAGAAATTGGTTTTGCCGATGCTGAACTCATTGCGCCAAAGACCTATTTGCTGCGTACCCTTTTGCGAGGGCTAAACAAAACCGAATTTGCAGCCGGGGATGCTTCTCGTTCGGGAGCGCAAGTTATGTTGCTCGACGATGTAACGAGAATACAAACAGGTCTTGAACTTGGCACGCTATCGATAGTGGCAGGGGCCACCAGTCCTGCAATCGAATTACTCGGTGTCGACATTGTGGATGGTCCCAACTTACCGCTTGCGCCCGTTCATTTTTCAGCAAGGAAAACCACAATTGGCGACATCAATGTGACATGGACGAGGCGCGGCCGATTGAGCGGCAACCTTTGGCCTACCGGCGATATTCCCCACGAGACCAACGCCGAAAGTTTTGCCGTAGAAGTTTTGAACGCTGGCGCTTTGGTGCGCACGGTTGAGGTTGATGTTGAAGAATTCAACTATTCCCTTGCAGAGCAACTCAGTGATTTTGGCGTTGAACCCACTCAGGTTCAACTCAAGATTTCTCAATTAAGTCAAACGCTTGGCAAAGGTTACAGCGTAATAGGAGTGTACAATTGACCAATTCTGACCGCTTACAATTGCCGCTGATTGAATCCAATCAGGCGCAAAAACACATCACCCACAATGAAGCGCTTCGAATGCTGGATGCGTTCTTGCATCTGACGTTGGAAGCGCTGGACATCAATGATCCGCCCGCAGCACCCAGTGTTGGAAGCAGTTGGCAAGTTGGCCAAAGCCCAACTGGCGATTGGTCAATGAAGGCTGGTCTCATAGCAAGTTTTGACGCCAACGGTTGGCAATTTCTCAGCCCGCCTGAGGGGGCCTTTGCGTGGGTAAAATCTACCCAAGAGCTATTTGTTTGCACGAGTGCAGGGTGGGTGAAGTTTGATCAAGCACCTTCTTCTGTCCAGAATGCGGAATTTATAGGCATCGGCACATCCGCAGATGCTTACAACAAATTGGCGGTAAAATCGGACGGCGCATATATGACTGCGGCCGATGGCGGGTCCGGCGACGCACGGCTCACCGTCAACAAAAATTCGACCGGCAACACAGCGAGTGTGACGTTCAAAAATGCTTGGTCAGGTCGCGCCGAAATGGGCCTTGCGGGTGACGACGCATTTTCTATTAAAGTCAGCGATGATGGCTCCCTTTGGAGGACTGCCGCAACCTTTGATCCACTGAGCGGCCGTATGGCAGTTCCCAGCGGCGTTTCGCATGAGAGCAAAGGGATGACCCAAAAAATCAACATCATTCCTGATTGTGGCCGGTTTGCGAGTGATAAAACCCGAACGATTTCGAGTTTTGTATCGCCAAGTTACCTGGTGCCGGAAAACGCGGCTTCGATAAGTGAATACTCAAAGTTCAATTTTGATAGCGCCGATTATGGCGGGGCAGGTGCTGCCAACAATGCAACTGTTAAGTTGTTGGTTGATCAGATTCGCGAGCCTTCGTCTGCGCGTTATATGGCTGAGTTTTATGTCGCAAAACTAACGGCGGGGGCAGGGACAGCTTACGAAAACACCCAATCGGGCAGTTCAAAATACCGTGTCTGCTCCTATGATCGCATTGGCGGAAACCGACAGTCTTTGAGCGCGTATTTCTACGTTATGTCGGGCGCTGCTGTGATATCTGCGTCCAACCATGAAATCTGGTTGAACGGGGCCAAAACGGATGGTTTTGCACAGGTACAAAGCACGGACGGTTGGCAGCACATAAATGCAATCGCGGACATTTCGCCGCGCTATGCATCCCATCAAGAAGCTGAACTGTTGCCACTATTTGCAACAAGCGGCGTACAAATTCTCCTCGCACTACCAGCAATCATACCGGACGCGGTGCGGGTTGGACCGGACGACGGTATGATCCCATCACTGAGCGTCACGGATTAGGCATCATGACAACATCTTATAAGGACCCGCGCTTTCAGCGGGCGTTGAATCACGTCTTAAAGTTCGAAGGCGGGTATGTTGATCACCCCAAAGATCCAGGTGGCGCAACCAAATTCGGCATAACACTAAAAACCTTGGCCAATTGGCGCAAAGTCAGTCCTTGGTGGCAGCTTCCAAAACAGGCCGTAAAACAAATGGGGCGTATAGAGGCGTCGAAGATATTTTTCGAACTCTATTGGCGACGATCTGGTGCAGACCGCATGCCTGAAGCTTTGGGGTTTGCTGTGTTTGACTACGCAGTAAATAGCGGACCGCAAACAGCGATAAAGCAACTGCAAAAGCTGTTAAAAATTAAGGCCGACGGCATTGTTGGTCCTGTGACCGAGGCAGCGGTTAGGCAATATTGTCGACAATTCTCACAAGACAGGCTTTTGGAAAACTATCTCAGCCAACGCCTCGGGTTTTTGAAATCTCTGCGCACCTTTGCGGTATTTGGCCGAGGTTGGAGCAACCGGATTGCCAAAGTATTGGCCATATCAAAAAAAATCATCAGCGAAACAAACCAGAAAAAAGGACCAACAACTATGAACATCTTAACCGGATACAAAACCTACCTTGTTGCATTGTTTATGCTCTTGTCAGGTGTTCTCGAACTTCTTGGCGTCAACATTCCAGCAATTGACGCAAGCAATGCAATGCAGTTGGTCATGGAATCGCTTGCCATAATTTTCTTGCGCAAGGGGCTGAAAACAGAGATCGCTAACGCATAACTATGTTCATTTTTCATTCATGTTGCATTTGGTAAAACGGCTCCATGAAAACAAAAATTATCTTCACATGGATATCGGCATTGGTTCTGGTATTTGGCATGAACATATTCTTGCCAAATACTTCCTATGCGCAAACGCAGCGAAAGTGCATTTCCAACGAAATCATAATTCCGTTGGTAAAAGCAAAGACGATCACTTCTTTCGCGAAAATTGAACGTATGCTGAATTTAAAGAAGGGCACAAAGATTTTTGGGCAACAGCTTTGCCAAGTGAACGGTCAGTATGTATATTTCTTCAAAGTCGTTGACACTTACGGCAGAACGAAAAAGTTTGCTCGGCGTGCCGAAGACGGGGCCCCCTATGAGGGCAATTTGCAAAACTGATTGCTCGGGGGAAAATATGCGAATATTGGTCGTGGAAGATGACTTGGATCTCAACCGCCAAATCTCTAACGCCCTTGAAGATTGCGGCTATGTGGTCGACAAGGCCTATGATGGCGAGGAAGGTCATTTTCTGGGCGATACAGAGCCCTATGACGCAGTTGTCCTTGATATCGGATTGCCTCAAAAAGATGGTATTTCGGTAATTGAAGAGTGGCGGCGAAGCGGTCGCACCATGCCTGTATTAATGCTTACGGCTCGCGATCGTTGGAGCGACAAGGTGCAGGGTATCGACGCGGGCGCAGACGATTACGTCGCAAAGCCGTTCCATATGGAGGAGGTGCTGGCGCGAATCCGTGCTCTTGTGCGCCGATCCGTAGGCATTGCTTCAAATGAGATTGAGATCGGGCCAGTCCGCCTTGACACCGGCGGAAGCAAAGTGACCGTAGACGGCATGGCGCTTAAGCTGACCTCGCACGAGTTTCGTCTTCTTTCCTATCTAATGCATCATCAAGATAAAGTTATTTCACGCACGGAACTAACAGAACACCTTTATGATCAAGACTTTGATCGAGATTCAAATACGATAGAAGTATTTGTCGGGCGACTTCGCAAGAAACTGCCCAAAGACATGATTCAAACGGTTCGTGGTCTTGGCTACAAAGTATCGCGCTAGTGATTTCTAAGAACCTTTCGATTGCATGGCGTGTTTTCTTGTTCACGGCACTAGGTTTGAGCATTGGCCTTGTGTTGATGGGCGTCCTGCTGTCAAACCTTTATTCGCAATCTCTTACCCGAAATATTGATGAAATTGCCATTCGCCAGTCAGATGCGCTTATCGCGCGTATTTTGGTTGAAGATGAAGATGGCCTTTCGAACCTCCCCTCCATTGATCCTCGATACACACAACCAAATTCTGGGTGGTATTGGCAGATTGTCGACGCCAGCGGCAGCATCTCAAGCGTGTCATCTTCAGCTTTTGGTGTTGTCCTGCCAATATTGGAAGAACAATTTGACCCCGAGAATAAGCGGCGCGGCAATCAAATTGACGATGACGGAAACCGGTTGCGGATATTTGAACGCAAATTATTCATAAATGAAACTGATCAGATCATCATTACCGTCACCGCAGACTGGGATGCTGTTGGAAGCGAAGTGTCCAAATTTCAAGGTCAGGCGTTTACGGTTTTGCTTGTCATTGGGTTCTTTTTGGCTGTGCTATGCGCGCTTGTAGCGCGCCTTAGTCTTGGGCCACTATTGCGTCTGTCGGCGGAGGTGGAAGCTGTCCGCACAGGTGAACACGCAAAGATTAATGGTGATTTTCCAAAGGAAATTTCGCCAGTAAAGCTGGAAATCAACGCCCTATTGGATGTGAACGATAAAATCCTAGAGCGGGCGAAGAACCAGGTTGGAGATTTGGCTCACGGCCTAAAGACGCCGATTGCGGTCATGCGCAATGAGTTATCGGACCATGGCCTGCACATCGCCGATCAACAGCTCGACAAAATGCAAAATATCGTTTCCAGATACCTTGATCGGGCGCAACTTGCCGCGCGCACGGCGGCCCGAGGTAAAAAAACCGATGTTCGTAGCGCCACAAGCCGAATTGTGTCCGTCATGAATAAACTCTATCCAGACAAAACGGCCAGTTTGGTTCTTGTCGGAAATTCCGATTTCACCTTCCGTGGTGACGCCGAGGACTTTGACGAGCTTGTTGGCAACATTGTTGACAACGCGATGAAGTGGGCGAAAACACGAGTTGAAATTTCGCTTCAAAACAAAAGTCGATCGCGTTTGGCAGTCATCGTGGAAGACGATGGTGCCGGCCTTTCGCTCAAAGAGCAACGGTCTGTGTTTGAACGCGGCAAACGACTTGACGAACAGGTTCAAGGGAGCGGATTGGGGCTTGGTATTGTAAGCGAGTTGATCTCAGTGTATGGAGGCGAAATTGAACTCGGAACTGCCAAAATCGGAGGTTTGCGCGTATGTATGACTTTGCCTGCAATAACCAAGGCTTGAGTACCACAATTCTGCCGCAAACTACGGCATTGTGTCTGATGGGAGAATACCATGGTTAACTATTTCAAGACGGCAACTTTTTTAGTGCTGATATTCGCGTTGGGCGCATGTGCGCGTTTTGAAACGCCGCTGGGCGCGAATAAAGCCGCTTCGTCACAGAGCTTGGGTGCGGCCCAAGACACGAATGCGATCGCACCAAGCACAGAGTTTGCTGACAATGGAATTCTGTCATTTCTGCCGAACGAGGTTCTGACAAAGTTAAGCTCACGTGAAAAAAATGAAGCTGCAAGCGCCCAGTTCTTTGCCCTTCAATATGGGCGCGTGGGTGCGACACGAGAGTGGACCGCAGATAGCGCAACGCGTGGCGAAATTAGCGTTGGACCGTACATCAAAGTCAATAAGCTCGATTGTCGTGAATTCAGTCACATCGTAATTGTTGGTGATGATCGCTACACCAAGTCCGGCACCTCATGCAGAGAGCAGGATGGCCAGTGGACGGTCGTTAGTTAAGCAGTCAACTAAAAGTGTTTGTTTACTTATACTTGATAGTGTCTCACTTGTGAGTTTTTAATCGTTTTGGTTTAGTGATGCGCCGTTCCCCATTAGAGCAACTAAGTGAATTGAGCAATATGCGCTCAACAGCCAAAGTGTCGGCAAAAACCGATACGGTAAGCTATGCTGATGATGACGCGATTGCAGCTGTCCAAAATGATATGGCAATTGAGCGTATCTCGGCTGAATTGGCACCTGTCCTTTTAGACGGCCAGCCAGAAGTGTTTGGCGCAGGAATTTGTCGTGTGTCGCTGAATAGGTTTTGGCATTGGGCGCAGAGAGATATAAATCCTTCAGAATTTGCGGAAATTAACAACTCCCTCGGGGGGCATAGACAGCCTAGCGAGCGCGATATTGAAATTTCGCTCAATAGAATTGTTGAGATCGTGACGCCACTTCTTGGTGAATGTGCCGCCGATGCTGAGCTGAAACGACGATTGTCCATACAAATGGGCGGCGACGATGTATTTGATGTGGTTCCCATTATCTTGATTGCCTTTAGCTATATTGGCTACATCAAGAGTGGTGTCAATCTTGGGCGTGAGCTTAGCGCACATGAGGAACCCGAAGCTTTAAGTTACGCACTCGAGCAGATGCAGTTTCCCTCAATAGAGACCAAAAAGCTGTGGTGCCAATCATTTACCTCAGGTATTGCACGTCCAGATTTTTTGGCCGCTGCAATTGCCAAATTGAGCTATGCGACAACAGAAGATGCGATAAAAAAGACCGGATTTGGTGAATTTGTTGATGCGCTTCTGGTCAATGCACAGCAGCAGACCGAGATTATTGAAAACCAATCGGGCCTATTTCGCGATATTGATCTTACGTGTCGGGCAATCGATAGATTTCATCATATTGCCCGGGGACTTCAATTCCATCTCGATTTGTCGAAATCTTCAGCGTGGAATGCTTCTTTAGAGCGACTGGTCAAACGTGGTGCAAGTTCACTGAGCAAAAAATTCTCTGACATTTTACACGATGTGAGCAAAGTTTTGCGACCAGCCCCAAAAGGGGTAGCTTCAGTTCGGTTGGACCCAGCGGACGTCCTGCAGGCGTATAACGGCCTATACATTATGGCGGCAACTAGACCCGCCCGAGAATCCCTTGCTGTTAACGCTGTGGTTGATCGCGTGTGGAAAGATGTCGGCACTTCGTTGGAAGCAATGGTGGATCGAATATTTGAACATTTCAAACATACAACAGGCAGCGATGCTTTCGATGTGGCACAAGTTGATATTGTAATCAAATTTTGTTCAATTCGGTTTGGTGCCGAATATGCTTCGATCCTTCGAAGGAACAAAGACAATATCGTTCGTAGGGCAGGCGGTAGCTAATCCAAGTCTAAGCCAAGTCCAAGTCCAAGTCCAAGTCCAAGTCCAAGTCCAAGTCCAAGTCCAAGTCCAAGTCTAATCCAAGTCCAAGTCTAAGCCACCAGATTGTTACCCAAGGTCGCCTTAAACAGTCCGCTTCTTGTTTGTACGAACACGCTTGCGTCTTGCCCAAGTCGCTCACAATCTATTAAAGCTGCAATTTTCTCGTTCTTCACAACCACCACGCCGCACAGGTTGGGCTGTTCGTTGACGCCATCACCATCATAAATAAACTGCCCAGCGTTCAATGTTAAGTAACCTTCGGCGTAAATCGAAACGAAAGAGGGTGTCTTAAACCTTGATTTTAGCAATTCGCTCATCGCAAGTTTTGTTTGTGCCGATATAGAGTTCGCTGAACCTAAAATTGTGTTTGTCGCTCTCATTTGTTCGATCGACATATTCACTTCAGAACGTTCGAACAAATACTCGCTGATCGCATTCTGTTCGGGTTGAGGAGAAAAGCTAGGCACGTCTACATCTTCGCGAATGCGCGCAATTGAGTGGTGTTTTTCGATTATTGCCAGCGGTTTCGGCGAGCTTTCATATTTGTACATGCCAATATATGTTGGTGGTTCTTCCGATTGCTGATTCAGCTGTTGGCTGACGACGTGCCGCGCCTGCGCCAGACAGGCTTGCTGAGTGACAGTGCCATGTGCGGAACCTAATATGGAAACGTTTGAGGTCTGGGTGGTTGTTGGGCTTATTGTGCCATCAACATTCAACTTGCACTTGCCTCCGGATCGAATCCATAGTTTCAAATTCGGTTTGGGTGCATTTGAGATGATTAGATTTGCAAACCGGCGATTTGCTTTCTGTTCACCTGACAATTGCGAATTGCCGAATTGAACTTCAACATATCCCCTCGCAATTGTAAGGTTTTCGGCTTTCTGGCCAAAATGCATGTGAATGCCAACGGCTTTCGCAAAATCAATATGGCGGGAAGTGGGGTCGACGCGAGCGTCATAGATATCATCAACGGCTATTCCCGCCTCCATCAACAATTGTGCGTGACGATATCCTGAATTTCCAGCAGTGATAACGCTCAATTTGTTTGAAGGCATAACCCCGTAATCCGCCGCAAGCCTGTGTACCTGATTGGAAAATCTGGTTCGGTGCCCTGCAGCCTGGTCTTCATCGCCATAATCTGCGCCAACACAGAGCACCAGATTATCAAATTTCGTCCAGCGTAGATATTGCCTGTTTTCTGGGTGATCAGTTTTTGTCGATGAAAACGTCAAAAGTCGATTTTCCCGGACATCAAGTGCAGTGACCAAAGTATGGACGGTGATCGACCTATTATTGGCTACTTCCTCTGTTAGGCGATCAATAAGTGATAGCGGCGCTTCCTCATCTTCGGCTTGGCCGTAATAGTCACACATCCCCCCCAAACGATCCGCCTGCTCAAGCAGTGTGACGTCTCTGCTCAAGTTGGCTGCCGTAAGCGCAGCCTGTAAACCTGAAATCCCCCCCCCAACAACAATCATATCGGCTGAATTGTCTTCATCTAACGGGATATCGCTTGGCACAAAACGATCCGCCGTTGGCGTTTCAATGCAAATCCCCCGCACAGGTGAGAAGACTTTTCCAAGTTTGGCAATAATGCTTTGCGTTGGAACAGTTTTCAGCATCATCCCATCTTCAAGTAAACGGTCGCCGTACCATGCGCGATCATGACTTTTGTCAAGGCGTTCGGTGCACAGATCCCGGATTGTCGTCTGGTTCAAAGCTATTGGTTGGTTGTTTTGACGCCATGTCTGGCAGCCGTTGGCCAGAAGAGCGCTAAGCAGCGTATCACCCTCAAATCCCCTAAACGACCGGCCGTTAAATACAAAACTAATCAGCTTGTCGCGGTTAATCATCGCGCCCAAAAAGGACCGCCCCACATCATCTGGAAATCTAAACTGTGTCATTCTTGAATTCCATGTTGGGCGATGGTGGGTGCGGAACATCGCCACATTTGCGATTATGCGTGCCACGAGCCTGCCAATATTTTTGGACGCTCGGACTGGGTTTGCCCACCAGCATGTCACTGACACTTGGCATCAAGAACGTTCTCACTGTGCCACCTGAGAACACCCAGCTCTTTTTCTGTTTCTGAAAGTCTAATAGTGGGGCACCATCCTTTGTATGGACTGCATTATAGGCTCCCATGGCGTGAATTTCCATTTGTTCAAAGCCAAGAACTTCCTTGCTACAAATTTCAGCAAGGTCGCCAAACGGCAACGGAGCAGAAACCAATATCTTGTTGCCTGTTTGGGCGCGCACGCACATCTGAGTGTCAACGCAAAATGTCGAATATTTGCTATGTTTGGTGACGTTTTTCACCGCCAGTTTTGTGCCCAAAGTGGGTATCAGAACCGTGCGCAATGCAGCGTTAAAATAGTGCGGGATCAGATCCTCATCAAGGATGACTGTTTGTGTTGCACTATATTGTTTTGTGCCAGATTTGAGCATTAACCGACCGTCTTTCAGCTGCCGCGCGTCTTGAAACGCTGAACGATCAAACACGTCCATTCCCACACCCACATAGGCTTGGTGCAGATATTCAAGCGCCGCACGTCGTTTGGGTGCGATCACATCGCGGACGGCTAAATAGTCACCTTGAAACCGTGTAGCTTTCCTCTCCGACTGCCGGTCACAGGCAATTAAGGCCCCTTCGATGTAGTGCAAAATCTCTGCATTTTCCGCGAACGACGCTTTTAACGAAACTTGAAGTCGGTCAAAGCAGTCGCGGCCCGCTCTGCCGGAGAATTGAGTGTGCCATTTTTGAAGGCCCTCATGCGCAATCTTGATTGTATCGGGGTCACAATTCCCACCGACCGAAAAGTCTTGGTGGTGCTGCAATGTGTAATCATTCACATGGTCGCGAATGAGCAGCACCTTACATTCGTGGCTGCTGACCAACTGGGCAGCTAAAAACGCTGCATCTAAACCGCTGCCGTAAATGGCAAAATCAAATTTTTCAACCTGCATAAATCAATCAACAATGCCCAAACTTCTATTCTTGTTGCACCATTTCTCTGCCCCTGCGTCAATCAGTCCTTGGAGAATTCCATGCAAAACCCCATTTATGTTACAAAAGTCGTTATATAGATATATATAGGTCGCACAGCTTAGGTAAGGAGCCTAGATTATTCATGTTTTTTTGGATCATCGTAGTAATTGTGTGTGTTCTCGCTGCGTTTGCGCTGCTTGCTCCATTGCGACTAGCCGGTTCAGGCAAGAACGATGGACTAGCCCAAGATGATGAAGAACTCGCAACCGCCCGCGAGTTTTATAATCAGCAATTGACCGAGTTACAGCGTGATATGGATTCCGCTAAACTTGGAGCAGAGGAATTCGAAGCCGCAAAACTTGAGCTTGATCATGAGTTCCTGCGCCAAAGCGCTGCTGCTGACCGAAAGGTGAAGCGCAGTATCGGTATGCCAGTGATTGTAAGTGCCAGCGTCTTGGGAATTTTTGCGATCGCATTTTTGACATACACGTCGATCGGAAATCCGAGTATGGCCAACTCGCCGCTTGAAGAACGAATTCAGCGAGGCGAAAACATTGATATTGTTGAAGCGATCGAGAAAATCGAACTTCATCTGGCCGAAGTGCCCGACGATTTACAGGGTTGGAAAGTCATTGCGCCGATCTACATGCGACAGCAGGCCTATGACAAAGCAGTGCGCTCATTCCGCAATATTGTTCGGATCGAGGGCGAAAGCGCTGACAACTTGACTGATTTGGCCGAAGCCACGATGCTACTCCAACAAGGCGACGCATCCGGTGAGCCAACCGAATTGCTCAAAAAAGCGGTTTCCATTGAACCCAATCATTTGCGGTCGCAATTCTATCTCGCAGGGGAAGCGACAAATGCTGGTGACAATCAAACAGCCATCACACTATGGACAAATGTGTTGCGTGGCGCAACAGGGGATGAACCCTGGTTGGAAACGGCACAAGCTGGATTGAAAATGGCTCAAGACGGGTTGCAATCACCGTTAAACGATCAAAGTGGTCCGACGCAAGAGGACGTAAGCGCTGCCTTGCAATTGTCCCAATCTGAGCGCACAGAAATGATCAGCAATATGGTCGCGGGGCTTGAAGAACGTTTGTTTTCGTCGGGTGGATCGCCACAAGAATGGCAGCGTTTATTGCGTGCGCTGCTTGTGCAGGGCGAAGTTGACAGTGCGAAGAAAGCTTTGGCAGGTGCACGCAACGACCTGAAGGATGATAGCGATATCATGGCTGAGTTTGAACAATTGGCCGCAGCTGAGATCGAACAATTAGAGAAACTGGAACAGTAGATGACGCGTAGGCAAAAACGATTAGCAATAATTGCAGGTCTTGGATCTGTGGTTCTGGCTGCAGTCGTCTTTATCGCTTTGGCCATGTCGAGCACAGCTGCATTCTTTGTGGTGCCAAGCGAAGTGGAAGAACGTGAAATCGCACAGGGCCAAGCGTTTCGCCTTGGCGGTATTGTGAAATCTGGCAGTTGGACGCAGACTGACACAGTGCATGATTTTGCAGTGACAGACTGTTTAGTAGATGTTGTCGCGCAATTTGAGGGAATTGTACCCGACCTGTTCCGTGAAGGGCAGGAAGTCATCTTGGTAGGCGCACTGGACGCAAACGGCACCTTTATTGCGACCAATGTTTTGGCCAAGCACGACGAAAACTATGTCCCTAAGGACATGGCAGACCAATTTGAAGAAAAAGGGCTTTGCTCGGGCCACACAGACACGGCATAGGACGGTTGTAGCAGATGTACACAAATGAACTTGGGCATTTTGCACTCATTCTGGCTTTCGCTATTGCGATTGGACAAGTGGGTGTTGGTGTAATGATTTGGCGCGGCGCAACAAATAGCGGTGTCGCATTCATGCGCAACGCCGCCGTTGTGCAATTCGCGCTTGTCGCGGCATCTTTTGCGGCTTTGGTATTCGCCTTCGCGACTTCCGATTTTTCGGTTTTGTTGGTCTATGAGCATTCCCACTCGCAACAACCCTTGCTCTATAAAATCACGAGCACGTGGGGAAATCACGAAGGCTCGTTGCTGCTTTGGGTATTTATTCTCACGATGTTTGGTGCAGCCGTAGCGTTGTTTGGCGGGCGATTGCCGCGCAAATTGCATGTGCTTGTATTAACAAATCAGGGATTGCTTGGTGCCGCGTTTATTGGCTTCACGATTTTTACATCAAACCCCTTTGAGCGGATACTTAATGCGCCGATTGAAGGGCGTGATCTCAACCCAATTCTGCAAGATTTTGGCTTGGCACTCCACCCGCCACTTTTGTATATCGGTTATGTCGGGTTTTCGGTTTGCTTCTCCTTTGCGATGGCCGCTTTGATTTCAGGCAAAATCGATTCTGCATGGGCGCGCTGGGTGCGCCCGTGGACAATGGCGAGCTGGATATTCCTCACCCTTGGCATCACTATGGGCTCTTACTGGGCTTATTATGAGCTTGGCTGGGGCGGTTGGTGGTTCTGGGATCCAGTTGAAAACGCATCGTTTATGCCTTGGCTTGCCGGTACGGCCTTACTACATTCGGCAATGGTTATGGAAAAGCGAAATGCGCTGAAAATCTGGACCGTATTGCTGGCCATTCTAACTTTCTCATTGTCGTTGCTCGGTGCCTTCTTGGTGCGCTCAGGCATTTTGACCTCGGTGCACTCATTTGCATCCGACCCCGTGCGCGGATTGGCCATTCTTGGTATCCTAGTCTTTTTCATCTGCGGTGCATTCATCCTGTTTGCTTTGCGCGGACCCAGTTTGCGGGCAGGGGGACTTTTTGCTCCGATCAGCCGTGAATCTGCCCTTGTGGTCAATAACTTGTTTCTCGCCACCGCTACGGCAGCTGTGTTGGTCGGAACGCTCTATCCGCTTGTTCTGGATGCGATTACTGGCATCAAGATCTCCGTTGGCGGGCCGTTTTTTAATCTCACATTCGGCTCTATCATGGTCCCGCTCTTGATGATAATTCCGTTCGGGCCGTTCTTGTCGTGGAAACGCGCAGATTTACTTGCCGTACTGCGCCGCTTGTTCGTCGTTGTCGTTGTGGCTGTTGTTATAACTGTTATTTTCACCGCCTTTATGTGGCAGGAGGCAAATCTATTGCCGCTTGGCTTCTTGCTGGCATTTTGGGTGATGGTTGGCGCCATTGCGGATTTAGTAGAACGCACCAAATTGTTCCGGATTGCCCCGTCAAAAAGTTTGCAGCGATTGATCGGTTTGCCCAAATCTGTTTGGTCCACAGCTGGAGCGCATTTTGGTGTCGGCGTTTTGGTACTAGGGATCGTCGTTGTCTCAGGCTTTGAAACCGAATTGATCACCACCATGCGGCCGGGTGAACAAGCGCAACTTTCAGGATACACCATCCAATATGAAGGCGAGCAGTTGCTCCAAGGGCCAAATTATATCACCGAACACGCGAGTTTTACAGTGTTCAAAGACGGCAACGCCGTACGTGAACTGGTTTCAGAAAAACGCAATTATACCGCACGCCGTGTACCAACCACGGAAGCCGGCATTGAGACGTTTGGCCTTTCCCAATTATATGTGTCTCTGGGCGATAAGAGCGAAGACGGCGCGCGCGTCGTCAGGGTTTGGTATAAGCCGATGATCACTTTGATATGGTTTGGCGCTTTGATCATGGCAATGGCGGGTGCTTACTCTCTTTCAGACAGACGGATGCGAATAGCAGCACCGAAGAAACGGGCCAAGGGCCAATTGGTTGGTGAACCAACATGATGAGATTTCTGGTGATCCTTACGCTGTTTCTAGCTTTGCTCACGCCCGCATTTGCCGTCAACCCGGATGAAATCTTGGATGATCCGGTTTTGGAGCAGCGCGCGCGATCCATTTCCACTGGTTTGCGCTGCCTTGTGTGTCAAAATCAGTCCATCGACGAAAGTGAAGCGGACCTTGCAAGGGACTTGCGCATTGTGGTGCGTGAGCGTTTGGTAGCGGGCGACACAGACGAAGAAGTGCTCGAATTTGTTGTCTCGCGCTTTGGCGAATTTGTGCTGCTCAAACCCACGTTTGCTGGCCACAATTTACTGCTGTGGTTCGCGGCACCTATCTTATTTGTGATTGGCGCGTTAGCGTTATTGTCTGTTCTAAGAAATAGACAGGCAAAGCCATCTAACCTTTCGGCAGAAGAAGAGGCAACGTTGGCGCTGCTATTACACCCGGAAAGTGAGAATGATGGCAACGGAGAAAAACACCAAGGTTGAGTTTGACGGTGCATTAGGAGAACGCTTGGCTGCCGCATTGAGTTGGCCCAATGGCAAAACCCGCGGCTTCGCCATTTTCGCGCACTGTTTTTCGTGCTCAAAAGACTTCGTTGCTAGTCGGCGGATTGCCAACGCACTAACAGATCATGGGTTTGCAGTTCTGCGGTTTGACTTCACCGGCCTTGGACGCTCCGGCGGCGACTTTTCGGACACCAATTTCTCCACCAACACTCAAGACTTAATCGCAGCAGCAAACTGGCTGAGTGAGAACTATGATGCGCCATCGCTTCTGGTTGGTCATTCGCTGGGCGGTGCCGCAGTTCTTGCCGCCGCGCCGGAAATCCCTTCTCTCAAAGCCGTAGCAACCATTGCCGCTCCCGCAGATGCAGAACATATCTTAAATCAATTTACGTGTTCTGTTGATGATATTGAAGCGAACGGCGAGGGGCAGGTTGATCTGGGTGGGCGCCCCTTCACCATCAAAAAGCAATTCTTGGATGATGTGCGTGCCTTTGACTTGCCTGCACAGATCGCAAAATTCCGCGGCGCATTGCTTGTTTTGCATAGCCCTGTCGACAATTCGGTTGGTATTGAAAATGCAGAGCGTATTTTTAAAGCAGCCAAGCACCCCAAGAGTTTCATTTCGCTTGACGATGCGGACCATCTGCTCACCAAACTTGAACACGCATCTTATGCAGCTGAAGTGATCAGTGCGTGGGCAGATCGCTATATTCCGGCTCAAGCGCAAAAAACGCAAACTGAAGGCAACGTGGTGGCCGCCGAAAGTGGCGAAGGAAAATACCACCTGCATGTGGACGCTTCCGGCCATCAGCTAACGATCGACGAGCCGCTCTCCGCAGGCGGCACTGATCGTGGCCCAACGCCATACGATTTGCTGGCAGCAGCTCTTGGTGGTTGCACCACCTTGACTTTGCGCATGTATGCTGACCGCAAAAAATGGTCCGTCACCCACATTCAGACGCGCGTAGAACATGCCAAGCATCACGCCGATGATTGTGCTGTATGTGGAGAAGGCCACGAGGGGCGCATCGATGTATTTACCCGCCACATTACGATTGAAGGCGACTTGGACACGGAACAGCGTCGGCGGATGCTCGAAATCGCTGATAAATGCCCGGTGCATAAAACGCTCGAAAAGAGCTCGGCGATTGTCACCAGTTTGGTTGAATAGCGGCAAGGTCCTGACGCCGGATTGCGCGAATCTCGCTGTCAGTCTATCAAAACCAAATGGTAAACTTCATCTCTGCGTTTGTCCCATCTGGTCTTGATGGTTGGCTGGCACTTATCTTGATCATTTCAAGCTTTTTCACTTCCGGCATAACGGCTGCGCTCAGTCTTGGCGGCGGCATAACGCTGATTGCCATTCTCACCTTCTTTTTGCCAGCCGCCATTGCCGTGCCTATGCATGGCGTCGTTCAGTTTGGTTCAAACTCCGGGCGCGCCTACCTGCGGCGTAAAGACATACAATGGCAATACGCGATTTGGTTTGCCTTGGGTGGAATTCCAGGTGCGATCCTGGGCGGTCAGATTGCAGTCTGGATGCCTAATCGTTTGTTCACCTTGCTGATCGCGGCGTTTCTTTTGTATTCTGTTTGGGGGCCCAAACCTTCCTCACGCAATCGCCAACCTATTGCATTGTTTGGATTTGGCGCGTTTGCCGCCTTCATCTCAATGATTATTGGTGTTAGCGGACCCATCGTTTCTGGCTTGCTGAAATTCATTGACGACCGAAAGCAATTCGTGGCGACCCATGCCGTTTTGATGACGTTTCAAAACACGGCAAAAATCCTAGTCTTTATCTTTTTGGGCTTTGCTTTTTATGATTATGCGGCACTTCTTTTTGCCATGGTCGTTGCGGGATTCGCGGGCACTTGGGTTGGTGGCAAACTACTTGACCGGCTGCCCGAAAAAGCCTTCCGAAAAGCCTTCAAAATTGCCATGACGGCTATTGCACTGATCTTGATTTATCGTTCCTTCTAAAAACCTCAATCAAGACACAGTTTAGCCTTCAACATTACGAAAGTTTAATGTTCCTTTCATGGTACAGAAAGGCGCGATATTGCACATTCAAGGCTGTTCGACTGGGAAATGCATCATCGAGGAGAAGCCTTCATGCAGCTCATAAAATTGTCTAAAACGAAACGCTTTACAGCCATCGCGGCTGCTGCGTTGATTTCAACAACGGCCCTTGTGGGTGTAGCCGCTACCTCAATCCCGGCAAGTGCGCAAATTGCTGTGCAAACCGCCGCGCCATTCAGCTTTGCGGATTTGGTTGAGGCCGTGCGTCCAGCCGTTGTTTCTATTCGGGTGAAAACCAAAATTGTTGAAACGCGCGGGCCCCAGTTCAGCGAGCGGTTTGAAATGCCGGACTTGCCTGAAGGGCATCCGCTTGAGGATTTTTTCAAGCAGTTTGAAGACCAATTTGGTCAGCGCGGCAATCCAAACGACAACCGCAAGAAGCGCCCACGTTTTGGTCAATCTATGGGCTCTGGCTTTATTATTTCAGCCGATGGGTTTGTTGTGACCAACAATCATGTGGTTGCAGACGCCGCAGAAGTTGTGGTGATCATGGACGATGGTGCGGAAATGAACGCCAAAATCATCGGCACAGACCCCAGAACGGATTTGGCTCTGCTCAAAATTGAAGCCGTTGCGGACTTGGAATTTGTTGAATTTTCCGACGCAGAAGCCCGCGTGGGTGACTGGGTTGTAGCAATTGGTAATCCATTTGGACTTGGCGGCACCGTAACAGCGGGCATCGTGTCGGCTCGCGGCCGAGACATTAATGCCAACGCGTACGATGATTTTATTCAAATTGATGCTGCCGTGAACCGCGGCAATTCGGGTGGGCCAGCATTTGACACAACCGGCAAAGTGGTCGGGGTCAACACCGCAATCTTTTCGCCCAGCGGCGGCAATGTCGGTATCGCGTTTGCCATTCCCGCTTCTGTCGTTAAACAAGTTGTGTTCGACCTGATGGACGATGGTAATGTCACGCGTGGATATTTGGGCGTATCGATCCAAGATGTCAGCGACGACATTGCGGCGAGCGTTGGATTGGACAAGGCATCAGGCGCTTTGGTTACAGAACCACGCCCAGATTCACCGGCGCAAAAAGCGGGCATTCAATCTGGTGACATTATTCTGAGTGTGAACGGCGACGATATTGATGATGCACGAGATTTGGCAAGGATCATTGGTCAGTTTAGTCCTGAAACTGATGTCGAAGTAACATTGTGGCGCGACAATAAGCGCATGAAAATTAATGTGGTACTTGCAACGCTCACAGACGAACAAGCATTGGTGGAACCCGAAGAAGAAGTTGCGCCCGTTGATCCGATGGAGCCGCAAGAAACAGCAACCGGCCTTGTGTTGTTGCCAAATGAGGACGGCGATGGTTTGGTGATTGTCAATATTATGGAGGACAGCTCAGCCGTGGAAAAAGGCTTTGCACCAGGCGATGTGATCTTGCAAGCTAACTCAATGGCAGTGAATTCAGTCGCTGATTTTGAAAAAGCCGTTGCCGATGTCAAAGCGGCTGGCCGCAGCACAATATTGATCAAAGCATCCCGCGACGGCAATTCCCGTTTTGTTGGCTTGCCTCTGGAATAAACCACTTAAGCTGGTCGCCCTTTTGGGGCGGCCAGCAATTGTACAAACCAAGCGTTAAGGGTAGTTTGGCCGATATGAAGATTCTTTTGATTGAAGATGATCGCGAAGCGGCCAACTACCTCATGCAGGCCATGGACGAGGCCGGGCATGTTACCCATCACGCTGCCGATGGGGAAACGGGTTACGCCATGGCGAGTTCCATGGACTACGACATCCTGATCGTCGACCGCATGTTGCCCCGCCGCGATGGCCTATCCATAATCGAATCCCTGCGCGCTGAGAATGACGATACGCCCGCGCTTATTCTGTCGGCGTTGGGTGAAGTCGACGACCGCGTGACGGGCTTGCGCGCTGGCGGCGATGACTATCTCACCAAGCCCTATGCTTTTTCCGAACTTCTTGCCCGCGTTGAGGTTCTGGCGCGACGGTCTTCGCCCGCAGAAGCCTCAACCGCCTATCAAGTGGGCGATCTGTGCCTTGATCGTTTATCGCGTGCTGTGGAACGCGAAGGTGAAAAAATCACGCTACAACCACGAGAGTTTCGCCTGCTGGAATATTTGATGAAGCATGCCGGGCAAGTTGTCACCCGCACCATGCTGTTGGAAAATGTATGGGATTATCATTTCGATCCGCAAACCAATGTGATCGACGTGCACATGTCGCGCTTGCGCACAAAAATTGATAAAGGGCGAAAGACCCAGGTGCTGCACACTATTCGCGGTGCTGGATATATGATTCGTGCATAGCTTCTGGCAACTTTGGCGGACCACAACTTTCAGGCTAACAGCGTTGCTGGTCGCCATGTTTGTGGTTTTTGCCATCGCCATTTTGGGCTATATTGCCTACCAAACTTCGATCATGATCCAACGGCAACAACTGCAAGCCATCGACACTGAAATTGAGCAGCTTAACCGCCAATATCAACGGCTCGGCACACGCGGTTTGGTCGTTGCGTTGCAACGCAGTGCGACCCGACCCGGACCCGGCATTTATTATGTATCTGATCCGGCGGGCCAAGCCATCGCTGGCAATGTTCAATCCATTCCCATTTATGTCCTAGAGAACCCGGGCACCCATACTTTCAACTATGACCGCGGCGAAGGTTTTAACGAGGATGATCCGCGGACAAATGGTGTCGCATTGGTCAAAAGTTTTCTTTTGCCAAGCGGATTTCGTCTTGTCGTTGGACGGGACATCGTTGAGCGACGTAGCTATGCCGCTGTTATCTTTCAAGCCTTCGGCTGGGGCGTTCTGTGGATCATTATTCTGTCCGTTATTGTCGGGGTCATCTCAGCGCGTTCAGTATTAAGGCGGGTTGATGCTGTTTCTGACACGGCCCGCAAAATCATGTCTGGGTCGATGTCTGAGCGCATTCCCGTGACCAAGCGTAATGACGAATTTGACGGTTTGGCCACCAATTTGAATGCGATGCTTGAGCGGATCGAGCAACTTATGCAAGGGCTCAAAGAAGTCACTGACAATGTGGCACATGATTTGAAAACGCCGCTAACACGATTACGCAACAAGGTGGAAGGCGCTCTTAAAGACGGCACGAAGCCAGAACGACAGCGCGAAGCTTTGGAAACCACAATTGAAGAATGCGATCAGCTCATTCGCACATTCAACGCACTTTTGTTGATAGCGCGGGTTGAAGCTGGTTCGCCTTCAAGTGCATTTGTTGATATCGACCTCGCGGAGGTGGTTGCTGATATTGTCGAACTATATGAACCCGTTGCCGAAGATTCTGGAATCATCATTTCAACCGAGCTGGCAGCACCGCAAAAATTCTCGGGCAATCGCGAGTTGATCGGGCAGGCGCTGGTCAATCTGGTTGAAAATGCGATCAAATATGCCAAAGGGGCAAAAAACGACCCAGCCATAACCATTTCGCTACGCACCGAAAACGCCACCACGATCATTGAGGTTGCTGACAATGGAGCTGGGATTCCGGTGGAGGACCGGACGCGCGTTCTTGAGCGTTTTGTACGGTTGGAAAAAAGTCGGTCTGAACCAGGCTCTGGGTTGGGACTTAGCCTTGTCGCCGCCGTCGCGCGGCTGCATAAAGGAGAAATAGAAATTCTCGATAACGGGCCGGGCGCATTGATCCGGCTGAGTTTGCCAACACAACGCTAAGGCCCGCGAACATGACATCACTTGCCAGCCACTTGCAAACGTTCAAGAAGCAATTTGGTGATGGTGATGCATTTGGCGACATTTTGGCAGGCGCCAAGACGCCTCTTAAAAATCTGAAATCTTGTCAGTCCAGTTTACAAACCGTTTTTAGTGCTGCGCCGTTTTTGCGCGACTGTGCAAGCGCAAACCTTGAGTGGTTTGACGCGGCGCTGGCAAAACCAGCTTCAGATACAGTTGCCGATATTTTGGCTGAAACTGCGGGGGTCGCAGCGCACAACTTCGACGAAAAAGGTTTGCGGGCATGGTTGCGTAAGCTAAAGTCGCGCATCGCGTTAATTGCGGCTGTCTCAGAGGTTTCGGGCGCAACATCGGCCAAAGACACAACAGAATGGTTGGCGCTATTTGCCGACAATTGCCTGGACGCGGCGCTTGATTTTTTGGTCACAGAGCGTTTTGAGGCGCAAGGGGTTGCCATTGATCCTAAACGTCGCCCGGCACGCCAGAGCGGGTTGACCATTCTTGCTTTGGGAAAGCATGGCGGGTTGGAGCTTAATTACTCTTCAGACATCGACATCGTTGCTTTTTATGAGCTGTCTCGGTCGCCGATTGCCGACAATCCGCGTGTAGGGCGCATCTATGAGAAAATAGTTCGTGACCTAGCGGCCATTATGCAAGAGCGCGACGAAACCGGCTATGTGTTCCGAACAGATTTGCGACTTCGTCCTGATCCCGGATCCACACCGGTCGCGATCTCGACTGGCGCTGCGTTGGCGTATTACGAATCTCGAGGTCAGAACTGGGAGCGGGCAGCGTGGATCAAGGCGCGTCCATGTGCTGGAGATGTTGTGGCCGGCGAACAGTTCCTCAACGAACTTGCGCCGTTTATCTGGCGTAAACACCTGGATTTTGCCACTATTGGCGACATCAAATCCATCAAACGTCAGATCAATACGGCTAAAAATGTCGCGGGGCGCGCGGTGCTTGGCCATAATGTCAAATTGGGCAGTGGTGGTATCAGGGAAATTGAATTTTTTGCGCAAGTGCAGCAATTAATTGCTGGGGGCAGAGACCCGCTGTTGCGCACGCGTTCAACCTCGGACACGCTTAACGCACTCGCCGCAACAAACTGGATTGCCAGTGATGTCGCCCATGGCCTGATTGAACGCTATTGGTTCCTGCGTTCGGTCGAAAACCGCGTGCAAATGATCAATGACGAACAAACTCATTCATTGCCCGACAATGATGATCAACTGGCCTCGATTGTCGCCCTTTTGCCCTTTGATGACGTGAAGGCCTTCAAAGACGCCTATCGCGAATGCTTGGACGCCGTGGTGGACCATTATGGCGAATTGTTCAGTGATGATGAGGTTGATGACGATTTGGGTGGCTTGGTGTTTATCGGCAGCGATGATGACCCGGCAACATGGACAAAACTATCCCAAATTGGCTTCAAAGACCCTTCAAAAGTAATTGAAACCATCAAACGCTGGCATTATGGCGGTTACGCCGCGACGCGAGCGGACAAAGCACGGCAAACATTGTCCGCCCTTAATCCCAGCCTGCTTCGTAACATCTCAAATGCCAGCAATGCGGATGAAGCTTTGCGCCAATTTGACTTTTTCATTTCCAAACTCCCAGCGGGCGTACAGCTGTTCGCATTGCTGCAAAATAACCATCGCCTGCAAAACGTGCTGATCGATTTTATGGCTGCCGCGCCGCGCATGACTGACGCCATTTTGCGGCGGGTGCACATTGTTGACGGGTTGATAGACCCGGCATTTTACGATGAGGTGCCAACTGCCAAAACCATCGACACCAAGGCACAAGATTTTCTGGGCGAGGCGCGGTCCTATGAGGATTTGATTGATCGGGCGCGCATATTCGGGCAAGAGCAGATTTTCCTGATTAGCGCAGGGTTGATCGCGGGTACATTGGCCCCTGGTGCGGCGGCAGCGCAATATAGCGCATTGGCCGAGATACTCCTTAATTGGGTTTTTGAAGCGGTGCGTCAGGAATTCGAAATAAAATATGGCAAGGTGGAGGGCGCACAAGTCGCTCTGCTTGCATTTGGCAAATTGGCCAGCCGTGAAATGAACGCCCAGTCAGACCTGGATTTTATTTTGATCTATGATCTTTCTGCTGGCAGTGAACTATCAACCGGGCCAAAGCAGCTTGATAGCTCTCACTATTTCATTCGACTAACCCAGCGGTTGGTCGCTGCAATTTCAGCACCCACCGCCGAAGGGGTGCTTTATGAAACCGACATGCGCTTGCGACCGTCAGGCAATGCAGGGCCTTTGGCAACCAGTTTGAGAGGATTTGAGCGCTATCAGCACGAAGACGCTTGGACGTGGGAACATATGGCCCTCTCGCGTGCGCGGGTGGTCTTTGCAGATGGTCGTTTGGGGGAACGAATTTCGGACGTTATTGCAGATGTTTTGGCGGCACCAAAAGATCATTCTAAAATCGTTGAAAATGTATTGGATATGCGCAATAGGCTATTGCGCGAGCGTCCGGCAAAGTCAGCGTGGGACATCAAATTGGCCACCGGTGGCTTGATTGATTTGGAATTCATCGCCCAATTTGGACAACTCGCGTTTGGTGCAGAATTGGCGGTGCCTCAAGCACCACCACTTGAGGTGTTTGCGGCGTTGCAGGCAAAAGGTAAGATTGCAACCGCGGAACCGCTTGAACAAGCGCATGCGCTCTACAATGTTGTGCTACAACTTACCGCCGCTTGTCAGAACGAGCCTTCAAAAACCGACAAATGGACCGATGGCTTCGTTGAGCTGCTAACGCGCACAACCAACTTCCCAAGCCTGCAACTGCTTGAAGACGAGTTGGCCGACAAGCAAAACGACGTCGCCAAGTTATTTGGTGATTTTATCAAGTAATTGAATCGCTAAGCGGCTTTTTCTAATGTGCTGTCTTCACTCTTGGTGGGCAGCGTGATCGCCACCGTTGTGCCAATGCCTGGATTGCTGTCTATGACCAGCGAGCCGTTGGACAATTCAGCAATCGCCCGCGAGGTGGCGATGCCAAGTCCTAAGCCACTATGCTCTTTGGAAAACGCAGCTTCACCTAAAATGAACGGCTGTGACAACAGCTCAAGCCTCTCCTTGGGCATGCCAATTCCACTGTCGGTCACTTCCAGCACAACGCCGTCGCTACCGCACCAGCAATTGAGCACGATTGATCCCCCATCCTGCGTAAACCGAATGGCGTTGTCCATCAAATTGTCGATCATCCGACGGAGCAGTGCTGGGTCAGCTTCAACATGGCTGTCACATATATTTTGCGCTTCAAGTTTCAGTCCAGCGCGTGTTGCCCGCGCGGTGTGACGCCGTAGGCTTTGCTGCACGAATTTGTACATATCGACGTCTTGGTTGTTCTGTACGGTTTCTCCGCCTTCAAGTTGCGCCAAGTCTAAAATGGCTGCAAAACTTGCAAGCAATGATTCACCCGAACGCTTGATGTCAGCAATATAATTGCCGTATCGCTTGTCACCTAATGGCCCATATGGCTCATGCTGCACCAAATCGGCAAACCCTATAATATGGTTCAATGGGGTGCGCATGTCATGGCTGAGGTGCGCGAGGAAACTGGTTTTTGATCTGCTGGCGGTTTCAGCGGCTAATTTTTCGGCGTGGTATTGTTTTGCGAGCTCACGATATTGTTGCTCGAGCTTTTTCTTCGCGCGGGTTGCTTTGAAATGATCAGTGCAGTCTGTAATGACTGTAACAAAATTGTGGGCTGGGTCCGAAATGTCTTCTATGCGGATCGTTTTGTCGTCTGCGCATTTGGCGATCACCAGCCGGTGATTTTGATTGTCTTTGTGCGCGTCGAACGTAATTGGATTTGTCGCCTCGCTCATGATGTCAGAATATGACGTCCCTTGTTCGGCATTTGTCTTTTCAAGCCCCATTAAGTCTCTATAGGCCCTGTTGCACCAAATGAGTTGGGCATTCGCCCCCCAGTGCGCTAAGCCGTGCGGCATGTGCTCAAGCGTGTCGTGTAGAACGTTGGGTTCTACTGTTTCTTGTGCAATTTCCGATGACAAATGCACGAGACGAAAAAACGCAAATGCGGTCACCGTTGCGCCAAGGCCAATAGCGGCGCGTACAGGTAACTCAAAATCCGAAGAAAAGAAAATCGCCGCTGCGACAACCAACAGGGCGATAAGGGTTTTTGCATTCTCAAATTGGACATCGGGCGAAATCAAAAAGATGGATTTGAAGTTGGAAAAAGTGAACGTGCGCTTTTGCGAAATTGTGGGGTTCGTCGACACTTTCTGTGTCGCTCTAAATCCCTTTGCAGCACCGTCGGATCGCTCCGTCGTCAACATTGTTGCTCTCCAGTATCAATATCTGCCCCGTGCGAGAATATTCGGTCTCGTTGGCTAAGAGATTGAATCAAAAAGGGGACTCTTGTCGAGCCCCCAATTTGCAACTATCCAATGATCTCAAAATTCCTTGAGTCTTTTGAATCACTTAAACAGTGAAAAAACTATCCAGCCAGTGTGCGCTCCAATATGTCCGAACAGTCAGGTGACAATTTAGGGTTGTTCTTGAGCGTTTCAAGCGCAGTTTTTGCCACCTCCCGCCGCGTTGATTCGAATTGTTTGAATGAGCGGAACAGCGTGAGCAGTCGCGCTGCAAGCTGTGGTGTTCGTGTGTCGATGTCGGCAATCAGCTCAGCAACAAACTGAAAACCTGCCCCATCTTTGCGACCAAACTGCAATTGGTTGGCCGCGAAACCGCCAACCAAGGATCGCACACGGTTTGGGTTTTCAATGTTGAATTGTGGATCATCCATCAATGATTTTACCCTGTCGAGCGCACCCTCATCTGGAATGATGGCGTTTAACGTCAACCACTTGTCGAACACCAGCACGCTGTCGCAATAATTGTCGCGGAAGTGCCGCAGCATTTGTGTTGCCTCTGGATGGTTTGAAGCAGCCAATGCACCCAACGCTGCGCTACGATCAGTGATGTTGGTCGCCGCGTGATATTGTGCAACCGCAACTTGGCCGCCTTTGTCGCTGTCAGCCGCCAGCAATAAGCTAAGGCATTGATTTTTTAAGGCGCGTTTGCCCGCTGAACTTGCATCGGGTGAATAAGAGCCATCATCCAGTAAGGATTTGTACGCTTCCGCCAATTCTGGCTCAATCATCAAAGCAATGGCGGACAATGCCGCACGTCGAACGTTGTAGATGCGTTCTGGATCGACATTTGCGCCAATATGCTCCGCCAACACGCTTTGTGAGGGTAGGCTCAATGCCAACGCCTTAAATGCACTGTCAACGTGATCGTCGATCAGGATGGAACGGAACGCTTCAGCAAGTTTACCTAGGATTTGTGGGGTCGGGTCGTCACCACCAACTTTTGCCGCAGGTACCAAAATGTCGAGTGCAACATTTTGCAGGCTGTCCCAACGGTTAAACGGGTCATTGTCTAGTCTGGAGAGTTTGAGTTTATCCTCTAGCGTTAAATCGGAATTCACACTCACCGGCGCGGAAAAATCTCGGAACAGTGATAGAGTTGGTTTGCTTGAAACGCCTTCAAACACCACAGTTTGCGACGCTTGATCCAAAATCATCAAGTCGCCGTCTACATTGGCACCGCTAACGCTTTCCCAACTCAAATCTTCGCCATTGTCTGACACCAAACCAAACCGAATGGGAATGAATTTGGGCTCTTTTGTTGGTTCGCCCGGTGTTGGTTTGTTGATTTGTTCTAATTTGATCGTCAGGCGTTTGTTTTCGCCGTCATATGAGTGAGTGACGTTGACGTCAGGCCGACCTGCAACTGTGTACCACTTTTGCAAATGGCTAAGGTCTTTGCCACTCGCATCTTCAAAACATTTCACAAAGTCTTCAATAATCGCCGCATCGCCATCGTGCCGTTTAAGGTAGATGTCCATGCCTTTGCGGAACGTTTCCACCCCCAAATAGGTTTGGATCATTCGCACAACTGCAGCGCCCTTCACATAAACAGTGGCGGTGTAAAAATTGTTGATCTCTTTAAACTGATTGGGGCGAGGGGGGTGCGCAAGTGGGCCTGAATCTTCTGCATATTGATGGGAGCGCAAATCGCGGGCATCAATGATCCGCTTAACCGCACGGGAACGCTCGTCGCTGGTAAACTCCTCATCACGGAAAACGGTAAGGCCTTCTTTGAGGCACAGCTGAAACCAATCGCGACAAGTAATGCGGTTACCCGTCCAATTGTGGAAATATTCGTGCGCAATAATGGCTTCAACTTTTTCATAGTCATCATCGGTCGCCGTCTGCGGGTCGGCCAATATGCATTTGTCGTTGAATATGTTGAGGCCCTTGTTTTCCATCGCGCCCATATTGAAATCGGAAACCGCGACAATGTTGAAAACGTTCAGGTCATACTCGCACCCGAAGCGTCTCTCATCCCAAACCATAGAGCGCTTTAAGCTGTCCATCGCCCAGTCGCACTGGCCTTCTTTTCCGTGTTCGACATAAATCGCCAAATCAACGGGTTTGCCGGTCATCGTGGTGAAATTGTCTTCAATATGGGCAAGATCACCCGCTACCATGGCAAAAAGATATGATGGTTTCGGGTGTGGGTCGTGCCAAATCGCAAAGTGACGGTTGCCGTCAAGTTCTCCACTTTCAACCGGATTACCGTTTGAAAGGAGCACAGGCGCCAGCGCCTTGTCTGCTTCCATGCGCACGGTGTAAACCGACATCACGTCAGGGCGATCATAAGAATATGTGATCCGGCGGAAACCTTCCGCCTCGCATTGGGTGCACCAAACCCCACTTGATCGATAAAGCCCTTCAAGCGCTTTATTGCTCTCCGGTTTGACCCGTACGGTGGTTTCAAGTTTAAAACTTCTTGGTGGATTGAAAACCTCAAGGTGTTTTTCGCTGATAAAATATTCACCCTCGGCCAGCACCCGACCGTCTATCGCAATTCGCACCAATTCCAAGTGTTCGCCGTGCAATTTCAGTGTGGTGCCGACCAAAACATCGTCTCGCAAGGAAAATGACAAGATTGCTTTGATGTCCATTGCATCTGGTGTGAACACCGCATCAAGTTCGGTTGTCGCAAGCACATAATCGCTTGGTTTATAGTCACTTAGGTAAGTGGTTTTATTATCTTCAGCCATTATCTACTCTTCATTCCCGAGTTGTTTTTGCGCCATTTTGGGCGAGTTTTTATATTTCGACATACTGTGGCAGAACCGCTACAGCCAAATCCGTCCACTGCATCTAATCTGAAAGGCTGGTTGATTCAAACCAGCTTGCCAACCTTTTTGTGTATCAAACATGTTAAATTCTATATTCGCTTGGTTCGAAAAGCATTATTCGCCGACTCATATTGAATCCAATCCACATCCGCCGATGGGGTTGCTCAAATTCTATGGTTACTTTTTAGGCCAGTTTAGAACGCCAGTCATCTTCAAGATTATCATCGTGGCCATCGGCGCGGGCATTGATTCCATGATTCCGGTATTCCTTGGCACAATCGTTGATCTGGTTTCGGGAACAGAGCCGGGAACCTTGTTCAAAGACCAAGGCGCGTTGCTGCTGGCCATGGCCATCACGTTGGCGCTGCGTCCTTCGATTTTTGTACTGGATATCCTAATCCAATATCACACCATCGTGCCATCACTGGTCGGGCGGGTGCGGTGGCAATCCCATTGGCACGTGGTGCGTCAAAGCTGGACTTTTTTCCAAAAAGACTTTGCGGGCCGTATCGCCTCCAAGATATTTGAAACGGGCCCTTCGCTTGAAAATAGCGCCATGGAGGTGATCGACGCGGTCTGGTACATGGTCGTATTTTTTATTGTCGCGACAGGTGTGTTGGCCAACCAGGATATTGTGTTCTTGTTCCCGCTTTTGGGATGGGCCGCCGCGTATCTGATCCTCATGTATTTTTCGCTGCCCGCAATTGCAAAACAGTCCAAGATCAATTCGAACGCGCGGTCAGTTGTTACCGGGCGTATGGTTGATTGTTACGCCAATATCCAAACCCTAAAAACGTTCGCCACCGGCAACTTAGAAGACAAATATGTCGCCGACTCGGTGGAAGAAAACATCAAACAGTTCCGGCTATTGATGCGTGTATTTTCGCGCATGTGGATGAGCCTGTTTGTCATCAACACGATTTTGTTGATCACCACGGGCTATCTGGCTCTGTCGTGGTGGAACAAGGGGCTAATTACCACAGGTCAACTCGCTATGATCGTGCCGTTCGTTTGGCAATTGCTCAATATTTCCGGTTGGATTTTGGAAGTGGCGTCTGGGATTTTCCGTGACATGGGCACGGTACGTGACGGGATGGATACCATTTCAAAACCTCTGACAATGGTTGATGAACCCAACGCGCCAGAACTGAACGTGGCAAGTGCCGCGATCGCCTTTGAAGATGTGAAGTTTAATTATGATGGTGGCAAAGACAAGCGGGTCATCGATCAGTTGAACCTTGATATCAAACCGGGTGAAAAAGTCGGATTGATTGGGCGGTCTGGCGCGGGCAAATCCACAATTGTCAATTTGTTATTGCGTCTGTTCGACGCTGAAAAGGGCGTTATTTCAATTGATGGGCAAAACATCTCGCGGGTAGGGCAAGACAGTTTGCGCCAAGCCATCGGGTTTGTATCGCAGGATACGTCGCTTTTGCACCGTTCAGTTGGCGAGAACATCAGATATGGCAAACCCGATGCAACCAACGAGCAAATGATTGAAGCGGCAAAACGCGCCAAAATTCATGATGTGATTCTGGAATTGCAGGATGAAGATGGCAACAAAGCTTACGATGCAAAAGTCGGCGAACGCGGCGTGAAACTGTCCGGCGGTCAACGCCAGCGGATCGCAATTGCCCGGGTTTTGCTCAAAGATGCGCCCATTCTGGTGCTCGATGAAGCAACGTCAGCGCTCGACAGTGAAGTTGAAGCCGCCATCCAGGAGCAACTGACCGAACTTATGGCAAATAAAACCGTGATCGCCATTGCCCACCGCCTATCTACAATCTCCGCCATGGATCGTTTGGTGGTGATGGATGATGGTAAAGTTGTCGAGCAAGGCACGCATGACGAATTGCTGCGACAAGACGGGCACTACGCCCAATTGTGGAAACGACAGTCAGGCGGTTTCGCAGCAGCTGAGTAGTGTACACAAAAATGCTGTTGCCAATCGGCTGACATCATATAAAGTAAGAAAAAACTTATTTAATAAGAGATCATCACAATGAGCAAGATTTTTGATTGGTTCGAGGGCCAAATAGACCCCTATCCCAAGGACGAGCCAAAACGCCCGCCAAAAACGCTTTACGCATTTTGTCGCCATTACACAAAGGGCATGGAAATCTGGCTTATTGGGTTGGCCATTGTTTCTGCGCTGATTGCCATTACCGAAGTGCTGTTGTTCGGCTTTCTGGGTAACGTCGTCAATTGGTTGTCAAACTCGGACCCAAAGACTTTTATTGCAGAACAGTGGACAAGCCTTTTGTTCATGGGGCTGGTCATTTTGGTGGCCAAACCGATAATCTCGATTGTTGGCTCGTTGATTATGCACCAAACCTTGCTTGGTAACTTTCCCATGCGTATCCGCTGGGATGTGCATGGCTATTTGATCCGCCAATCAATGACATATTTCCAGGACGAATTCGCGGGTCGGATCGCCACCAAATTGATGCAAACGGCGCTCGCCGTACGTGAAACGGTGATGAAGATTCTCGACATTCTTGTTTATGTTGTCACCTATTTCTTAGGCATTTTGGTCGTCACTTTAACCGCCGATTGGCGTTTGATGGTGCCATTTTTAATCTGGTTTGCGGCCTATGTCGCATTGATGCGATTTTTCGTGCCACGCATGCGCAAAATCTCCGCCGAACAAGCCGACGCGCGTTCGCTAATGACCGGTCGAATTGTCGATAGCTACACCAACATCGCCACAGTAAAACTCTTCTCGCACTCCAATCGTGAAGAAGCCTATGCCAAAGAAAGCATGGACGGGTTCTTAAGTACGGTGCATCGGCAAATGCGGCTGAGCGCCACGCTTGACATTTCCATCGTGTGCATGAACTCGGTGCTGCTGTTCGTCGTCGCTTGGATAGGCATCACGCTTTGGCTGGATGGCCAGGTCCAACCCGGCCCTGTTGCCGTTGCGCTTGGCATCATTTTGCGGATATGGGGCATGTCCTATTGGGTGATGTGGGAAATGTCGGCGCTGTTTGAAAATATAGGCACCGTGCAAGATGGCATCAACTCCATTTCTTTGCCGCGTCTTGTTGCGGATAAAAAGAACGCTAAGCCAATTCCTCAGGTTAGAGGCAACATCAAGTTCAACGATGTGACGTTCAACTATGGCAGCGAAAAAGGCATTATTGAGGGGCTAAATCTTGACATTCCAGCAGGGCAAAAAGTTGGACTGGTCGGCCGGTCAGGTGCGGGCAAATCCACGCTCGTGAACATCTTGCTGCGGTTTTACGATGTGGAAAAAGGCGCTATCACAATCGATGGCAACGACATTGCCAGCGTCACCCAAGATAGCCTGCGTGAAAATCTCGCCATGGTCACGCAGGATACGTCGCTGTTGCACCGTTCTGTGCGCGAAAACCTTCTTTATGGTCGGCCTGATGCCAGCGAAGAAATGATGATTGCCGCGGCCAAACAGGCAGAGGCACATGACTTCATTCAAGAGCTGACCGACCCCAAAGGGCGTCAGGGTTATGACGCGCATGTGGGCGAACGCGGCGTGAAGCTTTCCGGTGGTCAACGCCAGCGAGTGGCCATCGCGCGGGTGTTGCTCAAAGACGCGCCCATCCTGATCTTGGATGAAGCGACCTCAGCGCTCGATAGTGAGGTGGAAGCCGCGATCCAAGAGCAATTCCATCACTTGATGCAGAACAAGACCGTGATCGCCATTGCGCACCGCTTGTCCACCATCGCAGAAATGGATCGATTGATCGTCATGGATCAGGGCAAAATCATTGAGGATGGTTCGCACGATCAATTGCTCAAAAGAAACGGCGTTTATGCGCAATTGTGGAAACGTCAGTCCGGCGGTTTCATCAATCCGGTTGAGGAAGAAGAACTGATTGCCTAGGTCAAATGCCATCGGCGCACGAACAATCTCGCGCTGATGGCCGAACTATAGCCAGCGGCGGGTGTTTTTGCGAAACAACAAATAGGCGGCACCAAATTTGTTGCCCAGATAAGCTTCTTCACGTTTGATAACGCCATAGTGCAAGGTAAGGATCACGGGCAGCGTTAAAATCACGCCCCACTCAAGGTTCCAAAACACGCTAACCCCCAAAAAGAAGGTCACCATACCCACATAAATTGGGTTGCGGGTCAGTGCGTAAACGCCTGAATGCACAAGAAACAGCGCAGGCTTGTGCGGTTCAACATTGGTGCCGTGTTTGCGCAATTCCATCACCCCCAAAATGGCGACGGAGATGCCCGTAAGCGCCAGAATAGCGCTGAAGCCAGTTTGGAATTTCGATTGGAAAACCGGCGCGAGAAAGGTGATTGGCAAGAGCCATTCGAGCAGAATAGCCAACCCAAACCCGATCAATAGGATTAGTGGTGGAAAAATGACTACATTGGGATTGTCGCGTGTATGTTCACTCATCTCATCCCTCCTGTGCCCACTATGGGCAACTGGGATGAAACTATCGGCCCTTCACCACCACATTGTCAATCAGTCGTACGTCACCAAGAAACGCTGCTGCAAAAAGCCGGGCAGGGCGATCGAATTGCGCCATTGGTGAAAGGTTATCGCTAGCACGCAATTCCAAATAATCAATCGAGGTAAAACCTGCCTCCAGCAAGCTCTTGGAAGCATGTGCCAGCACCCTAGTCACGTCATTCCCTGATTCAATGTCTTCAGCGGCTTTGCTAAGTGCTAGAAATAGCGCAGGTGCAGTTTTACGGCCTGTTTCGCTAAGCCTTACATTGCGCGATGACATCGCCAAACCGTCGTCTTCACGCAAAATCGGGCAACCAACAATCTCAACTGGAATGTTGAGGTCAGTAACAAACCGATTGATCACGGCCAACTGTTGGAAATCTTTTTGTCCAAAATAGGCAGCATCTGCCTGAGCCTGCAACAGCAGTTTTGTAACAACTGTCGCAACGCCATCAAAATGTCCGGGCCGTGTCGCGCCGCAAAGCCCTTCGCTGACGCCGCTTACGCTCACTGTGGTCGAAAACCCATCCGCATACATCTCGTCAACGTCCGGCGCCCAAACAATGTCCACACCCAACGGCGCCAGCAAAGCCACGTCCGCCGCTTCATCGCGCGGGTATTTGTCCAAATCCTTGGGATCGTTAAACTGCGTCGGATTTACGAAAATCGACACAATCACCTTGTGTCCATCCGCTTTAGCAGCCTGAACAAGGCTTAAATGCCCGGCATGCAACGCACCCATTGTGGGTACAAGCCCAACTGTATGTCCTTGTTTGCGCAGGCCGCGAACGCGCTCGCGCAGCTCATCAATCGTGCGAACAATCACGGGCTTCATTTCTTATCCGCATAGACATGGTCAGCACCAGGGAAGGCGCGTGAGCGCACGTCTTTGGCATAGGTCTGGATCGCAGCCTGTGCATCAATACCTAGTTCCGCGAACCGTTTCACAAATTTGGGTTTGAAGTCTTGGAACATGCCGAGCATATCATCGACCACCAGAACTTGTCCGTCGCATTGGTTTGATGCGCCAATGCCAATGGTGGGTATGTCCAACAGGGCGGTGGCTGCGTTCGCCAACTCTTCTGTCACCATTTCCAAAACGACACAAAACGCACCGGCATCTTGCACAGCCTTTGCATCATCCAACACACGCTGATGATCTTCACCGCGCCCCTGCACGGCATAGCCGCCGATGCCTTTAACAGACTGAGGTGTAAGGCCAACATGTGCCATCACCGGAATGCCACGCGAGGTCAAAAAATCAATGGTCTGTGCCATATGCGCGCCGCCCTCAAGCTTGATCGCGGTACAGTCGGTTTCTTTCATAATGTAAGCGGCAGTTTCAAACGCCTGTTCAGGGCTTGATTCGTAACTGCCGAACGGCATGTCGACCACCACGAGCGCATGGTCCGCACCGCGTCGCACGGCTTGGCCGTGCATCACCATCATCTCAACACTTACGCCTTGGGTGGAAGGCAAGCCATGCAACACCATCCCGACACTGTCGCCGACCAAAATCAGGTCGCAATGTTGGTCTGCTATTTTGGCGATGGGTGTTGTGTAGGCTGCCAAACAAACGATGGGCGCTTTGCCCTTCATTTCCATGATCTTTTTGGCATTCATGGGTTTTTTGTTGGTTGATACACTCATATGGGTTTCCCGACTGACCTGAAACAAACAAGGGCTCAACCCCACACCGAGCCAACCGCCTAAATAGAGCGGATCGGGAAATAAATCAATAAACGCAGTTTAGTCTTTGGGTGCACAATATATGCCATGCAATGTTTCTAACACGGATTCAACATCAGCCGAGGCGAGCGAATAGTGAATTACATTGCCTTCCCGCCTTGTGGTCACTAGCCGCAATGCGCGTAGTTTCCCCAAATGCTGGCTAAGGGCAGGTTGGCTAAGACCAACCAGTTCCACAAGTTCGGTTACAGGCTTTTCGCAGCCAACAAGATTGCATAAGATCGAAAGGCGTTTTGCATTTGCCATCGCACCTAATAGTTCAGCAGCTTGATCAGCGTTTTTTTCAAGTTCTTCAATGTTCATGTTGACTACATTAGTATATGCGCATATAGAAATGCAAGGGATGATTTAGAGCCTTTTTAGGCAAACTATTAAGCGGGGTAAATAGGAGTATGACGGAATTCACACCGTTCGAATCAATTTTGGGCGGCAGTCTGATCGGGCTGGCTTCAGTATTGCTTATGGCTTTTCATGGCCGCATCGCGGGCATGACGGGCATTTTGGCAGGCATCTTACCACCAACACAGGCCGATTGGGCTTGGCGCGCGACTTTTTTGCTCGGCGCAATTGCAGGTCCATTAGCCGTTTCAATTTTCACGGGCGCACCCGTGCCATTTGACAACCCAGTGTCATTGGGCGCTGTAATTATCGGTGGCTTCATCGTTGGCGTGGGTGTCAATTATGGGTCTGGATGCACATCAGGTCACGGCGTATGTGGCATGGCGCGGCTTTCGTCGCGATCAATGGTGGCAACTGCTGTATTTATGCTGTTCACATTTATCACCGTCTATGTAGTTCGCCATATACTAGGAGGGATCTAATAATGAAATTGATCTCAACTTTTATTATCGGCCTCATTTTTGGAACCGGCATTACCGTGGGCGGCATGGCCAACCCAGCCAAAGTGCTCAATTTCTTCGATATTGCGGGCACATTTGATGCGAGCCTTTTGCTGGTCATGGTTTCAGCGCTTGCGGTTACAGCAGTCGGCTATATCTTTGTTCTCAAGCGTCCACATCCAGTTTTTGAGGATGTGTTCTCACTGCCCGCAGCAAAACAGATCGACATGCCGCTGATCCTTGGTTCAGCAACCTTCGGTATTGGTTGGGGGATCACTGGCTTTTGTCCAGGCGGCGCTATCCCAGCACTGGGCTTGATGATTCCAGACCCGCTCATATTCGTTGTGTCCATGGGCGCCGGCATCACATTGGCGAAGTTCTTGCGCAGCAAAGACGCCTTCAAGACCACAAAAACACACAATTAACGAAAGGAACGATTTATGATTGAGCCACTACCATTTACACCGCAACTCAATGTTGAGCCGATCGTCACAGCATTCTTTGACGAGCCGACCAACACAATTTCTTATGTGGTGCAAGATCCAGCCAGCAACAAGTGCGCCGTGATCGATTCCGTCATGGATATCGACTACGCCGCCGGTCGGATTTCCTATGGGGGGGCCGATCAAATCATCGAGTTCATTAAGGACAATGAACTTGAACTGGAGTGGCTGATCGAAACCCATGTTCACGCTGACCATTTGTCTGGAGCTCCTTATATCCAAGGCAAATTGGGCGGCAAACTGGGCATTGGTGAAAATATCACCATTGTGCAAGACGTCTTTGGCAAAGTGTTCAACGAGGGCACGGAGTTCCAACGTGACGGCTCGCAGTTCGATCAGCTCTTTACCGATGGCGATAGCTACCAAATCGGCAACCTTACCGCCAATATTATGCACACACCGGGTCACACACCGGCTTGCATGACGCATACTATAGGCAACGCCGCTTTTGTGGGTGACACATTGTTTATGCCTGATGGTGGTTCTGCCCGCGCAGACTTCCCGGGTGGCGATGCCCGCACGCTTTATCGATCCGTAAAGCGCGTGTTGCAATTGCCGGATGAGACCCGGCTTTTTATGTGTCACGACTATGGTCCGAACGGCCGCGATATTCAGTGGGAAACGTCGGTTGCTGAAGAGCGCGAATACAATATTCATGTCAAGGACGGCATTTCCGAAGACGATTTCGTAAAATTGCGTGAAGATCGTGACGCCACGCTAGATATGCCAAAACTCATCATCCCATCGCTTCAGGTCAATATGCGGGCAGGAAGAATGCCGCCAGCGGATGCCAAAGGCGATGTATTTTTCAAAGTCCCAGTCAATAAGTTGTAATTATGCAATCCCAAAATTCGATTTTCAATTTCTTGGCCGCGCCTTTCAAAGCGCTTGCCAAGCAGCTAGAGGTTTCATCCAAAATGAACGTTAAAAGAATCACAGACGACTTCTATATTTCCGGTCAAGTTGGCTTCTCTGACCTGACAGATTTAGCAGAACAGGGGATCAAATCGATCATCTGCGCTCGCCCAGATGATGAAGAAGGCAATCAACCACGGTTCGCCGATCTCGCAAAAGAGGCCAAATCCCTGAACATAAAAATGTTGCATGTTCCCATTCGCCCGGGCCAGGCATCAGCCGGTGATGTCACAAAATTCGGCTCCGGTTACGCAAAATTGCAAAAACCAATTCTGGGCTATTGTCGTTCAGGCATGCGTGCTCAATCGCTTTGGGAATTAAGCCAAAAAGCCACCGCCACGCATGCGCCAATGAGCAAATAAATGGCCAGTCGGGATCAGTTCGTGTCGCAGATTATAAATAGGCTGAAAAAACTACCCATTTTTGATTGGGGAAGCCGATATAATGGCGAAACGCTGACCAGTGATTTGGTGGCGGCGATCATTGTCACCATCATGCTGATCCCGCAATCCTTGGCCTATGCTTTGCTTGCCGGCTTGCCCCCACAAATGGGACTGTACGCATCCATTTTGCCCCTTGTTGCATATGCGTTGTTCGGTTCCAGTCGTGCGCTCGCTGTGGGACCGGTGGCGGTGATCTCCCTTATGACCGCCGCCGCCGTTGGTAAGCTCGCATTGCAAGGCACCGAAGAGTACATTTTCGCCGCGATGGCTTTGGCATTGATTTCTGGGCTGATGCTGCTTGTGATGGGCCTGCTGCGGCTTGGCTTTATGGCCAATTTCCTGTCCCATCCGGTCATTTCGGGCTTCATTACAGCATCGGGCATCATCATCGCCACTAGTCAGCTCAAACATATTCTGGGCATTGACGCCCAGGGCCATAACTTGCTCGAATTGGTCAACTCGATTGTTTCGCATCTCAATCAAATAAATCCTGTCACTTTGACCATTGGCATTGCTGCTACAGGCTTTTTGTTCTGGGTGCGCAAGGGCTTAAAACCTTGGCTTTTATATCTTGGACTTAATGCGCGCTTGGCGGACATATTGGCCAAAACCGGACCTGTATTCGCAGTTGCTATCACGACGCTGGTCGCCTTTGGTTTTGATCTTGGCGGGCAAGGGGTCGCTTTGGTTGGTGAGGTGCCGCAAGGTTTGCCGGGCTTGCAAGTGCCAAAGCTTGATCTTGAACTGGTGATCTCGTTGGCGGGTTCAGCCGCGCTGATTTCCATTATTGGGTTTGTTGAATCTGTTTCAGTTGCGCAAACACTGGCTGCCAAACGTCGGCAACGGATAGAGCCAAACCAAGAATTGATCGCCCTTGGTGCGTCCAATGTCGCTTCGGCTTTTGGCGGTGGTTACCCTGTTACGGGCGGCTTCGCGCGCTCAGTGGTTAACTTTGACGCCGGAGCTGAAACGCCCGCTGCGGGTGCCTACACCGCCATTGGTATTGCCTTAGCGACGGTATTCCTGACGCCTTTGTTGTTCTTTCTGCCAAAGGCCACACTTGCCGCAACCATCATTGTTGCTGTGATGACGTTGGTCGACTTCTCAATCCTCAAGCGCACTTGGATCTATTCGAAAGCCGACTTTACGGCTGTGGTGAGCACCATGCTGGTCACCCTTTTGTTCGGTGTAGAGTTGGGCGTTACAACTGGCGTTTTGGTTTCTGTTGCGGTGCATCTTTACAAAACGTCGCGCCCCCATGCGGCCATTGTTGGTTTGGTGGAAGGCACCGAGCATTTCCGCAATGTTGACCGCCACGATGTGAAAACCATCCCAGATGTGTTGTCGTTGCGCGTTGATGAAAGTCTGTATTTCGCCAATGCCCGTTTTCTCGAAGATCGTGTTTATGATCTGGTGGCGGATCGCCCAGAACTTAAGCATGTGATTTTGATGTGCCCCGCGATCAACGAGATTGATACATCCGCCCTCGAAAGCCTTGAAGCAATTAACGAACGTTTGGATTCGCTGGGTGTGAAACTGCACTTCTCTGAAATCAAAGGCCCCGTCATGGATAAGCTCAAACGCACCGATTTTATTCAACATTTGACGGGCCAAATTTTCCTCAGCCAATATCAAGCGATTTGCGCGGTTGCGCCACAAACGTGTAAGCAAACCACGCTTGCAAATGGTAACAAGTTGTAACGGGCGTTCGGTTTTCAGCACAACAGCGTTTGACATCTCAGTAAAAATCCCAATTATCCCGATAACATTATACGAAGGTCGTATGCCTTCAGAATTGCGGGAAGTTTTATGGCTCAGGATCACTTGAAAGTCGGATTGGCGCAGATCGCGCCGGTTTGGCTGAACCGCAAAAAAACCATTCAAAAAGTTGTTCAATACGCTGTTGATGCGGCCACAAAGGGCGCCGATCTTGTCACCTTCGGTGAAGCGCTGGTGCCTGGCTATCCATTTTGGGTGGAATTAACCGACGGCGCTCGCTTTAATTCGCCCGCCCAAAAGCAAATGTATGCGCATTACCTTGATCAAGGCGTCGTCGTTGAGCGCGGCGATTTGGATGAATTGTGCAAAGTCTGTGCGCAAAACAATATGGCCGCCTATATTGGGATCATGGAACGTGCACCCGATCGAGGTGGCCACAGTCTTTACTGCTCGCTTGTCTATATTGATCGCAGCGGCAAAGTGATCTCCGTGCACCGTAAACTGCAACCCACCTATGAAGAACGCCTTGTTTGGGCGCAGGGCGATGGCAATGGATTGCAAGTCCATAAACTCGGAGAATTCCAAGTCGGCGGCTTGAACTGCTATGAAAACTGGCTGCCCTTGGCGCGCGCCGCGCTTTATGCGCAAGGCGAAGATTTGCGGGTCGCTGTTTGGCCCGGCGGCGCACACAATACACAAGACATCACGCGGTTTATCGCCCTTGAAAGCCGCTCGTTCGTTGTGTCTGTTTCGGGCCTGATGCGCCCGCAGGATATTCCAACTGACACGCAATTTTATGATGAGCTGACAACCAATGCACCAAGCCATTTTGCCAATGGTGGCTCGGCTGTTGCCGGACCAGACGGCAAATGGATATTGGAGCCACAAGTGGGCGAAGAAGGCTTGTTTGTGGTCGAACTCGATCATGCTCGAGTGCGCGAAGAACGCCAGAATCTGGATATTGTAGGCCACTATTCGCGCCCCGATGTCACACAACTGAACGTCAATCGACGACGCCAATCCACGGCCATATTTGATGATGGCGACAAGAACTAGGATCACAAGATGAAACGCTCTCAAATCAATGACATCATCCGTCAGGGTGATGAGTTTATTCGTTCGTTCGGCTATATTATGCCCCCATTTGCCTATTGGACGCCGGGCCAGATGAAGGACCGTGCCAACGATATGCAAGGTCTGATCAACGCCGGTATGGGCTGGGATATTACCGATTATGGCCAAGGTAAATTTGACGAGTTGGGCCTGTTTTTGTTCACCACCCGCAACGGCAATGAAGCTGACTTGACCAAGGGCACAGGCATGCTGTACGCGGAAAAAATCATGATCTCGCGCCAAGACCAAATCTCGCCGATGCACCGCCATAATGTGAAGGCTGAGGACATCATCAACCGGGGTGGTGGCACCTTGACGCTCGAGCTTTTCGCGCCCGCAGAGGATGGCACAATCGACCAGAAATCCGACGTGACTGTGCCAGTCGATGGCATAAAACGCACATTGCCAGCCGGCGGTATTTTGCGGCTTGATCCGGGGGAAAGCGTGACATTGATGCCCGGCGTTTGGCATGCGTTCTGGGGTGAGGGTGCAGACGTATTGATCGGCGAAGTTTCCACCGTCAACGACGATAAAACCGACAATGTTTTCCGCGATCCTATCGGGCGTTTTTCGACCATTGAGGAAGATCAAGACCCGCTTTATCTGCTGGTCAGCGACTATGATAAATTCTTCGCCAAAAGCTAACCTGTTACAACTTTCGGAGTTTTTATAACTTTCCTGTTGCGCGTTCGTCGGAAATTTTCCAATGTGCGCGCAATCTAGGGGGCTGCCCCCTAATCCCTCAAATTGTCTCACCAAAGGTTGAGGCCGGACAGGATCACAAATGAAATTTCCAATAAAAGCCCTCCTCGTTGCGTCTGGCATTTCTATATTGTCAGCGGCATCGGCGCTTGCGGCTGAATTTAACTTTAAGCTGCACCACTTTTTGGGCGCAACATCACCGTCGCAAACCGAGACGATTGAGCCTTGGGTGAAAGCAGTTGAAGCAGCCTCGAATGGTCGCGTGAAAATCGAAATCTTTCCTTCTATGTCTTTGGGGGGGCGCCCGCCAGAACTTGTGGGCCAAGCCCGCGATGGCGTTGTGGACATTGTCTGGACGGTGAACGGATATACACCGGGCGTTTTCCCACGCACTGAAGTGTTTGAATTGCCGTTCGTGCACACCAACAATCCCGGTGCAACTAACTTGGCAATGGCCGAATTGTTCGACGCTGAATTGCGTGAGGAATATAAAGGCCTTGAAGTGATGTTCTTGCATGTGCATGGCGGCAACGGTTTGCACACAGTGGATACACCAGTATACGAACCAGCCGATGTGGCGGGCCTTAAAATCCGCACCCCATCGCGCACTGGCGCGTGGACAATTGAGGCGCTTGGCGCTTCGGCTGCTGCGATGCCCGTGCCTGCCTTGCCACAGGCTTTGGCCACCAAAGCCGTGGACGCGGCGTTTGTGCCGTGGGAAATTATCCCGGCGTTGAAATTACAGCAACAAACACAATACCAAATTGAAGGTGCCAACAAAACGCGCTTTGGTACTTTGGTGTTCCAAATGTCGATGAATGGTGAGCGTTGGAATGGATTGCCTGACGACATTAAACAAGCATTTCTGGACGCTTCCGGTACCGAATGGCTGACCAAACTCGGTCAAGTCTGGACCGAAACAGACGACAAAGGCATCGCCATGGCAGTTGAGGCTGGCAACACCCACATCATGCTCGACCAAGCGCAAACCGACGCGTTTGAAACAGCTTTGAAACCAGTGATCGACCGCTGGGTGGATGAAGCAAACGGCGCTGGAATTGATGGTGCTGACTTGTTGGAAAAAGCGCAGGCCGCGATTGCAAAATACGCGCAATAACGCATAGTCTGCGTGCAAACAACGTGAATTGGTTAGGGAGTGCCAGTTTGGTGCTCCCTTTTTGATGTTATGAAAATCATCCTTATGCGTCATGGCCGTCCCGATTTAGATCTTGACGAGTTGCGTGGTCAAAAATTTGCGCCGATTGAGGTGGCAAGTATTCTCGCTGACTATGAAAAAAGCGAACTTGCAGATGACGTTTTTCCCTCACCTGAAGCCGTCGCAGCGGCAAATGCGTGCGTATCACATTTTACCAGCACCTTGCGCCGCGCATTGACGTCTGCGGAGCGGCTTGGATTTATTGAAACCGTACAAGTCAATGCCGTATTTGCCGAAACGCCAATGCCGCACACTCGGTGGGGCCGTCCCAAATTGGATGCTCTGACATGGAGTGTCGCCTTTCGACTTGCTTGGCTTGTTGGCTTTTCTCAAAATGGCGAACCAATTTCCGAGGCGAAGCAACGTGCAGCTGAAGGCGCGGTTTTGTTGGAAAATTCAGCAACACAAACTGGCAGTTCTTTTCTTTTGGGCCATGGCATTATGAACCGATTGCTTGGCAGTGAATTAAAGCGAAAGGGTTGGCAAAAAGTGCTTTCGAACGGATCAAAATATTGGTCACACGTCGTTTACGAGAAGTGATATCGAAACGGCATTTCAATTCGGCTGGTCCCGGATCACGTCCGGGACGGCCAGTCTTTATGCTTGTGCTCGAATCAATCGCTGGGGCATCCCCGGACTTGACCCGGGGTCAGTCTGGTTAAAATGGCCCGGCGGCGAGGTGTGCAGGTTACTTTGGCAATGCTTAGCTTCCCTCCCCCGTGTGGGGAGGGACTGAGGGTGGGGGGCTATTAGTTGATCCGGGGTCAGGTGCAGGATAGCCCGCGCATGGTGAGCTATAATTAATGTCGAGCGCTCCGATAAACGTTGTTGGCAATATTGTCGATGGACTGACCAGCATCGGTTCTAAAAACTTCGAAGTTATTGAAATTTGCCGTTTGCATCAGTTCGGCATTGTCTGAAATGGTACGCGTGGTGAACGTCTCAACTATCGTTCGCGCATCATTATCCAAATTTTCCCAATTACAACTCGCTTGAATTCTGGCGCGCAAAGTCAGCTCGTCTGCAGTTAGGCATATGTTTCGTATGGGCAGATCAGCGCTGATTTGAAGCAGGGATGGCCGTATGGCAGAGCCTTCAAAAATAAAGGGTGTTTTCTGAGCAACGCATTGCATTATCATATCTTCAATTAGGAAATTAAAGTTCTGATAGTGTGCTTGAAGCAGCCAGAAAACCGTATGGGCAGAGAGTGAGCTGTAGAATTCAACCACCGCCGGCTGTGGTTCGGGCCATGGCCGACCCGGATGCCGCGCGAGATCGTCGGAGTGAATGGTCTCGACGCCTAGTTTTGAACTAAGCGATGCGGCGAGCGAAGACTTGCCAGAATGTGAACAACCAGTGATGAGTATGCCAAAGAATTTTGATGCCAAAGTGATACTCATTTAGTGGGATGGCTGGGGCCACGATTATGACCCATTTTGTTTTTGATCTCAATATGGACCCTCGTGTCGAGCACGAGGGTGACGAGAGATGAAAGCAGCCTCACGCTGAACGTGTCGAACCAAAGTGGTTGCGTGCCACCCTTCGACAAGCTCAGGGTGAGGAGGTGTGATGGACCCGGCATCAAGTGCAGAACGGCCAAGTCTTATTGCCGGCGGTTGCGTCGCGCTCGCACCACCCCAGCCTTGAGCTGGGGTCACGCAGAGGTTGCCCCCAACCTTAATCCCGCCCCATCCAAGGGGAGGGAGACGACGTGTTGCGCGCAGCGTGCAACTGCGTCCCGAGAATCACGCTTGCAAATCAGTCTAATATGATGTACCCATAGTACGAATGGTACATAGGGGTCGTGTATGAAAGTGACGATAGACGTAGAAAGTGAAGAGCCGCTTTTTGGCCAATTGGTTGGGCAGATCAAGCAAGCGGTACAAGCTGGTCAGCTTGTACCGGAACAGGCACTGCCATCCATCCGTCAATTGGCCAGCGATTTGAGTTTGAACAATAAAACCGTCGCCAAAGCCTACAAGCTACTAGAGCGCGATGGTGTCATCCAAACCAAAGGCTATCGGGGCACCTTTGTGCATCTTGATGCCCTTAAGAATTGTACTGTCGATTTGCCAGCGCTGGTTCAAGCCAAGCTGGAAGACGCAGTGAAAGCATCTCGCGCCGCGGGTGCCACAGATAGTGAAATCCGCATCGCCTTTTCACAGGTTTTGCAAACCCCGAAGATGGGAGAAATCAAATGATTGAGAACATTCCGATGAACTTCATGCTGGCAATCTTTTACGTGGTATTTGCAACGCAAATTCTGTTTGTTTCAGTCTATCTGCCCGCAAAAACGCTCAAACGCATAGACTTTGTACGCAAAAACTTCCCAAGGGAAACTCATCCCAACCTTTATCCGGAAGTGGCGAGCAGCTTGTTCTCGAACTCGAGCGGTCTGCGGGTTGTTTATCGGTATGCCAACCGCATTATCGCATTGGTCGGCTTTGCAATCCTCGTCGCAATGTTCGCAACTGGATTTGAACCCCATCCACTAGGGGGCAGCGAAGTTGGCGTGATGCTCTACTTCACGTTGCAGGCGTTGCCGATCATTATTCTGAGTATTTGCGAGTATGAACAATCCAAAGGCATGCGGCTTGCATTTAAGAAAGCAAAACGATCCGCTGACCTTGCGCCAAGGCGGCTGTTTGATTTCATTTCACCCGCCTGGGTCATTGCTGCCGTTATTGCCTATTTTTGCTGGCTTGGCCTGTTCATTTATGACACCAACCTTGATGGCCCGTGGCAAACCAACCATTACATCAGCGTTTTGATCATCAGCTTGTTAAATGTCGGTTATGTGTTTTACATCGCCAGAATTGCATTGGTGAAAAAGCAGGACCCGTTCAAATCTGCAAAAGACCACAACAAGCAAGTGTCTGCTGCGGTCAAAACCATGGTTTTCTCAAGCACAATTGTTAGCCTGTTTTCAATCCTGACAATAGCAGCAGACAGATATGGGTTCGAGATACTCGATCCGGTAATGACCAGCATTTTCCTGCAGGCTTGCCTCTTGTTTGGTTACAATCTGGTGCTGAACATGCAGCCTGTCGATGAATTGGATTTTGACGTCTACAAGAATGTTGCGGATCAGCCTTCCTGATTGTTGATGCTTCAACAAAAAAAGCGCGACCCTTTCGAGCCGCGCTTTAATTCAGATGATGGAGGTAAAATCCCTACATCATTTTGTCGGTAACAATTGAAGTCCAAGCGCCTTGTGGAATAGCTGTGATCACTGGATCAGAGCCACCGTTCAGCAATGTATCAACAGTACGGTTGTAGTCGTCTTCGTTCAAACGACCGTCGCCACCTGCAGTAAGTTTTGCAACTTCGCGCATCATGCGACGTTGGTGCTCTTCAGTTTGTGCACCTGTATCGTCGTTCTCAAGAACGATGTCAGCGGCTTCATCTGGGTTGGCTTCAGCATATGCCCAGCCTTTCATGGAAGCCTGAACAAAACGGGCAAGCTTGTCGACCATTGCAGGATCCGCAAGGTCTTCTTCAAGCACATACAAACCATCTTCAAGGGTTGCAACGCCAGCATTTTCATACTTGAACGTCACCAAATCATCAGCTGAAAGGCCAGCGTCGATGATCTGCCAATATTCGTTGTAGGTCATGGTTGAAACGCAATCAGCTTGCTTTTGCAAAATCGGATCAACGTTAAAGCCTTGCTTAAGAACGGTCACGCCGCCTTCGCTGCCATCAGTTGCTAGACCAAGTTTGCTCATCCAAGACAAAAATGGATATTCGTTACCAAAGAACCAAACGCCAAGTGTTTTGCCGGCAAAATCGTCAGGTGAAGTAATGCCTGTGTCTTTGCGGCACGTTAGCATCATGCCTGAACGCTGGAATGGCTGCGCGATGTTAACCAACGGCACGCCTTTTTCGCGTGATGCCAAAGCTGAAGGCATCCAATCGATGATCACGTCGGCACCGCCGCCAACGATCACTTGTGGTGGCGCAATGTCTGGGCCGCCGGCTTTGATCTCGATGTCTAGGTCGACTTCATCATAAAAGCCTTTGTCTTTAGCGACATAGTAACCTGCGAATTGGGCCTGCGTGACCCATTTCAGTTGCAGGGTTAGCTTCTCGGCTGCAAAACCGGTTGTTGCCGCCATCAGGCTGGTCGCCAGCCCCAAGGTTAGTGCGAGTGTTTTTTTCATGCTTATTCTCCTCCTCAAAAATCTATCAAATATCCATCGGTGTTCGTCAATTTTATCTTTTCCGATAGGATGGATGCCAAAATGTGACCGCCCGTTCCAGCAGGGCAAGTAGCCCGTAGGACAGGGAGCCAGCGAGAGCTGCGATGAAAATCTCAGCCCAAACCATGTCGACATTCATCCGCCCCACCTCGGTGGAAATGCGGAAACCCATGCCAACAATTGGAGTGCCGAAAAACTCGGCAACAATTGCGCCAATCAATGCCAATGTGGAATTGATTTTTAGCGCGTTAAAGATAAACGGCATCGCAGCTGGCAGGCGCAGTTTGAACAATGTCTGCCAATAGCTAGAGCCGTAAGTATGCATCAAATCGCGTTCAATGTGACCCGAGGCGGCCAAACCAGCTACCGTGTTCACCAACATGGGGAAGAACGTCATAATGACCACAACCGCAGCTTTTGACTCCCAATCGAACCCAAACCACATCACCATAATCGGTGCCATGCCCACGATGGGCAGTGCAGCAACCAAGTTACCTATCGGCAGCAAGCCTTTGCGCAAAAACGGAATGCGATCCACAATGATGGCGGCAACAAACCCGGAGCCACACCCCATCACAAAGCCAGCAATAACCGCTTTTAGGTAAGTTTGGCGAAAGTCTGCCCACAAAATGTCGGTTGATGAGGAAATCCGCGCCCAAATCATCGATGGTGGTGGCAGCAGCACGGTGGGTATATTAAAGCCACGACACACGCCCTCCCACAAAACCAGCAACGCCGCCCCAAACAGCACCGGAATAAGAATATTCACCGTTTGCTGCAAAGCATTGTTCTTGATTGTTTGTACGGAAAGCCATTGATTAATGGTCCAAGCCGCGATCCAGAAAATCAGCGCGCCTAAAATCCAGCTCATGTGATCACCCCCATGCGACGGGTCACAGATCGCCCGATCAAATCAATCACAAGCACCAAGATAGCTGCCAAAACCGCTGCAGCAATCAGCGCCGACCAGATTTGAATGGTTTGCCCGTAATAGGAACCCGAAAGCAGACGTGCACCCAGCCCAGCAGAAGCGCCAGTTGGCAATTCGCCCACAATTGCGCCCACCAAGCTGATCGCCACGGCGACTTTCATTGAAGTGAAGAGAAATGGCACGGAGGCCGGCCAGCGTAGTTTCCAAAACACATTCAGACGGCTCGCATTATAAGTGTGCATCAAGTCCAAATGCATCACTTCAGGTGAACGTAAACCCTTCACCATGCCCACCGCGATCGGAAAAAACGACAGATACATCGATATCACGGCCTTGGGCAAAAGCCCGGATATGCCGACAGCGTTCAACACCACAATCACCATCGGCGCAATAGCCAAAATAGGAATGGTCTGTGAGGTGATGATCCATGGCATTAAACTCTTGTCGAGCACCCTGGAATGGACAATGCCCACCGCCAGCAAAACGCCCAGTCCGGTGCCAAGTGCAAAGCCTAACAAGGTGGATGAAAGGGTCACCCACGTGTGATAAACAAGCGAGCGTTTAGAGGTGATGTTCTTATTGACCGTGGTTTCCCATATCTCCACCGCTACCTGATGTGGGGCCGGCAGAATAGGGCGCTTTTGCGCCATTGTGTTAGAAATCAATTGCGAGGTGGTAATCTGCGTTCCGGCCCGTTCGGCTTGGTCACGTTCAAATGGCGCGTTCAGTACCACCGTGAAAATGTACCACAGTAGCATAATGGCCAAGGCGACAGTGCCGATCGGGATCAGCCGATCATGCAATATTGCGGCAAATCCCTCTCGTTTAAGCGTCATCGCCATGCCCCAACTTCAAGTCTTCGCGGACCTGATGCGCAATCTCGATGAAGCGCGGTGTTTCGCGAATATCTAGCGTGCGGTTATCGCCTAGATCACAGTCGATAATTTCGTGAATACGACCGGGCCTGGGGCTCATCACAACAATTTTGGTGGAGAGGAACACCGCCTCGGGAATCGAGTGGGTTACAAACACAACTGTCTTTTTGGTTTTGGCCCAAAGCTCAAGCAGCTGCACATTGAGATAATCGCGCACGATTTCATCAAGCGCACCAAATGGCTCGTCCATCAACAACATATCGGGGTCAAAACTCAGCGCCCGGGCAATGGAAGCACGTTGCTGCATACCACCAGACAATTGCCAGGGGAATTTATGCTCAAACCCGTCCAAATTGACCAATTCTAGGTTTTTCTTAATCAGAGCCTCGCGTTCAGCTCTTGGCATGCCCATCACTTCCAATGGAAGCGAAATATTGCCGCCAATAGTGCGCCAAGGGTAAAGCGCGGCGGCTTGAAACACGTAACCATAGGCGCGGTTCATCCGAGCTTGCTCCGGTGTCATGCCGTTCACCGATATGGTGCCACCAGTCGGCTTTTCCAAATCCGCAATCACCCGCAAAAGCGTGGTTTTGCCGCAACCAGAGGGGCCGATGAATGAAACGAATTCGCCGCGGTCAATGGTTAGATCGATATCCTTGAGCGCATGCACTGGCCCGTCATTGGTTTCAAAAGTCAGATCCAGATTGTTGCACTGGATCACGGTGTTGGAAGTACTCATTGGAATGACTCCTTCAAACTCGAAACTTGAACATTTGTCCGAGATCTGTTCGCAAGAAGATCGCGAGCCATCGGCAGGGTCTGTGTTTCCAATACAAGTGCGAGGCGCACACTTGGTTTTTCGTTCAGATCGTACCAGCATAGTTCTTCGATTTCTGATGCTGGGGTCGCATTGCCTTCGGCATCGCCAGCAAAGACTTGCGCGCGAACAATTGCGTCATAGTCCGTCATCGCTTTGCCGTTCGCTTCACCGATTAATTGCAGACTGTCTTTGTTCAATTCCAACTGCACTTCTTCTTTCACTTCTCGGAAAACGGTATCAGTTGCCGTTTCTCCTCGTTCGATCTTACCGCCCGGTAGTTGAAAATGGTCGGTGTTGCGTTTTCTCACCAAAAGAACTCGCTCTCGATCATCAAATACGAGCGCTACGGCAACGTTAAATTCCTTCACAGCCATTAAACCCCACTTGCCGGAATGCCAGTACGTTCCACTTTGCGCGGCGCCGTGACTTGTTTCCATTGTGACAGGGCTTTGTTGGTGGCTGTGTAGGGCTCGCGGGCAACAAATTCGCCGTGACCTTCTTCGGTTTTTATCGCGCCATCATCGAGCACAACTTTGCCTCGGCTCAGCGTGTAACGCGGCAGACCTTTGACGTGCTTGCCTTCGAATACATTGTAGTCAATGGCAGATTGTTGCGTTGAAGCGGCGATAGTTTTTTCTTTGTTCGGGTCCCACACCACCAAATCAGCATCTGCGCCCACCAAAACAGCACCCTTTTTCGGGTACATATTGAGGATTTTGGCGATGTTGGTGGAGGTGACGGCGACGAACTCGTTCATGGTCAAACGGCCAGTTGCAACCCCGTGCGTCCACAACATTGGCATCCGGTCTTCAAGTCCGCCTGTGCCGTTCGGGATCAGCGTGAAGTCATTCAGGCCGTTGCGCTTTTGCTCAGTGGTGAACGCACAATGGTCTGTTGCCACAACTTGCAGGCTGCCAGATTGCAGGCCAGCCCAAAGGCTGTCTTGGTGCTTTTTGTTGCGGAATGGCGGCGACATAACGCGACGGGCTGCGTGGTCCCAATCTGGGTTCGCATATTCGCTATCATCCAGCGTCAAGTGTTGGATCAGCGGCTCACCATAGGCGCGAATACCATTTTGGCGGGCGCGACGGATCGCTTCATGGGCTTGTTCACTTGACGTGTGCACGATGTAAACCGGAACGCCTGCCATATCCGCAATCATGATCGCGCGGTTTGTGGCTTCGCCTTCCACTTCTGGTGGGCGGGAGTAGGCGTGGGCTTCTGGACCGTTATTGCCAGCGGCCAGCAATTGCGCCTGCATTTGCGCAACCACATCACCATTTTCAGCGTGAACGAGGGGCAGGGCGCCAATTTCGGCGCAGCGTTTGAAGGATGAATACATTTCATCATCATCCACCATCAACGCGCCTTTATAGGCCATGAAGTGTTTAAACGTGTTGATGCCGCGCTTGGTGACCTCGGGCATTTCGTTGAACACCTGCTCGCCCCACCATGTGATTGCCATGTGGAAGGAATAATCACAGTTGGCGCGGGTTGATTTATTGTCCCACATTTTGATCGCTTCAAGCAGCGATTGGCTCGGTGAGGGCAGGCAGAAATCCACCACCATTGTGGTGCCGCCCGCAACCGCTGCGCGGGTACCGCTTTCAAAATCATCGGTCGAATAGGTACCCATAAAAGGCATTTCGAGGTGCGTGTGCGGATCAATACCGCCGGGCATAATATATGCGCCGCTGGCGTCGAGCATCTCATCACCGGAAAGGTTTGGCCCAATCTCGGTGATCACGCCGCCTTCGATTTTGACGTCTGCCTCATATGTCAAATCCGCAGTGACAATCGTCCCGCCTTTGATCACTTTTGATGCCATTTTTTCCTCCTGCAATTTCGTCTGCCCGCAATGGTGGGGCTGTTGTTCTGTTCCTTGTATCGCGCCTTTTGGCGTTCTTGTTTTTTGCGCCCGGTTTCGGGCTTTGTTGTTTTAGGCTCTTAATGTGGCCAGCTTAGCGCCAAACCCGATAAAAATGGCGCCCGTCACGCCTTTGATCCAGCGTTGAACGGCAACTGACTGTGACACGCCAACAAGCTTTGACAACAGCATCACCATGCCGAAAAACCAAATGCCGTTTATCGATGAGTGGATGAACACCAGCAAAAACACATTAGTTGCCGTGACTTCACCCAAAGGCAAAAACTGCGGCACGGCAGCAAGATAGAACATTGATGTTTTTGGGTTCAAAATGTTGGTGAGAAAACCTTCGCCAAACGCCGACACAAAGTTGCGTGTTCTTTTGGCAGGTGCAGCTTTGGTGACTTTGAATTCACCGCGAATGGCTTGCAAAAGCGCTTTGACACCAATGTAAATCAGATAGGCCGCACCGAGCAGTTTGACGATAGTGAAAGCGGTAGCGCTTTGCACCAAAATCACCGCAATGCCGAACACCACAAATGCGCCCTGCAGATAAAACGACGCCATAAACCCCATCACCGCCGCAAGGCCCGCACTGCGACCCGACGTTGGTACGATCTTGGCGATCAACAAGCCGTTCGGGCCCGGTGAAATGACCAAGAGGGATGCCATGAGGGTGAAACTGATGAGGATGGTTGGTGTCATTTAGTCTTTGCTTTCTCTGTGTTTAGTTGCGCTTTTGCCCTAGTATTCTCGTCCAGTTTGATCCCGGCTCAGGGCCGGGAATGCCTAAAGGGTAAGCCGGGGCCAAATCAAAGTTCAATATGGAATGTCAGCGGATATATCGCGCCATTCCGGGTTCACTTTTTCAATCAACTCGTCTTTCCACTCGCGTCGCCACTTTTTGATAAGCTTTTCGCGATGCACGGCCTCAACAGCTGTTCCAAACTGTTCGAAGTAGATCAATGTCTGAATGTTGTACTTTGCAGTGTGTGTTGATCCTTTCCCTGCTTTGTGTTGTTCGATCCTCTCTCTTAGTTCTCTTGCTGTGCCCACATAGATCGCGCCCTTTGGTTTGTTGGCGAGGATGTAGACATAGTGCGTCACGTTTATTGGTCCCGCATCAAGTGCGGGACGGTGCGCGGGGAAATGCTCAAAACAAAACCGGACGAGCTCTGCACAATATACCCAAATATCCGTCTCACTCCGCTTCCGCCATCCCGTACCGCCCCGCACTTGATGCGGGGCCAGGTTTCAGTTTTCCTCTTCATTTCCCACTCGTAGGTCACCCAACCACCTCCGCAGTTTCCACAACCGCATGGAACAACACATCCGTACCCGCCGCTGCCCAATCTTGGCTGATGTCTTCGTCTTCATTGTGGCTCAACCCATCAACGCAAGGGCACATCACCATGGCGGTTGGGGCCGTGCGGTTGATCCAGCAGGCATCGTGGCCAGCGCCAGAAATCAGGCTGCGGTGCGAATAGCCGAGGCGTTCAGCAGCGTTGCGCACGGCGGTGACGCATTTTTCATCGAATTCAACGGGGTCAAAACCACCGACTTTTTCGATTTCAATTTTTAGGCCCATTTCCTTGCAGATTTTCATTGCGCCGATGGCAACTTGTTGTTCCATTTCTTCAATGGTGGCAAGGCTTGGGGAACGTAGGTCAACGGTGAACACCACTTTGCCCGGGATCACGTTGCGCGAATTGGGGTAAACATCAATGTGGCCCGCAGCGCCGACTGCGTCGGGTTTGTGGTCCCACGCAACTTTGTCGACCAAGTCCAAAATTCGCGCCATGCCTAGGCCTGCGTTTTTGCGCATCGGCATCGGGGTGGAGCCTGTGTGACTTTCTTTGCCGGTGATCGTGAACTGGGTCCAAGAAAGACCTTGCCCATGGGTCACAACACCAATTTCTTTGCCTTCAGCTTCAAGAATTGGACCTTGCTCAATGTGTAATTCAAAGAAAGCGTGCATCTTGCGGTCGCCGACTTTTTCCTCGCCCTTCCAGCCGATCCGCGCCAATTCGTCACCAAACTTGAGGCCGTCATGATCTTCACGATCATACGCCCAATCCTGGGTGTGCATGCCCGCAAAAACGCCAGAAGCCAGCATGGCAGGGGCGAAGCGGGTGCCTTCTTCGTTGGTCCAGTTGGTCACGACGATAGGGTGTTTTGTTTTGATATTCAAATCGTTCAGCGTGCGGATAATCTCAAGACCTGCGAGCACGCCCAGCACACCATCATATTTACCGCCGGTTGGTTGGGTGTCCAAGTGAGAACCCACATAAACGGGCAGGGCATCCGGGTCGGTGCCTTCGTGGCGCATGAACATGTTGCCCATCTGGTCAACGCCCATGCTCATGCCCGCATCTTCACACCATTTGCGGAACAGGTGGCGGCCTTCACCATCTTCATCGGTGACGGTTTGGCGATTGTTACCACCGCGAACGCCAGGCCCAATTTTCGCCATTTCCATCAAACTGTCCCAAAGACGGTCTGAGTTGATACGTTGGTTGGTGCCTGGTGCTGTCATTCTACTTTTCCTCATATGGTTTGGTGCCAGAAGCAGGTTTCAGTTCGGATCTAGCAATGGACCTAATTTTGGTTGTGGCCGCCTCTAACGCTCCGAGACCTTCGTACAAGTGGTTAAAAAAGTCAGGAGCAGCCTTGTCGAGCTCGAGATCGAGTGTATTCAGAGTGTTTACTGCTTCTTGACTAATTACCAAATCTCCAATGAAGCGTTGGCGACTGAGTTCCTCAAAGCCCGCCCTAGATTTTTTCCACGAGGTCTCCTCAAATTCGTCAGATAGCTCTCTGTGCTCGATATAAGCGTCATACGAAGACTGGTAGCTATTTTGCACCCCGTGTAGCGCGTCTAGGATCGAGCTGTACGCACTGTATTTTCGATCCCACCATTTTTCGGAGTAAAATCGACGTGAGGCAAACCAAGCTGATAAAAACGCACCTAGCATACCGCTTAAAAACGGTACTGCTATCCTAACTATCTGCCAGATTGATTCCGCGTCAAGCAATTGAATACTCCATTATGCCCATTAAGTAGGGAAGTTGAAAACTGCGCCTTCTTTGATGCCTTCTGGCCATCTCGTCGTGACCGTTTTTAGCCGTGTATAGAAGTGCACACCTTCTGGTCCATACATGCCGTGCGCACCAAATGACGAGCGTTTCCATCCGCCAAAGCTGTGAAAAGCCACAGGCACAGGAATTGGCACGTTAACGCCAACCATACCCACTTCAATTTTATCAGCAAACTCGCGTGCCGCATCACCATCGCGGGTGAAAATGGCGGTGCCATTGCCATATTCGTGTGCATTGATCATGTCGACGGCTTCAGTGTAGTCCTTGGCGCGAACAACCGACAGGACAGGCCCAAAAATTTCTTCTTGGTAGATCGACATGTCGGTGGTGACCCTATCGAACAGCGTGCCACCAACAAAGTATCCATCTTCATAGCCTTGGGGTGAATAGCCTCGACCATCGACAACTAACTCCGCACCGGATGCAACGCCTTGGTTGATATAACCTTCGACCTTTTCTTTGTGCATCTTGGTGATCACGGGGCCCATTTCAGCGTCTTTGTCGGTCGCAGGACCAACTTTAAGCGCTTCAACGCGGGGCTTCAGTTTGGCGACCAAAATATCGGCGGTTTTTTCGCCAATCGGAACGGCTACTGATATCGCCATGCAGCGTTCGCCAGCAGACCCAAAACCTGCGCCCATCAGGGCGTCAGCCGCTTTGTCTATATCTGCATCAGGCATGATGATCATGTGGTTTTTAGCGCCGCCCAAAGCCTGCACACGTTTGCCCGCAGCCGTGCCGCGCTGGTAAACATATTCAGCAATTGGGGTGGAGCCAACAAAGCTGATCGCTTTGACGTCTTGGTGATCCAAAAGCGTGTCCACAGCCAATTTGTCGCCATGCACTACGTTGAAAACGCCATCGGGGAACCCAGCTTCTTGGAACAAGTCCCAAATTAGCATCGGGGCCGATGGGTCACGCTCGGAGGGTTTGAGAACGAACGTGTTACCGCAAGCAATCGCCACAGGAAACATCCACATGGGCACCATTGCGGGGAAGTTGAACGGGGTAATGCCTGCCACAACGCCAAGTGGTTTGCGGTCTGCATAGGTGTCGATTGACGGGCCAACATTTCGACTATAGTCGCCCTTGAGCATGGTCGGAATGCCACAGGCAAATTCCACCACTTCAAGGCCGCGCTGCACTTCACCCAAAGCATCATCATGGGTTTTGCCATGTTCCTTGGAGATTTCGCGGGCAATATCGTCAGCACGTGCATTCAACAGTTCAAGGTACTTGAACATATAGCGCGCGCGCTTAAGCGCTGGCATGTTTCCCCATGCTGGGGCCGCTGCCTTGGCAGATGCAACCGCTGCATTGACTTCTTCCACGGTGGAAAGCGGCAATTCAGCACTTTGCTCGCCTGTGGCCGGATTGAATACCGGCACACGATTGGTCGAGACAGAAGTTACACGTTGGCCATTGATGGCGTTTTGGATGGTGCTCATTAGTTGGCCTCATTAAGAACAGTTCGAAGAATATCCACGATCTGGTCAATTTGTGCTTTGGAGATGATAAGGGGTGGCGACAAAGCGATGGTGTCGCCTGTGGTGCGGATCAAAAGCCCACGTTCATATGCGTCTAAGAAGCATGAGAAGGCGCGTTTTGTTGGTTCGCCCGCGATTGACGAGAGTTCAATCGCGCCGATCAGCCCAATATTGCGAATGTCGATGACATGTTTGGCGTCACGCAAAGAGTGTAGGGCGTCTTCCCAATAGGATGCCATTTCCGCACCACGGGTCAAAAGCCCTTCTTCTTCGTAGGTCTCAAGCGTTGCTAACCCGGCGGCGCTGGCAATCGGATTGCCCGAATATGTGTAACCGTGGAAAAACTCGATCATATGCTCAGGACCTTCCATGAACGCGTCATGGATTTCATTGGTCACATAAACCGCACCCATGGGGATCACGCCATTGGTGAGACCTTTGGCGGTGGTGATGATGTCCGGCATCACGTCAAAATGTTGCGCCGCGAAAGGCGAGCCCAGACGACCAAACCCGGTGATGACTTCGTCAAAGATCAGCAAAATACCGTGCTTGGTACAAATGTCGCGCAACCGCTTCAAATAGCCCATTGGCGGAATGAGTACACCAGTTGAACCCGCGACTGGTTCCACAATTACCGCTGCGATTGTCGATGCGTCGTGCAACGCCACAATGCGCTCCAACTCATCTGCCAAATCTCCACCATGCTCAGGAATGCCTTTGGTGAAGGCGTTCTGTTCTGGTAGGTGCGTATGCGGCATATGATCAACGCCAGTGAGCAATGTGCCGAACATTTTGCGGTTTGGCATGATGCCGCCAACAGAAATGCCGCCAAAGTTTACGCCGTGATAGCCGCGTTCGCGACCGATCAAACGGGTGCGTGAACCGCCACTTTTAATACGTTGATAGGCGAGGGCGATCTTTAGCGCTGTTTCAACTGATTCAGAACCTGAATTGGTGAAGAACACATGATCCATACCATCGGGCGAAATGTCCGTAAGGCGATTGGCCAGCTGGAATGCCTTTGGATGGCCCATTTGGAACGCTGGCGCATAATCCATTTCAGCGGCTTGCTTCTGGATCGCCTCGGTGATCTTGGGCCGGCAATGGCCCGCATTACAACACCATAGGCCCGCCGTGCCATCAAGCACTTGGCGGCCATCGCTGGTTGTGTAGTGCATATCTTTTGCACCCACAAACATACGTGGCTGTTTCTTAAACTGGCGATTGGATGTAAAAGGCATCCAAAATGCGTTTAGATCGTTAGGTACAGTGGTAGTGTCAGTCATATCCGCACCTCCCCTCCTCGTTCGCTGCGGTAAAGCCCAATTTGGAAGGAGCAAAATTGTATGCTACCCAGAAATTGACTATTTGATAAAAGCTTAACCGATCTGACCATTTGGTCAAGTTTTATTTACATGCAGCAATAATTTGATAAAAAGCCATAAATGGCGGTGAACAAAAGTGATCAAATCACAAGCAATGACCAACGGCAACTTTAAAAAACTCGCGACGCGCAGCGAAAAAAAACAAGCGATCCTGGATGCAGCGGAGAAAATCTTCGCAGAGTACGGATTCAAAGGGGCTACAACCCAAATGATTGCCGATTTTGCAGGCATTCCGAAGGCCAATTTACACTATTATTATCCCACCAAAGAGGCGCTCTATAGCCAGGTGGTGCAGAACATTTTTGACATCTGGTTGGAGGCCGCTGATTCTTTTGATCAAAACATGGATCCATCCCATGCACTGGAAAGTTATATCAACAAAAAAATGGAGATTTCGAGGGCGCACCCAAATGGGTCAAAGGTTTGGGCCAACGAAGTGATGCATGGCGCACCAATTATTCAAGACTATTTGGAGACTACGCTAAAAGAGTGGACGAGTTCCCGTGAAGCCGTTATTCAGAGCTGGATAGACGATGGGCGCATGGATAAGATCGATCCCAAGCACCTACTTTATATGATTTGGGCAACAACCCAGCACTATGCGGATTTTGTGCATCAGGTGGAAACCTTGAACGATGGACGCCCGTTTGATGATGGAGCTTGGCAAGCCGCCACTCGTGATGTGAAGAAGATCATTCTCGCAGGGGTTGGGCTTACTATTGGGGGTAACGATGACGGCCACTAAAGTGGAAAAACCGGCACGCAAGACGCGTATTCAACGCGCGAATGAGCAAAAGATTCTCGACGCAGCGTTGGAGGTTTTCTCCCAACATGGTTTTCGTGGCTCAACCATTGATCAAATCTCAACGCAAGCGGGCATGTCTAAACCCAACTTGCTCTACTATTTCAAATCCAAGCAGGATATCCACGAAACCCTTTTGTCGCGGTTACTTGATTCTTGGCTCGACCCTATGAAGGAACTGAGCGAAGATGGCGATCCGCTCGGCGAAATTTTGAATTATGTGGTGCGCAAGATTGAAATGTCTCGTGACTTTCCGCGCGAAAGCCGACTGTTCGCCAATGAAATCATTCAAGGTGCACCACGTTTCAAACCAATCTTGGCAGGTGAAGTCAATGATCTGCTTAATGACAAATCCCTGATCATTTCAAAATGGATGGATGAGGGTAAGCTCAAAAAAGTCGACCCGAAGCATTTGATTTTTTCGATCTGGGCAACCACCCAACATTATGCTGATTTTGAAGAACAAGTGCGCTTGGTGTTGGGACGCGGCATAGACGACCCAGCCGAATTTGAGAACACAAAAGCCTTTTTGGTCAATATGTTCACCTCGATGCTCAAGGTTTAAACGTTTACGTTTCTTTGGCGAATGCCAACACCAGCAGTGCGATCACCGTCACCAATGCGCCAAAGGCAACGCTTGGGTTCACCCAGCCGCGCCCGCTAAATCCCTCGATCAAAATGATAAAGCTTGGGGTGAGATAACCATAGCTCATCACTTTTGAAGCAGGTAGCCGTAGGCTTGCATATTGCAGCAAAAAGAAAGTGAGGGCGGTGGTGAAAATGGTGAGGTAAAGCCCTGCCCAATATAGCTATCGGGTTTTTAGCCGCTATGAAACTGAAACGAACCACCATTTCTACAAGCTAAGCCCGAGAGAAATGGGGACTACAACTGACCTGACACATGCGCTGGAACGCACTACAAAACTTAGTCCCCTTCGTCAACAACGTGGGCGCAAGCCAAAGAATAAGTAAGCTTTAACCTGCAATCCCACGATGCAGAGTTTCATGTTAATCGATAGACAAACTCATAGCTTATCCTTGTCATTGGCAGTAATCTTCGCTTGCGCTTCCAGCGGGCGCTCGGGCCAAGTGCTCTTAATAAAAGCGAGTACAGCGGCGATCTCCTCATCACTCAGATTATGTGCGAAGGCGGGCATATCGCTTTCATAATCTGCAACAACAGCACCGACTCCAAACTTTGTGATAGTGAACAAGACTTGATCCGAATGGTGCCATGTGTGGCCACTTTCATCGTGTGGAGGCGCAGGCATTCGCCCGTTCTCCAACCTGCGTTGCCAATCTGGCTGACCCTCCAGGTTGTCACCATGGCAGGAGGCGCAGTTTGCAGCATAGGTCTCCCTTCCGTTAGATATTTGTTCGGCTGTCACCTGTTTACCGAGTATCGTCAGATTGCTGTCAATTGATCCAAGATTCTGTTGCCAAAAATATGCACCTGAGGCAACGATGAAAATCATGGCCGCACCCAATATGACTACAGCTTTTCTATTCATATCGGCTTCCTCAAATATTTGGCCAACGCTAGTTGACTACGGATCAGGGCGGTAAATATGAGCAATAAAATAGGTTCACCATTGATCATCGTTGACTGCAGCATTGAGCTAATGCCATCATTCATTGGAATAAACGGAGACGCCGCCCTCACCAAACGCGTAAGTTTTGAGCGTACCTGTTTTTGTGCGTGCCATACCCGGTGCATTTCTAGGCATTCCTGGTAACGTGATTCCTGTGATATTAGGACGATCAGTAACCAAACGTTCGATGATTTCGGCTGGCACGAGCCCGCTCACGACGTAACCGTCGACCTCGGACAAATGACATCCTATTCCCCTCTCTGGAACGCCCATATCAACCGAACGCTGATCGAAATTGCGATCGTCGACGCGCGTCACGGTATAACCGTTTGCCTCAAGATAATCGGCATAGGTATCGCAACATCCACAATTTGGATCGCGCCAGATTGTAATGGCTTTTTTTGCTGCCATGCGCTTTCCATTTTCACTTATGTTCTGCGCTGAATTGGAATTCGCTAAGGCTGTCGCATTGAAACCTGTAAGAGCGGTCGTGCTAGCGACAGCAAAAACTACGACTCCGCCGATTGCAAGAATTTTGTTCATGATGGTATCCCTTGTAGGTCTAAAATGGTGGCCCATGTGATGCCGCCGTCTTGGCTTTGAATGACGCCGTCCTCTGTGAGTGCGGCAAGGTTTTTAGCATTTTTTGGGTGCACGGCGATTGCTCTTGCGTCCACAATCGAACGCTTTTCCCAGATGACACCAGCGTCTTCAGACGCCCAGATACCCGATTGCAACGCGGCAAAAAGCTTGGATGGAGTAGATGCTGCACTAATGAGAGAGTATATTGGCTCACCTTGAGGTAAAGGTACCTCCGTTATAGGGGACACCCCTGATACTAACGCATCCATGGCGTCACCCGCTTGCACGTCTTGCCATCTACAAAAACAATCTGGAACCCTAGTAAGTCCCATTTCGGTTCCTGCGTATATCCAAATACCGCCCATACCGGTTGCTAGATCAACCGATGCTAATGAAAAGACGTTACGCTCGGCATCTTCAAGCCATGGCCTATCCATAGCAAAGCTCCAGGAAGCCCCTGCATCCTCGCTCTTCCATAGCCCATCACCTTTGAGGGCGGCATACAGCGTTTCTGGTTGCGAGGCGGAAAATGCAAGTGCTGTTACCGGTGCTTCCGGCAAGTTGTTGTTTCTGGGTAACCAGCTCTTACCACCATCTTCGGACAGCGCCACGCCTGAGCGCGCTAAACCTGCAACTATCCGATTTGGGCGAACGGGATGTGTGGCAAGGGTCAATATTTCACCCGATGTTTGGTTAGGTAATCTGTCCCACTTGCCGTTTGGATTGTTCCAAATGCTTGTATCTTGCGCAACTAAAAGAGTATCGCCGTCAAAGGTAATTGCAGAGCCCGCCGGATTGCCAGCAAAAGCGGAACGAAAACCAAAAGGCGCAGTTATCAATGCAACGGCAGATGAAGCTGCCAGCTTTAGGATTTGTCGCCTGGATGGAGCTATCGCCAAATTGAACTTTTCTGTCATATTCATATCTTTCGAATTCAGCACGCCTCACAACTCACAGAGAAGTGACGCTTGTGTCATATAGAGTCTCAGGGACTGCGGCACTAGTGCGCAAAGACTTTTTGCCCAACGTGTGGAATTGTTTCGAGCTAAACAAAATCGTGAGTTGGCTTGCATAGCCAGAGCTAAAGACAAACCAAATGTCCCTAAGTATTCGAACGCAGGAACCAAGACACGACAAAAGTTTAGTGTTAGCTCCAACGCCTCAGACCATTTTAGGCAGCTCGTGGAGGATATGGGTCGGGTGGCCGAGTAAGGCCTTTTGCATAACGATACACCACGATTGTGGCGAGCTTGTCAGCGCTCCCAACAAAGCTATTTGAAAGTGACAATAGTTGGGGTTGTGGAACACAAGATAGGTCACATTCCGACGGAATAAACAAATTACACAAGCAATAGTCCAAACTCATTGAAGCGACGGCTTGTGAAGTAATCTCAGCAGAACTGCCAATTCTGTCGGTTACCCTATCGGCACCGAAAATTGTAAAAACAACCAGCAATGATAGCAAAACTGCATTCTTCATAAGGACATATTAGACGTTACAACGTTCATTGTCGATTATCACTTTGACATAAGGTCGCGTTTAATAGAACGCGTAATTACGGTGTAATTATGAACTGTCGCCGTAACAAAAAAGTTGACCCAAAGCATTTGATTTTTTCGATCTGGGCAACCACCCAACATTATGCTGATTTTGAAGAACAAGTGCGCTTGGTGTTGGGGCGCAGCATAGACGACCCAGCAGAATTTGAGAACACAAAAGCCTTTTTGGTCAATATGTTCACCTCGATGCTCAAGGTCTAAACGTTTACGTTTCTTTGGCGAATGCCAACACCAGTAGCGCGATCACCGTCACCAATGCACCAAAGGCAACGCTTGGGTTCACCCAGCCGCGCCCGCTAAATCCCTCGATCAAAATGATAAAGCTTGGGGTGAGATAACCATAGCTCATCACTTTTGAAGCAGGTAGCCGTAGGCTTGCATATTGCAGCAAAAAGAAAGTGAGGGCGGTGGTGAAAATGGTGAGGTAAAGCCCTGCCCAATAAACAACGGCTGGTAAATTCAACCAGTCGGTTCTGGCGATGCCCCAGGCGGCGTAAATGGTCAGGCAAGCGGCACATGCCAGCAGCGTCCAAAATGAAAATATCACCACGGGTTCGCCCCGATTAAGTTTGCGCACCAGCGGCGCGTATGCCCCATGGCAGATTACACCGACGAAAAAGATCATTTCGCCTGTGCCGATGTTGAACGCCAGAAGTGCTTGTAAATCGCCGCGAAAAATCACCCAAATGGCACCAGCTGCGGCGATCAACAGACTGATGATCATGCGCGATGAAACCCGTTGCGCTAAAAACAAAATGCCAAACCCAGCGGAAATCATTGGCATAAGCGTGAACACCGCTCCGGTTGAAACTGGCGAGGTGATCTTGAGCGCTTCGAACATGGTGACGAAATAGACGCCCATCAATGCGCCAAGTAAGATGAAGCGAAGCGGCGATTTGGGGAGAATTTTGCCTTTTTCAACCAGCTTGTTGCCCGTGAAATAGGTAATCAACCCCATCACAATCGAGGCAAGCAAAAAACGTGATGCACTGAGCGCGCCTGCATCAATATGTGGAGCGGCGAGCGCTCCAAAGGAAAAGCTGGCAGAAATCAACATTGCGAACAAGATCATAGCAAAATGGCCGCGAAGTTTTTCGCGACCATCTATTACCAATCCATGTGGGGAATTGGTGGTTTGAGTTTTATTCTGCAGGTTCTGTGACCGCACTTGGGTTGTTGGGGTGCGTTGTCCAGTTGGCATAATTGGGGTTAATCTCTTGGTTGGTGCGCGGATCGACACCTGAAATTTGCTCCATCGTAATGCAACTATCAA
>NZ_JBLIAI010000008.1:0-64898 GCF_047634455.1 Maritalea sp.
CCCATGCTAGTCGACCAGCAAACCCTAAGCCAATTCGTCGATTATGCGCTAGCCAACGTGGAAGTTGATCTTGTCAGTTTGCCAAAGATCCCCGCACAAAGTGCCCTGCATCTGGCGCTAGATAACAAAGGCACGCTTGCACCTGTCGACGAAATAGCCTCAATCTTTGACCTCAGCCAATTCGAAGATTTTGCCCAATACCAAGCCAGTATCTCAAAATCCACGCGCCGCAATCGCAACAAGCGTAAGAATAAATTGGCGCGCATGGGCGACCTTTCCTATCAAACATTTTTTGCCGATGCGCCACAATTCGCTGACCTGGTGGCAAAGGCTTTGCAGATGAAACGGGATTGGCTCGTCAGAACCGGACGCAACGACGCGAAGCTGACAATCGCTGGATTGAGCGACTGCATTGGCGCACTTTGTGGCGATACAAATTCCAAATCCGGCGCGGTCGCCGGGGCGCTGATGTTGGACGAGCATCCGGTTGCGGTCGAAATCGGTTTCTTGCAACGCGGTCACTATTATTCATATATCGGTGCCTTTGATTGGGATATGCGCGAACATTCGGTTGGCAAAATCCAAATTGAAGAAGCCCTGAAATGGGCGATTGAGAACGGCGCTGACAAATATGATTTATTGGCAGAACCGGCAGGCTACAAAGACGCCTGGTCGAACAATCAAATGGCACTGCAAACCCGTGTTTTCCCGCGTTCCATGCGGGGCTACTTTATCGGCGTGCTTTGGCAATTACACTTGCGCCCATTTGTCAAAACGATCTTTAATAAACTGCCTAGTGATTGGCGCTTTAACATATTGAAATTGGCGCGCTCCTTGCGCGGGCAAAGCAACAATAAGGCGTCGTGAATTTGATCGCTCACTATCGTCAAAAACTGGAAGCCCTATTTGCACGTATTGGGCAGTTGCAAGCCGTCATTCAAGCCATGTCCACACTCTTGACGCGGGTCTTTGCCGCAGGGCTTGCCTATATTTTTCAGATCTATTTGGCCAAGAGCCTAGGGATCGAAAATTACGGCATATTTGTCACCTTTTGGACGTGGCAGGTCATCTTAACCCACACATCAGTTATGGGTTTTTCAGAAAGTGCTGTGCGGTTTTTACCCAAATATGCAACCCGTGCGCGCGCTGACTTTGTTTATGGTTTCATGAGTAATGGGCTGAAGTTCATCCTGATAACGTCCATTTCAACCGCCGCTTTGTGTGGCGCGGCGCTCTATTTCTTTGGTAATCTTTTGGCCGACAATATGATGGGTTCCGCCATCGTTTTGGCTGTCGGGTTGCCGATTTTGGCGCTTGAACTCTACATTGAAGGGGTGTCGCGGGGGCTAGGTTGGTACCGCATGGCTGTTGTCCCCGGGTTTATCTTGCGCCCCGTCATTGTCATGGCCACGCTTTTTGTGATTAGCCTTTATAATATTCCCCTGACGGCTGAGTTGGCGCTCGCGGTCACAATTGGCGTCACGCTTTTCCTCATCTGCTTGCAGGCCGTCTATATCAAAATTCACGTCAAACGCATCAAGCCCGCCACAAGCCAGAGCCACCGCAAACGGTTGCGGCGATATTGGATTTACGCCGCTGTGCCATTGGTTGTTGTCACCGGGGTGGAGGAGTTGCTCTACTGGTCCGACATTGTGATTTTGGGTTTTATGATGCCGTCCGAAAGTGTCTCTGTATATTTTGCCGCCTTGCGCTGCATGGCCATCGCCGGGTTTATCCATTACGCGTTTATGGTGGTGTTTGCCCGTGAGTTCTCGTTGGCCAACGCTGAAGGCGACAACACAGAATTGCAAAACCGTGTCCACATGGCCTCCACGTGGACCTTTTGGCTCACCATTCCAGCGGTCTTGGTCACCCTTGCAGCCGGTCCGTTTCTGCTCTCCTTGTTTGGGGAAGAATTTGTGTCCGGCCAAGTCATCATGTTGGTGATTGGTATCGGGTTGGTCGGAAAGTCAATTGTGGGTCAAGCCTCAAATCTGTTGATCGTTGTTGGTCGTGAACGTCTCAACGTGATGATCGCTGGATACGCCTTAGTTATGAACATCGCCATTTCGGTTACATTGGTGCCGGTTTTTGGCATTGTTGGCGCCGCCATTGGTACCGCCTTGTCCCAGATTGTTCGCTCAGCGCTGCTTTACTATTATTGCCGAACCAAAATTGGCGTTTCCGTGATCGCACATTTTGATCCGCGCAAAGTGCTGACTGCAAAAGCCAGTTAAGCAGAATAGCTGTTTGGCTCACCCAGCGATTGCTGTCGAGTTGATGTAAATCGGTCGGTGTACGAGGCGCATATTGGCGAAGGAAAACCTTTGCGTCCTATGTTTAAAATCACACTGCCCCGATTGCCCGGCAGCAACCGAAAGGAAATGTCGATTTATCCCCATGGGGCATTCCCGGCCTTGAGCCGGGATCAATTGAGTTCAGACCCTAGTGAACAGGTACTGCAAAATCTCAATTTCATCATCTTTTGGTCGTTTTCATCAGTGTCCTCAGTCTCTTGCTTTTTCTTGCGTGTGCCGGCAGCGTTCCGTGTGACCATGATAAATTTGCGCGGCTCACCAACCTCGACAAGTTTACGGCGCGGGAGCAAAGGAATGCCCCCCCAGGTATCATTTGCGTGATTGACTTCACCTTGGTGCGCATAAGATAGTCGCCACATGAGCGTAGTTGAACCGATTTTGAAAAATTTCCGCCTGCAGATTTTGACGCTTGTTTTGGTCGTGAGCGTGGGGACGCTGGTCATTCTCTATTTTGGCGTACCCTGGACACAGGACCGCGAGCGCCAGCGGCTCAATGCCGAAATTGACGAAGTGTTGGCGCTTCAAAAGGAAACCATCACAGGCATTTTTGACAAATTTCGCCTGCTCACGGGCGTGGTGGCGCGCCAACCAAGCGTGGCCGATGTGTTCCAAACGCTTGATAAAAGGTCAGCGCAAACAATTGCAAATCGTCTGGTGGTTCAATATGCGGGGCTGTCCGGCGCTGCGAATGTGCAATTTGCTCGCCCTGATGGATCGGTGTTGGCCCAATCCAACAATGAGGGTTTTGCGCCCCGGATTATCGATGAAAACCTTATCCGCGCTGGCGGTCAGGGTCGACTTGGTCGAGCAACATTGCTCACAAGCACCGGCGCTAGTGCCTACGGGTTTTCAAATGGCGTCAGCTGGAATGGCAAAATCATCGGTATCGTTGTGGTCTATGTGGATTTACAGCAATTGGGCGACGCTTGGGGTTTATTGAGTGAGCCGATTTTTGTGACCAACCAGATTGGGCAAAAAATTGTGGCCAACCAATTGGCCGAAGGCTTGCCCGCTGAAATTTTGCAATCATATCAGTCTATTCCGCAGCTGGTGTCGATTGGAGCCGGTGCCAGTGAAACTAAATATTTGGCCCGTGGCGAGTATTTGCCGCTGTTGGATTGGCATCTCAATGTGCTGGAGGATTACTGGCCCGTCACCGTCGCCAAAGAACAAATGATTCTGATCATCATGCTTTCCGCCATCATTGTCGGCGGTATGTTTTTTGTATTGCTGCAACGTCGGCATTTGGCCGTAATGCGGCTGGAAGCCGAACAGGCCACGGCGCGTGAATTGGAGCAGCGGGTGCGGGTGCGCACAAAGGAATTGCGTAAAGAATATGATGAGCGGATCGCTGCCGAAGCGGCGTTGCGCCAAGCGCAAACGGAATTGATGCAATCGGCCAAATTGGCATCTATTGGTCAAATGTCGGCGGCGTTATCGCATGAATATAATCAACCAATCGCCGCGATCCGCGCCTATGCGGACAATGCGCGCACCTTTTTGGATCAAGACAAAGAAGACGCGGCGCGAGACAATTTGATCCGTATATCGTCGATGACGGATCGTATGGCGAAATTATCCAAGACGCTAAAATCCTTTGCGCGCAAGCCGGGTACAAGTCAGCGTGATGTCTTGGTTGCATCGCTTATCAAAGAATCGATAACCCTGATCGACCCGCACGCCCGGGGCAAAAAGGTTAATGTTCATGTCGGTTATGTCGACCAGAATCTTACTGTTCGCGGCGGCAGTCTTCGGCTTTCACAAGTATTGGTCAATCTGTTGAGCAATGCCATTGATGCAGCGGCGCACAGTAAAGATCGACAAGTCAAACTTACGGTGAGCGATGATGCGGACAATGTGGTATTTGCCGTTGAAGATTCTGGTTCCGGGATCAGCGAAAAGGATCGTGAAACGATATTTGACCCGTTCGTTACCCAAAAAGACGTGGGGGAAGGGCTCGGACTTGGGCTTTCCATTGCCTACAATATTGTGCACGATTTTGGTGGCGAGATTGAACTGGGGGCGAGCAAACTTGGTGGTGCCGCTTTCTATGTGAAACTGCAACATGGCAAAAAGGAAATGAGTTAAGTGATGTTGTCCGACCCAAAAGTGCTTTTGATTGATGACGACAATGATCTGCGCCATGCGCTGGTGCAGGCGCTGGAGATTGACGGCATGGACGTCAAAGCATTCCCTAGCGCCGCCTCTGCTATGCCCTTGGTTTCCTTTCAGTTTCACGGCGCGATCATTTCCGACGTGCGCATGCCGGGCATGACAGGGCAAGAATTCTTGAAACGGGTTATGGATATTGACCCAGCGATCCCGGTGATCTTCATCACCGGCCATGGCGATGTCTCAGTGGCCGTCAGTGCCATGCGCAGCGGGGCTTATGATTTCATCGAAAAACCATTTCCGCCCAACCAACTCTCCGCTGTTGTTTCTCGGGCCATCGAAAAACGTCGGTTGGTGATGGAAAACCGCATCTTGCGCGAAGAAATTGATGCCGATGGTTTGCTCGACGAAACGCTGATCGGTAAATCGACGCAAATGGTGCGGGTGCGGTCACAAGTCACCATGTTGGCCGATGCTGATATCGATATCATGATCAACGGCGAAACCGGAGCGGGAAAAGACGTGGTCGCGCGGGCGCTGCACGACCATAGTGCGCGCAAAACGAAGCCGTTTGTCGCTGTCAATTGTGGGGCATTGCCAAGAGAAATCATTGAAAGCGAATTGTTTGGTCACGAGGTTGGCGCTTTTACCGGAGCGACCCAAAAGCGCATCGGCAAGATCGAATTTGCCAATGGCGGCACGTTGTTTCTTGACGAAATTGAATCTATGCCGCTCGACGTGCAGGTTAAATTGTTGCGGGTGGTGGAAACAAGGTCGCTGGAGCGGTTGGGGTCCAACAAAACCATTCCGCTCGACATTCGAATTGTGGGGGCCAGCAAAGTAGATTTGGCACAGGCAAGCATCAATGGTGAATTTCGCCAGGATCTGTATTTTCGGCTGAATGTTGCTTCAATAGATTTGCCGCCTTTGCGCGAACGAGGCGATGACATATTGATGCTATTCTATCGGTTGGCCCGTCAGGCCCGGGCGCGATTCCGCAAAGAAATCCCCGAGGTCACACCGCAAATCGTGGCGCAACTGCATGCCTATGATTGGCCGGGCAATGTGCGCGAATTGCGCAATTCAGCGGACCGTTTCATTCTGGGGATGGGGCTTGGTTTGCTCAACTCAAATGGTGTCGCTGTCGATCAGTCAGATCGCTCGCTGCCTGAAAAAATGGCGTCCTATGAAAAGGCGCTGATTGAAAATGAGATCGCCAAGCATGATGGTTCGCTCAAATCGACCTACGAGGCATTTGGTATTTCGCGCAAGGCGCTTTACGAAAAAATGAAGAAATATGGCATTATGGCCCCAAACCCGTGAGTCCGTATTTGTGTGTTGAATTCGACACATGTAACCGATTTTGATGTGTCGAATTCAACACGCATCACATTCTGCCTGAACCGAAAGCAAATCTAACTATTTGAAATATAACGATTTTGTTTGAGCGTTAAACTTGGCACGACGATTGCTCTTGTAGGTATGAGGGGTGACGTTCTTGTCACCTGATCTCAAACATCCTTTGGGGAGGAACCAAATGTTCAAAAAACTACTCGTTGGCGCGACGCTAACAGCAGCTCTCATGGCGACACCAGCGATGGCGGGCGAATGCGACAGTGGCGAAATCGTTATTAAGTTTAGCCACGTAACAGCAGAAACTGGTCATCCAAAAGGCGAAGCAGCAGCAGCGATTGCCAAGCGCATCAATGAAGAGATGAACGGCACAGCCTGTATGGAAGTGTTTGCCAACTCAACATTGTTTGACGACAACAAAGTGATGGAAGCATTGCTGTTGGGCGACGTTCAAATTGCAGCGCCTTCATTGTCAAAATTTGAGAGCTTCACTAAAAAATATGGCGTGTTTGATTTGCCATTCTTGTTCTCAGACATGGATGCGGTGAACAAATTCACACAAGGTCCAGTGGGCAAAGATTTGCTGAATGCCATTAACGACAAAGGCTATGTCGGCCTTGGTTACATCTATAATGGTCTCAAGCACTTCTCAGCCAAGAAACCTTTGATTTCACCATCTGACGCAGCGGGCTTGAAATTCCGCGTTCAAACATCAGACGTGGCTGTTGCCATGATCGAAGCCATGGGCGGCTCTGCTCAGAAATTGGCTTTCGCTGAAGTTTATGGCGCATTGCAAACAGGCGTTGTGGACGGGCAAGAAAACACCTGGTCAAACATCTATTCAAAGAAATTCTTTGAAGTACAAGATGGTGTAACCGTGACCAACCACCAATTGTTGACATATCTTGCGATCACATCAACCGAATGGCTTGATGGGCTTGATCCAGCGGTACGTGAACAGTTCCTGACCATCTTCAACGAAGAAGTTGTGGCCGCAAACGCCAAAGCAACAGCTTTGAACGAACAAGCACGCGAAAACATCGTGGCTGCAGGTGGTATTGTGCGTGAGTTAACACCAGAGCAACGTCAAGTCTGGGTTGACACCATGAAGCCAGTTTGGGCTCAATTTGCTGACGATATTGGCCAAGATGTGATTGACGCCGCTGTCGCTGCGGGCATGTAAGCGCAGCTAAGTTATACACAACTGCAGAGCGCGAAGTTCGCGCTCTGCCTCTAAGTCTGGCACGATGCCCAGTATGAAGCATCGACAATTCTTTTATATTGGGGGAGAAAATGGCTGCGACCTGGCTATATGCGGGCACCGGACTGCTCATTCTTGCGCTATTTTTAGCTGAACGGCGTTGGGAAAGTGCGGTAACGCGACTAGAAGAAAACATTCTTGCAACGCTCCTGGCGCTCATCACCATCATTTCATTTGTGCAAGTGGTCATGCGTTATGGCTTCAACACCAGCTTTGGCGGTGCGCTAGAGCTCACGCGGATCATCTTTGCATGGCTCATCCTGTTTGGCATGTCTTACGGGGTGAAAATGGGCTCGCATCTGGGGGTTGATGCATTCATCCGCATGTTGCCCGCAAAGGGATTACGTTACGCAGCGATTTTTGGCGCAGTTGCGACCCTGCTCTATGCGGTGATGCTAATCTCGGTCGATTGGATGAAAATCTTCGGCGTCACGTCAAAAGGTGGTGCGGTGTTTTATTGGTCCAAAATGTATCAGCTGCAGCTGGGACTTGAAGACCTTAAATATCCCACTTGGATCTCAGAACCGTTCGGGCTTGAAGAGCGCGTGAAGCGCTGGATGGCCTATTTGATTTTGCCGGTGGGTTTGGGGCTTTTGGCCTTCCGCTCTTTGCAGGCCGTGATCCAAATTATCAAGGGTGAACGCGAACTGATTATCGCGGGTCATGAAGCTGAAGATTTGGTGGCTGAAAACAAAGATGTCTTGAAAGGGGAGGGCGAATAATGGCTGCGACAATCCTATTTGTGCTCGTTATCGGGCTGTTGTTCCTCGGGGTGCCAGTGGCGGTATCACTTGGCCTATCCTCCATCATTGTCATCGCGTTCCTGTCGACGGATTCTATGTCTTCGGTTGCGCTGCAATTGTTCAACTCGGCCCAGCACTATACGTTGTTGGCGATCCCGTTTTTCATTTTGGCAGCATCCTTCATGTCAACTGGGGGCGTCGCAAAACGCATTATCCGCTTCGCTATCGCAGCGGTTGGTCACTTCCGTGGCGGTCTGGCCATGGCGTCGGTCTTGGCTTGTATGATGTTCGCCGCTTTATCCGGTTCTTCGCCAGCAACCGTTGTTGCCATCGGCACAATTGCTATCGCTGGTATGATGCAAGTTGGTTATTCAAAAGAATTCGCCGCAGGCATTATCGCCAATGCGGGTACGCTCGGCATCCTGATCCCGCCATCCATCGTGATGGTGGTTTATGCGGCGGCAACGGACGTGTCGGTTGGTCGAATGTTCTTAGCGGGCGTGATTCCCGGACTTGTGGCTGGGGCCATGTTGATGTTGGCGATTTACGTTGTCGCACGTATCAAAAAACTCCCAGCTGAACCTTGGCGTGGCTGGGGCGAAATATTGCAAGGTGGCAAACAAGCGGGTTGGGGTCTGTTCCTTATTGTCATCATCATTGGTGGTATTTATGGCGGGGTATTTACCCCAACAGAAGCGGCCGCAGTCGCAGCTGTCTATGCGTTTTTTATCGCCATCTTTGTTTATCGCGATATGGGGCCACTCAAAAATATACCTTGGGTGCCTGAAAATGCACCAACCAAAACCCGCATTGGCTTCTCCGCCACCGTTTATGGCATCTCGTTGTTCGGGCTTTGGATGACGCTGTCATTCTTTGCCTTTGGGGACAGCGAAGCGGTTAGCTTTACAGTCCGGTTTTGGACGGGCTTAAGTGCAGGTGTTGCAGCAATGATTGCCTACACCATCTGGCGTGATCCGCAGGGCAGCCTTGCCCGTGTGCCGAGCCATCTGGTTGCCGGCCTACCGATCTGGGGCAGTAACCTTGGCCTCATCTTTGGTAAATTTCCAACCGCCATGTTCCACAACGACACGCGAAAAGTGCTGGTGGATGCGGCCAAAACAACTTTGATGTTGATGTTTATCATCGTCAACGCGTTGCTGTTCGCCCACGTGCTGACCACTGAACGTATTCCCCAGGCGATCACCGAGCTCATGCTTGGCGCTGGCTTTAACTGGTTCACGTTCTTGATTGCGGTCAATATTTTGTTGTTGATCGGTGGTCAATTCATGGAACCATCCGGGTTGCTGCTTATCGTGGCTCCAGTGGTGTTTCCAATCGCGATTGAATTGGGAATTGACCCGATTCATCTGGGCATCATTATGGTGGTGAACATGGAAATCGGGATGATCACCCCGCCCATTGGGCTCAATCTGTTCGTGACCTCCGGGATAACGGGCATGAGTTTGATGCAAGTGGTCAAAGCGGCAATGCCGTTCGTGGCCGTGTTGATGGTGTTCCTGATAATCGTTACTTACTGGCCTGCACTTTCAACAACATTACCTTACGCGCTAATGGGACCAGAGATCGTCACGCGCTAACAGCACTTCCTCCCACTTAAGGGCGGCCTTCGGGTCGCCCTTTTTTTCTTCCTGTTTTGCCGGGGCAAGTCCGAGCATGACGAAGGAAAAAAGTGCAGGTGTTTGGCACAAATTGGCGGGGGTGCCGGGGTCGGGAGCGAAGCGACCAACGGCGGCGTGTAAAATGCACGGGGGTGCCGGGGTCGGGAGCGAAGCGACCAACAGCGGCGTGTAAAATGCACGGGGGTGCCGGGGTCGGGAGCGAAGCGACCAACGGCGGTATGAAAAGTGAGACCCCGGATCAAGTCCGGGGAAGCCAAAAATTAGGTGGCGACGTAAACCATTACGGCATTCCCGGCCCCCGAGCCGGGATCAAACTTGGGCGAATGTAATTCGCGATGGCGGCGCGTAACTAAGTCCCGCAAAAGGTTTGGTGTACGCGCTCATCAGGTTCAGGCGGCAAGGTATAAGCGTGGTGCACGGGCTTATCTTCAAAAGGTGTCGCCAAAACCTGCATCAATTCTTCGAACAATGTGAAATCGCCTTCGATTGCCGCTTGGATCATCGCCTCTACCCGGTGATTACGGGGGATGAAGGCTGGGTTCACTGACCGCATTACTTGCTGATCAATCCGTTTACCGCTGTCTGTGTGACGTATCCAGTTGTTGATCCATTCGGTCAATGGCAATTGCGCCGCATCAATGTCTGGCGAGGGAAGTGACATATTGGACAGCGCACGGAATGTGTTGGTAAAATCAGCACGAGCTGTCTTCATTGTATCCAGCAACTCAATCGCCAATTGATAATCGCCCTCTTGCTCTTCAGTGATACCAATTTTTTTCAGCAGACCACTGCGAAATGCATCGTCAAATTGGCTAGAAAAACCATTGACAGCGTCTTGTGCGAGCGCCAAGGCTTGGTCTTCATCCTCATGCAAAATTGGCAACATGGATTGGGCCAATACGCTTAAGTTCCATTGGCCAATGCGGGGTTGGTTTTGATAGGCATAGCGTCCAAAACTATCAATCGAACTAAACACCGTCGCCGGGTCATACTCATCCATAAAAGCACAAGGGCCATAATCGATGGTTTCACCAGCAATCGACACATTATCCGTGTTCATGACCCCATGGATAAAGCCAACCAGCTGCCAATGGGCGATCAACTTGGCTTGTCGCATTACGATCCGCTTCAGCAATTCAATATAGGGGTGCTCAACTTCTTTTAAGTCTGGCTCGTGCCGCGAGATCGAGAAATCAGCGAGCGTTTTTAGGCCTTCTTTGTCGTCATGGGCCACGAAATATTGGAATGTACCCACGCGAACAAAGCTTTTTGCAACCCGAGTGATAATCGCGCCGGGCAGCGCTGTTTCACGCCGCACTTTCTCGCCTGTAGCAACGGCAGCCAAAGCGCGCGTTGTGGGGATACCCATCGCGTACATGGCCTCAGAAATCACATACTCGCGCAAGACAGGCCCAAGCGCGGTGCGGCCATCGCCGTTTCGCGAATATTGCGTGGGGCCAGAGCCTTTGAGTTGCACATCAAAATATTGACCGCTTTTGTCCAAAGCATCGCCTAACAGGAGCGCGCGGCCATCGCCTAATTGTGGGTTCCAGTGACCAAATTGGTGTCCGGAATAAGCCATAGCCAGTGGCATTGTGCCCGACGCGGTCTGATTGCCCGCGAATATAGCAAGACCCGCTTCACCAGCCAATTCTGGAACGTTGAGCTGTAATTGCTTGGCTAGTTCGGGATTGAACGCAATCCACTTGGGATCAGCAACCGGGATTGCGGATTGCGCGCCGTAAAATCGTTCCGGCAATTGCGCATACTGCGCCCCGAAAATCGGTTTTGATTTATCTAGCAATGTGGCCTACCTGTCTCTTGCACCGTTAGATAGCATTTGTGAGCAATCGCGCAAAATCAATTGCGGGTGAGTGTGAGTTAGTGCCGGTATCCCCCCACCCTTAATCCCTCCCCACAAGGGGGAGGGAAATGCCACCGCGAGTAAAGGCTTATGCGCAGTAAATGCCATATAGGTCGTCGTCGCTCCTTCTACGCGGGAATGATGAAAGTAGATGAGGCCGAAGGGCGCTAGAAAAGCCCTCATGGTGAGCCCGTCGAACCACGGGAGCGGAATTCATAGTCCTTCGACAAGCTCAGGATGAGGGAAGAAGGTGGCGCAGAAGTCACGGACCAATCACCACCGTTAACTCGGGTTGGGTCCGGCGAAACAGGTCGCAATTGGACGGTAACGTGACCCCGGATCAAGTCCGGGGATGCCAATGAATTGCTGAACCTTAAGCAGCACTGGCATGACGAAAGAATGAAGTGCAGGTGTTTGGCACCAATTGGCGGGGGTGCCGGGGTCGGGAGCAAAGCGACCAACGGCGGCAAATGGGATGAGGCGGGGGTGCCGGGCCAGCCGAGCGGCGAGAGCGCAAAACGAATACGAGCAAAGCGACCAACGGCGGCAAATGGGATGAGCCGGGGGTGCCGGGCCAGCCCGAGCGGCGAGAGCGCAAAACGAATACGAGCGCAGCGACCAACGGCGGGGTGAAAAAAGGCGGAGCCAAGCCCCGCCTTCTTCAAACTCTAAATCGACCTAAAGGTCAGGCAACACCCAAACGTTTTTTGATCGATTCAACCGTTGCCCGAGGCGTCGCGGCCAGCAAAGTTTTGGTGTAGTCATGTTGCGGGTTAGTGAAAATTTCTTCCCGCGTATTTTGCTCAACAATCTCACCAAAATACATCACCATCACCCGGTCAGCGATATATTTGACCACCGATAAATCGTGCGAGATGAAGATGTAGGAGAGGTTGAATTCGTCCTGCAAGTCGGCAAGCAAGTTCAATATTTGCGCTTGTACCGAAAGGTCCAAAGCAGACACCGGCTCATCCAAAACAAGGATTTTGGGCCGTAATATCAACGCGCGTGCGATGGCGATCCGCTGTCGCTGCCCGCCAGAAAACATGTGCGGATAGCGCCCGTAATGTACCGGCTCCAGCCCCACTTTTGCCAGCATTTCCATTGCCAATTTGCGGCGTTCGTCAGATCGCATGTTGGTGTTAATCACCAATGGTTCTTCCAAAATTTCACCGACCTTTTGCCGTGGATTGAGCGAGCCATAGGGGTTTTGGAAGACAATCTGCACCCGTTGGCGCATCTCAGATGTTGGTTTTTGCACATTGATATTGATGTCGGTGCCTTCGATCTCAAGCTCGCCAGCCGTTTGGGCATCAATGAGCGTGAGGATGCGCGCAAGCGTGGATTTGCCACAGCCGCTTTCCCCCACGACCGCAAGTGTTTCACCTTCAATCACGTCAAAGCTGATACCCTTAAGCGCTTGCACCACATCAGTTTTTTTGAACATGCTGCCTTTGGTGACATAGTCGCGATAAATGTTGCTCGCCTTCAAAATGACGTTGCTCATGATGTCGCTCCCTCAGCGTCGAAGCTATCAGAAAAGTCCGAGACAGTTGGCAAGCGATCCCCCTCCGCACGTTCAGGCAGGGCAGAAAGCAATGCCTTGGTGTACAGGCTTTGCGGGTTTTCAAACAATTCAAGAACCCCAGCTTCTTCCATCTGGCGGCCCTGATATTGCACCACAACCCGTTGCGCGGTTTCAGCCACCACACCCATATCGTGGGTGATCATGATCAAAGCCATATTGTTTTGACGTTGAATATCCAACAGCAAATCAAGAATTTGCTTTTGAATGGTCACATCAAGTGCTGTTGTTGGCTCGTCCGCGATCAACAGTTTTGGGTTACACGAAATCGCCATCGCAATCATTACCCGTTGGCATTGGCCACCGGACAATTGGTGGGGAAAGCTGCGTAAGCGCTTTTCTGGGTCGGGAATGCCCACCAATTCAAACAGCTCAATTGCGCGGGCTTGGCGTGCGCGGCCATTTAGCGAAGTGTGTGCCCTCAACATTTCATCAATTTGGAAACCAACGGTGAAACACGGATTAAGGCTGGCGATCGGCTCTTGGAAGATCATCGAAATGTCTTTGCCAATAATTTGACGCCGCTCGCGCTCACCAAGGTCTTGAATGTCTTTGCCTTCAAACGTCATCTTGTCAGCGGTGATGGTTGCGGTGTTGGGCAATAGGCCCATAACCGCAAGCATGGCCACCGATTTGCCTGACCCACTTTCGCCAACGATGGCGAGAATGTCGTTCTGATTGACAATGAAATTGACACCGTCAACCGCCTTAAACGGACCGGCTGCTGTATCAAAAGTCACGGTGAGGTTTAGGATTTCCAATACGTTCATGGCCCTAACTCCGCTTCAATTTGGGATCAAGCGCATCACGCAAACCATCGCCCACCAAATTGATGGCCAAAACGGTGACAAGAATGGCAATCCCTGGGAAGGTCACGACCCACCATGCCCGCAACACAAATTCTCGTGCTTCAGCAAGCATTGTGCCCCATTCAGGGGTTGGGGGCTGTGCGCCCATGCCCAAGAACCCGAGGGCTGCTGCGTCCAAAATCGCGGTTGAGAACGACAATGTTGCTTGAACGATCAGCGGTGCCAAACAGTTCGGTAATATGGTCTTGAACATTAACCGCATATGCCCAGCACCTGCTACTTGCGCTGAGGTTACATATTCGCGGCTGGCTTCGCTCATCACCGCGGCGCGTGTAAGCCGCGCAAAGTGTGGCTGCAACACGATCGCAATCGCAATCATGGCGTTCACCAAACCTGGGCCCAACACCGCCACCAGCACCAACGCCATTAGCAAAGATGGGAAGGCGAGAATGATGTCCATTACCCGCATAATAATGCCATCAACCCAGCCGCGGAAATACCCCGCCACAAGGCCAATGATAATGCCGCCAGTCAAAGAGATCGACACAACGATCACGCCGATAAATAGCGAGAAGCGCGACCCATGGATGAGGCGCGACAACATGTCCCGCCCAACAGCGTCAGTGCCAAGAATGAATTTCCAACTGCCACCGGTTTCCCAAACAGGGGGCATCAAAAACGCATCGCGATATTGCTGACCCGCATCGTGCGGGGCAATCCAAGGCGCGAACGCGGCAACGAAAATCATGATGCCGACAATGACGAGGCCAATTACGGCCCCTTTGTTGGCGCTAAAATAGTGCCAGAATTCTTGCAGCATTTGCAGCTGCGCATTGCGCGCTTCTGCTTTGACCACAGACTGGTCAACTTTTGTTGTTTGTGTATCAGTCATCTGAATATCCTCACTGATGCCTGATGCGCGGGTTGATAAAGCCATAAAGCACATCAACGGTCAGGTTCACCACCATCACGATCAATGCAATCAGCACTAAGCCACCCTGCACAGACGGGTAGTCCCGTCTAAAGATACTGTCCACCATCCACTTGCCGATACCCGGCCACGAGAAAATGGTTTCCGTTAAAATCGCCCCGGCAAGCAAAACACCCACCTGCAACCCAATCGTGGTGATCACCGGAATGAGCGCATTGCGCAAAGCATGCACGCCGATCACCTGCACTTGGCCAAGCCCCTTAGCGCGTGCGGTGCGTACATAATCTTCACCCAAAACTTCCAGCATGGCCGAACGGGTTTGCCGCGCGATCACTGCGAGCGGGATTGTCCCCAACACAATGGTTGGCAAGATCAAATGCATGAACGCGGATTTAAACGCGCCCTGCTGACCCGACAAGATACTGTCGATCAACATGAAGCCCGTGACTTGCGGGAAAAAATAGATCAGCGAGATACGTCCCGATACTGGCGTCCATCCCAATGTGCCCGAAAAGAAGATGATGAGCAAAAGCCCCCACCAAAAAATCGGCATGGAATAACCGGCAAGCGCTGTGCCCATGGCCAGTTGATCAAACCAAGACCCGCGTTTGACCGCTGAGATAATGCCAGCTGGAATGCCCAGCAGAATCGCGAAAATGATGGCACAAAGTGCGAGTTCCATGGTCGCGGGAAAAAGGGTCAAAAACTCGTCCAGGACTGGGCGCTTGGTGGAAATTGATGTACCAAAATCGCCTTGAAACAGGTTAACGAGATAGGTGAAATACTGTTCCCAAATTGGTTTATCAAAACCAAACTGGACCAAGAGCTCTTGATAGCGCTCTGGCTTTACCCCGCGCTCTCCCGCGAGCGCTAGGATGGGATCGCCGGGCAAAACACGCACGAAGCCAAAAGCTACGATCGTGATGCCGAAAAATGTGGGCACAATGAGTGCCAGTCTATTGATGATGAATTTGAACATTCTTTTTTTCTAAGAAAACAGGCGCTGCAAAATACAGCGCCTGCTTCAGTCCCCTTAAGTTCGATCCAAGACCTACTGGTCCAGATCAACACCGTCAAACCAATGACCGCCCAATGGGTCCATTACATAGCCTTTGACTTTTGTAGACATTGGCATGAACACAGTTGAGTGCGCAATAGTTGCCCAAGGTGCTTCACGCTTGAACACAACCTGTGCTTCTTCATAAAGCTTGGTGCGTTCTGCGGCGTCTGAAACAATTTTTGCTTTAAGTGTCAAAGCATCAAATTCTTCATTACACCACTGAGCACGGTTTGAACCACCAACACCATCACAGCCCAAAAGAACCGCTAGGAAGTTGTCAGGATCACCATTGTCCCCGGTCCAACCAAGAAGAACTGCACCTTTACGATCCAACTCTTTCGAACGTGCAAGGTACTCACCCCACTCGTAAGAAACGATTGTCACGTCAACGCCAACTTCAGCAAAGTCAGCCTGGATCAATTCAGCCATACGACGGGCATTTGGGTTGTATGGACGTTGAACAGGCATTGCCCAAACTTCCATTTCAAGACCAGTTACGCCTTCAGCTTCAAGCATCGCTTTTGAAGCAGCTGGATCGTATGCATCGTCAACGATCGCATCGTTGTAAGACCACATGGTTGGTGGAATTGGGTTTTTCGCAGCAGAACCAGCGCCTTGGAATACAGCGTCAAGAATCGCTTGTTTGTTGATTGCCATGTTTAGCGCTTTACGCACTTTAGCATTATCAAACGGAGCAACTTGCGTGTTGTATGCAAGGTAGCCAACGTTCAAGCCTTGTTGTTCCAACATAACCAAGTTTGAATCAGCTTTGAGGTTTTCAATATCAGCTGGGTTAGGATATGGAGCAACGTCACATTCGCCCGCTTTCAACTTTTGGCCGCGCACAGCAGCGTCAGTTGTAATTGCGAACACCAAATCATCGATTGGCTGCTTGCCACCCCAATAATCGCCGTGTGCCGCATAACGGATCACAGCATCTTTTTGGTAAGCAACAAAGCTAAATGGACCTGTGCCAATTGGCTCTTGGTTGAGCATTTCTTGTGTGCCAGATGCTGTCAATTGGTCTGCATATTCTGCAGATACGATTGAAGCAAAGTCCATTGCAAGGTTAGCAACCATTGGTGCTTCAGGGCGTGTCAGCACAAACTTCACAGTGTAATCGTCAACTTTAACGATATCGCTGATCAGGTCTGGCATGGACATGCCGTTGAAATATTCCCAAGAGATGCCTGGTACATATTCGTACCATGCGTGGTCAGCATTGCGCTGACGATCAAATGAGAACAACACGTCGTCGGCATTGAAATCACGTGATGGTGTAAAGTAACTTGTTGTGTGGAACTTTACGCCTTTACGAAGGTTGAATGTATATTCCAAACCATCTTCAGACACTTCCCAGCTTTCAGCCAAACCAGGAATTACCTGAGATGTGCCGCGCTTGAATTCAACCAAACGGTTGTAAAGTGGCTTAGATGAGGCATCAAACGTTGTACCAGATGTATATGGTGCAACGTCAAAACCTTCTGGTGAACCTTCAGAACAATAAACAAGTGTTTTGGCGTAGGCTGAGCCCATAACCGCTGCACTCATGAGAGCCGTTGCTGCCAACAGCCTTCCTAATTTCTTCATGATAATGTTTCCCTCCAATTATCATTTGCGGCACTCGGACGCCGCAAGCAGACGTAACAAAGCTTCTTTTGGTGATTGGTGCAACCACAAATCAAAATAATTTTGATGTAATTGTCTGACAAGACTCACATATTATCAATATTGCGCCGAATCTTGATCGCCCAGTAAAACTTTCAGCCTTGATTCGAGGTGGTCTTCGAATATTAGCGATGGATTCATCTGGCATTGCGCGTCGAACAATTTTTCTGCGGCCAATGAGTGTTCAAGGAAGGATATTAGTCCCTGTATCGCGGTTTCCCCACCAAAAAGCGGATAATGACTGGATTGCAGGCGCTCCAAAAGCAGCCTTTTGATTCGCACATATCTTTGGCTAGCTTCAGGCCCAATGCTGATCGATTGCCGCTGTTTGTAATATCGGTGCAGGGGTTGAGCGAGGTGAAAACTACCCTCCACATAGCAAAAGGCATCCAGCATCAACCCAAGATCTACGAGGCAGGGCAGATCAATGTCATATTGAACGGGAACGCGTTCTCGATCATGCGCCACCATACTGTCCATCGATATATTGGTAAACTTGTAATCCGCTGCCGCTAAGAGCCGATTATTGCCCCCGCAGCCCACATAGCGCAAGTGCTGACCAACATCATCCATTACATCAAGCCCCGTGGTCACCAATGGATATTGTTCAAGAGCCGTTGCCACGCGCCCAAGCTTGGTTGGCGCAAATTGATCGTCGGCGTCAAGTACAGCGATGTAGCGGCCCGTAGCCTTGTTGAGCCCAACATTACGCGCGTTAGACGATCCGGTACCCACTGCGCCTGTATCGGTAAAAACCAATCGTGGATCATTAATACCGCTGTCGGCTAACAATTTAGGATAGTCAACCTGATCATCAATCGAAATCACCAGCTCGAAATTATTGTGCACCTGATCCAGTGCGCTTTGTACACTGTGCGCGATGGTGTGCTCTGCTTTATATGCGGGCATGACAACGGAAATAAACATTGGCGATCCTTGATTGATTACGCCCCAAACTAGGGGGGAAACAAATTTGCGGCAATATCGAGATAATGAGTGTTTTTGGCTTTTGACTTGAACTTTGACACAAGCCGAACCATATCGATAATACGGTGCCGCATCGCGGGCCACAAAAGTTGCTTTAAAAAAGGACGGTTGAGCGTTTGGCAGGTTGCAATCGCTCTTACGAAAAACGCTATGTCACGTATGTCATTCTTCTCCTCACCATTTTTGCTCGGCTTTGACGAGTTTGAACAGCGCCTTGACCGGTTGGCAAAGGCAGCGGACGGTTATCCACCTTACAATATTGAACGCGTCGCGGCAGAAGATGGATCTGAAACTTTTCAGATATCAATCGCTGTTGCAGGTTTTGCCGAAGACGAGTTGGAAATCACGCTTGAAGACAATCAGCTATTAATCCGCGGGCGACAGGCCGATGATCCAGCGCGCGAGTTTTTGCATCGCGGCATTGCTGCACGGCAATTCCAACGCAGCTTTTTGCTGGCCGAAGCCATGTTGGTTGAGGGCGCAGACCTGCGCGATGGTTTGCTCAATGTCATGATCCGGCGGCCCAATATCGAAAAAGTGACCAAACGGATCAAAATCAAGTCAGCCAATTAGGCACTGCACCAAAGTGTTCGCCGTGCTTTTTTAGGACGAAGAACTCTTGGATGAGCAAACGCGACAAGATTGTGCGCACAAGGAGTAACAAAATGGCCCACCACACACATCCAGCCCCACTGAGCAAAGAAGATTTCTTGGCGTTGGGCGAAAACAAAATCGTTTATCGCCGTCACCTCACCGGCAAACAACTCAAAACGATGTTCCCAGAAGCCAAGGACGCCCCCGAACAGGCCGAGTTCGAGGCTTTGTTTGCAGCGGATGGCACACCAGTTCTTATCACCGATGACAGCGCGGCCATTCATCAATGGCTTGACGAAACCGGACACAATATGACCGTGCGGCACTAGCCGCAAATGCGATCAACCGGCTATTCAGGGAAATTGAGCGTGGCTGTTGCCTGCTCAAGTTTAGCACCGTAAAAATCAAGTGCGGTCATGGTCCACTGATATTCATGTTTCCCGTTCGGTGGGCAAGGACCTTTATACATGAATGCCCCAGCGCCAATCGCGCTTTCTCCGTCATAACTGATGGTACCGCCGCCATGGCTAAATCCGGGCGCGTCCAAATCTTGTACGCTGAAATTGAGTTTAATTGTGCCCTCAGGCACGTCGCTAACATCAAATTGTGGGCTGCCAATGGTGTCCGGCCAACCCGTATTGCAGGCGGGTGTCTCACCCCATGAAAAGGTGAATTCCATTGCGCTCGCCATGGTTGGTGTAAAAAGTAGCGCACCAATAAGAAACCGAAACATATCGCCCTCCCAATCTCAATAATAAGACCTTGAAGGTGCGCCAACGTTAACAATGTGTCAAATTCTGATGTGTGAACTAGGCCGCGTTCGACTGCCCTTTGGCACTGGTCAATAGGTCGTAAAGCTCGTCTGCATCACGAATAGTGCGGGCTTGTTTGGCCACATTGTTGGAGCGCACAAGGCGGGCAATGCGGGACAGAGCTTTGAGATGGTCAGCACCAGCGCCTTTAGGGGCCAGCAATACAAAAGCCAGATCAACCGGCTTCTCGTCAACAGCTTCAAAATCAATTGGGTGATCGAGCCGGATAAAGACGCACGTAACCCCTTTTAGGCCTTCAATTTTACCGTGGGGGATGGCAATACCATCGCCAAGCCCCGTTGTGCCTAATTGTTCGCGTTCGGTCAATGTTTTGAAAATCTCATGGGCATCGCCACCAACAAGTTCAGCTGCTTTGTCTGCTGCAAGTTGCAACAATTGCCGCTTACATGTGGCCTTGGCACAAGGCACAATGGCTTCCTTCGTAAGGATGTCAGCGAGTTCCATTCAAAATCTCTCTTAAGTGATCAACCGGAGTGGCGCGTTTTAAGCGTCTTGTTGGGCTGGGTCAACCCAGCCAATGTTTCCGTCAGCCCGGCGATAAACCACATTAACGCGTCCATGTCCAGCATGGCGGAAAACAAGAACATCTTGCTGCGACAGGTCAAGTTCCATTACCGCTTCGCCCACGCTCATCGAATGCAGGTCAGAAGTTGATTCTGCAATGACTGCTGGTGAGAAGTCTTCCTCAACTTCTTCTTCTAATTCTGGCGATGCCAAAATATATGATTGGGCGGTTGGCGAGCTACCTGCAACACGGCGATGATTTTTCAACTTGCGTTTGTAGCGGCGAAGCCGTTTTTCAATGTGCCCCGCGGCTGTTTCGAATGCAGAAATTGCATCACCGGCGATGGCGCTGGCTTGTAAGACGATGCCTGTGTCCAAATGAACGAGGCAGTCTGCACTAAAGCGTTTGCCCTCATGTTCCAATGTGAGATGTCCATCATATCCACCGTCAAAATATTTGGTGACCGCAGATTCCAGATGGTCCAATGCCTTTGTGCGCAATGCATCACCGACATCCATGTTCTTGCCTGAAACACGTAAGTTCATTTTGTACCCCATTTCGTTAAAATTATTGAAGGGCTGAAAAGCCGAGAACAATTGTCCTCACAAGTGAAAGTGTAGCGCCGGAAATGGCGATAAAGCAATCGCTCAATTCTGCGATTATCTTGCCTAAAACCCTTCCACTTCCTTAAAAAAACCGCTACCATATCTAGCTATGCACTCATGAATCACCCCGCTTTTCGCGGCGCAGTTAATTCTATGCGAAATTCTCAAATTTTGGTCGTTGATCTGGGTCACTTGCCTTTAATAACCTGAAAAATCTGATTGTTGGGAAGTCTTGGCTTTTAGCTTTTGGCCGTGAACCAGATTATTGACATTAGCCCAGCACGCAAGGTTTTGTCTGTTGTCGTTGCGTTCAACTAATGACGGGTTTTCAATATACGTAAAAGTTGCTTGAGTTTCACCTTGGTGATTTAGTGAGTTGTGACCCTAAGGTTCTGATTGTGGAAATTGATCGTTATAAAATTGAGCTAGCGGCAGCAAGAACGATTGAACGCGCGGCCGAGCTCCAAGAACGCGGCAATGTGGCGTCCTATATTCCCGAACTGGCAAAGGTTGACCCACAAAAAGCTGGGATTGCCATCACGCTTGCAAATGGCGCGACCATCAGCGCCGGCGATTGCGACGAACAAAGCACCATTCAGTCAGTGTCAAAGGTGTTCACGCTAGCGTTGGCCTTGGGCACTGTTGGGGATAGATTGTGGAATCGCGTTGGGCGTGAACCATCGGGTTCGGCATTTGATTCCATTTTGCAGCTGGAACATGAAAACGGCATCCCCCGCAATCCATTTGTAAATGCTGGCGCGCTTGTGGTCACGGATTCAATTCTGTCAAACTATCAGCCCAAAGAGGCGTTGGCTGAAATATTGAGTTTTGTGCGTGCATTGGCGGATGATGAAACGATCCATATAGATAAAGCTGTTGCCCAATCGGAAACAGAAACCGGACACCGCAACCGCGCGCTGGCCCATTATCTGGCGTCTTACGGAAACTTTAATAATCAAGTTGATCACACTTTGGGTGTTTATTTTCACCAGTGCGCTTTGTCTATGTCATGCGTGCAGCTTTCGCGTGCCGGGCGGTTTTTGGCTTTCGGTGGGGCGATTGGAGCTGGGGAGGCAAGAATTGTTTCCCACCGACGCGCAAAGCGCATCGCAGCGATCATGATTACATGCGGACATTATGACGGTTCGGGGGATTTTGCTTATCGTGTTGGTGTGCCAGCGAAAAGTGGCGTGAGCGGCATGATTTTGGCCGTGGTGCCCAATGTTGCCTCCATCGCGGTGTGGTCACCTGGGCTTAACAAAAACGGCAACTCATTGATTGGCACCCAAATGCTTGAGCAGGTCATTCGCGAGTTAGATTGGTCTATTTTCTAACTCGGACGAAACCTTGCGCCAACTAGCTCATCATCTCGCGCTTTTGCCGACGTCGTAGCACAGACGAGGGGATGCCCATCGCCTCGCGATATTTGGCAACCGTTCGCCGCGCGATGCCCATTTGGTGCTTCTCATTCAAAATAACCGCAAGCTTGTCGTCAGATAGAATCTTTTTAGGATCCTCAGCATCGATCAACAACTTGATTTCATGCCGCACTGCCGCCGCTGAGTGGTCGTCATCGCCACTGGTTGAACTTGAAATGGCGCTGGTAAAGAAGTAGCGCAATTCAAATAGTCCTCGCGTCGTAGAGACATATTTATTGGCGGTAACCCGGCTAATGGTGCTTTCGTGCATATCCACCGCTTCAGCGACCATTTTGAGCGTCATGGGTTTGAGGTGCGTGACGCCATGCAACAAAAACCCATCTTGCAACCTAGCAATTTCGCTCGTGACTTTGAGAATGGTTTGCGCCCGTTGATCGAGACTTTTGGTCAGCCAATTGGCGGTTTGCATGCAGTCTTGCAAATAGGTTTTTTCTTCGCCCTTTTTGGCTTTTGCTGAAACTTCAGCATAGTAGGTGCGATTGATCAGTACATTTGGCAGCACGTCACTATTCAGTTCGATTTGCCAGCCGCCGCCATTAGCCACGCGAATGTAAACGTCGGGCACGACGGGTTGTATGGCTGTGCCTTCAAACGAAGCCCCCGGACGCGGGTTTAAGCGTTTGATTTCGCCCAGCATATCCCGGAGATCGTCTTGGTCGCAACTAATCAGCGCCATCAATTCTTTGAATTTATGTTCTGCGACCAGTTCAATATTATCCAACAGCGCTTGCATCATCGGGTCCAAGCGATTCTTGTCACGCAGTTGGATGGCAAGACATTCAGGCACCGTGCGCGCAAATATGCCGATCGGATCGCAGCCTTGAATGGCTTCAAGCACAGCTTCGACATGGCCCAGTTCGGTGCCCAATTGTTCAGCGATCTGATGAAGGTCTTTATCGAGATATCCAGCTTCGTTGAGATTTTCAATGATTGCGCTGGCGATAAGGAAATCGCCGGGATGCCGCAAAATCATTTGCACTTGCTCGATCAGATGGTCGCCGAGGGATTTTTGTGAAGAAATATATTGATCAATATCAGCTTTTTCGGGGCCGATGCTCTGGCCGCGGCTTTCTTGCCAACTTGTTGTCGATTGCGAAACAGAATCTTGCCCCACCTGTTCGGGGAACAAATTTGACGCATCGGTGTCCATTTCGCCGGCTAAAGATGTGGCGCTTTCCATTTGGTCGGCATGGCTGTCTATATCGCGCGCTGTGTCGGACACGACAATATTGTCGGTTTCAGAGGGATTTGCATCGCCGTCGGTTTCAGCGTTCGGATCGCTGCGCTCTAATAGGGGGTTATGTAGTAACTGACTTTCAACAAAAGTGCTCAACTCTTGATGTGACAATTGCAAAAGCTTAATTGACTGCATCAATTGCGGCGTCAATTTAAGCGTTTGTGCTTGTCTTAGTTCAAGGCGTGGACCCAGCGCCATAAAAGTTGTGCTCCGTAAGTTGAAAAATTCGTTAGCCCGTTGAAAATGCCACGATTTGCATCGCATATACAAGTTTCATGCCAATTAATGTGGCAACATTCTTGCAAATTTGTGAATATCTGAGGGGAGTAGGGCTTTTAAAGGCTGAAATTCTCGCCCAAATAGACGCGCCGCGCCTCAGGGTCGTTGGAAATGTCGTCAGGACGACCTTGCACCATCACTTGACCACCATGAATAATGTAAGCCCGATCCACCAGCCCAAGCGTTTCGCGCACATTGTGGTCGGTGATCAAAACACCAATGCCTTTGTCTGTGAGTTGTTTCACCAACCCTTGGATTTCACCAACCGCAATCGGATCAACCCCCGCAAAAGGTTCATCAAGCAACATAAAGGCGGGGTCGGCGGCCAGAGCGCGGGCAATTTCCACCCGTCGTCGTTCACCGCCTGAAAGTGCGAGTGCATCTACATCACGGATATGGGTGATCGAGAATTCTTCAAGCAATTGATCCAACCGCGCGTGGCGGCTTTTTCGCGATTTTACGTGGCCTTCAAGAATAGACAGAATATTGTCTTTTACATCCATGCCGCGAAAAATTGAGGGTTCTTGAGGTAAATAACCCATCCCCAACCGGCCGCGCTGGAACAACGGCAGACCAGTAATCGAGCGGCCATGCAACAATATTTCGCCCTGGTCGGGCGCAACAATGCCCATGATCATCGAAAAGACAGTAGTTTTACCCGCACCATTTGGCCCCAACAACCCAACCGCTTCCCCTCGGTTTACCGCAATGGACACATCGCGAATGACCACTTTTTTGCCATATGATTTGGCCAAGGAATGCGCAACCAGCCAGCCGGTAGGGTCGATTTCGCTCGCCATATTAGTTTCCAGATCCAAATATAGCCGTGACGCGGCCACCGTCCGTTTCAGACCCTACAAATCGCGTGGTATTGTCATTTAGATCAATCACCATTTCAGAACTGTTGACCACGTCGGCGCTGCCCTTTTGGGTCGCAGATACATTGCCGATCATGGTGAATAGCCGTGTTTTGGGGTCATAATGGCCCCGATCTGAAATGGCATTCTGGTTGCCAAATTCAACCCGAACACGCCCGTCAGCGGTGATTTTTGTTAGGTCAGACGGACCGCCATCGCCATAATAAGCAACGACAATTGGGGCCCAAAGCTGAAATGTTTCCTGTATGGCATGTACGTTGCCCGTAAAGGTAGCGGTTTGAGCTTGTTGATCAATTTCAAATAGATCGCCAGTAATGTTGACTTGCTCATTTGATTGTCCCGTCGCCGCACCCGCAAAAACAGCGAGCGACAATATGCAAGCACTGACAAAACCAATCAAAACCTTTGCACTCATTGTTGGTCAGCCTTTTCAACAGCGGCCGGCGAAAGAACCAGCGTAAAATCAGTAAATTCCCATTTTCCAAGCGGAGAGTTATATTTCATTGTGGCAGCATCAAGTGTTGAGCCGTCAATAAATTCAAATTTGATCCCATCTTTTCCAGTGAAACGTTGTTCCGCAAGATAAACAACGCCATTCCCGATGGTACCTTTGTCGCCATTGCTTGAAACAATGTCGATGCGCGTGAATAATTTAAGTGTTTCATCCAAAAAACTATATTGCCCATCATCAGATGTCACCTTGGCAGTTGTGCCATCAAAAAAGAACAGGTCACCCACCATATCAACCAAGTCGACAATATCTTGGTCAGCCAAGCCTGTTTCAGCGCTGTGGGCGGACATCCGATAACGGCCACCGTCGCTCAATGTTCCTTTTGCGCGCGGCGCATCAATAATCAAACGATCATTAGAAATTCGAATGGCGTCAAACTGCGCGGCGGGAAACAACGCCCCCAAAATGATCGGTAATACCAAATATGCAAACAGCACCACACCCGTTGTTGGCACAATAAAACGCAGGACCCAAACAAGCACCCGACGCCGTCCGATTTGCCGGAATGATCGATCAATATCGCGTTGCGAGAATGTTGCTGCTATGTCACCCATCACGACCGCCAATTGGGTTTTAACTATGGGCGAAGATATCTGTTTCCGGCCAACCTGCCAAATCAAGCTGCACACGGGTCGGTAAAAAGTCAAAACAGGCTTGCGCCATTTCCATGCGCCCCTCACGTTTTAACATCCGGTCCAAATGGCGGCGTAAATCGTGCAAATATAAAACGTCGCTTGCCGCATAATCGAGCTGCGCCTTGGTCAATTTTTCCGCACCCCAATCCGAACTTTGTTGCTGCTTGGACATATCAACCCCCAGCAATTCGCGTGAAAGGTCCTTGAGGCCATGCCTGTCCGTATAGGTGCGCACCAGCTTTGAAGCAATTTTGGTGCAATATGACGGTGTCGTCATAGTGCCAAATGCATGATAGAGCGCGGCGACATCAAAGCGGGCGAAATGAAAAAGTTTGGTACGTTCCGTGTCGGCCAGCAATTTTTGCAGGTTTGGCGCTTCGGTCTGTCCCAATTCAATTTTCACCACGTCGGCTGTGCCATCCCCAGGCGACAGTTGAACCACGCACAAGCGATCACGCAACGGGTTCAGACCCATTGTTTCGGTATCAATTGCCACTTGTCGGCCATAATTGTCCAAATTTGGTAGGTCGCCGATATGCTGCCGGATGGTCATGGGGTCACCTTTAACGCGTTGAAATATTTGGTGCGATTCTTTTACCCCAACGGGGCGAAAATGAAACGCCCTAATTCTGAGATAAAGTCTATTGTTTTAAAAATTTGAACAAATTGTTCAAAGAGTTTACGCAATTGATTTGAATTAATATTTTGTTATGGTTTTGGCTGAGGTACGCCAACCAGGCGTTGACCCTCAACGATAGGGCAAAAAAAGGGTTTAAAGAACAATATGCTTAAAGAGTTTAAAGCGTTTGCCATGAAAGGCAACATGATCGACTTGGCTGTCGGCGTGATCATTGGCGCAGCATTTGGCGCGATCGTTGGATCACTTGTTGACGACGTGTTTATGCCCGTCATTGGTTTGCTGATTGGTGGCGTCGATTTTTCAAACATGTTCCTTGTTCTAAAAGACGACGCCGCAGGCTCTTACGCCACGCTGGCCGCTGCACAAGAGGCGGGTGCAGTAACGTTGAACATCGGCCTGTTCATCAACGCAATTGTGAAGTTCTTGATTGTTGCATTCGCTATATTCTTAGTGGTCAAAGGCATCAATTCGATGAAGAAAAAAGAGGAAGCTGCGCCCAAAGCGCCACCAGTTGCTTCCAACGAAGAAGTGTTGCTTGGTGAAATTCGCGACTTGCTCGCTAAAAAGTAGGTCTACCGCATATCCATGCAGTGAAGGGGTCGGCTTGCCGGCCTCTTTTCTGTTCATTGGTGCAAGGTTTAGGCCCGCGCCAAAATCTCATCGACAAACTGGTCAGCAACCATGTGCGGTAATGTGCCATTGCGCGCAGCTTTGCCCAAAATTTGATCGGTGGTGTCTGCCAACCGCTCAACTTTTTGATTGACCCATGCCTGGTCTGAAATCTTCAAAATTTCGGCTGCAACATTGATGATGCCGCCACCATTAACCACATAATCAGGGGCATAAAGAATGCCCTTATCTGCAAGCAGTTGCCCGCAATTCTCATCCGCCAACTGATTGTTGGCAGCGCCAGCAACAACCTTTGCGTTCAGTTGAGCGATGGACGTGGACGAAATGCTAGCCCCCATCGCACAAGGCGCAAAAATATCGGCCTGTACTGAGTAGATCGCATCTGGCTCAACAATGGTCGTGCCAAACCGTGATTTGGCTTCCTCAATTGCGGCTGAATTGATGTCTGTGGCAATAATAGTTGCGCCTGCATCATGTAAGTGCTGGCACAAATGCATACCCACATGGCCAAGCCCCTGTACAGCAACTGTTTTGCCTTTTAGATCGCTCGACCCCAAACCATATTTGGCGGCAATCTGCATACACAAAAATACCCCGTGTGCGGTGACCGGAGAAGGATCGCCACTGGCGAACGGCCCATTTGACAAGCCAGCTGCGTAAGTGGTGAATTTTGCCGCCTCTGCTATGTCTTCAACCGAAATGCCCACATCTTCAGCCGTGTAATATGTGCCAGCCAACAGATTGACGAATTTACCGAAAGACTGCATCAGTTCTGGTGTTTTATCGGTGTGTGGATCAGCGATAATGACCGACTTGCCACCTCCAAGCGGAAGACTTGCGGCTGCGTTTTTATACGTCATACCTTTGGCCAACCGCAGCACGTCGATCTTTGCGGCGTCTATGCTGTCATAGTTGAACATGCGACAACCGCCCGCCGCTGGTCCCAATTTTGTGCTGTGAATGGCGATGATGGATCGCAATCCTGTGGCGTTGTCGCTCGCCAAGACCACACGTTCGTAGCCCGGAGCACCAAGCTCTTCAATCTTCATAACCCTTGTCCCCAGCGTGAAGCATTTTGTTTTTTTAAAAACTGTTTTGGCGCGCTCACCAGCTGTCGTCAACAGCGGGTACTCCAAATGGCGTAAATATATGCGCGCATATGCAACGAAGGTCGAATGAAGATGAGTGACATGCCCCAATGCGGGGCAAGTTGCCCATGTCTGGGGCGTGAACAAAAAAAGGACGCCAATAAGGCGTCCCTTTATCTGCCAATGATTGATTGGCGAAATAACTATTCAGTGTCTTGAATGCTTGCAAGATAGGCGATGACGTTGGCACGGTCATCTTCTTTCTTAAGACCTGCAAAAGTCATTTTGGTTTTTGCAATAAAGTCTTTGGGCTTTGTCAAGAACGCATCGAGTGCTTCGATATCCCAAATCTGACCTTCTGCCTTTTTAGCCAGCAGTCCCTTAGAATATTTATAGCCTTCACTTTCGCCGATTTCTTGGCCGAAAAATTCGTTAAGCTGAGGGCCAACAGAATTTTTGGCCTTTTCACCAACTTTGTGGCAACCACTGCATTTTTTAAAGATTTTTTCACCAGCAACGAGATCGCCTGCAGCAATCGCTGTTTCGATTTCGACGGCCGGATCAAAGTCCTGTGCAGCAGCGACAGAGCCCATAGCTGATAAAGCCAGAGCTCCGGATAGCACTAGGTGTACAAGTTTCATGAGATAACTCTCTTTGTTATTTGGAACCAATAGTGTGCAATCATATAACTTAGATCGCAAGGCGGCAATTTGATGCAGCGCAATTTAGTTGATCATAAATATATCCCATGTTGCAACACCAGAGCAATTGGAATTTGATCTATTAAACAAAATTATAGTTGAACGCATTTGAATTTGATCTAGGACAAAGTTCAGTGTTCGCTCAAAGCGTATCCAGTCACCGTAACAACAAAACGGTCCTAGATATGTCTGCGCATCACGACATTAGTGGCAATATAAATTTTCTGAGCGCATCCGCTATGCGCCCCCTTATTTTGCTTGGGGGCAAGCTCATGGGACAAATTCGGATCGCGTTGTCCGGTTTGGTAATGCTTGCGCTCTTGGTGCTGATTGCAACACCTGCCAACGCACAAGCAACGCGCCCATTCCTTGAACAGTTTTTGCCCAAAGTTGAAGCACAAATTTTTGCAGCGCAGGCAACCCGGTATGGCGATATTCAAGCAGATGTGCCCGTCGCTCCGATTTTCAATGGCGATGACCTTTTGGGTTATGTGTTCATCACATCAGACTTTGTCGGCACCACTGGTTATTCAGGCAAGCCCATCCATGTGATGGTGGCTATCGGTTTGGACGGAAAGCTGCTGGGTGCCGAGTTGGTCAAGCACTCCGAGCCAATTGTTCTGATCGGTATTCCAGAAAGCAAAGTCAAAAAACTGACCGCGAGCTACCGGGGGTTGGATATCGTTGCTGAAGCCGCGATGGGTGGATCTGCACACGACTTGGAAATCATTTCTGGTGCCACGGTAACCGTTATGATTATTGATGATTCCGTGGTTCGTTCTGCGATCAAAGTGGCGCGTGCGCTTGGATTGGGTGGTCTAGTCAACGCCGACAAGACTATCAAACGCGAGCTTAGCCCGGACGAGGGTATGATCAGCGATTGGCAAACCATGTCTGGCGATGGCTCCATTCGTCGTCTGACGTTAGATGTTGGGCAGATCAACGAGGAATTTGATGCAACTGGCGACCCGCGTGCCATCAAACGGCCGATCGATAAAGAACCTGAAACCACCTATATCGATATGCACACCGCCTTGGTTTCAGCGCCAAGCATCGGGCTGAGCCTTTTGGGTGAAGCTGAATATACAAACCTTAAAAGCTGGCTCAAAGAGGGTGAAAACGCCATCCTCATCGCCGGCCGTGGTCTTTATTCATACAAGGGTTCAGGCTATGTGCGCGGTGGTATTTTTGATCGCATCCAGCTGATCCAGGGTGATATTTCGGTCCGTTTTCACGATAAAGACCAACGCCGGCTCGGCCAGATCGCGGCCGAAGATGCACCAAGTTTTACGGAGTTGGACTTGTTCAAAATTCCAGCCGATTCCGAGTTTGATCCAGCAAAACCTTGGCGTCTGCAATTGCTGTCACACCGCCAAGTTGGGCCGGTCGAAAAAACATTCTTGACCTTCGATCTGGGTTATAAGCTGCCCGAGCGATATCTTGCACCACTGCCAGATGTCGCACCGGTTGCCATTGCCGTCGATGCCAACGATGATCAAGCCGCCCGCGCTGCATTGTGGAAACGTATTTGGAACGACAAGCAGTTTGAAATTGGTGTGCTGGGCGTCATGCTCGCCGTTCTGACAGCCACATTCTTTTTCCAAAAACAATTCACCCGCAATGCACGCTTTTTCTACTGGTTCCGCATGAGCTTCTTGGTTGTGACGTTGGTGTTTCTTGGTTGGAGCCAAAATGCCCAACTTTCCATTGTTAATCTGATGGCGCTTGGGGCTTCCTTACAAAGTGGCTTTAGCTGGGACGCGTTCTTGCTTGACCCGCTGGTGTTCATCTTGTGGTTCTCTGTCGCCACCGCGCTTTTGTTCTGGGGCCGCGGCGCATTTTGTGGGTGGCTTTGCCCGTTCGGCGCGCTTCAAGAAATTTCCAACCAAATTGCGCGCTTCTTCAAAGTGCCGCAATGGGAGTTGCCATGGGGACTGCACGAACGCCTATGGCCGCTAAAATACATGATCTTCCTTGGATTGTTCGGCTTGTCTTTGGTGTCCATTCCGATGGCCGAGCAATATGCGGAAATTGAACCCTTCAAAACCGCGATTATCTTGAAATTTGATCGTGCTTGGCCGTTCGTTGTGTTCGCCACAGTGATTTTGGGCGCTGGCCTGTTCATCGAACGGTTCTATTGCCGTTACCTTTGCCCGCTTGGCGCAGCGCTCGCAATCCCGGGCCGGATACGCATGTTTGATTGGCTTAACCGCTACAAAGAATGCGGGAACCCCTGCCAAACGTGTGCCAACGAATGTTTCGTTCAAGCGATTCATCCGAACGGCCAAATCAATCCAAACGAATGTCTGTCCTGTTTGCATTGCCAAGTGCTCTATCAGGACGACCAGAAATGCCCCGTCTGCATCAAGAAAAGAAAAGGCCGGGAGCGGCGCTCAGCAAGTGACGCGGCATCAAAAGCTGCGATGGAAGCCTTGCTGAACCCAAAATTTTAACATGCGACATTAGCAACAAAGGAGAGCTAATATGTCTGACAATGAAGTAAAAACCGATGGAATTTCCCGCCGGGAACTTCTTTCAGGAACTGGCGCTGGCGCGTTTCTTGCCGGGTCATTGGCTGCAACAGGCGGCGCTGCCCTAATGGCAACACCAGCTGCGGCATCCGAGAGTAGTGGCGCGCTCGCTCCAGGTGAACTCGACGAATATTACGGCTTCTGGTCTTCAGGCCAAGCCGGCGAGTTGCGGGTTTTGGGTGTGCCATCCATGCGCGAACTCATGCGTGTGCCAGTGTTCAACCGTTGTTCTGCGACGGGTTGGGGCCAAACCAACGAGTCTTTGAAAATCTTGACCGAAGGTTTGACCGAGGAAACAAAACAGTTCCTCGCTGACAGCGGCATGAAAACATATGATAATGGTGACCTTCACCACCCACATATGTCTTTCACCGACGGCACATATGATGGTCGCTACCTGTTCATGAACGACAAGGTCAACACCCGTGTAGCGCGTGTGCGTCTTGACGTAATGAAATGCGATAAAATCATTGAGATCCCGAACGCGCACGACATTCATGGCTTGCGCCCGCAAAAGTTCCCGCGCACAGGCTATGTGTTTGCCAACTCTGAGCACGAAGCGCCGCTGATCAATGACGGCTCAACCATGCGTGACGTGTCAACTTACACCAACATCTTTTCAGCCATTGATGGCGACGAGATGACAGTAAGCTGGCAGGTGATGGTATCGGGCAACCTTGATAACACCGACTGTGATTACCAAGGTAAGTACGCCTTCTCAACTTCGTACAACTCAGAAATGGGCATGAACCTTGCTGAGATGACAGAAAACGAGATGGACCATGTTGTGGTCTTCAACCTCGCTGAGATTGAAAAAGGCGTGGCCAATGGCGACGTGCAAGTTCTCAACGGCATCCCAATCATCGATGGTCGCAAGGGCTCAAACAAGAAGTACACGCGTTACATCCCAATTCCAAACAGCCCACATGGCATCAACACAGCCCCTGATAAACGCCACGTTTGTGTTGCTGGTAAATTGTCACCAACTGTTTCAGTAATCGATGTGACAAAGCTTGATGCCTTGTTTGACGAAGACGCAGATCCACGTTCAGCAATTGTTGCAGAGCCTGAATTGGGTCTTGGTCCATTGCACACAGCTTACGATGGCAAAGGCAATGCGTTCACAACATTGTTCTTGGACAGCCAAGTGGTGAAATGGAACATCGATAAAGCCATCCGTCTTTATGCTGGCGAAGATGTTGATCCCATCATCTCAAAAGTTGACGTTGCATACCAACCTGGTCACAACTCAACCTCAATGGGTGAAACCTCAGAAGCTGATGGCAAGTGGCTTGTTTCCATGAACAAGTTCTCAAAAGATCGTTTCTTGAACGTTGGTCCTTTGAAACCGGAAAATGAGCAACTGATCGACATTTCATCTGATGAAATGAAGGTTGTGCATGATGGCCCAACTTTTGCTGAACCACACGATTCGATTATCGTTCATGCATCAAAAGTGAACCCAAACAGTGTTTGGGATCGCAATGATCCGTTGTTTGACGATGCAAAAGCACAAGCTGCGGCAGACGGTGTTGATCTCGAGGAAGGCTCAGAAGAAGTCATTCGGGATGGCAATAAAGTCCGTGTCTACATGACATCACAGGCACCAATGTTCTCGCTTGAGAGTTTCTCTGTAAAACAGGGCGACGAGGTCACTGTTTACGTGACTAACCTTGATGACATCGATGATTTGACACACGGTTTCTCCTTGTCGAACCACGGTGTCGCGATGGAAGTTGGACCTCAGGCCACAGCGTCTATCACCTTCATTGCGGGTCGTCCTGGTGTTCACTGGTTCTATTGCCAGTGGTTCTGTCATGCGTTGCACATGGAAATGCGCGGCCGGATGTTCGTAGAACCTAAATAGGGATTGCCACATATAATGCTTCGCCTACTTGCCTTTTTGTTGATCATATCAAGTGCCGCCAACGCTTTGGCAGTTGATTGGCAAATTGTGCCTCAAGGCGACGCACTGGCAATCGCTCTAAAAACGGCGAAGGCGGGTGACACCATCCGCCTCGCACCCGGCACCTACCAAGGGCCGATTGAGATTAATGCTTCCGTTGTTTTGGATGGGCAAGGACAAGCCCATATTCAGGGCAATGAAACCGGATCTGTCATTGTGGTGAACGCGATAGACGTCACCGTGCGCGGCCTCACCGTAACGGGTTCAGGTTCGGATGGCGAAAATCGTGATGCGGGTATTGTGACAGCCCAAACCGCAGACCGTGCGCTGATCGAAAATAACAATCTGATCGGCAATCTGGTTGGCGTCGATATTCACGGCACCAAAAACGCGATTGTGCAAAACAATAAAATAGAAGGCCGCCTTGATCAGCGTATGAATGATCGGGGCAACGGCATTTATGTTTGGAACGCGACCGGCAGCAAAGTCATTGGCAATGACATTCGCTATGGGCGCGACGGCATCTTCGTCAACACGTCAAAAAAGAACGAGTTCTCTGGTAATCGCATGCGCGATTTACGCTTTGCCATCCACTATATGAACGCAAACAATTCAATTGTGCGCGGCAATATTTCACTTAGCAACCACCTTGGCTACGCCATCATGTATTCAGATAATGTTCTGATAGAGGGCAACCTTAGCCGTGGTGACCGCGATCATGGCATCATGATGAACTACACCAACAAGGGCAAAGTGATCGGCAATCGGATTGAGCAAGGCGGCGAAAAATGTGTGTTCATTTATAACGCCCACAAAAATGAGTTTAGCAAAAACCTATTCTCCCAATGTCAAATTGGCATCCATTTTACGGCCGGGTCCGAGCGCAACACCTTTACGCAAAATGCATTTGTGGGTAACCGCACCCAAGTTAAATATGTGGGATCAAAATGGGCTGATTGGAGTGTAGACGGCAAAGGCAATTATTGGTCTGACCATGCCGCTTTTGATCTGGATGGCAATGGCATCGCCGATGCCGCTTACCGCCCCAATGATATCATGGACCATGTTTTGTGGACCCAACCTGCGGCCAAGTCTTTGTTGGGTTCGCCTGCGGTGCAACTCATTCGCTGGTCACAATCCGCATTCCCGGCCCTGTTGCCAGGTGGCGTTGTCGACAGCGCGCCTTTGATGCAGCCCGAGCTGCCAACACTTAAAGAATGGGAGGAACTATAATGCCTGCCCTAAAAATCGAGCATGTTGTTAAACGACATGGCACCCTTCAAACAATATCTGATGTTTCTCTGAACGTAGAAGCTGGGGAGCGCGTGGCGCTTTTGGGCCATAATGGCGCGGGCAAAACCACCATCATCAAAATGGTGCTGGGCTTGATGCCCATCACCGCTGGAACCATTAATGTCTTGGGTCACCACCCAGGTTCCGCCGCAGCGCGTAAGCAAACTGGATATTTACCCGAAAGCGTTGCGTTCCACGGCGCGCTAACAGGTCGCGAGCAATTGCATCATTTTGCAAGGTTGAAATCCACGTCGCTCAAAGAAGCTGACGATCTGCTTGAGCGAGTTGGATTAGCTCACGCTGCAGACCGCAGAATTGGCACCTATTCAAAAGGCATGCGCCAACGTATCGGCTTGGCGCAAGTGGCGTTGGGACAACCCAAATTGGCGATCTTGGACGAACCGACAAGCGGACTTGATCCAGTGAGCCGTCACGAGTTTTACGATATCGTTGAGGAGCTGGCGCATAATGGGGCGGCGGTCATGTTGTCTTCGCATGCGCTGACCGAATTGGAATTGCGTACCGACCGGATTGCGATCCTTTCGAAAGGTCAATTGGTCGCCAATGACAGTTTGCAGAAATTGCGTGATCTTGCCAGCTTGCCCATCAAGTTCAAAGTCACCGCGTCCAACGACACCATTGATGGTGTCAATGAGCAGTTGGGTGGCGAGCGGGTCAATTGCCAATCGCTCGAGCTTTTGTGCACGCCATCCGAGAAAATCGACGTTTTGTCGGCGATCACAGCGTTAGGGTCGGTCGTAAAAGATGTGGACGTCACCCCGGCAAGCCTTGAAGAGCTTTACCGTCATTTCAGCAAAGTTGAGGAGAAACAATCATGACCTCAATTCTGTCTATTGCCCGACTGGAACTGCTGATCGCGCGGCGTAACCTTTGGGTCGCCACTGCCATCCTGTTGATGGCCATGTTCAACGTGGTTCTCACTGTTGCAGGCAATGCGCCAACGGGCGTTTTGGGTGCTACGCCGATGACGATAGCCATTACGTCCATCACCACATTGTCGGTCTATTTGCTGCCATTGATCGGGTTGCTGTTATCATTTGACGCCATATCAGGCGAAGCCGAACGGGGCACACTGACGCTGGGCCTTTCTTATCCATTGTCTCGTGCTGATATTTTGCTCGGCAAGTTTATCGCCCACATGGTGGTGCTCGGCGTGGCTGTCGCCATCGGTCTTGCGTTGACCACACTGATTATCGTTTCGCGTCATGGTACAGGCGCGATTGAATGGGCTCCATTGGCGTCGCTCTATTTCACCTCATTGGCACTTGGCGCAACGTTTTTGGGTCTCGGGTACACCATATCGTCACTCGTCAAGCAAACCGGTGCGGCTTCGGGCATTGCCATTGCACTGTGGCTGATCGCTGTGGTTCTTTACGACCTTGGCTTGCTCGGCGCACTGGTAACGGATGCGGGCGGCGACTTCTCAAAAACAATTTTCCCCTATGCGCTGGTCGCCAACCCGGCTGACGCGTTCCGCCTGCTCAATATGCCAGACCAATCTGTCAATATGCTCGCCTCTGGCCTTGGTGCTGCGAGCAGTGTCACAGGGTTTTTCGGCCAATTGACTTCGCTCTTGCTCTGGCCTGTAGCAGCCCTATTGTTTGCCCTTCTCGCCTTTAAAAGGGTCGAGCCATGATCATTTTCAAAACCGGTTCTGTACTCGCAACAGCACTATTTCTTGTCGGCTGCTCAAGCGAAGCGGCCTTGCAGCAAACACCTAGTCCGATCGCACTGACCGAGGAAGCGGCTGGATATTATTGCCAGATGGTGATTTTGGAACATGATGGGCCAAAGGCGCAAATGTATTTGGATGGCATGCCAAACCCGTTGTGGTTTTCTCAGGTGCGCGACGGTTTGGCCTACATAAAATCGCCCGAGCAGTCAGCCGAAATTTTGGTGATGTATGTCAACGATATGGGCGAAGCCAAAAGCTGGTCAGAGCCCGGCGAAATGAATTGGATCCGAGCGGACGAAGCCTATTTCGTGGTTGGCTCAGATGCGACCGGCGGCATGGGTGCGCCTGAACTGGTGCCGTTCTCTTCAAAAGACAAGGCAGATGAATTTGCTAAGGTGCGCGGCGGTGAGGTTCAACTTTTGAACGAAATCTCCATAGAAGCTGTGCTCGCGCCCGTTGAATATCAAGAAGGATCAGATCAATGATTTCTCGTCGTCGCGTTATTTCTATTCTAGCCGGAGCAGCGGCACTGCCCATGCTTGGTTCTGCCGCATCTGCTTCAGTTGTGAATTGGCGTGGCATTGCGTTGGGCGCAAACGCCAACATTGTGCTTGATCACCCAAATGCTGAACTGTTGCTCGATAAAGCACTGTTGGAAATCGCCCGGTTAGAGAAAGTGTTTTCGCTTTATCAGGCAAATAGCCAGCTCTCCGTCTTGAATCGCGAAGGCGAATTGAAAGTGCCGGCTGTTGAATTGATCGATTTGCTAAACATTAGTGATCGCATCTATCAAGAAACCGATGGCGCGTTTGATCCCACAGTGCAGCCGATTTGGGCGCTCTACGCGCAAAAATATGCTGCGGGTAGCGTGCCAAACCAAAGCGAAATTGATGCGGTGCGCGCAAAAATTGGTTGGTCAAATCTATCAGTTTCGCCGGAAATGATTTCGTTCAACAAACCTGGTATGGCCCTCACTTTCAATGGTATCGCACAAGGCTATATCGCCGACAAAGTGGCTGGTTTGCTCCGCCAAGAAGGCGTGGATAACGTCCTGGTCAATACGGGCGAAATATCTGCAATTGGCTTTTCACCCAGTGGTGCACCCTGGCCAATTTCCTTGGCAAATGGAGGGCGCAAACTTGAACTCACAAATGCTGCCATCGCCACTTCGGCTCCCACAGGCACTTTCTTTGATCTTGATGGGACGGTTGGACATATTCTTGACCCACGTACCGGATTGCCGAGCGGACAATGGCAAAGCCTTAGTGTAATCGACAAATCAGCAGCGCGGGCGGATGGACTATCCACAGCCTTTTGCTTAATGAATAAAGCCCAGATTCAAGCGGTTTCTGGCGCACATGAAGTGATGTTCGGCGCACCAACCTCCGTCTGATCAAAAAGACAAGGATTGCCTTCAATCAATCTGACTGTATGTGCACCTAAGGGCGTGTCGGAATATGCAGGGTTATCAACACAGATACGTTTTGCTTCGCGCCGCGCCAGCTCCAAGATTTCCGTAGGCGTGGTTGGGCTGTGGATGATTACGTCAGCGGATTGCAACGCGCGCATGGACTTGATGGTGATCAGTTCGGGGTCATTGGCGCAATAGCCAATATACGTAATCTTGGTTTGCGCAATGTGATTTTTTGCGATCTGGCGGCAATCATCCAGTAGCGCAGTTTCACAATCGGGCGAGACCTCTTCACCAAATGCCTTGTCGACAAATGTTTCCCAAAAGGTTCGCCTTTCCCGCCCCGGTGCCAGCAGTTGATTGATCCGATCGCGCATGTTTTCAGCCAAATTGGCCCAGTGTGCGATCTGTGCAGGTAGTACCATTTCGATCCGACGCCGGATCGCTTGGCCGAAAATCGGTGCGGCCCCGTTGGTTGAAATGGCAATTACGGCGGGTGAGCGGTTAACGATAGAGCCAAATTGAAAATCACAGAATTTTGGTTGGTCAATAACATTCACAGGCACGCCGTGAAGCTTTGCGATGTTGCGAATTAGTTGTGCGGCGGTTTGTGTCGGTGCATCACATATCACAAGAGTTGCATCAGCTATGTCCGTGGCCAATTTCTGTTGTTGGCGATGTTGGAATGAGTGCGGTGAGCTGGCGATGAGGGTCTTAAAGTCAGCAGTCAAGCATACGGCATGTACCAATACATTTGCGCCCGCTGCGCCGAGCAACTCTGCCTTCCAAGCCGCCGCGTCAGTGCCGCCAATCACTACGACATTTTTACCGTTCAAATCAAAAAAGACGGGCAGGACACTCAAGGCATCTATGCGTTGTTTGCGACTACTATTTGTGTGGCGGCTATTCTGCCGCAAGAAGGGAGCGTTCATGTATCAACTCAGCTATTTCTGCTTTGCAGGACCCACAATTGGTGCCCGCGCTTAATGTGTTACCAATGTCTTTGACGGACTGGCATCCGTTTGCCACAGCGTCCAAAATCTGATTTGCGCCAACAGAAAAACAGCTGCACACGATTGGGCCGGGGTCGGGCATGTCTTTGCTCGGGCGTCCTGCCACCATTCGGTAACGCAAAGTCGGTTCGTCAAAAATGCTGTCGAGTTGCGCCACTGCCCAACTGCGGGACACCGCAACAGACGTAGATGCGAGATAAATCGCGGTCCGCAAATGCACGCCATCAAACCAAGCAAAGCGTTGCTGGTCGGACCGGGGCGCACGAAAAGCGACATCGGCGCTGTGCATGTCGGTCTTAGCGATTTCACGCACCAGTTCGGCCAATTGGTGCTGACTGGAATGGGCAAACTCCAGCCGCCAGCCGGTTTTCGTGATCGCCTTCGCCCAATAGTCTGCGATTAGGTTTTTTGGCTCATGCCGGGTCACGGCGAAACCAAAGATCGCCATTTCGGCGCGTGCAATTTTGACTTTTGAAGTCTTCAACGCGGGTTGGCCCGAATGGGGATCAATATCGGCTTTCACAAGCTTGTTGATCGACCCAACAGAGGAATAATTGTCGCTCCAATGCATCGGGCAGAATATTTCCCCTTCACGCAGTTTATCGCTGATCAAAGCGCGCAATGTAACGGGCTGATCGTTGACGCTCAGGTTCACTAGGTCTGCCGGTTCAATGCCCAAATTGTGTGCATCTGCTCGAGATATCTCACAATATGGTTCGGCGATGTGCGCGGACAAAGTGGCGCTCTTGCCGGTGCGGGTCATGGTGTGCCAATGGTCGCGCACTCGGCCCGTGTTTAGGACCATTTTGCTTTTTGACTTGCGGCTTTGTTTGATGGGCAATTTGGTTGGTACAAAGCGCGCGCGATGGTCTGGTGTGAAAAACCGCCCATTGGCAAAAAAACGTGTCGCGCAAGGTTGTGCGTTTTTTGGTTGTGGCCATTGAAATGGGTCTAGTGCGTCATAGTCTTTGGCTGAAATTTTGGCGTATGCGCCGATGTCAAAGTCACGTGTTCCGTCATTTTGGTGTCCGGACAGCGCGGCATGTTCTGCAAAAATCTCAGCTGGGCACCTAAAGCCAAACGCATTTTCGTGGCCAAGCCGTTTGCCAACTTCTGCCATTTGCCACCAATCGGGTCGCGCCATGCCCGGCGCAGGCAAAAAGGCGCGTTGCCGCGATATGCGCCGTTCAGAGTTCGTTACGGTGCCACTTTTTTCCCCCCAGCCAATTGAAGGCAATTTGACATGCGCGAATTGGCTCGTTGTAGTTTCAGCCATAATGTCCGACACAACAACCAACGGGCAGGCGGTGAGGGCTGCCGCCACCATCGCTGTCTCGGGCATAGAGACCATCGGGTTTGTCCCCATGATCCATAAAGCTTGGATTTTGCCCGATTTAACGGCTCGGAAAAGCTCCACCGCTTTTAAACCGGGCTTTGGGGCGAGGTTCGACGTACCCCAGAACTGTGAGACCAAATCTCGATGAGTTTGGTTTTCGATGTCCATATGGGCCGCAAGCATATTGGCCAAGCCGCCAACTTCGCGCCCGCCCATGGCGTTAGGTTGCCCGGTTAGCGAAAATGGCCCCATGCCTTTGCGCCCAATGCGACCGGTCGCCAAATGGCAATTGATAATGGCATTGACTTTATCCGTTCCAATTGTCGACTGATTGACGCCTTGGCTATAACAAGTGACCACTTTTTCGGTATCGACAAATAGTGAATAAAATTCGTGAATTTGCGCTTCGCTCAATCCGGTGCGCCTTATGAGTTCGGCCTCGCTAATCTGCGTGGCCCCCACGGCTTCTGCGAACCCTGATGTGTGATCGCCAACATAATTAGTGTTCACCATTTGAGTTTTTACAATGTGTTGCAGCAACCCGTTGAACAGCGCCACGTCGCCATCGGGTTTAATCGGTAAATGTAGGTTCGCCATTTCAGCGGTTTTGGAGCGACGTGGATCGATCACCACAACGTTCAACCCCGGGCGCTGCGCTTTCGCTGCAAGAATGCGCTGGTGTAAAACCGGGTGGCACCACGCCATATTTGAGCCGACCAGCACAACAAGATCGGCGTGTTCTAAGTCTTCATAATTGCCCGGCACAGTGTCTGAGCCAAAGGCGCGTTTGTGGCCTGCAACGGTAGAGGACATACAAAGCCGCGAATTGGTATCCACATTCGCAGAACCAATGAAGCCCTTCATCAGTTTGTTCGCGACGTAATAGTCTTCGGTCAGCATCTGTCCGGACAGGTAAAACCCAACGGAATCTGGCCCATAGGTTTCAATCGTTTTTTTGAACCTATCAGCAACGTGATCGAGTGCGGTGTTCCAGCTTGTATTTTCGCCATTAACCTGCGGGTAGAGCAACCGCCCATCAAGGCTCAAAGTCTCGCCCAAAGCCGTGCCTTTGGAACAAAGTTGGCCATAATTTGCAGGATGATCCGGATCGCCTTTAATGACCACATTGCCGTCGCTTTGTGGCGTGGCGAGCACACCGCAACCAACCCCACAATAAGGACAGGTGGTGCGAATTGGGGGCATTTCGCCCATTATTGTAGCTCCTCCAAATCAAGGAACAATCGCCCGTCGCGCACCTGAATAGTAAAGGTACGGGTTTCCCCTTCATCGGCACCTTGGGCTTGCCCCGAACTTAATGAAATGACCCAATTGTGCATCGGGCAAGTGACACAGCCATCATGCACAATGCCCTGGCTTAAGGGACCGTGTTTGTGTGGACATTTATCTTCCAGTGCAAAAAATTGATCATCTGCGGTGCGAAAAATTGCGACCGTGAGATCGCCTTTATTGACGCAGCGTGCACCCCGTTGCGGCACATCGTCGGTCGCGCCGACATCGACCCAGTTTTGAGATAAAGCAAGTGAAACCATGCTCATTCTGCAGCCTCCAGATTTAGTGTGGCCAGTGGATTAAACTCGTGTTTGTCTTTGCCGGACACCCGTTCAGACCACGGGTCCACCTGCGCAAACTTTTGGCTGAACACAAATCGATCGAAATAGTTCTGACGGCGCTCTTCATCGTCCATCACTTGTTTTCGGATTTCATCCAACCCAATCCGCGCAGCCCATTTATAAATCCGCTCAAGGTAGAAACCCTGTTCCCGATACATCTGCGTCAGCGCGACAACATGCTCCAACGCTTGAGTTTCTGTGGTGACATTGCCAAGTACTTGAGTGCCCTTGATGTCGAGCCCCGCAGCGCCTGCGAAGTGGATTTCATAGCCGCTATCAACACAGATGATGCCAATGTCCTTACAAGTGGCTTCGGCGCAATTGCGCGGACAACCAGAAACGGCAAGTTTTAGTTTTGCAGGTGTCCAAGACCCCCACATGAATTTTTCAAGTTTTATGCCTAAGCCCGTGCTGTCTTGTGTGCCAAACCGACACCAATCGCTACCAACGCAGGTTTTGACTGTACGCAGGCCCTTTGCATAGGCCTGACCGGACACAAACCCGGCCTTGCCCAAATCTGCCCAAACGGCGGGCAGGTCATGCTTTTTGATGCCCAGCATATCAATGCGCTGACCGCCAGTGACTTTGACCGCCGGAATATCAAATTTATCAACAACATCGGCGATGGCGCGTAGCTCGGTCGATGAAGTCATGCCGCCCCACATGCGCGGGACAACAGAGTAGGTGCCGTCTTTTTGAATGTTGGCGTGTACCCGCTCGTTGATGTAGCGGGATTGATAATCGTCTGCGTAAATGTCCGGCCAATCGCACACCAAATAATAGTTGAGCGCAGGTCGACATTTGGCGCACCCGCAAGATGTCTTCCATTGCAACTCTTGCATCACCGCTGGGATGGTTTTGAGCTCTTTCGCTTTGATCAAGCGCCGTACATCGCCATGGCCCAAATCAGTGCATTTGCACATGGATTGCTGTGCATTTGAATCAAAACTGTCGCCCAATGTCAGCGCCATCAATTGCTCGACCAACCCGGTGCAGGTGCCGCAAGATGCAGACGCTTTTGTGTGGGCGCGCACCTCATCCAAAGTGGTGAGGCCTTTTTCGTTTATCGTGCCGACGATTTTAGATTTGCAAATGCCATTGCAGCCGCAGATTTCTGCATCATCGGGCAACGCTGCAACGGCCGCCATGGGGTCCATTGCGGCCCCACCTTGATAGGCTTGGCCAAAGATTAAAGTGTCTCGCATTTCTGAGACATCGGTCCCTTTTTTCTTGAGATCATTGAACCACGCCCCGTCGCTTGTTTCACCATATAGAACCGTGCCGATGATCCTATTGTCTTGCAGGATGATGCGTTTGTAGATCCCCGCATTTGCATCCCGCAATACGATCTCGTCGCGGTCTTCACCTTCGGCAAAGTCTCCAACCGAGAACAGGTCAATGCCGGTCACTTTGAGTTTGGTCGCCGTATCTTGATGCTGAAACTTCTGGCTGTCATCACCGCTTAAAGTATGCGCCGCGATCCGTGCCATTTCATAAAGCGGGGCAACTAGTCCATAGACTTGACCGTCGATTTCTGCGCATTCACCCAGTGACAAAATATCGGGGTCGCTGGTGCGCATTTGAGGATCAACCACAATGCCGCGATTGACGTTAAGCCCGGCTGCGGTGCCTATGCCGCCATTTGGTCGAATGCCCACAGCCATGACAACCAACGAACAATCAATCACCTCACCATTTTCAAGCTCAAGCCCTTCGACTTTTTTGTCGCCCAAAATTCGCTTTGTATTCGCGCCGATTTTAACGGCGATGCCGCGGCCTTCAAGTTCCTTTTGTAGCAAATAACCAGCGGATGGGTCGAGTTGACGCTCCATCAGCGTGGGCATTAAATGCACAACGGTGACGTCCATACCCCGGTTTTGCAATCCGGCCGCCGCTTCCAACCCTAAAAGCCCGCCGCCGATCACCACGGCTTTGTCGCGGGCTTGTGCGGCGAGCATCATCGCGGTGACATCATCTAAATCGCGGTAGGACAAAACCCCCGCCAAGTCATGCCCTGGCACAGGAATGATAAACGGGTTAGAGCCCGTCGCAATCACCAACCGGTCATAAGGGTGTATCACCCCATGATCGGAGGTGATGGTTTTGCTTTCCCGATCAATATTGATCACCTTGTGACCTTTATAAAGCATGATGTTATGCTTGATGTACCAGCCGTCACCATGGATGATGATCTCTTCAAAGCTCTTTTCGCCGGAAAGAACCGGCGAGAGCATTATCCGGTCGTAATTGACCCGAGGCTCAGCATTGAAAATGGTGACGTCATAGGCGTCGGGCGCCAGCTCGAACAGGTGCTCCAGCATCCGGCCCGGGGCCATGCCATTGCCGATAATGACCAATTTTTGTTTTGTCATAAGTGCCTCCTATTCAGCTGCAGCAACTGAAGTTGCGCGCTGTCGCGCAATCCGCGTGGCGCGTTTTTGTTTGATCGCAATCAATTGTTCGTCGCTTGGGTCTGCGCCGCCTTCATAGGCCGCCAAAAACGCGAGCAGCTCTTCGCGATAGGCGTAATAATCAGGGTGATCCAAAAGCGCTTTGCGTGACCGTGGGCGTGGTAAATCAACGTCCATGATGTTGCCGATTTTGGCGTTCGGGCCGTTCGACATCATCACCACCCGGTCAGCGAGCAATATCGCTTCATCCACATCATGGGTCACGCAAATGGCGGTGACTTTTGTGCGTTTCCACACATCCATCAGAACGTCTTGCAATTCCCAGCGGGTTAAGCTGTCGAGCATGCCAAATGGTTCATCCAACAGCAGCAATTTTGGCGACAAGGCGAAGGCGCGTGCAATCCCGACACGTTGCTTCATACCGTTGGACAAATCGCCTGCGGAACGGTGCATGCTGTCTTTAAGGCCAAGTTTTGCAAGGTAATATTCAACCACGTCGCGGCGTTCAGCTTTGCTGGCATCCGGGTAAACTTTATCAACACCCAATTCGACATTTTCATAAGCTGTAAGCCATGGCATAAGGTTGGGGGCTTGGAACACAACCGCTTTGTCAGGACCTGCATTCGAAATGTGCTGTCCATCCAGAATTATCCCGCCTTCGGTGATTTCATTAAGTCCCGCCGCCATCGACAATACAGTCGACTTTCCGCACCCAGAGTGTCCAATTAGGGTGATGAACTCCCCCTTTTTGATTTTCATATCGAACCCATCAACAACCTTTAACGGACCTTTGGGTGTCGGGTAGACCTTCTTGAGTTCAGAGAATTCGAGATAGCGCTCTTGGCGACCCGCAGCGCTCAGCTCAGCGTAGGCTTTTGGCAACCTATCCTGTTTGCCAACTGCAATTGGGGAAATGTCGGGCAGGGTGATCAAGTCTTCGTCAGTTTGTTGCGCGGCTCCAGCGTCGATCAAATAATCGGTCACTTGTGCGCGCAAATTGATGAAACGCTGATCATTATTCAGCGACGTGCGGTCCCTTGGGCGTTCAATATCGACTTTGAAATGCGGACCGAGCGTTGCGTTTGGCCCCGGTGTAAGCGGGATAATGCGGTCAGCCAACAAAATCGCTTCATCCACGTCGTTGGTGATCAGGATAATGGTTTTCTTTTCGCGTTCACAAATCTCGGCAAATTCATCTTGCAGCTTTGCGCGGGTCAGGGCGTCAAGCGCAGACAGAGGCTCATCGAGCAGCAATATTTCCGGCTGCATGGCCAAAGCCCGGGCCACCGCCACTCGTTGCCGCATACCGCCGGACAATTCAGCGGGTTTGCGACTAGCTGCATGGCTAAGCCCAACCATATCGATATAGCGGTCTACAATTTCTTTTCGTTCAGCTTTTGGCTTGCTTCTGAAAACTTGATCAACCGCAAGGCTGACATTGCCTTCAACCGTGAGCCACGGCATCAGGGAATAAGACTGAAACACGACACCGCGTTCTGGTCCCGGACCGTTTATTTCTTTGCCGCGATAAATCACTCCACCTTGTGTGGGTTTTTGCAAACCAGCAAGCGCCGAAATAAGGGTGGTTTTGCCAGTGCCAGAGAACCCAACGATGGCGATGAACTCTCCCTCTTCGACTTTAAGGTCAATGTCAGTGAGGACTTCCTGACATTGCTCCCCTTCGCCGAAATGCACTGACAAATGTGAGATTTCCAATATCGTCATGCGCGCGCCCCTTACCTGTTCGCCGAGAAGGTGAACGCGCGTTGGAGCGCAAACATCAGGCGGTCGAGCATGAAGCCAACAATGCCGATGGTCAGCACCGCCACCATGATTTTAGCCAGCGACTGGGAAGAGCCGTTTTGAAACTCGTCCCATACGAATTTACCAAGGCCAGGGTTTTGCGCCAACATTTCAGCGGCGATCAGCACCATCCACCCCACACCAAGCGATAGCCGTAGGCCTGTAAAGATCAACGGCAAGGATGATGGCAAAACCAACTTCGTGATGGTCTTGTAAGTTGGCAATTGCAGCACTTTACCCACATTCATCAGCTCCTTATCGACCGAGGCAACACCCAAGGCGGTGTTAATCAGGGATGGCCAGAGTGAGCAAAGGGTTACGGTGACAGCAGAAGTCACCAAGGATTTTGACAGCCAGTCGACCGGATTCACGTAAGTCGCAGATATAATCATCGTAACGATTGGCAACCATGCAAGCGGCGATACCGGTTTAAAGATCTGAATGAGCGGATTGATCGCGCCGTTGAAGGTTTTGGACAGTCCCGATGCAATGCCCAAAGGGACAGCAATGATGGTTGCGATGAAAAAGCCCAACGCCACAGTGATCAGCGATGTAAAAATCTGATCGATATAGGTCGGTTTGCCTGTGTAGTTACGGGTTTTGACTTTATCCTTCTTGCCGTCTGCAACCAGCTTGGCATTGCGCTCGTCTTGGCGCTGATAAAAGGCGTCCGCTTTTTCGCGTTCGCGTATGTGGTCAGCCCACAGATTCTGTGCTTGCTCAGCGACCTGCAAAGGACCTGGAATGGCACCAAGCGATGTTTGAACTGTGGGAGCCAAAGCCGCCCATGCCAATAAGAACATCACAATGCCCAACAGCGGAACAAACAGCACTTGTTTCAAAACAGGCAGTTGCTCGCGTGGGCTTTCGCCTGCTGCCATTTTTAGGAACGGCGTGAGCCATGCAAATCCAAACGCTTCAAGCCAAGAGCTTGCTTTGTTGATCCAGGCAAGGGCAATTTGCCTGAATGATCGTTCTGGATGCCCCTGGGTTGATGCGGAAATATCAGCCATGATTGTCAAACCTTATTTTATGTGGAAATGTCGCTGGCCGACAGGCAATGGGGTCGCCCACCGGCCAACGCCCTCCGCGCCCTACCTATCGTCTTGTTCGACAAGTTGATCGGTCTTTAGGCCGATTTGTAAGCTGTCGAGATAGGCGTTGGGCTTATTTGCATCGAACGCAATACCGTCGATGAAATCAGATGCTGGGGTGGGTGCTTTGTAGCCGTTGCTGTTCCACGGCACCTCCGCTTCACTAACATAGCCTTCGTCCATCAGCATTTTTGCCGCTTGCAAATAGATGTCTGGGCGGTAAACACTTTTCGCCACATCTTGATACCAAGCATCGTCTTTTTGCTCGGCGATTTGGCCCCAGCGCCGCATTTGCGTGAGGTACCAAACGGCATCTGAATAGAACGGGAAAGTTGCGTTGTAGCGATAAAACACATTGAAATCCGGCACGGCGCGCCTGTCGCCTTTTTCATATTCAAATGTGCCAGTCATTGACGCGGCAATAACCTCTTCGTCTGCGCCCACATATTCTGAGCGCGCCAATATTTCCACAGCCTCTGCTCGGTTTGCGTTGTCGTTCTCGTCGAGCCATTTCGCGGCGCGAATGAGCGCTTTGGTGAGGGCTAATGTGGTGTTTGGATATTTTTCGGTAAATTCCTTGGTGAGGCCAAAGACCTTCTCTGGGTTGTTCTTCCAGATCTCAAAGTCAGTGATCACCGGCACACCAATGCCTTTGAACACGGCGGCTTGGTTCCAAGGTTCCCCAACGCTATAACCGTGAATGGTGCCCGCTTCCAAAGTCGATGGCATTTGCGGCGGAGGCGTTACGGACAAATAGGCTTCAGCATCAATTTGCCCGGATGTGTCTGAGGGAGAATAAAACCCGGGGTGGATGCCGCCCGCTGCCAACCAGTAACGCAATTCATAATTGTGGGTCGACACCGGGAACACCATCCCCATATTGAATGTTTTACTGTCAGCCTTAAATTGCTCAATTACAGGTTTGAGCGCCGCGGCGCTGATAGGATGAATTGGTTTGTCTGCCTCGTCATAGGCAATATACGGCTTCATCATTTCCCAAACTTCATTGGAAACTGTGATGCCATTGCCGTTCAAATCCATCGAAAACGGGGTGATAATGTGGGCCTTAGTACCGTAACCGATAGTTGCGGCGAGAGGCTGACCCGCCAACATATGTGCGCCATCCAATTCGCCAGTTATGGTGCGGTCCAGCAGCACTTTCCAATTTGCTTGCGGTTCAAGAGTTACGTACAGCCCTTCGTCCTCAAAATACCCCTTTTCATAGGCAATGGCCAAAGGGGCCATGTCAGTTAGCTTGATAAATCCAAGGCGTAGCTCGTCTTTTTCAACGTCCAGCATTTCAGCAAAGGCATCGCCGCTAAAGCTTAAAAGTGCCGCAGCACTCACAAGCAAAGTCGCAGTGAGTTGAGGGATAATGGATCTTTTTATGACGCTCACAGATGTCAATTTGGGTCCTTTCTGGATCTGCAATTCGCAAGGAATGCGACCACTTCGTGTCAGTACAGTTGACCTAAATTGAAGATGCCAAATGCTGGTGATGTTGTCTGCTGCTAAAAAACACGCTAAGTGTTGCAAAAAACGCACCACTTGGAACGAGGTGACATATGCGACACATGCTCGCCCTTAAATTTATCGACGCCGTGGCGAAAGCCGGCTCCATTCGTGCCGCTGCTGAAACGATGGCCATTACGCCCTCTGCTCTGAATCGTCGGATTTTGTCGGTGGAAGAAGAATTGGGCATCGAAATTTTCGAGCGCCATTCGTTGGGCGTTCGGCTCAATAGTGCGGGCGAATTGTTCATCCAACATATACGTGCGCAAATGGCGGACCTGGAACGTGTGCGATCTCGTATCGCAGATTTGTCCGGCGTGCGGCTTGGGCATGTGCGTATTGCCACAACCAGGGGAGTTGGTGCGAACCTGTTGCCCGATCTTATTCAAAATTACAGGGCGCAATTCCCCGGTGTGACATTTTCAATCAACACGCATCGTCGCACGGAAGTGGAGCGCCAATTGCACAATCTGGATGCTGACATTGCCATTGTTTTTCAGCCTGTGCGACTGGCGGACATGCACACATTGATCCACATCCAACAGGATATCCATTGTATCCTGTCTCCCGACCATCCGTTGGCAAAGCGCAAAATATTACGGCTGGTTGACTGTTTGGAACACAACCCGCTTTTGCCGCCGCGCGGCAGCGGCGTTCGCGAACTCGTGGAAGCAGCGGCCGTAAAAAAAGGGCTGAACTGCACACCAGCGGTTGAAGCTGATGATGCGTCGCTCTTGATGAACCTTGCTTATAGGAGTGGGGGCGTAGCCTTCAGCTATCCCCATGCTGACGGGAAATCGGCTGAAGATGGTTTGTTGCGTGTCCCTTTGCATAGTGGAGAAATTGACCCAGGATTCTTGTTTGTTGGACAATTGCACAAGCGCACATTGCCCGTTGCAGCCAGCAAGTTCGTTGAAGAATTACGCAAGGCATTAGACAGCTAATGCCAAATCGTTTGCGATAACTAGGGTTGAGCGCAACGATGTTTCAACATCTGTAATTTATGATCTGTTGAAACAATGCTGTACAAAAAAGCCGATTTTCGACGGCAATGCTAGGCTAGGAATTTGATGTGAACATGATTTTGAAGGCTTTCCTTTTGGCACTGACATTGGTCGCCATGACACTTTCTGCACGCGCAAACACATTAGAAACAGTCAAATCCCGCGGACAATTATTGTGCGGGGTAAACACGGAACTGGTTGGATTTGCATTCCAACAACCCAATGGCGAATGGTCGGGTTTTGATGTTGATTTCTGCCGTGCCCTGACCGCCGCCATTTTTGGCTCGCCAGACAAGGTGCAGTTTGTGCCTTTGACGGCCAAAGAGAGACTGCCTGCGCTACAAAACGGCGTCATCGATGTTTTGTCGAGAAATACAACTTGGACATTTTCGCGTGACAACAAAGAGAAGTTAAATTTTGTTGGCGTATCTTACTATGACGGTCAGGGGTTTATGATCGCTAAAAAGGTGGGTATCGAATCAGCAAAAGACCTCAACGGCGCAAGCATTTGCGTTCAAACCAGCACAACCACAGAATTGAACCTGTTCGATTTTTTTCAAGCCAACAAAATTAAGTTTGTGCCGATCCAGATTGCAGAAGTGCGAGAGGCAGAGCTGCTCTATTTGAGCGGGAAATGCGATGTCTACACTGCCGATGCATCTGCGTTGGCAGCGACCAGAGCGAGTTTTGATAACCCCGAAGAACATACCATTTTGCCCGAGATCATTTCAAAAGAACCGCTCGGCCCCGCCGTGCGACATGGCGACGAGCAATGGACTGATCTGGTGCGCTGGACGCTTAACGCGCTCATTGCAGCAGAAGAATATGGGATTACCTCTGACAATGTCCAGACATTGGCGAAAAACACCACCAGCCCAGACATAGCGCGGCTGCTCGGTACCCAAGACAGTCTTGGAACCCAACTTGGTTTAAAAACAGACTGGGTTGTTTCAGTGCTTAATGCCACCGGAAATTATGGCGAGATCTTTGAAAGAAACATTGGCAAAAACACACCAGTTGGCCTGTCCCGCGGATTGAACGCGCAATGGCGTGACGGCGGCCTGCTTTACGCTGCGCCCTTTAGGTGATCCATAACATTTTTCGTGAGATGTTTTTCAGTAACCTGGCTAGCCCACATTGGTTTGAAAATCGGCAGCGGCACCCATTGGTTTTATGCGATCCTCGGCGAACGTGACCCTGCTTCCGCCCAACCTTTTTGAATGATACATCGCTTCATCCGCGCGGCGCATGACATCGGATGCAGTCCGGCCATCTTTTGGGGCATTGGCAACCCCAATTGAGCAACCCACAGTTAGGTCGCCATAAGGCGTCTGAATTGGCCATGCAGCCAGATCAATAAGCTCGGTCGCCAATTGTTGGGTCATTTCGCGCCCAAAGTTTTTATGTAACAGGATGACAAATTCATCGCCGCCTAGTCGAGCAACGGTGCCAAATTCCCCCACCGTTTCTTCAAAACGTCGTGCGAGATTTATCAAAATCAAGTCCCCGGCATCGTGGCCATATGTGTCGTTCAAAGGTTTGAATTTATCAAGATCGATAGTGAATAGAGTAACCGGCTGCTCGTGGCACGCCCTTATGGCTGTTTCCAACAAGTCGTCGAATTTTGAACGGTTTGCGAGCTTGGTTAGTCCGCAGTGACGTGCCATGAAACGGTTTTTGCGATTTACCAGTCCAAAAGCTTTTAAGACGCTGGCAAACTTCAAACCAACAAGAGTGGTAGACGTCAAAACAACCAACGCAAGTAGAGCAAGATAGGGTGAGGCATTTTGCAAAATCTCAGTTTTCGGCATCGTGGCGTCCCACGCCAACAATGCCACACTTGGCAGTTCACCATTGGGCAAGAACGCGAATGTTTTGCCGTCTGGTTGTTCTTCAACCCGCGCTGGGAACAAGTTCATCATGCCGATCTTTGCGGCAGTTTTGGAAAAATACAAGTTGGGAATGGGCACAGTCGCCACACTGACGAACGGACGTTCTGTCTCTATGCGCATGTTGCTTGCCGTGGGCAATACGGCCTGCACCACAATTAAGTGTAGTTTTTTGCCCAAATAACGAAAGCCAAAAGCTGTCATCGCACTATCGTCAAAAAGATAATGTGACGGCACAACATAGCCATTTTGCGCTGGCTCCTTCATTCGATCGAATTGGACATAGATATTGTGAACCAAATCCAGACTGCTGCTTATGAGTTCCTGGGTTTCATCTTGTGCGTTGGTGCCAAATTGGGTGGCGCTATAAACAAGATTTCCGGTGTCATCCAGAATGCCGAATAAGGTGAAGGCCTCGCGCGTGAGTTTGTTTGAAATCAGGCGGTCAAAATTTCGGCCTTGATCTAGCGGTTTTAGGGTTTCAACAAACAGATTATTGGTTTTGACAAGGCGTTGTTGGGCCGCAACTGAATTGGCCGCAACACGCTGCGCGTCAAATGCAACCAATTGTTGTTCCCGCGTTACGCTGATGTCGTTTGCAGCGTCGCCAGCAAACTGCATCGTGAGGTAAATCGCGGCCGCAAATGCGGCGATAAATGCAAAACAACCAAGCCAAACGTTGCGCACCAGCGTATCTGTGTGTCCACGATTTTCGGTTTCAAATTTGGCGTTCATTTCCCAGTCCAATTGGTGCGAGTGGAAAATACTAGCCGAAATCCGCTTAAAGTTTCGCTAAAATTGGGGGAGGCTAATGTCCTGAAACCGGCTGACAATTGATCCGCGATTGAGCCGACCCCTGTCGTTAAAGCAAAGAGAACTGGAATTGGGCGCACCCGTTACGGCGCGCCCCGATTGTTTAACCTAGGGTTGGCATGGAGAATTGAGCGTCATCGCGCAGACCAGTTGGCCAACGGCTGGTGGTGGTTTTCATGCGGGTATAAAACCGCACGCCTTCCATGCCATGCATATGATGATCACCAAACAACGAGGATTTCCATCCGCCAAAGCTGTAGAACGCCATTGGCACGGGAATTGGTATGTTGACTCCTACCATACCCACTTCGATATCTTGGTTGAAGGCACGGGCAACATCGCCGTCGCGCGTATAGATGGATACCCCGTTGGCATATTCGTGGCTATGGATCAGGTCCACTGCATCTTGGTAGGAATTGCGACGCACCACAGTGAGGACGGGCCCAAAAATTTCGTCGCGATAGATGGCCATGTCAGGTGACGCATGGTCGAACAATGATCCGCCAATAAAGTAGCCGTTTTCATGGCCTTGTGGCTTTTTGAATCCGCGACCGTCAACAACAAGCTTTGCGCCTTCTTCAACACCCTTATCGATATATGAGCTGACCTTTGCTAAGTGCTCGCCAGTAACCAGCGGGCCCATTTCCATACCACTTTCAAGCGACGGTCCAATTTTAAGCGCTTCAATTTTTGGGATCAGTTTTGCCACCAATGCGTCGGCCACCGCGTCGGTTACCGGCACGGCAACCGAAATGGCCATACAGCGTTCGCCAGCTGAGCCATAAGCTGCTCCCATTAGCGCGTTGGCCGCCATGTCAAGGTCAGCGTCGGGCATAATCACCATGTGGTTTTTTGCCCCCCCGAGCGCTTGCACACGTTTGCCATTGGCAGTGCCTTTTTGGTGAATGTATTGCGCAATCGGCGTGGACCCAACAAAGCTAATTGCTTTGACGTCTGGGTGTTCAAGCAGGGCGTCAACCGCCACCTTGTCGCCATTGACCACATTAAACACACCATCAGGTAGCCCTGCTTCTTTCAGCCATTGTGCGATCAGCATTGGGACAGACGGATCGCGTTCACTAGGCTTGAGAATAAATGTATTGCCTGTCGCTAGCGCCACCGGGAACATCCACATAGGCACCATGGCGGGGAAGTTGAACGGCGTGATGCCCACCACGACACCAAGGGCTTGGCGCACCATGTGGCTATCGACGCCGGTGCCGACATTTTCTGAGAACTCGCCCTTGATAAGGTGCGGAATACCGGTGGCAAATTCCACCACTTCCAAACCACGCGTCACTTCGCCTTGCGCGTCGTCAAAGGTCTTGCCATGTTCATTTGAAATGGCACGTGCCAAGTCGTCCAACCGCTCCCAAAGGATTGATTTAAATCTGTCCAATATTCGAGCACGTCGAAGAGCCGGGGTCTTTGACCAAGCCGGCCAAGCGGCTTTGGCGGCAGCCACCGCAACATCCACTTCACCGCGACCTGCCAGTGCCACCTGTCCGCTGATCTCGCCCGTCGATGGGTTGAAAACATCTTTTGCGTTGCCCGATGTTCCAGCAATCGCTTGGTTCGATATGAAATGCCCAATTTGGATCATGGTGTCGTGTCTCCTGTTAAGTTCATACAAATTTACGACTTGTAAAAATGAAATTATACAATCAATATTGAGCAACTGAATTGCAAAAAATGAGATAAGAATATGAACTGGGACGATGCACGTTTGTTTTTGGCGGTTGGTCGGCACGGCCAGTTTTTGGCCGCATCACGCTATTTAGGGGTCAATCAGGCAACCTTAAGCCGCCGCATTTCCGCGCTGGAAGCAGCGGTGGGTAGCAAATTGTTGACACGCCGCACCAATGGGTGTGAGCCAACAGATGCCGGCAAAAAATTGTTGGTCTCACTTGAGCGCGCAGAAAGTGAGATACTTGGTGGCCTGGATGGTATGGCACACCGCGATGCGGAAATCAGTGGCACCGTGCGCATTGGCGCACCGGACGGGTTTGGCGTGGGTTTTCTGGCGTCCAGAATGGGCGCACTTGACGATATCTATCCGAACATAAAAATTGAGCTGGTACCTGTGCCACGCAGTTTTTCTTTGTCGCAGCGCGAGGCAGATATTGCGATTATGGTTGGCCGGCCCGATAGAGGGCGCTTGGTGACGCGAAAACTCACAGATTATAGTTTGGGGCTTTATGCATCGCCTGCCTATTTGGATCGGGCAGGTCGACCAAACGAGCGCGCGGATCTTTCAAATCATCGGCTAATTGGTTTCGTAGATGACCTGATTTATGCGCCTTCGCTTGATTACACCCATGAATTTTTGCGAAACTGGCGGTCAAGCGTTGCCATTTCAAGCGCTGCTGGACAACTGGAAGCGGCTAAAGGCGGCGCTGGCATTGCCATTTTGCACGACTATTTGGTGAAAAAAGAAACCGGGCTTGTACCTGTCATGCCAGAGCACAAAATTTCCAGATCTTACTGGCTTGCTGTGCACGAAAGTCAACGCGATTTAGCACGGATATCCGCCGTGAATAAATTTCTCGTGGACCTGGTGGGCAAAGAGCGCGGTCTTTTTGCGTAGACGAGCCGTGATTATGGGTGAGGACTGTTATTGGTAAACTGCACGTCAAAAGTGGGCAAAATCAGTTTTTCGTGGCGCTACGCAACCAGCACTCAGTTGCCTGGCTTTTAGTGAAAAGTTGACGCCTTGCAGGCATTTTACCACAAACAGTATTGACTCTTAAAGTTGTCAGACATATTACATCATATAAATACAGGGAGCGAGCCGTTGGTTGACGTTACGTCAAAATCGAAAAAGCAGGAAAGTTCAAAAACCGCTGCGAAGTTGTTGCCCAAAATTGAGCGCAAAAGCAGAACGGCTGAAGTTTTAGATGCTTTGGTGCATATGATTGAAGGCGCTGACCTGCAAGTCGGTGATGCGCTCCCCTCCGAAACCTTGTTGGCAGATCAACTCGGCGTTGGCCGCTCTACAATTCGCGAAGCGTTGAACCGTTGGGAAGGGTTGGGACTTGTGCGCCGCCGTCGCGGCTCCGGCACCTACATAACAGCGACAATAAAATCCTCCAAGGGACTTGGTTCGACAACAACGAAGTTGGAAGCCGAAGGCTTGCTCCGTATTCTTGATGTACGCCGCACGTTGGAAAAAGAAGTGGTACGCCGCGCCGCCGAAAACATTTCAGATGGCCAGATCGACAAAATGCGGATCGCCTACAAAAAAATGGAACGGCTCGTCAATGAAGGGCTGCGCTGGCGTGAGGCTGACCATGAGTTTCACGGCGTGATTTATGAGGCTAGCGGCAACACCATGTACGGCCAAGTGATCAGAAATGTCGATGACGCATTTCACGCGTCAAAGGTCTCCAATTCACCGTTTGAAGACCCCGCATTTGGTTTCCGCTCCGTACCCCTGCACGACAATTTATGTGATGCAATTGCCCGGCGCGCTGCCGACGACGCGGTGGCTGCAATCACGAAAATTCTGGATTTGGTAGAGCAGGAGGTTCGATCAGTTTCAGATAGTTAAAGCAACGATCCCTTTTGCGTGAGCGTGGATCGAACAATAATAATTTAGCGCGTCAATCATTCAAACCGCGGGCCAATCCGGAAAAAATGTCATTTCTGGGAACGAGAAAACTATGCCCGCGACAAAAGGGAGATGAAAATGAAACACCTATTCAAACTCGCGGGAGTTTTGGCCGCCGGGTTGCTGATTGGGTCGGGAGCCGCCGTTGCGCAGAGCAGCATTACCGGCTTCCATGATTCAACGTCTGGTACGTACATGGACTATATGAAAACAGTCTATGCTCGCGCGGGCAAACCTGAGCTCTTGCAATTGCCACTCACCGCTTTTGACAAGGAATATGATCTTGTTGGTTTGGCGGCACAAAGCTGGTCTCAGTCCGAAGATGGCCTAACATGGACCATCAATCTTCGTGACAATCTCACCTGGTCAGATGGACAACCTTTGACCTCGCAAGATTATCTGTTTTCTCTGCAAAGAGCGGCAACTTCTGGGTATGACTTCGCATGGTATTGGGATTTTGCTGGCGGCGTGAAAAACTGGAAAGCTGTGACCGAAGGCACAATGGATGTGTCTGAATTGGGCCTTGGTGCTCCAGACGCCTATACACTGACGGTCACAACAGAGACGGCAAAACCGTACCTGCCCAGTGTTGTTTCACTTTGGTATCCGGTGCCAAAACACATCTGGGACCAATTTGGCGATGACTATGCCGCCAATGTGGATACACTTGTGTCATCGGGCGCGTTTAAACTGGACAGTTGGGAAAAATCCACCAACAAAATGGTCTTTTCAAAACGTGACGATTACAATGGTCCATGGCCTGCCATGATCGACCAAGTCATTATTGATCCATCCGTTGGTGCACCAGAAGTTGGTTTCCCCGCTTATTTGGCGGGCGATACAGACCTCACGAACTTAAACGCAGGTCAAATCCCGTTCGCAGAAGCCAAATATAAAGAGCAGCTGCGCACAAATGCGATCTTTGCAGTATCCTACTTCTCGTTTGATCTTGAGGCTGAACCGTTCAATAATCTTGATGTGCGTAAAGCGCTTTGGTACGCGATTGACCGCGATGAAATGACATCAACGGTTCTCAAGAACTTGGCCATTCCAGCCAAATCTTTGCTGGCCCCGGGCTTCCCTGGTTACAATGAAGAACTGACCAAATATGCAACTTTCGACCCTGAAAAGGCGCGCGAATATTTGGCCAAAGCTGGATATCCAAATGGAGAAGGTTTCCCAAAAATCGAGGTTTGGTACCGCAAGCAAGGTGGCTATAATGGCGCGATTACCGCCCCAATGCTGCAATATTTGCAGGCCGAGTTCAAAGAGATTTTGGGTATCGATATGGACATTAAAGTGATGAGTATCCAAGAGTGGATGGATGCTTTGCTGAACAAGAAAAACAGCTTGTTCCTATCGCCTTACGAGTTCGATTATCTTGATCCAAGCAACTTCTACGGCATTTTCTACAATGGCGGACGTCACTCGCACTTCCTTGATTCTTACGATGAGTTGGTCGCCCAAGCGGATAGCAACCCAGATTGGGAAACACGTCTGGAATTGTACGAAAAAGCTGAAATGGAATTGATCAACAATGTGTCGATCATTCCTCTAATGCACCCAATCACAACGTCCTTGATTAAGAACGAAGTGAAAGGTGATGGAACCTCGCCAAACGCGCTTGGTTTCTCGCCATTGGATGCGCGCATCACCTACTTCTACACTCATGTGACGAAGTAGACTGCAAAAGGTCGCGGCGTTTTCGAAATCCTCCCGATGGGTGAGGCGTCGCGACCTTTAAAGCAAGATGGAGTTTGGTAAGCGTAATGTCATTGATAGAAATCGAAAATCTAAGCGTTAGTTTTTCTAGCCCAGATGGCGAAGTCCAAGCGGTGCGGGACGTGTCCCTGACGCTAAATGAGGGCCAAAGCCTAGGCGTCGTCGGGGAATCTGGATCTGGCAAGTCCGTATCGCTGATGGCGCTTTTACGCCTTTTGCCTGCACATGCGGCAACAGTAAAAGCCAACAAACTTATGTTGGATGGCGTCGACATGCTCACCTGTAAGAAAGATGATCTAACAAGGGTGCGTGGCAAAATCGCATCGCTGGTTTTTCAAGATCCAATGGCGTCGTTCGATCCACTGTTTAAGATCGGCAGTCAGCTAACCGAAACAGTTTTATCCCATTTTGAAGTGGCCATGCCAGAGGCGAAAGCCCGCGTTGAGAAAATGTTGGACCGCGTTGAAATGCCAGATTCTCAACGGGTGATGTCTAGCTACCCCCATCAACTTTCCGGCGGCATGTTGCAACGTGCAATGATTGCAATGGCGCTGGTTTGTGAACCCAAAGTGCTGATTGCCGATGAACCCACAACCGCCTTGGATGTCACGGTGCAAGCACAAATTTTACAGCTGATCGGCGACTTGCAGGAAGAAACCGGCATGGGCCTGATCATGATTACCCATGACCTTGGTGTGGTCGCAGAAACCGTTGACGATATCGTGGTGATGTATGGCGGCAAGGTGATGGAGCAAACCTCGGTATTTGACCTGTTTGATCAACCACGGCATCCATATTCCAAAGCGCTTTTGGAGAGCATCCCCGGCCAAGTAGCCGGCAAAAGAAAACTCAAAGAAATTCCCGGCCAATCGCCAAATCCGGTTTCGCCACCTGCCGGTTGCCCGTTTCATTTTCGCTGCGAATTGGCCGACCAAAACTGCGCTACACAAATGCCACCGCTCACACGGTGGGACAACACGCATGCAACCGCGTGCTTGAAGGTTGCCTCATGAACCACGCACTGGAAATCAAAAACCTTTCCAAAAGCTTTTACAAAAAGCAAGCCAGCAAGGGTTTTTTCCGCTCAAATTTGGTGGAGCACTGCGCCGTCGATAATGTCAGTATTGTGGTGCCAGAGCGCAAAATTGTGGGTTTGGTTGGCGAAAGTGGTTCGGGGAAATCGACTGTGGGGTTGATGTCCATGCGTTTGCTGGAGCCGTCGGGCGGCAATATCATCTTAAACGGGACAGATATCACAAAGCTTTCCCCGGAAGAGCTAAAGCCGCATCGCGCGCAAATGCAGATCATCTTTCAGGACAGTTATTCGTCGCTCAACCCGATGATGACGCTTTGGGAAATTGTGGCGGAACCATTCGTCATCCACAAAATGCATGACGCCAAACAGCGACGTGTAAAGGCGAAAGAATTGCTCGACATTGTTGGATTGGGCAGCGTCTTTGCCAATCGCTATCCCCATGAATTGTCTGGCGGGCAACGACAACGTGTGTCCATTGCGCGGGCGCTGGCCCTAAAGCCAAAGGTGCTGATTGCAGATGAACCGACGTCAGCGCTCGACGTTTCCGTCAAAGCCCAAGTGATCAATTTGTTGCATGATTTGCAATCGGAGATGGGGCTTTCCATCTTGTTTATCAGCCACGAGCTTTCGGTTGTTCGGTCTTTGGCTGATCAGATCGTCGTCATGCATCGCGGTCGGATTGTTGAACAAGCACAGACAGAGCAAATTTTTCAAAATGCGCAGCACCCCTATACGCAATCGCTGCTGGACAGCATTCCCGTGCTAAACCCGCATCTGCGCCGACGCCGCTCTTTCCAATCAGCCGAAGAACTGACGGCGAAGAAGCCACGCCTGCCCAAGGATAGCTTCATAAACCCTGAAAATCCCAATCTGGCGCAAGTCTCAGATAATCACTTTGTGGATGCCGAACCCTTGGAAGGAAGAAGCCTATGATTGGTTATGTCGTTCGCCGCCTATTGTCGATCAGCGTCACGTTCATCGTGGTGTCGATCCTAGTGTTCATCATGATGCATGCCGTGCCCGGGGGGCCATTTGATGCGACCGAAATGCCGGTTTCCGCAGCAGTGCGGGCCAAAATCATGGCCCAATATGGGTTGGATCAACCGCTATATGTGCAATATCTCAAATATATGTGGGGCGTTTTGCATTTCGACTTTGGGGTGCCATTCCAAAGCCCCGGCGAGACAGTGATCCAGCTGTTAAGTCGCGCTTGGGTGCCAAGTTTGGTGCTTGGAGGCGCTGGTGTGCTCATAGGTGCGCCGCTTGGCATCGCGCTTGGGCTCTATGCAGCACTGAACCGCAACAGCTGGATTGACTATTTTGCCTCGGCCCTTGCCACCTTGGGTTTGACGATCCCGGTATTTGTCACATCAATGCTACTGATTTTGGTGTTCGCGGTTTGGCTTGGCTGGCTCCCGGCAAGCGGGTGGGGCAGTCCCAAAAACTGGGTCTTGCCGATCATCGCCTATGCCGCCATTCCGCTCGCAACATATGCGAGGTACACGCGCTCTGCGATGCTTGATACGCTCAACAAGCCCTTCGTCACGGTGCTTCGGGCCAAAGGATTGTCAGAGCGCGATGTGATCTTCAAACACGTTTTGCGAAATTCGGCGATCCCCATGGTGACGGTGTTCTTACCCATGTTTATCGGTACAGCAACGGGCAGTATTTTTGTTGAAGCCATGTTCCGGGTGCCAGGCCTTGGTGCCTATTTTGTATCGAGTATTGAATCGCGAGACTACCCGCTAGAGATGGCGCTGGTTTTGATGATCACACTGATGTTTTGCCTCGCTTATTTCTTGGCAGATATTGCCTATGCGCTGCTTAATCCGCGCATTCGTTTGGGAGGGAAATAGACCATGAGTATTTCAACACCCGCCCCAACAACCGATCTGCCAAGTAAGTCACGTGGCGCAGCTTATTACGCATGGCATCGGTTCTTGGCGAACAAAGGCGCTGTTGTTTCTGGCGCACTATTATTGTTCATTTTGTTGATGGCTGTCTTTGCGCCTTTCCTAACTGGCGTTGGACCGAACGAGCAAAAATACCTGACAAGCGTATTGTCTTTCCCCTCAGCCGAACACTGGTTTGGCATAGATGATTTGGGCCGCGATTATTTTACTCGAATTGTGCACGGCGCGCGCGTTTCAATTTCCATAGGCTTGGTTGCCGCGACGTTTAGCGTGTTGATCGGTTTGCCATTGGGTGCCATCGCTGGTTATTTCGGTGGCACGATGGACTGGTTCATCATGCGCATTATTGAGATTTTTTCCGTGGTGCCACCTTTGTTGGCCGCTCTTTTGCTCGCAGCGCTTTCAAACGGCGGATATTTCAACATCGTGTTGATCGCCGCTTTATTCGGTTGGGTTCAGGTTTGCTTGATGGTGCGCGCGCAAGTGATGGCGTTTCGCAATAAAGAGTTTATTCGAGCCGCACAGGCCCTTGGTGGGTCCACTTGGTATATTATTATGCGGCACATCATTCCCAATTCAATTTCCCCAATCATCGTTGGGTTTGTTTTGGCTATTCCACTGGCGATGATGCTTGAAGCAGGCTTGAGCTTTTTGGGCGTGGGTATTCCGCCGCCAACACCAAGTTGGGGTCAAATGATCAATTTGGGGATCAGCTTTATGTTTTATTATTGGCATTTGGCTTTGTTCCCAACGTTAGCTTTAGCCATTACGGTTTTGGTTGTCACAATGTTTGGCGATGGGCTGCGTGATGCGCTCGATCCAACACTTAAAGGTCGCTAGTATGACGACGAATTTCTCCGAGTATTTTTTGCTGCAAAAAGGGCTGACCTTCCTCAATCACGGCTCGTTCGGTTCTTGCCCAAAGCCGGTTTTTCAAAATTATCAAGATTGGCAATTGCGGCTTGAACAACAACCCGTCGCCTTTCTTGATCAAGAGCGTGATCTCATTATCAACCTGTCCAAGCCGCGCGAAGCGCTGGCAAAGATTTTCAAAACATCGGCGCAAAATCTCGTGCGGGTGACCAACGCAACCACGGGGTTAAATGCTATCGCTCGGTCTATTGCGTTAGCTGAGAATGACGAAATTCTAACAACAGATCACGAATATGCGGCGGTTGAAAACACATGGGAGTTTTTGGTGCGCAAAGTTGGCGCCAAAATCGTTCGCGCCAAAGTTACTTTGCCGCTTGTGTCAAAAGATCAGTTTTTTGACGACCTTGTGGGCCAAATGAATAAACATACAAAAATCTTGTTGCTCAGCCACATCACCTCGCCAACTGCATTGCTGTTTCCCATCAAACGTGTTGTCGATGAAGCCCGCCGTCGTGGCATCATTACGGTTATTGATGGCGCACACGCGCCCGGATTGATTGACTTGGATTTGGATGCTTTGGGTGCAGATTTTTATGTGGGCAATTGCCATAAATGGTTGCTCGCCCCCAAGGGGGCAGGTTTTTTGTGGGCGCACCCCAATTGGCACCTCAAGTTGGAACCTTTGGTGATCAGCCATGGCTGGAACGTTAAGGACCGCAAGGAAGATCGAACTGCGTTTTTGGATAGCTTTGAAATTCAGGGTACGCAAGACCCTTCAGCATGGCTTGCCGTGCCTGCCGCCCTGGAGTTTCGTAAAACGCACAACTGGGACCAGGTCAGTGTGGCTTGCAATCAACTTGCACAAGATGTCGCCAAACGGATTACAGATATCACCAAAATTTCGCCGCTCAGTTCACCTGAATTTTGTGCCCCACAAATGGTCGCCATGCCGATGCCCAAAACCGACCCCAAGGCTTTAAAATCCTATCTTTTGAACGACAAGAATATCGAATTGCCGGTGTTTGAATGGAACGGGCGAACAATCGTTCGTGTTTCAGTCGCTGCTTATAACAGCACTGAAGATTTGGACAAGTTGGTTGAAGCGCTGCAAGATTACTTCGCCTAACAGCAACTCAACAACAATTCCCTGTTGTATGTCCGAATTTCTGGCTCCCCAATTGCAAAATTTGTCGAAAGGGGTCTGGTCGACAGCGCCTATCATCGATAAAATACCAGCGATTTGAAAATGAAAAGTGGATGAAAACCCATTTTTTGAGCAGCAGAAAGCATGTTTATGAAAAAGCGTCGGATTGTTTCATCACGTCATTTGGCTTCAGCGGAAGGTTGGCAACTTTCTGAATTCGAATATGGATTGATCATCGCCTATAACGGCTTTAACCGCTGGATGACCAAGTGCATGATCGCGTCTGGTTATCCCGAATTGTCATCGTTGGAAATCTTGGTGCTGCACAATGTCAACCATCGAGAACGGCAAAAACGTCTGACCGATATCTGCTTTCTATTGAATATCGATGACAGCCACACCGTCAATTATGCGCTTAAAAAGCTGCTCAAAGCAGGGCTTATTCAGAGCGAAAAGCGCGGCAAAGAAATGTTCTATTCAACCACTGAAGTTGGATTTGAACTTTGCGACAAATATCGTGAAATTCGCGAACAATGTTTGCTCGATGGTCTCAACCACCTTGAGGTCGATAAAGATCAACTGAGTGAAATGGCGGCAATGATGAGGACGCTATCTGGCCTTTATGATCAGGCCTCACGCGCAGCGTCCTCATTATAGGTTTAGCCTCGCATCAAGTTTGGTAGTGCGGTCACAATTTGCGGGAAGGTTGTAATCAAGACAACCGCAACAAGCAGCAACACAAAGAATGGCAATGCCGCTTTGGCGATCTTGAAGATGTTGTAGCCCGTCAATCCCTGGATCACAAACAGGTTGAATCCAACGGGCGGGGTGATTTGACTCATCTCAACAACGATCACCAAATAGATACCAAACCACAATGGGTCAATGCCCGCTGCGTCGATCATCGGCATAATAATCGCTGTGGTCAGCACCACCACTGAAATGCCGTCCAGAAAACAGCCCAAAACCACGAAGAATACTGTCAGTGCTGCAAGCAATGCCCACGGGCCGAGGTTGAGTGTATCGATCCAGCTCGCAAGATTGCGCGGAATGCCAGTAAAGCCCATTGATACGGTCAGAAACGCAGCGCCCACCAGAATGAAAGCAATCATGCAAGATGTAATGGTAGCACTCATCGCGCTTTGCTTAAACATGTCCCAACTCAAAGAGCCGCTGGACCATGCCAACACAAGCGACAACACCACACCAACCGCTGCAGCATCTGTGGGGGAGGCAATGCCCGCATAGATCGAACCGATTACACCCACGATTAACGCAAGTACCGGGATGAGCCGTTTGGACGCGCGGAGCTTTTCGACAAAAGAAAAATTCAACTCTTCTTTCGGGAAAATTTCAGGCTTCCACAACGCGATCACTGCAATATATGCGGCAAACATGCCCACTAGCATAATGCCGGGCAAAATGCCTGCAATGAACAGGCGCGCGATAGATTGTTCGGTGGACACCCCATATACGATCAAAATAATCGACGGCGGAATGAGCAGCCCCAAAGTGGCTGACCCCGCAAGCGTGCCCAAAATCAAACTATCAGGATACCCGCGCTTTTGCAGCTCAGGTACGCTCATTTTCCCGATAGTTGCGGCTGTTGCCGCCGATGAACCGGAAACCGCAGCAAAAATTGCGCACCCCAAAATGTTCACGTGCAGCAACTTGCCTGGAACTTTGCCAAGCCACGGTGTCAGGCCGGTAAACATGTCCTCAGATAATCGCGACCGTAGCAATATTTCGCCCATCAGAATAAACAATGGCAGCGCCGCGAGCGCCCATGAATGGCTGTTCCCCCAAAATGTTGTGGCCAAAATCGGGGCCAGCGGCGCGGAAGTGAACATCACCATGCCCAAGGCGCCAGTCAATGTAAGGGCGAACCCAACCCACATACCCATCGCCAGCATGGTGAACAATGCGCCAACCAAAATGGCAATCATGAAAAGCTCAGACATCATGTTGCTCCTCTTCAATCTTGTCGATTGGCCCAGCATCCGTTTTGCCAAGAATTGCGCCAACCGCATTGTCGATCAAGGCGATCGTGAAAAGTGTTAACCCCAGCAACAATGTACTTTGTGGTATCCATAATGGAATTGGGATGATGCCAGTTGAAACATCGCCATATTCAATCGACTCCATGATGAAGCCAGTCATTGCGTAAGTCATAAAAGCGGCCGCAGCGGCACATAATAACAGCGTGCAGACCTCAACAAACCGCCCAAGCTTTCCGTGCAGCATGTCCCGGAAAAGCGTTACGCGAATATGGCCGTCATGTTTGAGCGTATATGAAAGTGCCAAAAACGAAGCAGCTGCCAACAAAAAACCAGCAAAATCAGCATATGATG
>NZ_JBLIAI010000009.1:0-59713 GCF_047634455.1 Maritalea sp.
ACGCTTGCGGCAGAATGATGAGATACATGGATTTGAAATAGTTCAAACCCAATGCATCCGCAGCTTCATATTGTCCCTTTGGCAGGGCTTGCAAACCACCACGAACCACTTCCGCCATATAGGCGGCAGAAAAGAGCGACACACCAACAAGCGCGCGGAGCAACTTATCGATACTCGTCCCTTCAGGCAGGAACAATGGCAGCATAATTGAAGCCATGAACAATACTGTGATCAAAGGCACAGCACGCCACAACTCAATGAACGCAATACAAACATACTTCACGAATGGCATGTGCGAGCGTCGCCCAAGAGCGAGCACGATGCCAATCGGAAGCGAAACCACGATACCCACCGTCGCAATGATCAATGTGATGGTCAAACCACCCCATTTTTCAGTTGTTACAGTTTCCAACCCAAACATTCCACCATTCAGCAAAATAAAGGTCGCAATTGGCAACACCACGAAGAAAGCAATGGCAGAGGCACCTTTGTAAGGCAAATCAGGCCAAAGCAGAGGAACCAACGTCACGATACCCAAAACAAAGGCGATGTTGATCCGCCAATACTCTTGAGATGGATAGAACCCATAAATAAAGAAGTCGAAACGGTCGACCACATAGATCCAACATGCACCAGCGGCCTCGGTTCTACAGGCTGCAATCGTGTTATCAACCGACCATGGGAACACAGCGTAGGTGATAAGGAAGTTGAAAATTGGCGGTATGAACCAAGCCAAAAATGCGATTCCGATAATGGTCATAATGGTATTGGGAATGTCAGAGAATAGATTCTGACGTAACCAACCCACAATGCCTTTGCTTGTTGATGGAGCAGGTTGCTCCCCAAGCATTTCGTCGCGCACATAGGCAAAACCTGAATCAGTCATATTTGTTCTCCCTATCGCTCGGTTAGCGCAATGCGCGAGTTGTACCAGTTCATGACCATCGATGTGAGCAATGAGAGTGTAAGGTAGACTGACATTGTCATAAAGATAACTTCAACGGCTTTACCAGATTGGTTAAGCGCTGTGCCCATGAACACGTTCACGATGTCTGGATACCCAATTGCAACAGCCAATGACGAGTTCTTGGTTAAGTTCAAGTACTGACTGGTCAGCGGTGGAACAATCACACGCATGGCTTGCGGAATAACCACAAGGTTCAATCTGTCTGAGTTTTTCAACCCAAGAGATTGAGCAGCTTCAGTTTGTCCTGAACTAACTGCCAAAATGCCTGCGCGAACTGTTTCCGCGATAAAGGCTGCTGTGTAGATGACCAACCCGAATAAAAGCGCGACAAACTCTGGTGGAATTTGAATGCCACCGGCAAAGTTAAACCGTTCAAGAACCGGATAGTTCAGATTTATCTGAGCGCCAACCAGCATCCACACGATTGCTGGAATAACAATAAGTCCTGCAATGAAAACTGACACGAACGGGAAACGTTGCCCCGTCAAATCATGTCGCTTGTGCGCCCATTTGTTGAGGAAATATCCACCAACAATAACGCCAACGATTGCAAGCTGCACCCATACAAATGAGGCATTTGGATTTGGGTCCGGCACATAAAGACCACGGTTGTTCAAATAGACCGAGCCTGTGACCATTTCCAAACTGTCTTTAACCGAAGGCATTGTTTTCAGTACTGCAAAGTACCAGAAGAACAATTGCAACAATAACGGAATGTTGCGAAACAGTTCGATATAGACCGTTGCTAGACGAGATATAATCCAGTTACTCGAAAGCCGCGCAACACCAACGGTGAAGCCGAGAATTGTTGCGAGAATTATGCCGATAATGGCAACCAGCAAGGTGTTGAGAATACCAACGAAAAATACGTCAAGATAAGTTGACGATCTGTCATATGGGATTAACGAAAACCCGATGTTGAAACCTGAGGTAATGCCTAGAAAGTCAAAACCAGTTGTTTTGTTTTGAGCTTGTAGGTTTGTTACCGTGTTGTTAAATATCCACCACCCGAATACGACCAGTCCGATCAGCAGCAAGATTTGAAATGCATATGATCGGAATTTCGGGTCATAAATTAATGACGTGGCACTGCGCGTTTGCTGCAGCTGTTCCTGACTTTTAGCCATACCTACCCTATTTGTTTTTTGTTGAGTAGTCCCTCTGAAGTTAACCATTCAGAGATGGCGGGCAAACTGCCCTCCCCCTTAAAAAACGGCCCGGCACCAATGGCGCCGAGCCGCAAATCACTAATTCGACTAACGAATTGGTGGAGCGTACATCAAGCCGCCACGTGTCCAGAGATCATTCACTGAACCTGCGCGTTCGATGCCCACTGGTGTATTCGCACCAACATTGCGCTCATAGATGTCGTTGTAGTTACCAACATGCTTGATCACACGGTATGCCCAGTCTGTAGTTAGACCAAGAGCTGAACCGAAGTCACCTTCTACACCAAGGGTACGACGTATGCCTGGGTTTTCTGAAGCGAGCATGTCATCAACGTTAGCTTGCGTGATGCCAAGTTCTTCAGACTCAAGAAGTGCGAAGTAAACCCAACGTGTGATATTGAACCAAAGATCATCACCTTGACGTACTGATGGGCCCAAAGGCTCTTTAGAAATGATTTCTGGAAGAATCATGTTCTCATCAGGATTTGCAAGTGACAGACGTTCCGCAGCTAGAGCTGATGAATCTGTTGTGAACACGTCACAACGGCCATCATCATAAGCTTTTACAACTTCGTCTTGATCTTCAAACACAACAGCGTTGAATTCCATACCATTTGACGAGAAGTAGTCAGCGGCATTCAATTCAGTGGTTGTACCTGCTTCAATACAAATCGCAGCGCCTGAAAGTTCAGAAGCCGATGCGACGCCGAGATCTTTGCGAACCATGAAGCCTTGGCCATCATAGAACGTTGTACCCGCGAAATCGATACCAAGGTTGGTATCACGGCTCATTGTCCATGTTGTTGTACGTGAAAGTACGTCAATTTCACCTGAAGAAAGCGCTGTGAAACGCTCTTTAGATGTCAATGGCGTAAAGCGAACAGCAGCTGGATCATCAAAGATCGCAGCAGCCATACCGCGACAGAAGTCTACATCCAAGCCGGCCCATTCATTGTTGGCGTCTGGAGCAGCAAAACCTGGAGTGCTTGGTGATACACCGCACTGCAAGTAGCCTTTAGCCTGTACGTCTGAAAGTGTGTCCGCAAAAGCAGCAGAAGCTGATAGACCCAGCGCTGCCCCGATAGCGAGTGTTACGAGTTGTTTCTTCATAACGTTGCCTTTTGTTTCCTAACCCTTTTTTTATAATTTGTGATGTGCTCCCCTCCGAAGTTGAGACACCACATGCAATGAAGGAACTTTTGTCCTACAAAACAGTTTCCAATGGAAAAGGGTTTTTGGTCCGGGGTCAAGGCCTTTAGTTACATAATTCCCGCGCTATAGTGAACTTCACCCCTTTCGCGGGCTATTAGGAAAATTATTTCGATGTCGGAAAAACTTATGAGCAACGTTAAACAGTCCACTTCATCTATTGGCGCAGAAACAGCGCTCACCCATGTCGGTCGAGACGCAAATCGACAGTACGGATTCGTCAACACACCTGTTGTCCGTGGCTCGACAGTTCTGTTTGAGAGTTTTGAGGACCTTCAGGCTGGCAAAAGCGGTTATGGGTATGGTCGGCACGGCAATCCCACCAACGACGCTGTGAAAGAGGTTATCACCCATCTTGAGGGGGCAAATGAGACCTTTTTAACGCCCTCTGGCTTGAGTGCGATCAGTACCGCGCTGACCGCCGTCGCCCACGCTGGAGATCACATACTGATAAGCGACAGCGCCTATCTGCCAACCCGCCAATTTTGCGAATCGGTTTTAAGGGCCAACAATATTGAGGTGGAATATTACGACCCGCGAATCGGCAAGCGAATCAGTGCTCTGTTGCGCGATAACACAACCGCGATTCTCACCGAATCACCTGGTTCTCTTACATTTGAGGTGCAGGATTTGCCCGCGATTGCGACGGCTCGGGGCGACAGGGACATCGCGATTATCGCTGACAATAGTTGGGCCACGCCCCTATTCTATAAGCCACTGGAATTGGGCGCTGACATTGTTGTGCATGCGGGCACAAAAATGTTTGTGGGACATTCAGATGTTTTGTTCGGCACTATCTCGACAAATGAGAAATGGACCGACAAGATTAGAACCACTTACAAAGCGCTTGGCGTGTGTGTATCACCAGAGGATAGTTTCCTTGTGGCGCGCGGCCTACGGACGCTCTCTATACGAATGAAAGAGCACCAAACTCGTGCGTTGGACATCGCAAAATGGCTTGAAAAGCAACCTGTTGTACAAAAGGTCTTTCACCCTGCCCTGGCGCAACATCCAGATCACAAAATATTTATGCGTGATTTCACGGGTTCAGGCTCCCTTTTTGCATTTACGCTCAAATCTGCACCTGAAAAAGCGATCGCTGCGATGCTAAATCAGATGCGTTTGTTTGGCATGGGTTATTCTTGGGGTGGTTTTGAGAGTTTGATTCTTCCCATCTCGATCAATGATCAACGCTCGGTGACGAAATGGCGTGAAGCGGGAAATCTGTTTCGCATTCATGTTGGCCTTGAAGATATAAACGATCTGAAATCCGACCTGGGCGACGCGATTGAACGTTATTGTTCTTCAGCTGGTTTTTGACCGAACTGTCTAAATCGACCGAAATAGCGCAAAATGGGCCGCAGCATTCGGTTGCTTGGCCCGTTTTTTGGCCCGTTTTTACCAATACGAAATATCAAATTGCGTTTTTGGAACTGGTTTTGAACCCAAAACGCGCCAATTGAGCCAACGGCCGATCCGGCCAAAACGTCTGACAAATAATGTGCGCCATCCACAATACGCGATAAGGCGATTAAGAAAGCGCCGAAAAAGACAATCATCACACGCGGCCCGAAAAGCAAGTAAAGCGCCCACGCCAATGCAAACGCCGTGGTGGCATGCCCCGACGGAAATCCAGCAAATCGCCAATCGCCAGCAAAAGGCGTAAAACTAAATATCCCAACTTCATCCATCAATATCGGGCGGGCGCGACCAATCGCGACTTTTAGGAAAGCAACAACGCCCCCTGGCACAGCAACACTCAAGAAAATGAACCCCGACATGGACCCAATGGCGCGCACGCCCCAGCGCTTTGAGTATCCCAACGGAAAACGCGTCGCCAATTGAGCCAAAACCCAAACGCTCAATGTTGGGATCAACATCCAATCTGATTCCCCAATGCGGGCAAGCGCTGCAAAAAATGCGCGTTCTTGGGCTGGCCACTGCGTCAATTGTTGTGTGACAGTCCGATCAAACAGGGTCACCACCAAAAAACACGCAACGAGTGCGAAAAAACCTAGAATTATGGGTTTTTGCCCCAAACCCCAGGATTTTAGCGACTTGTCAGCGTTTTTTTTAAGGTTTTGAGAGCTTGGCAACTAGGGTTCCAGACAAAAAAGTGCAATAATCTTGAAATGAGCAACTAACATGACTTGCAGTATGCCACAAGAATGTGTACATCGCAGTCCGGTGATCACATCCGTTGTGAGAATGTCGGAGTATAGCTCAGCCTGGTAGAGCACTGGTTTTGGGTACCAGGGGTCGCAAGTTCGAATCTTGCTACTCCGACCATCACAACAACGGAACAATGATTGGGTAGGATCATGACCGCACGTATCTTTCGTCCAGCAAAAAACGCCATGCAATCTGGCCGTGGAAAATCTAAGCACTGGGTGCTGGTTTTCGAGCCTGCAATTGCTAGATCTATTGATCCTTTGATGGGCTACACCTCTTCCACTGACATGAATTCGCAAGTCAAACTAAACTTTGACACGTTGGAAGAGGCTCAAAATTACGCCCAGCGTAAAAACATCGAATATGTGGTGCAACAACCCCACGATTCGACGTCTAAAAAAGTCGCCTATGCCGACAATTTTAAAAGTGACCGCGCCACACCGTGGACGCACTAAGCGTCCTTACCTGTTTTTGTTAAACCCACAAGTTTAACCGCAATTCGCTGCGCACTTTTGTTGGCGCATAAAATTTGGTCCCGTAGCTCAACTGGATAGAGCAGCTGATTTCTAATCAGCAGGTTACAGGTTCGATTCCTGTCGGGATCACCATTATTCAATGAAATCAACGATTTATGGTGGCCAGTCGCTCGAAAAGCAGCGGTCTTTTTTAGACAACAAATTTGAGCCCGGTGCCCGGTATGAGGCTTCATTGCCATTGCAAGAGAAACCGTTCTTATTTCATGCAGCAATTCTACGTCGCCAGTTCGGTGTCCGGAACACCCTTGGGGCCGCCCCTTGCCTTCTTTATGGCTACAAAGCTGATCCCGGCTCAAGGGCAGGAATGCCCCTGAGGGACGCACTTTGTCTTTGTTACGGCTGCAAGCGTGAGCCTTGTACAGGCTCGGGATGGTGCGGATGGTTTTGGTTTGTAAAACACGTTTTTGCACCGCCCCGCACTTCATGCGGGGCCTCATCGCGATAATGTATTCCCCCCCACCCTTAATCCCTCCCCACAAAGGGGGAGGGAAACCTGTCCCGCATTAAGTCGGGCCTAAAATGCAATCGGAGAATACCCTGCCCTCGTCACCCTCGTGCTCGACACGAGGGTCCATTATGGGTTTCCAAGTACAGGGCGAATGAGCAAAAACCACCGCCCCCTTTTTGGCCTCCCCGGACGACGAAGTGGCGTTCACGCCACGCAAGGCTGATCCGGGGTCATTTTTCATGCGGGACAAGTGCGCCACACTCCACACTTATCCTGAGCTTGTCGAAGGATAGAACCACTGTGCACCACGTACATAGTTCGACAGGCTCACCATGAGGTAGGAGGATGTCGCACGCGCTACTTAGACCCTCGGGTCAAGCCCGAGCGTGACGAAAGTGGGGATGGCAGGATTGAGGCCAAATAAGCAATTCATTTTGTTAGTTTGGTTGCAAGTGACCTCCAGCTGAGAGATGCACCTGTCCGGCAGCCTGTTGAATTGGCTGTCGTTTTCTCATACCTATGCCCGACAATCACGTTTTTAGCTATTTGGCCAAATAGGTGCGAAAATGAGTTTCGGTAGGGCAAAGCGTTGGTATCGAATTCGAAGTGCCCTCGTCATGCGGGGTATAGGTTCGGTTGTAATTTTGGGAACGGCGATCACTCTCGCTTTGTTGTTGTCTGTCTTGCCAGCCCGAGGCAATCCAAAAGGTGGAACACTTTTGCTGGCGTTTATTGATCTGTGTCTTTTTGTTGCGTCGCCTGTTTTGTTGCTGATGACTCTATATGCGCTGTTTACTGGAAGTGCAGTGAATGAGTATTTTAAATATCGCGTGGAGAAGAAAAAGAAGAAAGCTGTTTTGGCAGCTCGCACCAAATACTCGGCGAAATGGCGCTAGCCGAGGACAATAAGCTTGACGGGCAACCAACAAAAATACAACGACAATCAGCCATCTGATCAGGCTTGAATAGACTTTTCCTGCAACTTGTCGACTTTGCTCATGGTCGCTTTGTCCGGAGGCTGTGTGATAACGTCACCTTGGGAAGTTTCAATAGAACGACTTTCCTTTATTTGTCTCGCTATAAAACGGGATTTCACTAGAAGCGTTGAAACCGCTCAGGTTAGGAAATTCATTCTAGCCGCCAAGCCGGACTCCGCGTTTTCACACAGCCTCTCCGCATTGCGGCCATTCAGCAACCACAAGATCGAACAAAAGCGCCAACGAAACCGCAAACTATTTGTTTATTCAAAACTGAAAAATCGCCCACGTCATTGACGAAGGTTGGATCAACAAGTTGGCGATCCCAGATGGCTAATACATTTCAGTAACCGTTTGTTTTCACACTGTAATAATCCACAAATAACCGCCAAATATTCATACAATTGGATGGATTAGCCAAAACTACATGCAACATACTGATATTGTTATGTTACATTTTCGCATTCGATTCCGGTCGGGATCACCAAAGTTGGCGCAATTTGGCTGACATTTGCGATTTCCCCTTGTAACAATGTTGGCCACGACTACATTTGTACAAATCAACACAGGGGAAAATCATGGAAATCGGAAGTCTAATTGCACTTTTGCTGGTCGGCGCAATCGCGGGCTGGTTGGCGGGCATAGTTGTCAAAGGTTTTGGCTTTGGCTTGCTGGGCAACATTGTTGTGGGCATTATCGGCGCTTTTGTTGCTGGTTATTTACTACCCATTGTTGGCGTCAGCATCGGCAGCGGACTTGTCGGCTCAATCATCAGCGCAACCATAGGTGCTGTGGTTTTTCTGTTTATCGTCAAACTCGTCAAAAATCGATAAGATCAAAAAATAACCCGCCAGACAGCAATTGCCGGGCGGGTTACGATTTGTTGGTAGGTCTAGCGCGTGAGCGCTCGGCTTGTTGCGCTTCTTGTTATTGTGCTTCTTGGCACTCAACTGCAGCTTCTAGCGCCACATATGAACCGGCGAGGTCAATTGCCATAACTTCTTCGCCGTCATTGTACAGCGTCATTGTGTATTTCTTGGCAAGGTCAAACAAAAATTCCTCGTTTGTGAATGCAATATCTGCGCCTGGCACACCATTCAAATATATGCCTTTGGCTTCACCTTCATATGGCTCGTCGTCTAACGCAAAATCAACGGCATAGGTTTCGCCTTCAACAATATCGCCCCAATTGGCGTTGAACGCGGTGACGTATCCGGTCTCGTTCACCCGGTCAAAACCAATTCGGACGAGAGAACCGTCTTCGTAGGCCGCTTGAATGAGGCAGCCATTGCCCAATGATGGGTCAACCATGACATCCCAGCCCTCGACCTGGTCCCACAGCGTTAATTCCTGTGCTGAAACCGGCGAAGCCAGCACCAGTGTGGCCAAGGCCACTGCGCCCAAAATTGTCTTGTTCATATTCTAGCTCCCAAATTCGGCTTTTGCCGAGGAAAATGCGCTCTTCACCGGCGCAATAACGTTCTTATTGATATCCAAGAAATTGTAAACAAGATTCGGCGCGGCACTACATAATGGCTCAGCATGATTTCTTAACTTTACTGTTAAAAGACTGCGAATGTTGAATTAATGCAAAACAATACCTAACTTACTAAAGCGAAGCATTTACTTTGTGGGTTTTGAAAGGCGGGAATATATGGATAAGAAAATCAACATCACTCAGCACAGTGGCACGGGCATGCTGTGGTTTATTGGTTGGCTTTTTACGATTGGCTATCTGCAGCTTGGGTTTTGGAAAGGTCTGTTGGGGCTGATTGTCTGGCCATATTATTTGGGTGCCTATTTGGCGCCAATTGTCGGCACATAGAGCGAACAAACCGCAGCTATGACCTATATTTGGCCGTGGCAGCCTTTTTATATCCTCTGGTCCAGAGTTCTTAAGTGAAAATGCGCGCCAATTTGGTTGCGTCTTCCAATTTCTTTGTGAAACCCATATTCTGTGGGTCTATCATAGGGGAAATTATGAAGTCGATTCTTGTGCTATACGCACATCCAGCGCCGCGTCATTCCAAAACCAATAAAGAGTTGGCCAAGGTCGCTCAGGCGACGGAGGGCGTCACATTTGTCGATTTATACGCGCAATATCCGCGTTTCAAAATCAATATAGACAAAGAACAAGAGCAACTTCTAGCTCACGACATTATCATCTTCCAGTTTCCGCTGATGTGGTATTCCACCCCTTCAATTCTCAAAGAGTGGCAAGATTTGGTGCTTGAATATGGCTTTGCCTATGGCGAAGGTGGCAAGGCGCTTGAAGGCAAGTGTTTGTTTCCAGTGGTGTCCGTGGGCGGACCTGAAACTGCCTATGGCGAAGACGGGTATAACAACTTTGAGTTACGGACATTCCTGACCCCTTTGGAACAAACTGCCAAATTATGCTCCATGAAGTTCTTGCCCCCGCTTGCACTCTATTCGTCTTTGCGTTCACACAAAGATGGCCGTTTAGAGGATCATGTAGCCCATTATGCAGCATTGCTTAGCGCACTCAAAAACGACAAATTCGATTACAAAGCAGCCAGCGCGCGCCAATTACTGATTGAGGGTGATTTGCCACTGATCGGGGAGACAGCATAATGTCAGGTTATTTATTCCAAGCCTTTATTTATCTGTGTGCAGCCGTTATTGCGGTGCCAATTGCGAAGCGGCTGGGACTTGGCTCGGTGCTCGGCTATTTGATTGCCGGCATTGTCATTGGCCCAGTCATTGGCCTTGTCGGGTCTGAAACGCAGGACATCCAGCATTTTGCCGAGTTTGGCGTGGTGATGATGCTGTTCATTGTCGGTCTCGAGTTGGAACCAAAAGCATTGTGGGACATGCGCAACCGGCTGCTCGGACTGGGCGGGCTGCAAGTTGGACTGACCGCGCTGGTGATTGGTGGCGTTGCCTACGCGTTGGGTGTGCCATGGCAGAGCTCTATTGCGGTCGGGCTGGTGTTTTCTTTGTCCTCAACTGCCATCGTGCTGCAAACATTGAACGAAAAAGGCTTGATGAAAAGCGACGGTGGGCAATCCAGTTTTTCCGTGCTTTTGTTCCAAGATATTGCCGTTATCCCGATGCTTGCTTTGGTTCCTTTACTTGCCATTCAACAACTTGTTGATAAATCACATCAAACCGACCTTGAGGCCGCAGCAGAGCAAGGATTGGAGTTGAGCCTTATTGATGGGCTGGCGGGTTGGCAAGTTGGAGGTGTGACGATCTTGGCGATTGCCGCCGTGATTGTTGGCGGCCACTATCTGTCGCGCCCGCTGTTCCGGTTTATTGCAGGAGCCAAGCTGCGCGAAGTATTTACCGCAGCTGCATTGTTGCTGGTGATCGGCATTGCGCTGCTGATGACCCTTGTTGGACTATCGCCAGCATTGGGCACTTTCCTGGCTGGCGTGGTGCTGGCTAACTCTGAATTCCGGCATGAGCTTGAAAGTGATATTGATCCGTTCAAAGGGCTGCTTTTGGGCCTATTCTTCATCACTGTTGGTGCGGGGATCAATTTTGGTTACCTGTTCGACCAATTCGCTGTCGTTATCGGCCTCACGATAGGACTGATGTCAGTCAAGGCGATCATTCTTTACTGCCTTGCTGTGACATTCAAGCTCAAAGGGGCTGATCGCTGGCTGTTTACTTTGGGGCTCGCCCAAGCGGGTGAATTTGGTTTTGTATTGCTGTCTTTCACCGTTCAAAATGGCGTAATTGCAAGCGAATTGTCGCAATTGCTGTTGCTTGTGGTTGCGCTGTCAATGCTGCTGACGCCGTTATTGTTCATTGGCTATGAGCGTTTCTTGCTACCAAAACTCACCAAAGATCAACAACGAGAAGAAGACAAAATCACCGAGCAAGGCACGGTGATCATTGCAGGTACGGGACGCTTTGGACAAATCGTCAACCGCATGCTTTTGGGCAACGGCTATAAGACAGTCGTTTTGGACCTGAGTGCTGAAGCGGTTGATCGAGTTGGTCGATTTGGCGTCAAAACTTTCTTTGGCGACGCCTCTCGCCCAGATTTATTGCATGCGGCTGGGCTGCATGAAGCCAAGATGATTGTCGTTGCCATTGATGACGAAGAACGCGCGCTAGAAATTGTCCGCCACGCACGTCAGGTCAGGCCAGACATCCACATTGTTGCGCGGGCGCGTGACCGAAATTCGGTCTATGACATGTACTTTGCGGGCGCAAACGACATGATACGGGAAACATTTGATAGCTCAGTAAGGGCCGGCAGATCAGCATTGGAAGGGCTGGGCGTTCATCCATATGAAGCCGAAAAGATCGCATCTGCGTTTGTTGAACTTGACCTTTGGGGCATTCGACAACTTGCCGAACTGCATAATCCCGAGATGCCTTCGCACGAAAACGAAGCCTATATCGCCCGGGCAAAGGAAGTGCGCGACGAGATGGATCGTGCGATGGCTGGCGCATCTCAAGGCCATAAAGGGGCCGTTGACCGGGCATGGATGCCCCCGGGGCAGCGCACCGCTGATTTGGAAGAATAGCACTGGTTTGCGGTCTATAGTTTTCAATAATTGAGGGATGATATCCGGTCGATCTCACCAATTTTGTTCACAATTCTCGGTGTAAGACAAAAAAATCGGCTTTAATTAACGAAAATGTGAAAAATAGCTCGACGTGGTGCGAAATTATACTATCGTCTACACTTGATATTTTTCAATTTGTTAAACAATAAGCGCAGAATTTATGAGCGGTTTCTCTGTAGAGCAGTACATTTCAGATGAAATTGAATTCACTTCTCGTGACGAGGCTGTTGCGCTGCTGAGCAAAAAGGCGTCCAAGCACGGCGGCAAACACATTGCTTTTGGTATTATGAATCCCGGCACCCAATCCGCTCGGTTGGCGTTCGATGCCATATCGACCTATTCAGAGGACTGGACCCAGCGGTATTTTCAACAGAATTACCACATTCTCGACCCGATCTTAAAAAAGGCAACCAGTGCCAAAACACCGTTCGACTGGAATGCATCCCGATACCGATCCAATCGCGAAAAAGAATTCTTCGGTGAATCAATCGAACATGGTTTGGGTCAACAAGGGTTTGCGGTACCCGTCCTTGGGCCGAACGGCGCACTTTGTGTGCTCTCATTCAATGCAGATGTACCAGATAAGGAATGGTTGAGTTTTCGCGAAGAAGTGCTGCCGCACATACTGCTGTTCGCACATCAATTTAACGCCAAAGCACTGAATATTCGGGCGCCGCAGATTGAAGAAGCACAATTGTCTCCACGTGAAATCGAGGTGCTAAAATGGGCGGCGGAAGGGAAATCTGTGTGGGAAACGGCACAGATATTGACCATCTCCTATCACTCTGTGAAGTCGTACTTACAAAACGGCCAACGAAAACTACAATGCACCAATAAGCTGCATACAGTCGTCACTGCGGTGCGCCGGGGCATAATCTAACTCCCCTTTTTAGGGGTGGTGATATTGTGTACGAGCGCACGCATAATGAACTAAATGAATATTATACTTTGCCTATTAGGACCCAAAATGAATGAAACTAAAATTACTGCGGTTAAGTCCATGCATCCCGCATCTGAAAAACTCACAATGTTGGTGAATTGGCTTGAAGAAAATTCAACCATTCTTAGACGTGAGCGGTCCAACCCCATTCCAGAATCACATGAGCTTTTGCTTTTCGCGCGGAAGTTAGAACGTATAACAACACGTGAGTTTGAAGTCTTTGAACAGGTAATTGAAGGGCTTACGGCCGTGCAAATTGGCAAGAAATTGAACATCAGCCCGCGCACCGTCGATGTTCACAAATCTCGCTTCATTCAAAAAATGGAAGTTGGCAATATGGTTGTCGCTGCGCGCCACTTCTCTGTTCTGGAAACACTCCTGCAATTGAATAACAAAAACACCAATTACAAGAACATCGCGGCGGCTGGTTAAACTAGGGTCTGAACTGAATGATCGTCTTCTGTTCTATTTGTCATTCGACATGCAAACTGGTGCGGTTTACCAAACCTGAATTCGCAATGACGCTTCATTGAGACTGCAATTTTGCTCTGTCTATTTGGCATTTTTTTGCCATGGACCAGCTTAAAATGGCTATGCTGGCAAACCGCTTCGGGAAAATATTTGCCGTAATATTTTGTGCGCAAAATCCATCTCAAATGCCGCCATATCGCGCAACCCAACAGCAATGGCCATAGCCGAATCTAGCGATCCCTTTTGTCGCCAGCTGCAGGCAATACCCTAAATCATCAGCACTAACCCAATGCTATCATCAACGCTAACGGCAGCTAAGGTGGACAAACCGACCAAACTCAAAAATTACACAGTTTCTGAAATGGGCGGCTTGCGGTCAGTCGGCGCATGTGCGGCGGTAACTCAAATTTTCAAAATAGCAGACGTTCACTTGCATTGCCCAGCAACAGCTCATTAGTGAGAATTGTTCTTATGCCAATGGCGTGACGTTGTAGAGAGATGCGGTGCAAATATCGTCTCTTGTGGATTGCCCACACAAATGAGCCCAATGCCCATGTAGTCGTTTAAGAAATCCCGTTGCCAACTTTCTGAGTTGACTGGGCGATCTATAATTATCGCCTGTTCAGGTTCGATTCCCGTTTCTTGCTGTAAACGATAGGCGTATTCTTTCACCTGTCCCACCGCTGATCTCATTCGCTGCGGCAAAGAGCGCTGTGAAACCGTCTTGATCTCGAAGATTGCCGTCTCTTGTGGCGACCACGCAACAAACAAGTCAATTGAATTGGGGTCAACTTTGACCTCAGCACCCTGTGCCTGAAATCGCTCAGCAAAGTGCAACACCATTTCATCGTGCAGGACGGTCTTTGCATGCCGTTTAATTGCACCTTCCTTCACACTCGCAGCCAGTTCATCAATGCTCTGAGCCAGGTTAGGTGCATCTTTATTGAAAAGCTTGTCTTTGTCGAAACTCGCCAACCTAATTGGACCAGTAAATGTTATGCGTTCGTCCCCGTCGGCATCTTCAATTTCTAAAAGATTGCTGTTGGAGCCTGCCATGGGTTTCATTGAGAATGCCAACGCCTCAAAGGCAGCATCGTAGCTGCCGAAATGAGTATACCAAGTCAGTCGATTTGCGGCATCGTGACCTCTTGGAATCCAGAAACTACCTGGTGCTGACTGAGCGCTACTGAGTTGCTTCAAGGCAGGGCACATTGATTGTGCGTATCTACTCAATCCAACAAATGAGTGGCCATCGGTTTCAATCAATCCAGTAACGAACAAGAGTTTGAACCAATCCTGTATGTTTCGACACAATCTGCGGTCATTATGTACAGCCTGAAGGTTTATTTCACCTCTGCGCGCAGATTGAATATCAGTCAATGCCCTTGCCCACTCTGCGTTGGTCTTGCAAGGCACTAGAATTGCTCTACATTCATCAGCGGAAATTTCTGGATCGTCCCCACTTTCTAACAGTCCCAGCAAGACTTGTAGGATCAAAAGTCCCGGTTTCACCAAAACGCCAGAGTTGGAATGTAGTTCAATGAGGCTGTCCGGTACAACCTGACCACTGGCCGTTAGCTTTTCTTTTAACGCCGGTGAACGGTCATGCTTTTGCCCGTTTGGGTATTGGTAACGCAGAACTTGCATCGCCATCATATGGTCGAACGGCAGCTGATCAGCGATAAAGGCTTTCGATACGTCCGTCAGTATCAACTCTGCGCTCAATTTTGTAGAAACGATTAATCCCAGTTCCGATAGAATCTGCTGGTAGTCCCGCCACGCATCAGCTCTACCGTCTCTTTGGTTCGGGGTAAGAAGATCGGCCCTTACCATTAAATCAGTGATTTGCGGTCCAGCTTTTTTCTGGCCTTGAAATGGAAAAGCGCAGACAAGCATTCCGCGAATAGTCGTCTCGTCAAAGCCAGCGGCGTGTTGCGAAAGGCCCCAGGCAAAACCGGGATGCGGGAGTGGTCTGATTATCATTTTATCAAAGAACCTTCGCGATCTCCTTGGCGACCGCTTTTGCCAACAATGGTGGAACAGCGTTTCCGACTTGCCTATATGCGGCTGTAGCCCCCCCAGAAAAGACCCACCAATCTGGAAAAGATTGCAACCTTGCTGCTTCCCTGACCGTGATGTGTCGGTGTTCTGTTGGGTGAATGAACGGGCGTCCGCCACCCGCACCCGATCCTACCAATACTGTTCCAGAGGGTCGTTCTGCGTGAATGCGGTCTGTATGATCCTTTCGATCTCTACTGCCTTGTTCGACAAGGCTGTACCGATCCCTGACCCTTTGACCGTGCTTGCGGAGAATATGGTTCGGCACGCCTTCAACATTTTGGAGAGCCTGAGAGGCTGTACGGTAAGGACGAAGCTCGTCAGCTGGGGGCTTACCGTGTGTCGGCGTAGGCCAGTTGAAGGAATTGGCGGCATCGCGGTTTTTGAAGCCAATCAGCAATACCCGCTGTCGAAATTGAGGAACGCCATAATCTGCTGCATTCAACACTCCAGTTCTTAGGTAAAACCCAGTCTCATCCTTAAAACACGAAACGAGTTGTTCCCAATCCGCGCCTTTGTTCAGAGTCATGATCCCCGGAACGTTCTCAAAAAGAAAGGCACGCGGGGCTAGCTCCCTTATGAACCGCGCATAGTCGAATACGAGCTGACCGCGTGGGTCTCCTGTTGAGCCGCGAGAGCCGAGGATGCTGAATGACTGACAGGGCGGGCCGCCTATAACGATATCCAGTTCGCGGCCAGTGACGTTTCTAACATGCGCCCCAGTGAGGTTTGAGATGTCATGCGGCTCGACGACATGGCCTCCTTTTCCGAGGTTGTCCGCCAGCGTGTCACAGTAATGAGAAACTAAATCGCTAGAAAAAGCGGGAGTAAAACCAGCCAGTGAAAAGCCAAGGTCCAAACCGCCGCCGCCGCAGAAGACAGAAGCGTAACTGAGGCCAAGTTTCTTTAATGGAATCCGTTGTCTACCAAGAAAGCTCAAATACTCGTTCTCTAATTCACTTGGCCTTACTGCTCTGTTCATCCCTTGCTCCGCCCGTCGAGTTTCGTCCAATGATTGTAAACTCAGTGATTCTCAGTGCTTTTGCTCAAACTTTCATAAATCGAAAAATGCAATCCGTCACTGCTTATCTTTTACCAATGTGCCCGCCTTTATCAAGTTGTTGACTTCGAATTCAGGTCGCTGAAACGCACGCTTCCTAGACTAAATGGGGTTGTAATCACGCTCTCCACTCTTGGACTGTGCTTTGTTACGAACGGCTGCTTTGTGCGTCACTCTGCTAAGGCTGTCAACGTCCGGTTTGGGTCGAATGCGCTACATAATGGGTTGTTAGAGATGGTCTTGAATGGCCTCCAAGCGGCCGCTCGGTCGGTAACCAAAACAATCTGTTGTTGATGATCACAAGATCGAACTTGCTGGTCCTAAACGGATAGGCATGCCGGTTTTGCCTGATAGTATATGATGATTAATGCAACAGACAGCAGCCAGCAAATGCCCACGGCATGATTGCGACTTGCTGATAGCTACTTAGTTCTTGTTCCCTGCCACTTGCCACTTGCCACTTGCACTTGGGACTTGCTGCCTGCTTCCTGCCTGCCTGTTGCCTGCCTGCCTGTTGCCTGCCTGCCTGTTGCCTGCCTGCCTGTTGCCTGCCTGTTGCCTGCCTGTCTGCGCCCGCTGACCCAATGCCCCTCCTGATCCGAGAACCCTCTCCATCGGCAATTTAATCAATCGATTGACTTTATTCAAACGACTGATTAAAGTTTACGTAGATAGTGGGTGGGAAATCAGTCAACAAACTTGCATTTTGTTTCGCCGACGCACCCTAGGAAAAATGGAACTGGCAGCGCTGCAATGAACGATCAAGACCCTCAAAAAATCGGCGGTACGGGCGCATCTGAAGAAGAGAGCACAAAGAATGCACTGCTTCAAACAGCGATCGCTTTGTTTTCAAAAAACGGGTTCGCCGCGACCTCGACGCGAGAAATCGCAAAAGTGGCGAAAGCGAATATTGGCTCTATTTCGTATTATTTCGGATCAAAAGAGGGTCTGCGACGCGCATGTGCGCGCTCCATTGCGGGCTTGATCGCATCAACAGCGTCGCGCGCATTGCCCGATGTGGATCATCTTGAGCCCGACGAGGCCGCAAAAATGCTGGAAAACGCGTTGGGCGGCGTTATTCGGCTGATGCTCACACACCACAATTCACGAAACATGGCGGCGTTCCTCCTCCAAGAAGTTTCAGAGCAAGGTGAGGTTCTTGATGAGATTTACACCCATCTCCTTGAACCGTTGCACAAAAAGCTCTGCCGACTTTGGAGCGTCGCCACGGGTGACCCGGCCGAGAGCCAGCAGACAATTATGCGGGTGTTTAGTGTCATCGGCCAAGCACTTTACTTTCGCTTGGGCGAACCACTTGTTGCCCGCCGTTTAGGGTGGGAAAAAATTGGAAAAAAAGAAGCCGAACAGATAAGCGAAATGGTGCTGCAAAATATGCAAGACATGATTGTTGCAGCCCGCATTAGGAACCAGAATTGATGGAATTTTGCACCCTCCCCTTCATTGCATCCCTTTTTGGTGCCTGTGCAACGCCTCTGCCCATGGCATCTGGATATGTGGAAGGTCAATTTGTTCTGTTGGCACCGGTTGAGATCGCCCAGATTGCGGAAATCAACCTGTCGCGTGGAGATCGTTATGAAAGTGGCATGGTTCTGGTTGAGTTGGAGCAACGAGACGCTGAAATAGCGGTTGCCCAAGCGCGCGCTGGCCTGGCGCTTGCCACCAGCAAACTGCAAAACATATCGCATGGCCGACGCCCTGAAGAAATCGCCGTAATTGAGGCGTCGTTGCGCTCGGCACAACTTCAGGCCGAAGATGCTTTGCGCGAGTTTGAGCGCCAGAAAACCCTTTTTGAGCGGGGCGTGATTGCCAAGGCAAGATTGGACATTGCCACAACCCAAAGTGAGGTGAATGCCGCCCGCGTCGTCGAACTTGAAGCCAATTTGTCGGTTGCAAAATTGCCGGCACGCGCCGACGAAATTGCCGCGGCGGAGGCGGTTGTGGCGCAGGCAGAAGCGACATTGGAAAATGCACAATGGCGTTTGGGCAAGCGAGCCCTCACGGTAAATGGTAGCGGTGTTGTGTTTGACGTTTTAAGAAATCGCGGCGAAATCGCTGGCCCGCAAGCGCCAGTTCTGTCGTTATTGCCCGATGGGGCGATAAAATTGCAGGTCTATGTACCACAAAACAAAGTGGCCGATATTCATATTGGCGCCATGTTGCAGGTGGGTTGCGATGGGTGTCCGACTGACTTAACAGCGGAAGTAACTTATGTGTCGGACGAGCCAGAGTTTACGCCGCCGGTGATATATTCCATTGAAAACCGTCAAAAGCTGGTGTTTTTGGTGGAGGCCAAACCCAGCGAAACGGCATACCGGTTAAAACCGGGTCAAATTGTAAATGTAGATTTGGCAGCACCAGAACAATGAACGCCATAGATGTTCACAATTTGGTCAAGACATATGGTGACAAAACCGTCGTCAATGACGTCACAATGTCAGTGGCACAGGGTGAGATTTCTGGCTTTCTCGGGCCGAATGGGTCGGGCAAAACAACAACCATCCGGGTGATGTGTGGGTTGTTAACTGCCGATTCTGGCGGCGGCACGGTGCTTGGATATGACCTTAATACCGAGCAACATAAAATCAAAAACCAAGTCGGGTATATGACGCAAAAGTTCTCGTTTTACGAGGACTTGTCGATCGAAGAAAATTTAAGTTTTGTGGCGCGGCTGTACCAGCTTTCACCCTACAAGCAGCATGTGCGCGACACGCTTGAAGATTTGGGGATGACCAGCAGGCGGCACCAATTGGCGGGCAGCCTATCAGGCGGCTGGAAGCAACGTTTGGCGCTGGCCGCTTGCATTATGCACAGGCCGAAACTGTTGTTGCTGGATGAACCCACTGCCGGTGTTGACCCGAAAGCGCGGCGGGAATTCTGGGATGAAATCCACGCGCTTGCCGCTGGTGGTATGACTGTTCTGGTTTCCACCCATTACATGGATGAGGCCGAACGTTGCCACCGCATCAATTATATCTCGTATGGACATTTATTGGCGAGTGGAACGGTGCAAGACGTTATTGATGGGGCCAATTTGACGACGTTCGTTGTGCAAGGCGCAAACATCAACCAAATCGCCAAATCCATTCAAAACATTGACGGCGTCGACCAGGTTGCGCCGTTTGGCAACAGTTTACACGTGGTCGGTCAAAATAAAGATCTACTTGCAAAATCCCTTGCCATCCATGCACAAAGCCTTGGCTTCCAGTACCATTTGGACAGCACCAGCCTTGAAGATGTGTTTATACAATTCATGGCAAATTCATCGGACAATATGCAATGACGCGGTTCTTTTCGCTTTTCCGGTTGCTTGCCCTGTTGGCCAAGGAAACCATTCAAATGCGCAGAGATCGCATAACCTTTGCGATGATGCTGGGCGTGCCGCTGATGCAACTGATTTTGTTCGGATTTGCAATCAACAGCGATCCAAAAGCACTGCCTGCCGCTTTGGTCACAAACTCCTACGATCAATATACACGCGCGATGGTCACCGCCTTGGAGATGACCGGCTATTATCGCTTCACCCATGTGGCTATTAGCCCAGCGCAAGCTGAAAAGCTGATCGCGGATGGCTCCGTTTCCTTCGTGGTCACCGTGCCGTCCGATTTTGCCCGTCGGGTCGAGCGGGGCGACCGACCACAAATATTGATTGAGGCGGATGCAACAGACCCTTCGGTTGCGTCCGGTGCCATTTCGACACTGAGTTTGGTGGCATCTAACGCCCTCACGCGCGCGCAGGGCGCAGAAGCACAATCCGCCAAACAAAAGGCGCAGCAATTGGAAGTTGTTGTGCACAGACGTTACAACCCAGAAGGCATCACACAATATAATATCGTGCCGGGACTGTTGGGCGTCATCTTGCAAATGACAATGGTGATGATGACATCTATGGCGCTGACCCGGGAGACAGAGCGCGGCACCATGGAAAACTTGCTGGCCATGCCAGCCACCTCAATTGAAATCATGCTTGGCAAGGTGCTGCCCTATTTAGCCGTTGGCGCAGTGCAAGTGGGCGTGGTGCTCACGGCCGCCAAACTGCTGTTTAACGTGCCGTTTGAAGGCTCCATGCCGCTGCTGCTGACGGGAATTTTGATCTTTGTGTCGGCGCTAGTTTTGCTCGGCTACACCATCTCAACGGTGGCCAAAACTCAGATGCAAGCGATGCAACTCACCTTCTTTTATTTTTTGCCATCATTGCTTTTGTCAGGGTTTATGTTCCCATTTCGGGGCATGCCTGAATGGGCACAATTTATCGGTGAGCTGTTTCCCCTCACCCATTTTTTGCGGGTGGTACGCGCGGTTATGCTGAAGGGGTCGGACTATCAAGCGGTTCAAACGCCCATGACGATCTTGATCATTTTCACGCTGGGGTTTGCGACGATTGCGCTATTGCGTTTCCGCAAGACGCTGGATTAGTTGTCGCTGGATTAGTTGCCGCTCTGCACCCGTGGGTGGACGAGCTTATCACCCGCTTTCAATCCAATTTCCGCCGCCCGACCCCCAGCAATTTCAAATACAAACCGCACAGGCGCTGCCGAAGGTATTGGTGTGGGATCGAGTGGTTTTGCGTTGGCATGCACGTTCACAACAGTGCCATCGGCAGAAACGAAGATCATATCTAGCGGAATAAGCGTATTGCGCATCCAGAACGAAACAGGCCGCTCTTCAAAAAAGTCAAAAAGCATGCCAGCGTTTGGCCCAAGCTCAGTTCTGTACATCAGCCCCTGAGCTCGTGTCGCGTCCGTGTCAACAAGTTCAATGGCAAATCGATATTCGCCAGTCTTTGTGACGATGGTCAGCGCGTTATCGCCAGCAGCGCAGGCGATAAGGCTAAAGCTAAGAAGAATCACGCCCAAAATGCGCGTTACATACCGCCAATATATTGTCATATGTTAATGTGACGAGGGCGCGTCGCCCCACCCATCGGGTCGAATTTCGGCAACCATCAGACCTTTTGGCCCATCGCCGTAACGTGCCAACACGAATTGGCCGGGGCGAAGTTCGGCCAAGCCAAAACGACGAAGTGTTTCCATGTGAATGAAAATATCGGGATGCCCCTCGCCCGCAGATAAAAAGCCAAAGCCACGCAACCGATTGAACCATTTGACCTGCAAACGCTCCAACTTAGACGTTGGCTCAACAATAATATGGGTTTTGGGCGGCTCCATCTGAGCGGGGTGCTTTGCCGTGGACTCGTCCATCGACAGAATTCGAAAAGCTTGCAATCCGCCAGGGCGATCCAAAGCCTCAACAACGATACGCGCACCTTCATAGGCGGTACTAAACCCATCGCGGCGCAAACAGGTAACGTGAACCAAAACGTCAGGCATGCCATTGTCCGGTACGATAAAGCCGAAGCCTTTCGCGACATCAAACCACTTTATTGACCCGGCAATTTCAATAACGTCTACTGTTGGATCATTTACTCTTGCATTGGTACCACCGACCGAAGGCTCGTTGCCCTCATATTCGACATCACCATCAACATCGGCTGTATATTCGGCCCCCATAATCGCCATTTCCTTCCGCCTCGCCTGTTCCGCCACAAACAGGATACACCTTACTAAGTATTCAGTTTGTCCGATTCACAGCAATTTGTTAAGTAAATAATTAGAATTCATTAACCATCTGCGAAAGCACAAGGCGATACGAATTGCCAAACTGCACAAAAGCGGTGGCGCTTCAAATAGATAAACAAAAACAAGTTATTCACATTCAAAAAACGTTATTGTTGTGTGATACGCAATAATCCGAAATGTAAAAACCGAACAAAAAGGGAATCAGTATGAAGTATTTGCATACGATGGTGCGCATCTCTGACGTGGAGGAAAGTTTGAGGTTCTATTGTGAGGGTCTTGGATTGCAAGAAACCAGACGGTTTGACAATGAAAAAGGGCGCTTTACGCTGATATTCTTGGCGCCGCCTGGCGACGAAAACAGCGAAATCGAGCTCACCCACAATTGGGATGAAAAGGGCTATGGCGGTGGTCGAAATTTTGGCCACCTCGCCTATCGGGTCAAAGACATCTATGCGACCTGCCAGCACCTTATGGACATGGGTTATATTATCAATCGGCCGCCGCGCGATGGACATATGGCGTTTGTTCGCTCGCCTGACAATATTTCGATTGAGATCTTGCAAGAGGGTGATCTTGAGCCCATTGAGCCTTGGGTTTCGATGCCAAATAATGGTGAATGGTAAAGCCAAAATTGCAGCAATCAGTAAAATTTTAACCATTCTTATTGACCGGCGATTAGGCATCGCCGGGCTATCCTAGTGGCTTGTTTCCTGGTCTGGTGTTTGCGAGCCCTCAATGCGCGTTTTTGCTGCCTTATTTATCAGCTCGTTTATTTTAGTTGGCTGTGCCTCGTTCGGCGGGCTGACGGGTGGGACAAATTATCAAAAGAAATACGGGCTTTTCGTGGAGCAATCCAAAGTCCAAACGTTTTGCTTGCTCCCCAAGCTGCGTTTTGCGCTTTGGAAGGCTGAAAGGCATTTCAATCGTGCGCCCGTCGTCACCTCAGGCTATCGAAACCCGTTTCAAAACTGGAAAGTGGGTGGCGCTTGGGGGTCTAAACACCAAAAATGTATGGCTGCAGACATCTTCATACCGGGTGTATCCAAATCTGCTTTAATTGCATTTATGAAGCAGACAGACGAAATTGGAGGGCTTGGTTGCTATCCCGGCCGCAAGTTCATTCATGTGGACATTCGCAGCCGACCACGCGGCTATCGTCAGCCAGTACTTTTCAAAGGCTGCTGAGCTTTTTTACTGTTTAGGTTTGAAAAATCTGCATTTTTCGGAAAATTTCTAAAAAAATTGAAATTGCCTCTTGCGTCTTTCTCTGAAGGCCAATATACGGTCCACACAGTTCGCTAGCGCCCTTCGTCTAGTGGTCTAGGACGCTGCCCTTTCACGGCGGTAACACGGGTTCGAACCCCGTAGGGCGCACCAACTCTTCACGAGTTAAGCGAAACAGAAACCGGCCTTTGTGGCCGGTTTTTTTGTGTGTACTGCAGTGGATCGTATCCACAATTGTCTGTTAGTGTGCGGAAATTCAGTTTTTGGCATTCAGGGAATAGTGATGAGTAAAACTAGCGGAGAACTGGCAGGAAAAAATGGTCTGTTAGTTGCGGTCGTTTTCGTTTTCTTGGTTGCGAAAGTGATTTTTTCTGTCACCACGATTATTGCCGCTGATGAAGCCTATTATTGGGTTTGGGGTGAAAACCTTGCGCTCTCATATTTTGACCACCCGCCGCTAAACGCTTGGCTTATTGGTCTTACGAGCTATTTCTTCGACAACAATGTCTTTGCCATGCGCGTTCCGACGTTTTTGACCTTTGGCGGAACACTTTACATCTACTGGCTACTCGCCAACAAGCTCTTTCCAGATTCGACTGTTCGCTCGTTCCTCATCACAGTTGCCGCATTTATGGCATCGCCGACACTGTTTGCTTGGACATCCATCGTTTACAACGACCACTTGTTGATCTTCTTGTCGTTGGCTGCCACTTATGCCTTCGCGGACTATTTTAGCGCATATGCTGAGAATACTGAGGCTTCAACAAAACCGCTCTATTTGGGAGCTTTATTGCTCGGTATTGCTGCTTTGGCCAAATACAATGCTGCATTCTTGGCAATTACTGTTGCCATCTTCGTATTCGCGCATCCAAGGCTTCGCTCTCTGCTGAAACGTCCGCATATTTATGTCGCTGGGGTATTATGCTTGCTGATGCTAACGCCTGTATTGTTTTGGAATATCCAAAACGACTTTGCCTCCTTCAAACTCCACCTAGTGGAGCGATATGGCGACCCAGACGCACCGGCATTCCGTGTTGACTCTTTCGTTCGCTATTTGCTCTCTACTTGGATTTATTTTGGCCCTATTTTAATCATTCCGATGGTTGCAATGTTCTTCAAAATGCGTGATTTGAACAGTTTTGGCCGGATGTTTGTTTGGCTGGCCCGTATCATGATCGTGCTGACATTTTCCTTGTTCACATACCTTTCTTCACGCGGCGCAGTGCACTGGTATTGGGGTGCCTTAGCCTATGCTTTGATGCTGCCGTTTCTGCCCATGCTTTTGAGACAAATGTGGCTGTTCGGTATACACATCGTTTTGGGCTTTGTCTTTGTTCTGTATGCCACTATTAACTACAGCTATGCGCCGATTGAGTTACTGTTGGGCAGTCGTAGTGCGGAAGTCGAACGTGTATACGGCTGGCCCGAGGCGGGCAAAATCACAGAGAAGCTTGAGCAAGAATATGGACCAGTTTTTGTCGCGACTACTGGATATCCCACCGCTGGTCAATTGTCGCATACTTTGGATCGAACTGACATTTATGATCTAGACCCGCGTCCTTCATACTTCAGCTTTGTTGACCGAAAATCTTTACCAAAAGGCGCAAATGCACTTATTTTGCATGACAAATTTGGCAATTTAGCTGGTACAAGCGCGCGATTTGAACATTTCACCAAAATCAAATCCTTTGTCTATTCCGCCCACGGTGTGGATATCAACAAGTTTGAATTCTATTTGGGCGAAGGGTTCCTTGCGCAACCCGTTACAGAAAAAGATCCGTAAAGCTTGCACAATTGCGCACTAACATACTCTAGCTCTGACGACAGAAACCGATTATAGAACGTTCAAAGTTTTTCTGAGGGTTTGGGGCAAGTATGGCAGAACAAGAACAGCGGCAGTCGGTCGCGAGCAAGCTGCCGAGCGCGGGATTATCCAAACGGTTCATGATCGCTGTTTTGGTCTTCCTTGCCGCGCTAAAATTGGTGGCTAGTTTTACAATGCTGCCGCTTGGGGACGAAGCCTATTATTGGCTTTGGGGCCAAAATATCGCTTTGTCCTACTTCGACCATCCGGGGCTCGCTAGCTGGCTACTTGGCGCCACAGACGCCATATTCGGCACTTCGCTTTTTGGCTTGCGGATCGCTTCTGTTTTGACCGGAGTTGGCTCTGTCTGGTTCTTGTGGCTTTACGCGGGGCGGATATTGCCCGCACAACGCCAAAAGGTCTTTTTGTTCATCACGCTTATGGTGGCGACCTCACCCACTCTTTTTGTGTGGTCGACATTGGTTTATCACGACCATCTGCTGATATTTCTCTCTCTGGCCGCGATGTTTTTTTTCACGAGCTATTTAGGCGATGAGGCAAAAGACAGAACTGGGCGGCTTAACCAACTTTATGTCGGAGCCGTGTTTCTTGGGCTTGCGGGCCTAACGAAATACAGCGCGGTATTTATGGGGTTAGCAATCGCTATCTTGGTTATCGCTCATCCAAAACTTAGACATTTATTGTTGCGGGTGCATATTTATCTGGCAGGTTTTATAACTGCTGTAATGCAGACGCCGACGCTGATTTGGAATTTTAATCGTGATTTTGCGTCGTTCGGTTTCCATTTCAAAGACAGGTATGGGTCACAATGGTTATTAGAATTTAATCCTGATAGCTTCTTCAATTTCGTTTTGGTCACCTTGTTGTTGTTCGGACCATTTTTGATTCCGCCATTCATTCGATTGTTTCGCGCAAAGACTTCACCTGACTTTTTGGGCATAGGCATATGGATTGCGCGGTTGGTGACCGTCATGTCGACCAGCACGTTCATGTTCATCGCCTTCTTTTCATTTACGCTTTGGTATTGGAGTGATCTTTCATACCTTTTGATGTTGGTGATGCTGCCCGTTTTGGCCATGCGCAAATGGTTAGCACTGGCGCATATTTGGTTCGGCATTTTGGTCATAACGCTGGTGTGTTTCAACTATACGGTGGTGCCAATTGCGAGCTTGTTGGGTCAACGCGATATTGAGGCTGGCACCGTTTATGGTTGGGATGAAATCGCGAATTTCGTCGCTGAGGCCGAAAAGGTACAGCAGCCAACATTTATTGCCGCAACCAGATTTCAGTCGGCTTCGCAGCTTTCCTTTGCGATGCAGCGCACTAACATCAGCGCCATCGAAGTGCGTCCATCTCAATTTGATATTTGGGAAGATCGGGACACAAATGCGGGTGGCACAGGGCTAATTTTACAAGATGAGTTCGGCGATTTGGGCGAAACAAAAAGACGGTTTGAGAGTGTCGAGAAAATTGACGAATTCACCGTTCAACGGTTCGGCTACCCGCTGCTGAAATATGAGCTGTATCTGGGGACAAATTACAAACCACGCGCCACAAATCTCGTCACAGACTGATGCAAACGCACGCAAGAAAAACAGCTTGGATTATTGGTGCGAGTTCTGGTTTGGGCGCTGCCCTTGCTATCCGTTTGGCGAATGAAGGATATCAAGTTGGCATATCCGCCCGACGTGAAGAACGGCTGAACGCCATCGCGGCGCACCAATCCGGCGTCACGCCATTTCCATTGGACGTCGGTGACCATGGGGCCGTACAGCGTTGTGCTGAAAGCATTCTTGCAGAATTTGGACATATTGATCTGTTGGTATTTTGTGCTGTTAGCGGCGGCAGCGCGAAGGGCATGCACGAGAGTTTGGCTCAGGGCATGTTTGTGGGATTGCTGGGGGCCACGGCTGTAATGGAACCGATTGCGGCCAATATGAAAAAACGCGGCAGCGGACAAATCGCTTTGATTGGGTCACCGGTGGGGTTTCGCGCCCTGCCCGGTGCGCGCACCTACGGAACGGTAAAATCTGCGCTGCATTATCTTGCTGAGGCGATGAAAATCGAACTTTCAGGCGACGGAATCGCCGTACAATTGATTTTGCCGGGTTTTGTTGACACACAGCTGACACAAGCCAACACGTTCCAAATGCCGTTTCTCATGACTGTGGATGAAGCGACAGATCGAATTTGGCGCGGATTGTGTACGCCGCAGCGTTTCAAAATTGCCTTTCCGCGCCGACTGATATGGCTTATGCGCCTGTTTGGGGCGCTGCCTGATCCAGTTTATTTTAACGCAATGAAGTGGCTTGGTCGAAAAATCGACAAAAACTCACGTTAGTTCGAGGATCGGCTCCAGCTGGCACGTTCCCGGGACAAACACGAGACAAACGCGGGACAACAACCCCAATTCCGCTCTGTGCCAGCCACTTATCCCCGCCCCTGTTTAGGGTCTGAACTCAATCATTTCGGCGATATTGATAGACCCCAACATCGATCATGTTTTCGGCAAATCCGGCTTCGCAATAACACAAATAGTAAACCCACTTGCGCTTGAAAACATCATCAAAACCAAGCTTTTCGATTTCCGGCCACGCTTGCAAAAAATTCTCGCGCCATATGCGCAAGGTTTTCGCATAGGATTGGCCAAAAAGCACCTGCTTTTCTAGCGTCAAACCAACCGCATCACCTTGTTCTTGCATGGCTGTTTCGGTCAGCAGCATGCCGCCTGGAAAAATATAACGTTGAATGAAATCAACATGTTTGCGGTAATGCTCAAAATCTATTTCATTAATAGTGATCGCTTGGATTGTGGCCGTGCCGCCGGATTTTAAGCGGTCATGGACGGTCTTAAAATAGATCGGCCAATGATCTTCACCCACGGCCTCAATCATCTCGACTGAGCAAACATGGTCAAATTGGTTTTCGGTGTCGCGGTAATCCTCAATGACCAATTCAGTTAAGTCCGACAACCCTTTGCTTTGCATACGTTCTTTGGCATATTTCAGCTGCTCGATGGAGAGCGTAATCCCCTTCAATTTAGCGTGAAAGTCCTTTGCAACCGTCTCGGCAAGCGCCCCCCAACCGCAACCGATTTCAAGCACGGTCGCGCCGTTTTTGATGCCTGCCATTTCTGCCACCAGGCGGTTTTTGGCCCATTGCGCGTCGGTAAGTGTTTGATTTTCATCGGTATAATAGGCTGAGGAATAGGCCATGCTTGGATCGAGCCAAAGCGAGTAGAAATCGTTTCCTAAGTCATAATGCTCAGAAATGTTCTTCTTAGAGCCTTCTTTGGTGTTCTGCCGCGACAAGTGATAGGCCATATCATGGGCAGCACGTTGGAAGAAGTTTGGCTTACTGCCAACCAGCTGTTCACGGTTCAAAAGGAAGAAGCTGAACAGTTTTACCAAATCATCAACTTCAATATCCTCGCTCATATAGGCGGCGGCGAAACCAACTGTACCGCGCCGAGCCGATTCACGTAACACATTGAAGTTGTTAAGTTTTAATGTTGCCTGAGGGCCCTTATTTGACCTATCCCCTAAACTGATCGATTTCCCCGAGGGCAAAATGATCTTCAAATGGCCGTGTTTTATGCGTCCGACCGAACGTTGGCCAACCCAACCGACCAGGTTGGACGTTAGTTTCGACCACAACGATTTTGATGAATTCGCGCGGTCCAGTGCAAAATCACTCATACTAATATCCGGCGCAGGTTGCCGATTAGGACTTAAATATTTCGCACAAAAAGTACGAAAGCCCAATGATCGCTACGCCAAGGCCTCCCTAAATTTACGAGTAGAAGTTTAACAAGGGTGTTTTTTTGATGCAAGTCCAATTCGCAAGCCGATCAATTGGCGTAAAATTTGGGGCGCTAAATTGAGGCTGGTCAGCCCATAGAAGCCGCATCGATGATGCGCAACTGCACCTCTTCGCGGCCTTGCCAATGGTTGACGGACAATGTTCCAACCACGTGAATGGGATCAGAATTTCTGGCCTCAAGCAAGAATTGACCAAGAGCTGTATCAGCTGCGCGAAAGGCGATGCCATTGATGCGCGCGCGGTCCTGGGACACTAAACTGACTTTGACGTGGCCACCCACCCCCACAATATCTGAATAGGTTACGCGGTGGGCCGGTAAGGCAAATACCGGGCCGGCGTTTCCAGAGCCAAATGGCCCAGCCTTTTCAATGGCGTGCAAGAAATCGATTGTTGCGCCGCGTGCTGTCAGCGCCGCGTCAATTTTAAGGCCACTATCCTTTTGCGCCTCGAGGACCGTCTCGGCCAATTTTTCGCTTAGAAAACTCCTAAATCCGCCAATCTCACCTTTACCGACAGAAATACCGGCGGCCATGGCGTGACCGCCGCCTTTGGGGATCAAACCTTTTGACACAGCTTGCAGCACAGCCGCTCCAAGGTCGACGCCAGGTATCGAGCGGCCAGACCCCGTGCCGCTGCCATCAGGGCGCTGCGCGATGGCAAATGCGGGGCGATTGAAACGCTCCTTGAGGCGCGCGGCGACTAATCCGACGACGCCTTGGTGCCAATCTGGTGAAGCAACAACAATTACAGGTGGTCCCTCACTATCACCTATTTCTGCATCGGCCACGGCAACAGCTTCGTCGACCGCTTGTTTTTCAATTTGTTGGCGCTCAGCATTAAGCTGGTCAAGTTGCGCGGCAATGTGCATCGCGTCATGCTCGTCGTTTGTTGACAGCAATTTTGCGCCTAAACTCGCATCACCAATTCGACCGCCTGCATTTATACGGGGGCCAATCACAAATCCTAAATGATATGGATTTAGCGGACCTGACACCCGTGCAGCCATCGCCAATGCAGCAATGCCCGCATTTTCGCCCCGCCGCATAATGTCGATGCCACGCTGTACAAACGCTCTGTTGAGGCCCTTGAGCGGCACCACATCGCAAACGGTTCCTAATGCGACGAGGTCTGTCATGCCCATCAAGTCGGGCAATGGTGATATCCCGTCATCGCGTAATCGTCGATTAAGAGCAACCAACACCATGAATGTTACACCCGCAGCACAAAGGTGGCCCAACTCCGAAATATCGTCGAGCCTATTGGGATTGACCAGTGCATCGGCGTTTGGCAATTCACCGTCGACCATATGGTGATCGATGACGATTATATCGACGCCTTTTTGTTTGGCATGCGCGATTGGGCCATGGCTTGTGGTGCCGCAATCAAGTGTGACGATCAGCGTGGCGCCGTCGTCGATCAGTTGATCAATTGCGCCATTATTTGGGCCATAACCTTCAAATATCCGGTCAGGAATATAGACCAGCGGGTCCAACCCAACACCTGACAAGTATCGGGTCATCAGCGCAACCGACGTTGCGCCATCAACATCATAATCGCCGAACAAGGCGACCTGCTCGTTGTTGTGGACAGAAGAGGCCAAACGATCCACCAGTTGCGACATGCCCGTCAACACGTCTGGATTTGGCATCAGGTCACGCAATGTGGGCGTCAGAAATAGCTCGGCATCTTCAAGCGCCACACCACGCCCGGCCATTACGCGCGCAACAATTTCTGAAATCTGCAATTGCTGGCTCATCGCCGCAGCAGTGCGGGCTGCGTTTGCGTCCAACCTGTCCAGCCACTGGCGGCCAGAGATAGATTTTTCAACGCCAAGAAAATGTCTGTTTTGTTGCAACATAGCTAAGTGCTAACGCCCATTCAGCATTTCGTCGAGAGGAAATCCAATTCGCGCCGCGTTTGGCCGATCTCAACACCCGATTTTTTTGTTCTTGATTGGCGAACTTTACACCTAAACGGCAGTTCTCTTCGACACGGTTTGAACACTCATATCCTTGGGGACGATGTCATAACTTTCAACACAAAGTGCGGCGGCGGCGGTGGCAAATCTGCCCGCTTGGGCAAGCGAATTTCCATTGGCTAACCCAAGCCAAAGTGCGACTGCAAAAGTATCACCTGCCCCGTTTGCATCTTTAACGTTTGCAGTAATGGCGGGCACTTCCACAGTTTCATGTTCACGCAACAGCAGCGCCCCGTTTTTTCCTCGGGTGAGGATCACAAGTTCAATACCGGTTGCCAACAAGTTTTCAGCAACGCGATTTGGGTTTGCCAACTGTTCATCAGATAACTGGACGATGTCGGCGTGAGCAATGAATTGGTCATGCCACGGGTTCGCGCCATCATAGTCGTGTAAATCCACAAATATCTTGGCGTTTAATTGATCAAGTAGCGGCAGCACAGGTACGCTTGACGCGGTAATATTTAGGAAAATCCAGTCCGCAGCATTGATGTGGGGCGCAAGTGCCTCAAGGTTGACAATAGGCGATGCTGATCCGTTTTCGCGGAAAATCGAAATGCGCTGACCGTCACGATCCATCAAATTGGTATGTTGTGGCGTGGGTGTGTCATCTTGATCAAGGAGAATATCAACGCCGCGAACATTACAGGCTTTGATCACTTTCTCACCAGCGGGATCATTGCCGACGACCATGTGAAGACACGGACTATAACCCAATTGTTTTAGGGCGAATGCCTTGCCTATGCCGGTTGAACCAACCCCCTCGACAAAATGCGCGTTGGCAATTGTTTTTGGTTTGCCATCGGGCAACTCGTCCAAGTAAATCATGGTGTTCCAGCTTGCGCCACCAAGTACCAGAACGTTTTGTGGGTTTATCATATTCACCTTCCAGAAAAAAAGAGGGCAACCAAATGGCCACCCTCTTTCACTAACAGATTGTGATGTTGAATTCGACTAGGGTCTGGCTCAATTGAGTTCAGACCCTAGATGTCGCGCAGGTGGCGGGCGTTGATCCAACGCACGGTTTTTGACCAAGAACGCATGACAATCGTTGATGTTTCAAAGTATTTTGGTCGAATTTTCACACCGCTGAGGAGTGAGCCGTCGGTAACGCCAGTGGCGGCAAACAACACGTCGCCAGATGCCAAATCGTTGACTTCATAAATGCGATCTGGGTCTGCAATGCCCAGCCGTGCTGCGCGTTCGCGCTTTTCCGCTGTGTCTAATACCAAACGCGCCTGCATTTGACCGCCAACGCAACGTAGCGCTGCTGCGGCCAAAACACCTTCAGGAGCGCCGCCCGTGCCAACATACATATCAATGCCCGTTTCTTCACGATCCGTGGTGTGAATAACGCCAGCAATGTCGCCATCGTTGATCAATTTAATCGAGGCGCCCAACTCGCGCAGTTCGTCGATGATTTTGGCATGGCGAGGACGATCAAGCACACAAACTGTGACTTCTGTCGCGCTTACGCCGCGGGCTTTTGCAATCGCGTTTACGTTTTCAGCAATCGAGCGGTCGAGTTGCACGATACCGGGCTCGAAACCAGGGCCAACAGCAATTTTGTCCATATAAACGTCTGGAGCATGCAACAGTCCACCGCGTTCTGCCATGGCCAAAACGGCCAAAGAATCATGTTGATTCTTGGCGCAAAGCGTTGTGCCTTCAAGCGGATCAACCGCAATATCAACTTTGGCACCTTTACCCAAGCCGACTTCTTCGCCAATAAACAACATTGGTGCTTCGTCGCGCTCGCCTTCGCCGATGACAACCCGGCCATCAACGGTGACTTTGGCCAATTCAATGCGCATAGCTTCCACAGCAGCGCGATCTGCTGATTTTTCGTCGCCCTTGCCACGCCATTCAGCGGCAGCAATGGCGGCGTTTTCTGTAACGCGCACGATCTCAAGGGTGAGGTTGCGATCAACGATTGCTGGTTCGCTCAATGCTGATTTTGCCGTAATAGCCATAATTGACGCCTTCTCGTGTCTGTCTTTAAATCGGTTTAGTTGTGCTTACAAATTGTGAGCGACAACTAGAACCGCTCAATTCGAATAACTTGCGGTGTACCAACAATAAAACCGTCTTGCGCAACACGATCCAGCGTTTGGCGCACAGACTGCTCCATTGTTTCTTGAGTGATCAATACCACTGTCCTTGTTGCCACATCACCTGCCTCAGGATCTTTAACAACTAAATCTGGACGTTGGATGACGCTTTCCAGCGAAATGTCACTCTCACCCATGCGAGACGCTATAGCAGCTAGCGCGCCCGGAATGTCCCTAGCATTTAGTCGTATGAAGTAACCACCTTCATGCGCACGCATACGTGCTTTCTTATAGGGTGCAAGCTCGTCAACTGGCATACCAAGCGGGGGCACCAACGTGCCACGGGCACTGTCAAATATATCCGCCAACACTGACGCAGCTGTCGCTTCACCACCAGCGCCGGGACCAGCCATTAACAATTCTTGCACGTGATTTGTTTCCAAAGCGATGGCGTTCATCACCCCGTCAATGCCCGCAATTGTGGACGATTTTGGAATGAGGGTTGGATGCACGCGTTGCTCGATGCCATCGGACGTGCGCTGGGCCACACCAAGCAGTTTGATGTTGAAGCCCAGATCGCTTGCAACCTTAATGTCCGCTTGATCAATGCGGGTAATGCCTTCAATGAACATTTCATCAGCCGCGATTTCCGTTCCAAAACAAAGGCTTGTAAGGATTGCGAGCTTGTGTGCGGTGTCATAACCCTCAATATCAAATGTCGGGTCCGCTTCTGCATAACCAAGTTCTTGTGCGTCCTTCAGACAGGCGGCGAATGAGATTTCCTCGTTCGACATGCGGGTCAAAATGTAATTGCAGGTGCCGTTCATGATGCCATAGACGCGCTGAACGCGGGCAAGACCCAATCCTTCACGCAATGTTTTGATGACCGGGATACCGCCGGCAACAGCTGCTTCAAAGCTAAATGATGTGTTGTTTTTTTCGGCCAAGCGCGCAATTGCAACGCCGTGTTTCGCAATCAGGGCTTTGTTGGCAGTGACCACTGGAATACCAGCTTCAAGCGCTGCGCGAATACTGGCTAAGGCGGGGCCGTCTTCGCCGCCCATCAATTCGACGTAAAGATCGATGGAATCAGATTTTGCCAATTGCACCGGATCGTCGAACCATTCAACGCCGCTCAGATCCACCCCACGGTCGCGCGAACGCGAGCGCGCGCAAACAGCGGTTACCTCAATGTCACGACCAAAACGCTTTTGCACTTCACCTTGCTGGGCTTGCAACATCGACACCAGCGCTGCCCCGACCGTTCCGACACCGGCGACCCCGATACGGATTGGCGCGCCGGCATTTGAATTTGCTTTTTCTAACTCTTTGATCATGTCGGTAATCTTGTTTCGTGTTTCAGCGCGCGGCTCTCGGCCCTCGCGTAAGTTGAATACAAATTGTGGGTCTGCGGCCATCTCACGGCCAAATCGCGTCGCCGTCCAATTGTGGCGCTCCAGAAAACGTTCTACCCGTGTTCGGAACTGGTCTAACTCTGTCATGCGCTCTGGGGTTTCCACCGCGTGTTTTGTTGCTCATTCTGTGTGGGCGCACTTAAATAGGAAAAGTCCTATTCGTCAATGTCTAAATCCTACAAAGAGGCGCGACCGGGGCCGCGCCTGCCTGATTTGCAATTTGGTTTGCTATTTGCTCATGGGGACAACATTGTTGCCATTCGCATTGTCAGCCATGAACTTTTTGATGTTGCGCGCCGCCTGGCGAATACGCTGTTCGTTTTCAACCAGCGCAATGCGCACATAATTGTCGCCATACTCACCAAACCCAAGACCGGGTGCAACAGCAACCGCTGCTTGCTGGATCAGCATTTTTGCGAATTCGACAGACCCGAGATGCGCAAACTGGTCAGGAATCGGTGTCCAGGCAAACATCGTCGCTGGTGGCGGGGCGACGTCCCACCCTGCTCGACCAAAACTTTCAACCAATACATCGCGGCGATGCTTGTAAATATTGCGCACTTGAGCCACGCAATCATCAGGGCCGTTTAGCGCAGCGGCGGCAGCCACCTGGATGGGGGTAAATGCGCCATAATCCAAATAGGACTTCACCCGCTTAAGCGCTTTGATCAACCGCTCGTTGCCCACAGCAAACCCCATGCGCCAGCCGGGCATGGAGAAGGTCTTGGACATGGAGGTGAACTCAGCGGCAATATCAATCGCGCCGGGAACTTCCAAAATGGAAGGCGGTGGCGTGTCATCAAAATAGATCTCTGAATAGGCCAAGTCTGAGAGAATGAATATCTCGTGCTTTTTGCAATATTCAACAACCCGTTTGTAAAAGTACATATCCGCAACATAAGCGGTTGGGTTGGATGGATAGTTCAATATCAACGCAATTGGTTTTGGGATCGAGTGTCGAACCGAGCGATCAAGCGCCTCAAAGAAGTGCTCGTTGGGTTCCGCAGGCATTGAGCGCACAACGCCGCCCGACATAATGAAGCCAAATGAGTGAATGGGATAAGTTGGATTTGGCACCAGCACCACATCACCGGGCGCGGTGATGGCAGATGCCATATTGGCAAACCCTTCTTTGGAGCCAAGCGTTGCGACCACTTGGGTATCTGGGTTCAGCTTTACACCAAACCGGCGACCATAATAGGAGGCTTGTGCCTTACGCAGCCCCGGAATGCCCTGAGATGCTGAATAGCGGTGCGTGCGCGGGTCCATCACCGTTTCTTGCAATTTTTGAACGATGTGCTTTGGTGTTGGCAGGTCTGGATTGCCCATCCCAAGATCAATAATGTCCGTGCCCGCCGCTCGCGCCGCCGCCTTGATCGGATTGATATGTTCAAACACGTAAGGGGGTAATCTGCGGATTCGGTGAAACTCTTCGGTCATCTTGATCTCTTTCGACCTCGTGTGGGGTTAGCCGATGCATGCTGCATCTACGCAATCAGCGCTATAACATCTATTATGAAGAAATGTGGTTTTTAAAAGAATAATCGCGAACCAGCTGACTGAAAATAGGGCTTGTTGGCGTGCAAGATTGACCAATTCTCTCCCGATTGAATGCCATTTGAATTAAATTTTCTGACAATACTGGGATTGCCATAACACACAATCTCAAGCCCTTTTCGCGATGATGTGGTGGCAAATTGGGATGATGATGAATGGAACTCCTCAATAAAGTTGGCACGGTGCAGAGCAACGGTGAGCGACGCAAACTGGCGCACGAAGTTGTAAATCTATTTTTACACACGCAAGGTTCGACGTCACAGGGACAGCGCAATGTTTTTGGCGACGTATTGTGTCGATTGCTCAATGATATGGCGCACAGCATGCAAATTGAGTTGTCCAACAAGGTCTGCGCCACCACTACCGCGCCCCCTAAACTTGTGCGGGCATTGGCAGTGTCTACCATTGACGTCGCAGAACCGGTTTTGACGCGCTCGTCGCAGCTGAGAGAAACAGACCTGATTGAGGTCGCCAATTCCGCCACAACCGACCACAGGCTTGCAATTTCCAAGCGGGAATATCTGAGCGAAAATGTGACCGACAGCCTGATCAAGTTTGAAGAAGGGGTTGTCATGCAAGCCGTTGCGGCCAACGACACCGCAAATATTTCAAGCGGTGGATTTTCAACTTTGGCCAAAAATAGCGGGTCTGACGCGCAGATCATGCAGGCATTGATCAACAGAGAAGACCTTCCACCCAAAACAGCTGAACACATATTGAACAATGTCGATGAAAACGGCAAAGCGGTGCTTGAACGATTGATCAGAAATGACAGTTCGATATTGAAACGGCTCATCGCAAAGTCAAAACGGTTTTCCGCCGAAGGGAAATCCGTTGAAGACCCCAACAGTGTAGAAACCCTTGCGCTGATACAGCAGATTGAGAACGATTACAGCGCACTAGAACCCGCATTAAAATTACTGACAAAGCAATCCAGATTGAAATCCATTGCCACTATTCTAGCGGTTGCTGCAAAACTGCCTGAAGATGGCGTGATCAAAGGCGTTGTTAATATCAGCGGTGATTTTTTGGCGCTGGTCGCCCGCGCATTAGAGATTTCGAGTGACGTTTACGCTGAAATGGAAGCGCTGCGCGGCCAGCAGATGCAGGCTGAACCGCACGATCCCGACATGCTGACCCAACGCTACGACAATCTGAACCCAAATGACGCCCGCAGCATGTTACGCATGGTCAATGTGATTGTGAATGTCGGCTAAAAGTTGAGCGCTGCTCGGCCGACATCCGCGCGACATTGTTACAGCGATAGGTGCCCGATGTAGCCTCGGATTTGGCCCAGCACTTGATCGTTCCCCTTTTATCTCGTCAAAAAGATCACGATTTCGGTCGGTGAAACCGCACCCAATTCATCTCGCGAAGTCGCCGACAGGCCGACCGCGAGCTGATAACTCATCCCTCACGCCGTTTTGTTCAGGAGTGACCACAGAGGATCGACAACATGGCTATGCTTTAAGCGGCGGTGGCAACTACACCGCAAAGCTTTCAAAGGAGAAGAAAATGTTGCATCGAACAAACTTTAATCTCTTAGGCGCGCTGGTTACTCTGGCTGCGAGCCTGACGTTGACTAGCGTGAGCGGAGCAATGGCTCAAATGAAGCCTGGTGAAATGACGGCCTCGGCAAGTGGCACAGCCTTGTGGCAGTTCCCCGATAAACGTGCGCTCGATCCCGCCCTTTTTGGAACCCCGGACGCGCCGACGAACGTCGAGCTGCTGCCACTGGACAACCGGCTGGTATCGGATGATGGCAAGGCTTTCACAACAATCAAGAACCCTTCGATGTTCTCCAACAACATAAAGATGACCACAGGCGAATTCAAAATATCGGTTGCAGATGTCACCGCCAAAGACGGCATGGGATCTAAGGACACGGTTGCGATGGATGCAAGTTTTATTGGTCCGATGGGTCGCCAGTTTCGTGTAACGATGAACAACATCATTCCCAAAGGGCCTGACCACCCATTTTTTGGTGGTGTCGGTACTAATGTCCTGATGCACGGTGAGACGGGCATTGGCACGCCTCTGGTGGCTGAAGAATTCTCTTATATCACCGCCTGGGGTCTTGGAGACATCTATATCGACGGAGAAATGGTCGACAGCAAACGCGTGGTTCACGTTATGGTTTCTGAGCGGACACGCGGTGATGATTACAAAGTAGGTTTTGGGGTTGCCAAACCAGACGAGTTGGAAATTCACTTGGCCATGCCACCACTCAAGGGTTCTCCAACTGGCCCTGTAGCGAGTGCAGTTCCCACAGGCGTGACTTTGCCAAACGGTAAAGAACAACCCTTTATTCATGTCAATTTCTACGGCAATGCCAGCCTAGAGGGCAATCGGTTCTACGCCGCCAAGTAAACCAGCTAGCGACGCCCCATCGAGCGGGGCGTCGCAATTGAGTTTGTTTGGGTAGGTCTTAATCAGCTCAGACCGAGATTTCGTGGCGCAGCTGGACGTTTGTCCCTGTCGCTTGAAATTGGAATTTCAGAACTCACCTTTTGAAAATCGATAGACCGGAATTGCGCGCAACCGTCGCCAATCAACAAACACCCAAAATTGACAGTGTGTGCTTCCAAAGGGACATCCAGCACCAATTCTATCTTTTGCCACTCGTTGTCACCCCTAAGCGCTCGAAACGGCCAAGTATCAATCATATTGTCAAATGACAGCATGTTGCGCCCAGTACCGTCTACCCTAATCCAAAGGCTGGCATAATCGACTTGTTTTGTTTTGATTTCTGCGGTGAAACGAACATGGCTACCCATATACTCTTCCGCAGCTACACTTTGCATTACTGTCGCAAACGCCTTTGACTTTGCTGGAGCCCCCTCAATCTTTAAAACGGGTCCTGATGCATCAAAATTTTCAACAGCAATTGCATATTCGTTCGAGTATTTTCCATCCAACACCCAGCCATCGGGGATCACTTGTCGCTGACTAATGGCTGGCGCGAAAGAATCGATTTTGGCACTCAAATGATTCCAACTCTTTTCGCCCAACGTTTCCGCTAGGAGTTCGAGCGACTGGCCGTGTGAGAGATCGAGATTGCGCGTGGACAGCGCTTTGCGTAAGGCTTTCGCATAGCCCTTTATTTGCTTTTCAGTATACATTTTCGCCTCTATGTGACGATCTTTTGCCAGTTGCGAGCATTGCCAGCAGATCGTCGCAATGTTGACGATTTGCGTTTTCAGAATTAGGCGCTTTCACCGTTCCAATGTTGGATGCTCACAGCAGGCAGCGCTGGCCTTGTTTGGAATGCTATTGTGGACCCCAAGAAAATTCAAGCGCCAATATAAATTCGAAATATTGCGTATTCGTTTTGCAATTGACTGCTTTACCGCACTTATGTGTACAGCTACCGTTATCTGAAATTTGAGGGCAACGATGAAGCGTATCTATGAACCGATGGCATATGGCGATCTGCCAATTCAAAACAGTTATTGGCAAACTTTTAAGCCCGCTAACGCGGTTCAATATCCCACATTGAGTGATAATATTGCCTGCGACTTTGTGATTGTAGGCGCTGGATATACGGGGCTATCGGCTGCAATTCGCTTGGCCGAGCAAGGTGCTGACGTGGTGGTGTTGGAAGCAAATGAACCCGGCTGGGGTGCATCCGGGCGAAATGGCGGTTTAGTTTCGGTTGGTGGATCCAAACTATCGGACAAGCAAATCGCCGCTAAATTTGGAAACCAGGATGCCAGAACATATTTCCAAACTGAACGCGCCGCCGTCGACTTTGTTGAAGCGCTGATCGAGCAACATAATATCCAAGTTGATCGCCACTCGAAGGGGTACACCTTTGCGGCCCACTCAAAAAGCACCATAAAAGATGTGAAATCTTACGGTGAACAATATAAGGCGCGATATGGCTTGGACCACCAGTTTTTAGACCAAAACGCGATGCGCGAGCGCGGAATGGACAGCCCCGAATTTCACGCGGCCGTCAATTTGCCGATTGGCTTTGCCCTAAATCCGATAAAATTTGCTTTAGGACTTGCAGATGTTGCTGGCGCTCTTGGTGTTCGGATTTTTGCCAATAGCGCTGTTGAAAAAGTGTCAGTGCAAAATGGGTTTGAATTGCAAACCCAAAATGGCAGGGTGCGCGCGAAAAAGCTATTGATGGCCACAAACGGCTATTCAAGCGAGGACGTTCCAAGTGCATTTGCTTCGCGCTATATGCCTGTGCAATCAAACATTTTGGTGACGCGGCCCCTTACGGATATTGAGCTTCAAAATCAGGGTTGGTGGAGCGAGCAAATGGTGGTCGATGCTCGAAACTTATTGCACTATTTCCGGCTGCTGCCTGACAAGCGCATGATGTTTGGTTTGCGTGGCTCTGTGATCGCAAGCGACGCGAGCATGGCAAAAACCAAGAGAAACGCGCGCGTTGATTTTGATCGCATGTTCCCCGATTGGCACAATGTGCAAACCGATCATTTCTGGTCTGGGCTGATATGCATGTCGCGCGATCTTGTTCCATTTTCTGGTCCAATCAGCGGCATCGACAACGCCTACGCTGCTATGGCGTATCACGGCAATGGCGTCAGCATGGCCCCCTATTGCGGTGCGCTAATGGCGGACATGGCGCTTGGCAAACAATTGATGCCGCACGCTGAGTTGATGAAAAAACCGATGCGCAAATTTGAACTTGGGCCGCTCCGCCGCAATCTGTTGCCGCCCGCTTTTGCTTGGTACAAGCTTTTGGATGGGAAATAGAATTACTTCAGCAAAAGAATCAACTGGCTCGCAAAGTGATTCTGCGGGCCAGCGTAAGTGATTGAGCCTATGGGAACATTGGCAGTTGGCTGAGGCCCGTTGTTTCTTCAAGGCCGAACGCGACGTTGAAGTTTTGCACCGCTTGGCCTGCACTGCCTTTGACCAAATTGTCGAGCGCTGCGATGACAACCGCCCGGCCCGGAATACGATCTTCGAACACGTTGATGACGCAAGTGTTGGAACCACGCACCATGCCGGTTGATGGCATTTTGCCTTGAGCAAGAACACGCACAAATGGCTCGTCCTCGTAGGTTGATTCCAAAGCCGCGCGTAAGTCGTTGACCGATTTCCCTTTTTCCAATTCCACGTGTGCGGTGATCAGTTCGCCCCGGCTCATCGGTATCAGATGCGGGGTGAAATTCACCTTGATGGTTTTGCCCGCAACCGCGCCGATTTCTTGTTCTAATTCCGCTGTGTGGCGATGGGCGCCGACGGCGTATGGCGATATGCTTTCGCCCGCTTCCGCGGCCAATGTGTTTTGTTTTAAGCCCCTGCCCGCACCGGTAACGCCTGACTTGGCATCAACAATCAACGCATCGACATTGATCAATTGCGCTTTAGCAAGCGGCAGCAATGCCAACAAAACAGCCGTCGGATAACAACCAGGACACGCGATGATGCGTTTTTCTCGAATCGCTTGGCGATTGTGTTCTGTCAGGCCGTAAGCCGCAATATCTTGCAAAGTGGGATCCACATGCGCATTGCCATACCAGGTTTTATAGTGCTCAGGATCACGCAACCTAAAGTCCGCCGACATGTCGATGATTTTCGGCTTATCGGTCAACTTTACTATTTCTGACACAATCTGCTGGCTGGTCGCGTGCGGCAAGCCGCAGAAAACAACATCAAGCACGGACCAATCAACGCCCTCAGCCCGTTGCAATTGGGGCAGGTCAACCCCACCTAGATGGGGGAAGACTTCATCTACCGGCTTTCCTGCATGGGTATTGGCAGTAAGCACGGTGAACTGAATATTGGGGTGAAGAGCGCCCAATCGCATCAAATCGGCTCCGGTATATCCGGAGGCACCCAGCAGTGCGGCGTTGAGCTTCTGGCTCATGATACTTGCCCTCTTTGATTGATTGTGCGAAAGAAATATGTCCGATCGCGCTGTTTTATCCGCGCCGAATGGCGTTGTAAATGGTATGATGTACGGACGCGGAGCCTTTTTGAGGTTCTCGCGGCGTTGTGGGAAGTGAGGTTTTGATGGCAAAACGCATTGCGATCGCCACGATTGGCACGCAAGGTGATGTCCAGCCGTATGTTGCGCTGGCAGTTGCCCTTCGGGATCGAGGGTATTCGGTCGTTTTGGGTGCGCCAAACGATTTTAGAGAGATGATTGAGACCAATGGTCTTGATTTCTTCTCGCTCGGCCGCAACATTCAAGCCTTTGTAAAACAGTCAAACTTAGATGAAGTGGTGAGCAAGTCACTACTGACCAGTGCACCAAAATTGATGCGCCAAGGGCAAAAAATCGTCGAAATCGCTGCTCGTCGGTCGTGGGAAATGGCGCAAGGCGCTGATCTGTTGATGGCCAACATGAACACCACATTTTGCATCGATATTGGCGAAGCATTGGATATTCCGGTGATTATGTCGGCGCTCCAACCCCTCACCGCAACGAGCGAATTCCCAATTGTTGCCTATGATGGTCCCGACCTTGGCCCCGCATTCAATTATATTTCTCATGCGCCGATGAATTGGCAGCAAATGTTTTACGATTGGCCGCGCAACAAATTGCGCAAGGCGCTTATGGGTATGGAACCGCGCAAAAAGGGCGGATTCTTTAGAGACAATAATGGTTTTGACCTGCCCGCCCTCTATGCCTATTCCGCGCAGATCAGCCGTCGGCCCGAAGACTGGCCGCAAACGGCGCATGTCACCGGCTATTGGCAGCTCAAAGATCAAACAGATTGGGAACCCAGCGATAGTTTCAAAGAGTTTTTGGCCAATGGATCAGAACCAATCTATGTGGGGTTTGGCTCGATGCCCTTCGGGGCCGAGCGCAACACACAGATTTTGAAAGAGGCGGTTGCCAAATGGGGCGGACGCCTTGTGGTTGGTCGTGGCTGGGGCGGCATAAACCCAGATGATTTGCCCGATAGTATTTACGCGATACGTCGTGCACCACACGACAAGCTGTTTAAATATGTCCGTGGCGTTGTGCATCATGGGGGTGCTGGGACAACTTCAGCGGGCCTGCACGCTGGTAAACCCGCGTTTGTGGTGCCGCAAACCATGGACCAGCCATTTTGGGGCAAGCGCGTGCACACCCTTGGGTGCGGTCCAAAACCCGTGGCGTTGCGAAAGCTGACATCAGATGATTTGGCCTACGCGCTGCGTCAGTTGGCAACCAACAAAGCCTATAAGGCAAGTGCCGAACATATTGCGGCAAAGCTGAATGCTGAAGATGGTTGTCAGCGCGCCTGCGACATCATCCGCGATGTAATCACCAATTATGAATCGATGACTGTACGACGCGGCAGCGCGGCGCAATAGCCACGCCATCTGAATGCAACGGTTTTTGGCATGAAAACATCCTAGTTTGACTGCGAACAATTGCCGTGCGCGGTTAACTTGTCGATCTGTGTACACTGATCGTGATTGCCTTTTCGCAGCACCCACGAGCCCATCTATGTTGCAGTTGCCAGGATTTTATTGTTTCGCTTTTTTTCACTCAGAATATTGATGATATTGGCGGCGAGTACAAGCAAGGCACCGACAATTACAGGCCATTCAAAAGCCTCTTGATAGAGCACAAACCCAATAAAGGCGATCAACGGCAACCGGGCAAATTCGAGCGGCGTGACCACGGTCGCTGGTGCCAAATTGAGCGCATTTGTGATGCAAAAATGGGCGAGCAAGCCGCAAACGCCAATGATGGCCACTAATGCAATTTCACTTCCCTGGGGGATAGCAATTTTTCCGTCATAACCGGCAAAAACCACCCCCAGAACGGACTGCATGACAACAAGCCAGAACAAAATGGCGGTGGTTGTTTGGGTTCCTGTCAGCTTTTTTGTCGCCATCGTCGTGCCAGCAAAGAATATCGCACAGGTTGCCGCTGCAATGATTGCAAGGTCGATAACGATGGAACCCGGCCGCGCAACAATCAGGATGCCAGCAAACCCGAGAATTACTGCAAAAATTTTGGTGGCGTTTAGCTTTTCACCTAAGAAAATTGGCGCCAATACGATAACCCAAAGTGGCGATGAAAACTCGAAGGCAAAGAGCTGCGAAAGCGGCACAATGGTCACTGCATAAAACCAAAGATTTTGCCCTATAAAGTGCGATGTGTTTCGCAGCGCGTGCAGCTTGATTTTGCTAAAGCCAATTGTGCCCAATGTTCCGGACATTTTGCCGAAGACAAGCACAATGAATATGCCCAAGAACGAGCGATACATCATGATCTCAAATGTATCCAGAAGACCGCCCAGCTCCCTACCCGCGATGGCCATCAGGGAAAATGCTGCCATCGCACCAATCATCCAATAGGTGGCTTTTAAAGGTTGGGAGCGTTGCACGAAGGAATCCTACACAGATGAAGAGATATCAGGGTACGTCGTGATGCCCCTACTCGCAATCAAAAGGTTGAACCAATTGATTGTCACTGGATAAAAAAAGGGCCGACAAATGCCGACCCTTTGAATTTTTGTGCAAAGTGCTTGAAAGACTAGCGCTTGGAGAACTGGAAAGAACGACGCGCTTTTGCCCGGCCAAATTTCTTACGTTCAACAACACGGCTATCCCGCGTCAGGAAGCCGCCCTTTTTCAGAACGCCGCGCAATGCAGGTTCAAAATGGGTCAAAGCTTTTGAAATACCGTGACGAACCGCACCAGCTTGACCTGACAAGCCACCACCGGAAACGGTTGCAACAACGTCATATTGGTCTTTGCGTTCAGCCGCAACGATGGGCTGTTGGACAACCATTTGCAAAACTGGACGTGCAAAGTAAACAGGCATTTCACGACCATTGATGGTGATTTTGCCTGAACCAGGCTTGATCCATACGCGAGCAACAGCGTCTTTACGCTTGCCGGTTGCATATGCACGGCCATGTGCATCAAGTTTTTGTTCGTATACTGGCGCTGCTTCTTGAGTTGCAACAGCTGCTACTTCGCCCAATTCTTCGAGCGAGTTGATGGTCTCTTGTTCAGCCATGTTACTTCACCCGCTTGTTTTTAGGGTTGATAGACGCGACGTCCAAAACTTCTGGATTTTGGGCTTCATGAGGATGTTCAGAACCGCCGTAAACACGGAGATTTTTCAGCTGGGCACGTGTAAGTGGGCCACCTGGCATCATACGCTCAATAGCTTTTTCCAACACACGTTCAGGGAAACGACCTTCAAGAAGATCGCGCATTGAACGCTCTTTAATGCCGCCTGGGTGATTTGTGTGCCAGTAGAAGATTTTGTTGTCCATCTTCTTGCCGGTATATTTCACTTTGTCAGCATTGATAACGATAACATTATCGCCACAATCCATGTGCGGTGTGAATGTTGGCTTATGCTTGCCGCGCAAACGAGTTGCGATGACAGCAGCAAGGCGACCAACCACCATTTTTTCTGCGTCGATCAAGATCCATTTTTTCTCGATCTCGCTCGGTTTTGCCGAGTACGTCTTCATTTCCAAATCCTTGATTTGCTGGATTGATAAACTGAGCGAAATCCCAGCTTCCAGTAGGTTCGACGTGCGATTTAGACAAGTTTTACCTTGCAGTCAAGCACTAAGTTTTAATCGTTATTTTTCAATAGGTTACGTTATGGGTATAATAATACCGCTAACTTTGTTTATACATATCAGATAGATAGGCGGTGATCGCGCCGATCAAAACGAACGCTGTAACCTGGTGGGCAAGCGCTAAATACAGCGGCACTACATAAATCAGGGTCAGAACGCCCAAAATCACTTGCACAAGTGTCAGAATAGCGATTGTGGCCATCCATCCATGCACGCCGTCGAATTGAGTTTTATTCCACGCCCGCCACGTTAGTCCGACGACCACGACGAAAATCAAATACGCAATCATACGATGGTTGAATTGAACTGTAATGATGTTCTCAAAACTGTTGATCCATAGCGGATCAAGCATCGCTAACCCCGAAGGAACAAACTTTCCGGCCATCAGCGGCCATGTATTGTGGCTAAAGCCTGCATCAAGTCCGGCAACAAATGCCCCAGCGACTATTTGCAAGAACACAAGTAAACCAAGTCCGGCAATTAGTGCTGGCCACCCCTTTTGCACCCACATCACTTGCGCGGGGCGCAAGCGCCGCGCAACCCAAATGATGGAGATAAACAGCACACACGCGGCACCAAGATGCGCGGCCAATCGATATTGAGATACGTCCACACGTTCACTCAGGCCCGAGGAGACCATCCACCAGCCTAGAAAGCCTTGAAAACCGCCTAAGAAAAACAGCACGGCCAGCGATGGCGCGAGCTTCCAATCCAAACGGCGCTGAAACAAGAACACTAAAAACGGAATCAAAAACACCAGGCCGATGAACCGGCCTAAAAAGCGATGTCCCCACTCCCACCAAAAGATGCCCTTAAATTCCGCTAACGACATGCCCTTATTGATCTGCTCATATTCTGGAATTTGTTTGTACGCATCAAACTCGGCGTTCCAGTCTTGCAGTGACAATGGCGGAATTGCCCCAGATATTGGTTTCCACTCAGTAATCGACAACCCCGAATCTGTAAGCCGGGTGGCGCCCCCGATCATGACCATCAAGAGAACAAATAACGCCAAAACATATAGCCAAAGCCGAACCGGACGGATCTTTGCTTCGTACATTTTATCGGTTGTAGGTTGATTGATTACGGACATGAGGCGTTTCTACTCTTGTTTGCTTACAGCTTTCTGTTAAATCCTAGAACGCAAAACCGCAAGAGATAGCTATGACGCACCAATTGGTCGAACTCTGCAATGATGGGAAACAAAATGAGTTTAAGTCAGCGTAAACTGCTCGGCATCCCCTTATTGTTGCTGATCATTGTCGTCTACGCGACGGTGGCGGTCATGATTTATGAAAACTGGTTGATTGACGCGCATAATCTAGTTTTGCTGGCATATTTTGTGGTTGCTGGGTTTTGTTGGTTTTACCCGGCTACTTGGGCAATCCGTTGGATGTCGGCACGGCCGGACGAATTGCCACCTGGTCAAGATTGACTTTTTTGCCCCCACTATGAGAGGTGAAGATTGCCCCCGTTAGAAACACGTCAATAAACCGACTTTTCTGATAATGGCCGTTTAGTGAAACCCTTGGCAACGCTTCGGTGTGCTCGGCATTTTCTTTGTACAGACCACCAGGACGGGTGGTGACGGCCGATGCGAATCCCAGGTCTTTTACCGCTGCGAATTCACGCGGTCCTGCAGACAATCGCCCGCCGATTGGATAGGAAAAATGGGTCGGTTCAATGCCGGTTTTCTCAGCCAAAGAATTTATTGATTTCCCGATTTCTTCTCTCATTTCGTCGGCCGGCAGCTTGTTCAATTCATAGTGGTTCATTGTGTGCGCACCAATTGTACAAAGTGGCTCGTCCACAAAAGTTCTAAGTTCTTCCCAATCCATAATTAAATCGCGACAATGGGCATATAAATCAAATGAATAGCGCTTGGCCAAAGCGTGTAATAGTTTTAGGCGATCAATTTCGGGCTTTTCCCGCATGAACCAATAGAGTTCGTCGAACGTTTGGGTTTTGCTATGGAGTGTTGACGTTTCGCGATATTCAGGACCCTGCCCTAAATCAAATTCGAGACTGTCATTTTCCCGCACAATATCTTCGAGCGCCTGCCACCAAATCTCTGCCTTGGCGTCAATAAGATTTGGCGCAATGAACAGTGTAAATGGGCAACCATATTTTCGCAAAATGGGCAGGGCGAATTGGAGATTGTCTTTGTAACCATCATCAAGCGTGAAAACCGCAAACTGGTTTTCTTTGTCGCATGATTTTAGGCGTCGCAATGCCTCATCCAAATCGACAATATCAACATTTCTTTCACGGCAGGTCAGAATAACCCGCTCCAAAAATTGCGGTGTGATCTGCAATATAGAATTGGGTGAGAACGCGGCTGGGGCGTCCGGCAGAACCCGGTGCATGGTAAAAATCACACCACGACAGGATGAAAAGGAGCGAATCGAGCGCGCGACGCCGGGCAAAGCAAATATCTCCATTGCCAAACGAATTATTCGGTACTTAAGATTTGACACAGCTTCGCCCCACTAAGCCACGTTCGACTTTAGGTTTTGCGGCGAAATGAACGATATATTTTCAATCCCAATTGCATTTGCGTCACCAGTCAATCGCGCGGTCAAGTCAACGCTTAAATGGTCACCAGCGATCAACAATGACGCATTTAAACCTGTGAACGGAGAGAATGGTGCGCGTAGACCAAACTGTCCACATTCGACAATGACAACATCATAAATTTCGTTCAAAGCCTCAATCATCAGCGAAAAACGCGCATTGGAGAATTGCAACTTATCTTTTGTTCCCCATGGTACAAAAAATTCATTGTCGGTTACGCCCGCATGAATGATTTCGCCAAAGTCCGCTTCACCAACACACATATCTGTGAGGCCACGCACGCTAATATGATCCGCCCCACCAGCGTTGAGCAAAATGGTCGAAGCACCAGCGGCGGCCAACTCTTGTTGCAATTCCCCCGCGACAATACTGTCGATGCGCTCTTGATCAGCACTTGCGACCAAAACGATATTTTGCGGTTTGATCAACAAGCGCCCGACTATGGCCTGCATTGATTGTGTTGTCTGCGCGTCACTAGGCGTCTGATGTTTGCGTTCCGGCATATCTGCAACCACTGGTGCTTCTGCGCTTTCCAGCGGCAACTCTGCAGCTTTAAGCGCAACGGGGGCGGACAATTCTTGCTCACCGATAGGTGCACTTGTGCCTTCGTCCAATTCTTGGTTGGGGGACTGTTCTGGCAACTCGGGCATTTCAGCCTGTTGGGTTTGGTCCTGCTCATCCGGAGTTGCTTTAGCCAGAATAGGTTCTGCACGAACGGGCAATTCAGAAAACTCATCTTCGCGCAATTCAGAGCGCACTGTGATTACATTGCCTGCAGCAAGTTCGCCAATGATGATAATGCCAATCTGCACCACAAAAGAAATGCTGCCCACCAAAACCAACAGCAATGGCTTGTTTGGCCAAGACGCCGTGGTTGGCGTCGCTGCGGTGGAAATAATCCGCACATCAGGAAAAATCGCACCGGTATTGGTTCGGGCAGTGGCTTCGCTTTGTCGCGCAAGAAAGGTGTTCAATAGGTTGCGCTTGGCGGTTGCCTCCCGCTCAAGCTCGGCGAGCGTTACACCGCTGCGCTCTGCACTGGACGCTGATATCTTCAGCCGAACCAAATCGTCACGCAATGATTTTTCGAGTTCGCCTTCAATTTTTGCCTGGGTCTCGAGCGATTCAGCTATCCGCAGACCTTCGCGCTGAATTTGGCGATCTATGTCAAGAATTTGCGCGTCAAGTGCCTGCAATGTGGGGTGATTGCTCAACAAAGTGGCGGCAGACTGCGCGCGTGAGGCTTGAAAGTTTGCTTTTTGCTCGGACATGCGTTGAATAACAGGAGATTGGCGCACGTCTGGCACCGCTTCAAGGCTGCGCCCAGCACTGAGCAAGTCGCGAATGAGTCGGCCCCGCGTTGCGGCGGCATTTTTGCGCTCTGACACCGTGCTGATTTGGCGCGACAGGTCTGAGAGTTGCTGACCAATTAATGTGGTGTCGCGGGTTGATCGGAACAAGTCATTATCTACCCGAAAATTTGCGACCACATTTTCAGCTGCCAAAACATCCCGGCTTAGTCGTTCAATTTCTTGATCAAGCCACGCAGATGCGTCCGAAGTGTCCTCAAATGAAAGCCCTGAGCGACGTGCAACCAACGCTTTTGCAAGCGCGTCAGCAACTTTGGATGCTGTTTGCGGGTTCTCAGCTGTGTATTTTATCGAAATCACTCGGCTATCTCTGGCTTGCGCTGCAACGAGATTGCTTGACAATTTGCTGATGATTTTGTCGTCGGAGGTGACCTTAACTTCGCCGGATGAAGAACTGCTGCCGATAGAAAATACCGCAAAAAGCAAATCCAGAGGCCCAGCAGAACTGCCAACGAACTCAGGATCTGAGCGCAAATCAAGAGCATCCACTACCCGTAAAAGCGTTTCACGCGACTTGAGCAGTTGGATTTGACTGGCAATCGCGCCACCATCAACAGATGTTTGGTTGGTTTGGGTAGTGCTCGAACCAGCTGATTGAGCAAAACTATCGCTGCGCGGTTCCAGCAAAACACTGGTTTCGGCTGTGAATTGCTTGGTCATGAAGGAAAATGACAGAAAAGTCAGTGCGCAAAGAATGACGGTGACAATGAGCACCCGTGGTAGTGCGCGAAACATCGCACCAAACAAGTGGTGAACGTTGATCTGAACGTCCTCGTAGCTTTTAGCCCCATTCTGGGTCATATGAGGTATTCCTTCAAAGTCCTAATCTTCAAGAATCTCTTGTCACCCCTGTATGGTAAGAATTCAGTTAATTTTACCAAAACCCGCTCTTGTTGGTGCATCAATAGATTTACGATTTTTCCGGATTATTAACCATAACCACCCCATAAAAGTTCACGACGTCGAATCTCAAAAGGTCTTTGTTATGCGTTTGGTGCGTTTTGCGGCTCTGTTTGCTCTGTTGTTTGTTTCTGCGTGCGCCACCGGTCCGCGCACAACAGGATTGCTTGAACCCACATTTGGCCAATCTAACGCATCTTACTTGCTCGACACTGGCGACGTGCTTCGCATAAATGTCTATAATGATGCGCAACTCTCGACCAATTATGGCATTGACGATGCTGGTTATATTTCAATGCCGTTGGTCGGGCGCGTATATGTGCGTGGTAAAACCGTGAATGAAGTCAGCGCACTTGTGACCAAACGCCTTGCAAGCGACTATTTGCGCGATCCAAACGTCGCGGTTGAGGTGACCCAATATCGCCCATTCTTCATTCAAGGCGAAGTTTCGAGTTCGGGTCAATTCCCGTTCGTATTTGGTATGACGGTGCGCGCGGCTGTGAGTACTGCGGGCGGGTTTACTGACGTGGCGGTGAAAAACTCAGCTACAATTTATCGCAAGAGCGGCGCGGGCATTACCACTATTCGGGCGAACATGGATGACCCCATACAGCCCGGTGATACGATTGTGGTACACGAACGCTGGCTCTAATTCCTGACATACGAGATTAGGTATCATGACGAAGCCATTACGAGCTCTGCAGATTTTACGGGCGCCGGTTGGCGGGCTATTTAGGCATGTTTGCGATTTGGCCAGCTATCTTGATGAACAAGGTCATGAGGTCGGTTTGGTGGTCGACGCCTTATCCTATGATGCTGAAACCGCAACAAAACTCGGCCAGATATCAAAGCATTTGAAGCTTGGCATTCATCCAATTGCCATCCCCCGTCTGTTTGGTGCGAGCGACCTAATAGCCCCATTTAGAATACGACAACTCATATCACAATTGAGAATTGATGTGGTGCATGGGCATGGGGCGAAGGGCGGATTTCACGCGCGCATTGCAGCATTGGGAAAGTCAAAAACCAAAAAAGTATACACGCCGCATGGTGGAGTTTTGCATTTTTCAACGACGTCCGCCGCTGGTCGGGTTTTTCATCTTCTCGAAAAACTGCTAATTCCACACAGCGATCATATGATTTTTGAGAGTGACTATGCGGCTGCAACTTACCGCTCGCAGATCGCGGACGTGGGGACCAAAGGCGTTGTCATTCACAATGGGCTGGCCGACGATGAATTCACGCCGATTGCATCCAATGGCGACTTTGATTTTGTTTTTGTTGGCGAGCTGCGCGACCTTAAGGGTGTTGAATATCTGCTTCGCGCCCTGCCAAGGGTTAAAAAGAATGATGGCACACCCGCTCGCCTGTTGCTTGTTGGCGATGGACCGCACCGGGTGCAGTTTGAACAATTGAGCGCTGAGCTTGGCCTTGAAAGCCGCGTTGAGTTTGTTGGTGCACAGCCCGCACGCACTGGGTTTGCACGCGCTGATGTGGTGATTGTACCATCGCTCAAAGAGTCGCTACCATACATAGTGCTGGAGGCCATAGCCGCACGAAAAAGCGTGATCTCAACTAATGTTGGTGGCATTTCAGAAATTTTTGGCGACGAAAAACACCGATTAATCCCCCCGACGGATGTCGCGGCCCTTGCGACCACAATGCAAGAATATTTGGATGGCGGTGATGGCCTTGAAAAGCACAATGCTAAACTGCTTGCCCATGTGCGCAACGCGTTCTCAATGGAGAAAATGGCGGGTGACATACTCGCTATCTATTTGAAACAATAGCAATATGTTAACCATGATATTTCATCGGGTTTTCACGCCTTAAGCCGTATTGTGGGGTCTTGAAAAATGTTTTTGAATTCAGGAACCGCACCAGATGTATCGAATCGACGCAAAAGAGGTCGTGACAGAAATCGTTGGCGCTCGGCAAAAAGCCGTTGCCGAAAGTTCTTTGTCCAAACGAGCGAAAGAAATTGCGTCGTCGCCTATCGATTCAGCTATGTCGAGCAAAATTATTGTCGGCGTCGTTCAAGCTGTTGAGCTGGTTCTGCTCGCCGTTATTGGCATCATCGTTTATCTGACTTACGTCACAGAAGCCGATTTCTTACCCTATCTTGTTCTGTCAGTTGGTGCATCTACTTTGGCATTGTTTGGCCAAAACCTTGTCAAAAATCACTCCATACAGAAATATCGCACAACGCTAAAGCAAATTAGCCGCGCGCTCGGCGTGTGGGGTGCAGCCTTGTTGGTGGTTGTTGCTGCATTGTTTTTGCTCAAGTTGAGCGACAGTTTTTCCCGTGTTTGGCTTTTGGGCTGGTTTGTTGTTGGTTCCGCATTTTTGGTGTTTTATCGTATCGCTGTGCGCAGTCTGATCCTTCAATGGACAATTGGTGGTCAATTAAAGCGCCGCACGGTGCTTGTTGGCGGCGGACCGGATGCTGAAACACTCATAAAAAGCATCACACAAACGGCAACCAACGACATAGAACTGCTTGGGCTTTTTGATGATCGTGCGGACAAACGTTCGCCCGAATTGGTGGCTGATTGCCCGAAGTTGGGCAAAGTTGCGGACTTGGTGGAGTTTGCGCGCCTAACGCGCATTGACCTAGTCATTGTGTCCCTACCCGTTTCGGCAGAGACCCGCGTATTGCACATGCTCAAGCAATTGTGGGTGTTGCCAGTTGATATTCGTTTGAGCGCACATATGAGTAAGCTCAAGTTCAAACCACGCGCTTATTCTTTCCTTGGCGACGTGCCCGTGTTTGATATGGCAGACAAACCAATATCAGATTGGAATATCGTTGCGAAATGGCTGTTCGACAAGATTTTTGCGGCGGTTGCGCTTGTGCTGTTTTCGCCAATCATGTTGATCACTGCGATCGCCATCAAGATGGAAAGCAAAGGGCCTGTTTTCTTCAAACAAAAACGACATGGTTTTAATAACGAACTCATCAACGTATTCAAATTCCGTTCGATGTATACCGATATGTCTGACGAGAAGGCCACTAAACTTGTCACGAAAGACGACCCGCGTGTGACCAAAGTTGGTCGTTTCATCCGTAAAACCTCAATTGATGAATTGCCGCAATTTCTTAATGTCCTTCGCGGTGAGCTTTCGATCTGTGGGCCACGTCCACACGCCTTGCAAGCAAAAGCCGAAGATCGATTATACCATGATGCGGTGGACGGCTATTTTGCGCGGCATCGCGTAAAGCCCGGCATTACCGGATGGGCGCAAATCAATGGCTGGCGGGGCGAAACTGACACGGTTGATAAAATCATGCAGCGGGTCAACCATGACCTGTACTACATCGAAAACTGGTCGATATTCCTTGACCTGTATATTCTCATCATGACTCCGGTTTCGCTTGTGAGCAAAAACGAGGGCGCGTACTAGCGCAGCAGCAAAGTCATGTCGGTTCAGTCTACATTTGCGAGCGAAAACATCAAGATCAGCGGTGCGGCAATCGCACACCGTTTGATGATGATGCTGGTGCCGATTTGGATTGCTGGCGGGGCCTTGGTGCTTATCGAGCCCTCCCCTTACGAAGTCGTTTTCGTTGCGGTACTTGTTTGCGCTTTGATTGCTGGGTTACCAATTTCTCGACGCACCAACAACTATTTGATGGCGGTTTTGTTGTTCATCCCGCCAGCGTTTATTGCCATTTTGCAGATGAAATACTCGACCCTTTCCAAGGGTTTGATATTTACCACGGTCACGGTATTCTTGCTCCTCACCGGGTATTTTGTCGCAAACTTCATTGCGGAGAAACCGTTCGAACGGATGCGGCTAATCAACAAAGCCTATCTGTTTGCGGCTGTGGTCGCCGCACTGATCGGCACCCTCGCCTATTTGGGTTTAATACCGGGCAAGGATTTGTTTTTGCGCTATGGACGCGCCAAAGCGTTCTTTAAAGACCCCAATGTGTTTGGTCCATTTCTCATTCTGCCGACCGCCTATTTGCTGCAACGCATATTGCTCGGCAACCCTAAAAAAATGTTCATGAATGTGGTGTGGTTGGCCATTATATCTGTGGGGGTATTCGTTTCATTCTCACGCGGCGCGTGGGGACACCTACTGTTCACCTTCCTCATTGTGTTCATTTTGAATTTTAAACTTGAGGCAACGCCTCGCGAACGAATTCGAATGCTCGGTCTGGCCATTGCTGGCGTATTTTTGCTGGCCGTCGGCATATTGGGGCTATTGATGATTCCGCAAGTGTCCGAATTGTTTGTGCAACGCGCTTCACTGGTTCAAAGCTATGACGGCGGCGAAACAGGTCGGTTTGGCCGTCAGGCTTGGGGCTATGCCCTTGCGCTGAACAACCCACTTGGCATTGGCCCATGGCAGTTCGGGGAGTTGCTGGTCACCGAGCAGCCGCACAACACCTATCTCAAGATATTCTTAGATTATGGTTGGTTGGGTGGCGGCGCGTTTTTGTGGCTGATATTGATGACAATCTGGCGTGCAGTTGCTTCATTGGCGATAGCATCTCCAAACCGCTTACTGATGATCCCCGCTTTCGCGACATTCCTGCCGCTCATCTTGGAAGCGGCAATCATCGACATTGACCACTGGCGACACCTGTTCTTGATTATGGGCATTATTTGGGGCGTATCCGCTGGTTATGATGTCTATCAAGGCGACCGCAATACGCGGCGCCTTCCCTAGCCTACCTGAATTTCGCCAAATATTTGTGCGCGAGCACTGCACCACGCGGCACAAAATCAACAGCCAAACTTTGGGCAAAAGCGGTTTCGCTATGCGACCCGATCCAAGCGGTGAGCGCCATGCGTCGCAACATGATGAACGTGTCGATTTCATCTTCTTCTGCTTGAGAAAGTGGCCTCTTAGCTCTGTATCCACTTAACCACGCAGATTTCAGCACCGGAATTTGTGGGCTATCTTCTATGAATGAAACAGCAGCTGCAAAGTCATAAAGATGCCAACAAAACCCACAATCATCGAAATCAATCAGTTTGATTTGATCGCCATTGATCAAAAGATTTGCTAAGCGCATGTCTGCGTGAATAAGGCCGTAGCGGTCGATGCCCTGCCCAAACCGGTGCAGTCGCTCGCGCAACATACTGTCGAGCTGATCAAACACAGGTCGATAGACGGCGTTCATGCCCGGCGCTTGTCGCCAATCACCCCACAAACCGTTCTCGTCAAGAATGCTGTTGGCGTCCCACCGCAGTCGTTCGAAGTCTGACGGCAGCGCCCAATGCTGCACGTGATTGTGGGCACGCGCCGCGAGTTGTCCGAGTTGCTTGAATGGTTCGATCAGATCTTCGCTGTCGAGCGGTTCGCGACCGGCCTCGAATTCAAATAATACCATGTAATGCTGCTGGTCACTTGGCCCAACGGCGAAGCGCTGAACTAGGGAGCCATCATTTCCGGCAACAGCAATTGGGGTTTTTATGCCCGTGTCGTCGCGCAACGCTTTGGCCCAGACGAGTTCAGACAATATAGCCCGATCGCCATTATATCCAAGGCGGTGCACCCGCAGTATTCTTTTGCCCCCTTGTGGCAAGTCGAGGCGAAACGTTGCGTTTTCTGTGTGGTTGATCAGAGTAGATTGGCTGCCACCCAGTCCTGGCCAAAGGGCAAGTGCGGTGTGCAATTTCTGGGCGCTGATGCCTGTATTTTTGATCAAATCCATTGCCAAATCCAAATGCTTCGTGTGGATGGCTAACCCAAATTTGACCGGCTGTTAAGCCGCAATCTCTTGTAACTGCATATAGCGACCAATTTACAGCAAGGTTTGCTTGCGTCCGCGAACGAATTTGGCTAACAAGGCGGCAAGTCGGGGTGTAGCGCAGCCTGGTAGCGCATCTGTCTGGGGGACAGAGGGTCGTCAGTTCAAATCTGGCCACTCCGACCATTTTTCTTAGTTTTTATCATCAGTTCCCGAGAACGCAACTTGGTTTCCGTCAATCAGGTCATGCCAAATGGTGATTTTCCCAAGTCGCCATGCTAAATTTGCACAAATTGCAAAGAAAGAGATGAACGCGACAACAACGTAAGCCTTGGTAGCCTCATCATACGGCTCCGCAAAGCGATCCAAGGCATTGTTGAAGCCAAAAACGGCTGTCACCACAACAGTTGAAAGCGCGAGAAGTGTAGTCAGAATTATCCAACTATGCCTGGAATGCACAAACGCAAGTATCTTGGTGGCAGAATGAACAAGCAGCCAACAGCCAAGAATTAGCGGCAGCACACCGACAACAAGTATATTGGATGGATCGAAAGAAAATTCTTTTTCAAGGTACATTTCACCAAGGCTAAAGCCAAACACCCAGCCAAAGAATCCAAGAAAAACAAATCCCGCGACGAAGCGGATCAAAGCGAAACATTGATCATAGTCCAATTTTCGGACATTCAATCGACGCTTACCCACTAATTCAACGGCTCTTCGGTTGCCTTGTCCAAAATCCGCTTACATTCTAGCAATTCGTGTAAAGCTTCATTGAGCCGGGCGCGGGAATAGGTATCGATCTTGCCAGCGCCGTGAGAAGCCTCCGGTGGTGCGATCTTTGGCGTTTCGGCCGCATTATCATTGCCACCGATGGGGACTACGGGCTCAATTGCGCCGGTTTCTCCAATGGTGATGACATGGCGAGCGCCATTTTCCTTGAGGATTTTTTGCACACCTTTGATGGTGAAGCCCTCATCATATAATAGGTATCTGATGCCGCTCAGCAATTGCACATCGTCGGGGCGATAATAGCGACGACCGCCTCCGCGCTTAAGTGGTTTGATTTGTGAAAAACGTGTTTCCCAAAACCGTAAGACATGCTGAGGCAAGTCAAGCTCATCGGCCGCTTCCGATATGGTTCGAAATGCGTCTGGCGACTTTTCCAACGGCTCCACCCTCGTAATGGCTAAACGCAGTAATTTTGTTATTTAGCGTTCAGCATCTTGTCGTTGATTTTGGACTTCAGGACATTGCTTGGCTTGAATACCAAAACGCGCCTTGGCAAAATCGGGACTTCTTCACCGGTTTTAGGATTCCGGCCAATCCGCTCATTCTTAGACCGCACCAAAAATGAACCAAATGACGACAACTTGACGCTTTCCCCCGCGACCAGTGCATCACTCATCAAATCCAATACACGCTCGACCAAATCAGATGATTCGGCCCGTGAAAGGCCGACCTGCTGATATACTGCCTCACTAAGGTCAGCGCGCGTTAATGTTTTACTTGTCATGTCCGCTCCGCAATGCATTTCAATATGTTAACGAGCATAGATGTGACATTTCATCTGGTCAATGATGAAGCGCAAACTCTTGCTACGATTACCAACGTACCAATGACGCACCCCACGTAAATCCACCGCCCATGGCCTCAAGCATAACAAGATCGCCCTGTTTAATCCGCCCATCTGCAACCCCAATACTCAGCGCCATCGGCACCGATGCCGCTGATGTATTCGCATGTTTGTCGACCGTCACAATAACTTTTTCAGCTGGAATTTTGAGTTTTTTACCCGCACCATCAATAATTCGTTTGTTTGCTTGATGGGGTACAAACCAATCCAACTCATCGGGTTGAACACCCGCTTTTTCAAATGCGCCTTCCACTACGTCAGAGATCATGCCGACTGCGTGGCGGAAAACTTCTTTACCTTCCATGCGCACAAAACCAACGGATTGCGTCAATGAAGGTCCACCGTCCACATAGAGTTTTCGCCAATGTTCGCCGTTTGAGCGCAAGCAACTGGACAAAACACCTCGATCGCCTTCAGTATCGTTCGGGACAGCCTCAAGAATCATCGCACCCGCACCATCGCCGAACAGGACGCAGGTTGTGCGATCTTCCCAGTCCAATAGTCGTGAGAAGGTTTCGGCACCAATGACCAACGCCTTTGTGCCCAAGCCATTTTTCATGTAGCTATCGGCAGTTGCAACGGCATACACAAATCCAGAACACACGGCTTGGATATCAAATGCAGCGCCTTGGGTAATGCCAAGTTTTTCTTGCACCAAAGCCGCTGTTGCAGGGAAAGTGCGATCAGGCGTGGTGGTCGCCACGATGACCAGGTCAATTTCGGACGCATCCATACCCGCTGCAGCAAGCGCATTCTTTGCGGCATTCAGAGCAAGGTCTGATGTTTGTTCATCTTTTGTCGCGATGTGGCGCTGCTCGATACCAGTACGCTGAACAATCCACTCGTGTGTTGTGTCGACTTTTTTCTCTAGGTCATGGTTTGTGACAACATTCTTGGGCAAATAATGCCCAACTCCACGCACAACTGATTTTACCCCACTCACGCCGATGCTACCTCATCATTTGTTTTGTCGCCCTCTAATGCCTTGTCGGCGGGCGTTTCAAACTGCTTCAGTCCATCGCCGATTTTGTCCATCAATCGGTTGTGGGCCATTTCATATGCAATGCCAATCGCACTCTTAAAGCCAATTTCGTCAGTGCCGCCATGACTTTTAATTACAATTCCATTTACGCCAAGGAACACAGCGCCATTGGCGTTACGCGGGTCCATTTTATCGCGCAAGGTGCGTAAACCGCCCGACGCAATCAGCGCGCCAAGTTTTGTTATCCAGCTGCTGGTCAGTGCAGTACGCAAATAAGAACCGACCTGACGCGCCGTACCTTCAGCTGTTTTGAGGGCAATATTGCCCGTAAAACCTTCGGTTACCACCACATCCACAGTGCCCTTACCAATGTCATCGCCTTCAACAAAGCCGTGATAATGGTAGCCACAACCCGTGTGTGAGCGAAGCTCTTTGGCGGCATCTTTAACCGCATCTAGGCCTTTGACTTCCTCTGTGCCGACATTGAGCAGGCCAACGGTTGGCTCATTCATATCGAACAGGGCCCGCGCCAGTGCGGCACCTAGAATTGAAAAATCGACCAATTGTTGTTTGTCAAAACCAACGGTCGCGCCCACATCGAGCACCACAATTTCTGCGCGAAGCGTGGGCCAAATCGCGGCCAATGCAGGTCGGGAGATGCCCTTCATCGGGCGCAAGCAGAAAGTCGCCATTGCCATGAGTGCGCCGGTATTACCCCCTGAAATCGCCGCATCGGCATCGCCGTCCGCAACAGATTGCAGTGCATTCCACATGGATGATTTTCCGCGGCCCTTGCGCAATGCCTGGGTTGGTTTTTCATCCATCGAAATCACATTGTCAGAATGTCTGATTTCGGACACGGCTTGTAACTCAGGATATTTTTTCAGCAGCGGAGCCAGTTCATCCTCACGTCCGTGAAAAATGTATTTGATGTTTGGTCGCTCTAAAAGAGACATTTTCGCGCCCAAAAATACGATTTCAGGCCCGTTATCGCCAC
>NZ_JBLIAI010000010.1:0-59415 GCF_047634455.1 Maritalea sp.
ATCAAGCCCCGCCAATCAGCCACCCAAATATTGTGAAACTGCACCATCATTATGCCCACCAACAGCGCTGCAACGCCGGAGAAAAGCTGCATGCCAAAACTCGCTTTGAACGACTTGATAAGGTCGAGATATTTCACTCGATTAACATAACCACCAACGCCGATCGCCAAATATAGCGGTCCCAACAATTGTGCGATAAATTGACTATTGCTCATGCTGACTTCCCTTGGTTTCAGCGAAGCATTCTAGCACCTTGCCGCTAGAAACAAAATGCGCCCCATAAAGGAGGCGCATTTCATTCAGGCTTTGTTGACAAGGGTTAGCTTTAGCCGACAAAACCATTTGCATATTGAAAAACCAGACCAAACAAGATCGCGCCAGAAATTGCCATGATCAAATAAATCGCAAAGACCGGCTTCTTGACCAGTGACATCACGGCCATCATGGCAGGAATTGAGGTAACAGGCCCCGCGATCATAAACGCCATCGCCGCCCCAAGGCTCATGCCTTGATCAAGCAACCCACTAATCAGCGGAATGGCTGCGTAGCCGTTTAGATAGGCCGGGGCACCAACAAGTGCGGCCAAGCCGATAGTTAAAATGCCTTCGCCACCTAAAATATTGGCGACCATTTGTGCCGGAACGTAAGTCACGAACAGGGCTTCGATCACATAGGCGAGCGCCAACCATTTCCCAAGGAACAAAAGATTTGTAGTGCTTTCTTTGCGGAACACATTGACGCGCGCCGCTTCTGTCCAAAACTTCCAGTTTGGTTTGCCTTTGAATTTGCCGGTGCCACAAGTTGAAGCCTTATAGTCTTCGCGCAACGGGTCGGCAATTGCGCCGCGTTTGCCGATCAATTTGACGACAAATCCGCCGAGCAAACCAAGTGCCACAGCAAAGCCAGCGCGAGAAAATGCAAATGCCCAGCCAAGTTCAGACCCCGTAATGATAAATGTTGGCGGATCAATGAGCGGCGACGCCAACCAAAAGGCCATCACAGCAGAAAGCGGCGCGCCCACTGCTAACAATCCAGCGATAAATGGAATGACTTCGCATGAACAGAATGGGGCGAGCCCACCGATAAGTGCGGCTAAGAATATCGCCTGAATTTCCCGGCCCTCAAAAGCGCGGGCGATTAAACTCTCAGACCCGGTGGCTTTTAAATAGCCGATCATCAACACCGCAAACAGAATGAACGGCAACGTGCCAAGGAATGCGCGGATCGCAAACTGGACCACGTCCAGCAATTGTGCCGGGTCCAACATTGCGACCGCCAACAGCATCAAAGCAATCGCAAACGGGACACTTTTGATATATTTGCTGATCTTGAATTTTGGCCGCAGTTTTTGACCCTGTATGGTATCAGACATTATCTGCCCCTTTGTCTTGAACGTCGCCATTTGAATTTGCGTGCAACTGCCGATCGTCCGCACAGCATTGGTTGATGATAAAACCAGCCAACGCTTCCAACTGATCAAGTTGTGCATAATTGTGGATCGTCCGGCCTTGCTTTTCTTGGCGCACAATCCCCGCAGCCGTCATAAATTTGAGATGATGATTGAGCGTGGAAGCGGGAATGCCCGTGCGTTCCTGAATGTCACCCACCAAAAGCCCCTTATTGCCCGCGCGCACCAAACACATCAATACTTCGAGCCGCGGCTCCGAACCCATCGCCGCGAATGCCTGCGCCGCTTGTGTCAATTCAACTGCCATTTCCATGCTCCAATCAATATTTCTATTAAACTAGATATATGGAATCATTATTGAAGTCAAGCGGCTGGTGCATTTTGGTCACGCAGGGCGCAAAGAATGTCCAAATTCGGCAATTTGAGGCGCACCAACATTGCGCACCGCTAGAGCACATGCTTAGCTTGCCTATCAGCTTCTGAACCGAGCTTTCATCTTAATTCCCCCCGCATTTTTTCGGATGATTTATGCTGTTCAGATTTTTCTCATACTACTTACCCCATAAACGCTTGTTTTTTATCGACTTTGGCAGCGCCATCACGTCGGGAGTTCTTGAACTTTTGTTCCCGCTGGCGATTATGATGTTTGTTGATCGGCTTTTGCAAAGCGGCGACTGGCCGCTCATAGCTATTGTCGCAGCCGCATTATTGGCGGTCTATATTCTCAATACCTGCCTGATTGCCATTGTGTCCTATTGGGGCCATGCGCTTGGTATCAATATCGAAACCGACATGCGTAACGAGGCTTTTGATCATTTACAAAAGCTCAGCTTTCGCTTTTTCGATCACGCCAAGTTAGGCAAGCTCATTACCCACGTCACCAAGGATCTCGATGATATCGGCGAAGTAGCCCATCACGGCCCAGAAGACATCTTTACTGCGATAATGACCTTTTTTGGTGCTCTTGGGATCATGTTCTTTATCAATTGGGAGATGGCCCTGATCACAGCAGCTATTACCCCGATGGTCACATGGCTGATGACGAAATATGGCCGGTCAATGGCCGCCAATTATCGCACCCTTTTCGCCCAAATTGGCGAAATCAATACCCGCATTGCTGAAAGTGTTGGCGGCACGCGCTTGGTTAAAGCATTTGCAAACGAGGTACATGAGCAAACCCAGTTCCGCCAAACGTCCGCCGAGTATCGAGCTATCAAACTGCAAGCTTATGATTTCATGACCAGATCTTGGGCGATCTCCTATTTTGCCATTCGCTTCATGCAATTGATGGTGATGGTTGCGGGGAGTTATTTCGTGACGATGGGTCAGCTTTCCAACGGCGAGTTCGTTGGCTTCTTGATCATTGTGGGTATCTTTGTTCGACCAATCGAAAAGCTCAACTCAATGCTGGATCTCTATCCACGCGGCGTGGCAGGTTTTCGGCGCTTTCTTGGATTGATGGACACAGATCCTGACATTGTGGACGCCCAAAATGCGCTCGATGTGGATCACCTTAAAGGCGATATCGAGTACAGAAATGTCAGCTTTTCATACGGTAAAGATGCGCGTGTTTTCGCCAATCTCAATTTGTCTGTCAAGCATGGGGAAACCGTTGCCCTTGTGGGACCGTCTGGTGCTGGCAAATCGACTATTTGTGCGCTTTTGCCACGATTTTACGAAGTTGGTCATGGTGAAATCACAATCGACGGCACTGACATTCGCCGCTTCACCCAACGCAGTTTGCGTCAACAAATCGGTGTTGTGGCGCAAGAGGTATTCTTGTTCGCCGGCACCATAAAAGAAAACATAGCCTATGGTCGGCTCGGTGCCAGCGACAAAGATATTTGCGACGCCATTCAAAAAGCATCCCTTGCCAACTTTGTTGATAGTTTAAGTGAGGGGTGGGACACGCTTGTTGGTGAGCGCGGCATTCGCCTTTCCGGCGGACAAAAGCAACGTCTCTCCATTGCTCGAATTTTCCTCAAAAATCCACCCATCTTGATTTTAGATGAGGCCACTTCTGCATTGGACACAGCAACCGAGCGACAAATCCAAAGCGCATTGGCCGAACTATCCAAGGGCCGAACTACATTGGTGGTGGCGCACCGCTTGGCCACCATTCGAAATGCCGATCGGATTGTTGTGATCACCGAACAAGGCGTCGTCGAACAAGGCAGCCATGATGAATTGTTGGCCCATGACGGAATCTATTCGGACCTACATAAGGCACAAGTTGGATAGGCGCGAAGGCGTGTGAAGCACCCATTGGGGGCGGAAAGCAACGGGATTAATCTTCAACTTTCCCGCGTAATTTCTTCACCTCACCACGCACCTTTTTCGCCACCAAACGGCGCTTCACCGAACCGCGCGTGGGTTTCGTCTTCACCCGGAATTTTGGTTTTTCTGCTGCTTGTAAAATCAACTCGGCCAGCCGTTCGCGCGCAATCTCGCGGTTACGCGCTTGGGATCGTGTGTCTTGCACAAAAATCACAATCGCCCCCTCCAGCGTCCAGCGCCGCCCGGCCAACCGCTTCAACCGCCGTTTAACGGGATCAGTTAAATTGGGGGACCGCTCCGCCTCAAACCGCAATTCAACCGCTGTGCTCACCTTGTTCACATTCTGCCCACCCGGACCACTAGCCCGGGTGAACTGTTCAGACAGTTCCCATTCGGCAAGCGTGATCTGGTCGTTGATGCGCATTTGGACCTACTTGGGTGCGGGATGAAATTGTGCCCACTATGCGCGAATTCTTGCATCAATCCCAGTGATGCTTTGTCCGCGTCGTCTTGCCAATTTCTCCAGAATATTCACCAGCATCAGAATTGACGACTTTTTGCGCATCTATACTCTCATTCCTAACGCGATAACCTTTTTTCCACCCGCCATATGCTCGATCCACTCCAAAAATTTCGCGCTGCGGCATCAGTGGAATCACGAAGCATATAAAACCCAAAAACCAAATTAACTGTCGCGGATGCTCAGGTCCAAGAATGGTAATTCCCACAAATAACACGAGCAACACGAGATCAGTTATCCAAATGGCTGTTCCTTTTAGTTTTGGCAGCTGCACCACTGTCATCGCTAAAACCGAAAGACTTAGCATGAAATTGCTTTGGCCAATTCTAGGAGCAACCGGCAAATAGTACGGCACAATTTCTGGGAAATACGAAGCAAGACCCGACCATAATCCGTAAAGGGCTGACAGGATGGAGAAAAAGAAAACCAACTTATATCTAGTGGTCATGCGGTAAGATGCATTCTTTTGGGTTTGATTTTTCATTTTGCATTCTAAAATTGACTAAAGTAAAAAACAATCACACACTGAAACTATTCAAATCACAACCCCAAAAAGGCCGCACACCGCTTGGCATGCAACCTTTAAAAATTACAGGGTAAGTGAGCTAAGCAAAAAGCTTAGACGAACCTATTTGCGGTGACGACGCATCAGCGCGATTTCATCCATTTCGGCTTGATCGCGTTTGATTTCTTCCGCCGCTTCACGTGCATGTTCGCGCGCTTCGAGCAGTTCGATCTTTTTCAAATCTTCAACCGATTCGGCCAACTCGTCTTGCGCTGCTTCTAGCTTGCCACGCATCTCGTCCGCCGAAGCTGTGAGATTATCGCGACGTGAAGACGCAGCTTTTGCAAAAGTCGAATAGGCAAAATGGCCAACATCGGTAATGCCGGTTTTTTGATGTTCGATTTCGATTTGCTGATCTAATTCGGCTGCCATCCGTTCAAAATCGGCAACCATCATTTCGATTTGCGACACAGCGCGACGTTTTTCGTCGACTGTGAATTTTCTCAACCGAATGAGAGACTCATTCCGTGATTTCATGACTTGTACTCCTTACCCAACCAAGTCTTCATTCCCCGCCGCCTTCTACACTGGCGACAATTTCTGCGAGTTGGCGATACCCTTCATCCAAGGTTACCCGCTCGTCTTGCAATTGAGACAAAAACGCGTCCAATTGCGGCGCAATGGAAATAGCGGTGTCCACTATTGGATCTGATCCAGACCGATAGGCCCCCAAACGGATCAGTTCCTCCATATCAGCAAAAACTGACATATATTCGCGTGCTTTCAGCAAAACCGGCCGATATTCATCCGGAACACAGCCCGGCATAGTACGCGAAATAGACCTCAAAACATTCACTGCCGGGTACCTTCCCCGCTCAGCAATCGCCCTTTCCATTACAATGTGCCCATCCAAAATACCGCGAACGGCATCCGCTATTGGCTCATTATGATCATCACCTTCTACCAAAACTGTAAAAAGTCCGGTAACAGAACCAGAATTTTTTAACCCTGGGCCTGCTCTTTCCAACAATCGCGGTAATTCGGTGAAAACAGTCGGTGGATAACCTTTGGCAGTCGGCGGTTCACCCGTGGCCAAGCCAATTTCACGTTGCGCCATGGCAAATCGGGTCAAACTGTCCATCATACAAAGCACGCGCTTGCCCTTGTCGCGGAAATATTCGGCCAACGTCAGCGTCATATAAGCGGCCTGCCGTCGCATCAGCGCAGGCTCATCTGACGTGGCCACCACAATCACCGCGCGTTTCATCCCCTCCGGTCCAAGATTGTCTTCAATAAACTCTTGCACTTCGCGGCCCCGCTCGCCGATCAGCCCGATAATCGCCACATCAACGGCCGTATTGCGCGCCAACATCGACATCAACACAGATTTACCAACACCAGACCCAGCAAATATGCCCATCCGTTGTCCATCACAACAGGTGGTGAATGTGTTGAGAATCTTGACCCCCAGATCAATTGGCGGACCAACCCGCGCCCGCTCGTGGGCAGGCGGCGGTGACGCACGCAGTGGATAATGGTCAGCGCCCTTTAGAACTGGCGGGCCGCCATCAATCGGGTCGCCATTGGCATTAACCACGCGTCCCAACCAATCGTCCGTTGGCTGTGCGGTGCCCCCATGTGAGGAAAAAACGGCCTTACAGCCGAGCCGAACCCCTTCGAGCGGCCCAAAGGGCAAACAAAGCGCATGATCATTTTCAAAGCCGACAATTTCGCACATCAGCTCGCTGCCAACCCGTGTTTCAATGGCCACCCGACCACCCACACGCAGTTCGCGCACCGGCCCGATCACCTCAACCAGCAGCCCTTGAACGGTCTTCACCCGTCCAAACACTTCAACAGCGTCCATCGCGTCTATATCGGCAATTAGTGATTCCAAAGCACCTTCAATCCTTTTGATTCGGTTAATGCTAACGATTCCTTTACGAAAACGCACTATTTACACAACTCAAGCGAAAAAATATCTTCTCCCGCTTCCATCACCAAACACATTCAGTCATATGCAATTCACCGAGTCTAAAGAGTCGGTTGAAACCTTTTCTTAAACTAAATTATTAAGTTGGTAACCGTCTTTTTATTCATATATTTCAATAGGTTAAGCTAAATGAAGAAAGTTGTTCAATGCATATTGCGGAACCGAATTAAACTTTGTTAACTATTTGACACTAGGGTTGATTCATATCCAGTAGGATTCATTAACTGGTGCGCTGATGTTGGGCTGCACCATGTAGGTTCCATGACGGAACAAGGACAAGGGGAACGACATGCGGGTACTCCTGATTGAGGATGACAGCGCTACCGCGCAGAGTATTGAGCTAATGCTCAAATCTGAGAGTTTCAATGTGTACACAACAGATCTAGGCGAAGAAGGCGTGGATCTGGGCAAACTATATGATTACGACATCATTTTGCTTGATCTCAACTTACCTGACATGAGCGGATATGAAGTCTTGCGCACCTTGCGTGTCGCAAAAGTTCAAACCCCGATCCTTATTCTTTCAGGTCTTGCAGGCATTGAAGACAAAGTTCGTGGCTTAGGCTTCGGCGCAGACGACTATATGACCAAGCCGTTCCATAAGGACGAATTGGTTGCCCGCATCCATGCGGTGGTTCGTCGCTCAAAAGGTCACGCACAATCAGTCATCAACACTGGTGACTTGTCTGTGAACCTAGACACCAAAACGGTGGAAGTTGGCGGTCAACGTGTGCACCTGACGGGTAAAGAATATCAAATGCTTGAGCTTCTTTCTCTGCGTAAGGGCACCACCCTCACCAAAGAAATGTTCCTCAACCACCTTTATGGTGGCATGGACGAGCCAGAGCTAAAAATTATCGATGTGTTCATTTGTAAGCTCAGAAAAAAGCTTTCAACCGCAACCGGCGGCAAGAACTACATCGAAACTGTTTGGGGCCGTGGCTATGTGTTGCGCGAGCCAGACGAGAACGAATTGTCCGAAAGCGCATAAGGCTTTCACTGACATTCAAATTTAAAAGCCCTGCCATTTTGGTGGGGTTTTTTTGTTTTCAATAGGGATATATTTTTTCAGCAAAATGGGTCCCGTTCGCTCGTCATTCGCTAGCAGGTTTCCAATCCGGCTGCGTTTCAAACGCGACAACATTGTCGCTCAGTTGCTCCCAATGCTGTTTGTCACGTTCAAATATCACAACTTGAATTTCCAAACCGGCTGCATCATCCATGGAACCTAGCGGCAAGGTCATATGCTCAGGTGAGCGTGTGTTTGCACCATAAATCGGGGTGCCACATTGTGGGCAAAATGCCTTCGTAACCTCGGATTCCTTGCCAGAAACGTACTTAAACTCACTCAACGTCCCCCGTAGGAATACTGCATTTCGGAGGAACATCGCTCCAATCGTATGTCCGGTTCCGCTCAGCCTTCGACACTCTTCACAATGACATTTGGCAACAACAACTGGGGGACCCGTCACGTCATAGGTTACTGCGCCACAAAGACACTTTCCTGAATATATGCTTTTCATTGGCTCACCCAAATACTTTACCGTCCACAACTGCAGCCAATGCTAAATCTCCTCACTCTGATGCTCAATGATCCGGGTAATTTCATCCCGCGCAAATTGCGCTAATTTAGCTTGCGCATCTCGTTTGGCCGGGTCGGTTTCGTCCAGATCGCCCAACACCATAATGTTTTCATCGTTAATCAGGTTGGCTGGGCCTGTGTAGTTGAAACTGCCCACAATCGTCAGCTGATCGTCAATCGTCATCAATTTGTGGTGCACCTTGCGCACACCGGTGCCATTTTTGTTTTGAAACAGGGTGATGCCGCCATTTTTCAGCGTATCTTTGGCCGCCCACTTTTGGTTCGCAGCACGGCGATCCAGCACGCCCTTCACCTCAACGCCTGCCAATTGCGAAAGCACCATCGCATCGTCAATGCCGGAGGACTTGGAAAAGGTGAAAATCGCAAAATCGATCCGCTGGCGCGCCTTGTTCATATGTTTGATGAATTCCATCTCAGGCATATGATCCGGCGCAAACAATGGCTTCACTCGCACATCCCCAACATAATGATCTTCAAGCGGTTTGCGTGAACGCTCGAGACTGCGCTTGCCAAATATGCCTTTGCGAATGTCTTTAAACTCACGCGTATATTCGCGCGCCACCTTTTGATCTTTCACAATCACAATGTGATTGAGATTTTTTGTCACGCCCGTGGTGGTGAAGTTCGTTGAACCCGTCAGAACCGCATTGCCATCACGCACGATGAATTTCTGGTGAAAAATCGCCGGGTTATAATCCGCTTTCGCGTCAATCCCGTGGCGCAAAATCCGCATCAGCAGTTCGCGGTTTACTTCCAGTTCCCCAAGAGAATTTGCAGCGGGTGGTTTGCTCTCTTTTAGGTAATCTTGCTCCATCACCATATGCACCTGCACACCACGCAGTTTTGCAGCCACAATCGCATCAGCAATCGGTTTATGGTCCAGCTCTTGAACAGAAATGAACAGGCTCTTGGTTGCCGCGCCAATAAAATCAATGATCGCAGCTTCCAAATCGTCGGGTCCACCTACCTGTGTTGGCCCCAAATATAGTGTGATATCGCCTACGGATAATGGCATGGCATTCACCCAAAATTGTTAAAATATGAGTGCATTCTATCACGTAATTTGAAATGTTGAAGAAGAGGGAAGACTAGGCAGGTTGGAACAGGTTTTGGTGTTCCTTGGTCGGCAAGAAATCTTTGCATACACCCACCAATGTTTCAGCAGCACCAAGCATCAGATATCCGTCGTCAACAATTTGATTTTTGATGTTTCCTAACACGTGGCACTTGGTCTCCACGTCAAAATAAATCAACACGTTGCGACAAAAAACGATATCCACGCGCCCGACTTGCTGCAAAGATTTCAGCAAGTTAAGCTCCCTAAATTCAATCAACTCACGCAGATGAGGTTTTGCCCGCCAGGCGCGGCCCTCTTGCTGAAAATGCGCAATCAAACGCCGCGCGCTCAACCCGCGCTGTGCTTCGAACTGGGTGTAAAGCCCATCCTCCGCTGTGGCCAATGCCGCCTGCGAAATGTCAGTCGCGAGTATTGAAACATCGATGTCTTCCAAAAGCCGCTGATTTTCCAAAACAGCTATCGCCAACGAATAGGGCTCTTGCCCGGTGGCGGCAGCGGCGCACCAAATCCGCAACGACTGGCCAGTTCTGCGTTTTTGCGCCGCAATTCGCGGCAACATAACATTTTCAAACAATTCAAAAGGCGTGCGATCTCTAAAAAAGAAACTCTCATTGGTGGTCATCGCGTCCACCACCGCTTGGCGCAAATCACCCTTTGCAGCCAAAAGCTGCGTTGCCAAATGTTCAAAGTTTGAAATACCAAATTGCGACAAAACCGGTTCAAGGCGCGTTTCCACCATGTAGGCTTTGCCAGAAGACAGTTTAATGCCGCTTTCTTGCGCCACAAAACGCGCAATAGCTTGATATGTATTGTCTTGCATTGTGATCTCTCTCTTATGCCTTCAATTGCAACAAACGCGCCCCGATTTTTTGGAGCGGCAGCATTTGATCGACAGCCCCTACCGAAACAGCTGCGCCCGGCATTCCCCATACCGTGCTGGTTGCTTGATCTTGCGCCAACACCACACCACCTGCGTCGTGTATAGCTTTTGCGCCAATGGCGCCGTCACTCCCCATTCCGGTCAACATCACGGCCGCGCAATCCTGTCCGTAATGGGTTGCAATACTTTCAAACATCGGGTCCACCGCCGGCTTGCAAAAATTGATCGCCGGGTCGTCCCCAATCACGATGCGCAACGCACCGGCCTCCCCCGCTAGCCGCATGTGAAACCCACCCGGTGCCATATAGAGCCGTCCGGCGAGAACGGGTTCACCATCAACCGCTTCACCGCCGGGCAAACCGATGCGTTGCGATAAATCTTCCCCCAATAGTTTCGTAAAATGTGCGGGCATATGTTGGGTCACAAGGACCGCGCAGCTCTCAAGCTTGCCAGATAACGCGCCAAACAATTCGTTCAAAGCTTGCGGGCCACCTGTTGACGCCCCAATGGCAAGCAGCTTCATCTCGCCTGTCCAACGCCGCGACTTTTGCAGCCCCATGACGCGCGCGCCATTTTGGTCACTGGCAATTTTAGTCACTTCACTCAAAGCGCGCAGTTTGGCAATCAATTGGTTTTGAAACTGGTCTCGTGACGTCGCTGCATCCGGTTTTGCTAAATAATCCGTCGCCCCAGCACGCATGGCGGCAAGCGAAGCGCGTGCGTTTCGAGTTGTTAAAGTTGAAGCGATGAGAATTTTCGCTGTGGGTGCAATTTGCCTCAATTGCGGCAACGCCTGCATGCCCGAAAGGACCGGCATTTCCAAATCCAGAATGATGATATCAGGCTGCACCCGCGCCGCTTCACTTACCGCCTCTTGGCCATTAATCGCACTCGCGACAATGTCCATACCCGGTTCAGCGTCGATCCAGCGCCGCATAAGACCGCGCACAACCGCCGAATCGTCCACAAGCATCACCCGCACCGACGTGGCGTTTGCCCCGGGTTCCAATTGCGCCTTCATAAGGACGCTCCTTTCGACCAAATTATTTTGGGTCGAGATCCTGGAATTTGCTTTCCATAATTTCCCGATCAAATGGCTTCAGCATGTATTCGTTGGCACCAGCCTTTAGCGCCATGGCGATGTGCCCCACATCATTTTCTGTTGTACAGAACAGTATTTTTGGGGTCTCACCACCAATATAGCTGCGCAATTCTTTGACGAATTCGAGCCCAGACATAACCGGCATATTCCAATCAACAAGAATAGTGTCGGGCATGCTTCTTGTGCATTTTTCAAAGGCCTCGCGCCCGTCTTCAGCTTCGTCGACATCGTAGCCGATTTCTTCAATTATACGGCGGGCGACTTTGCGAATGACACTGCTGTCGTCAACAATTAGACAGGTTTTCATCGCGCTTCTCCTTCAAATGCACGTTCTGGCAGCTTATGCAGCCTCTTGATCAAGGACTTTTGCGATCAATTTGTCCGCCATCAGAACCGTCGTCAACTCACCATCGAGCCGCAAGATTCCCTGACTATAGATCGCCAAATTCCCATCAAGATTGATCGGGTTTGGTTGGATGTCATCCACACTAAATGTGACAACATCCCCGACACTATCGGCCAAAAGTCCATAAGATTCGTTTAAATATTTTATATTGACCATCTGCCGCCCAACAATTGGCGCAGCAATGGCTGGCAGGCCCAAAAGCTGGTCAGTATTGATCGCCACAATGATGCGGCCACGCAAATTCAATATGCCTGCAATCTCCGGCCGCACGGTTGGAATTGGTGTATATTGTTCAGGCTTGAACACATCCTCCACCATCTCAAGATTGATGGCAAACAATTGCCCGCCAATCCGACACGTCACCAGCTGGATCATAGCGTTCGTGGCACTTGTTTGTGCACTCATGCTGCCTCCAATTGGCGCATGCTCATCGCCCGGCTCACCGCTTTTGTCAGATGTTCGCGATCCCCTTTAGCGACAAAATCAAACAACCCAACTTCCTTGGCTCGAGTTTTGACGTTCGGCCCATCATATGATGACAAGGCAATAACGGGTGTGTTTGCAACATGGGGCAACTGCCCAACCGATTGGGCCAACGAGAACCCATCCATGCCCGGCATTTCAATATCAGTTACAATCAGATCAAACTTTGCGCCCGCATGCAGGATTTGAAATGCGGCCTGTCCGTCTTCACAAACGGTGACGTCAAAACCCGCCCCCTTAAAGATCGGTATCAACATATTGCGAAAAAACGCGCTGTCTTCAGCATAGAGCATTCGCCGCCGCGCGCCTTCAATATAGTCGACTTGCCGGTCAAGCGATCTTGGATGTTCAAGCGCCATAAAATAGGCCATGTCCAATATTTCGGTCGCCCGCCCTTTAATGATTGCGGTGCCTAAATAGCCGCCTTGCTTGGCGTCAACATCAATGTCCATACGGTCTACGACAATGTCGAGCACCTGGCTAACCACCATACCAAGCCGGAACTCGCGATCTTCAAACACCAACATCGACATTTTGCGCCCGCCATGTTCTGGCTGTTCGCACAGGAAGCGAATTGGCATCAATGCGCCACGATATTGCAACAAATGTCGGCCATCGACCAACTCAAGTTCACTTTGTTTCACTGTCTCCAGGCGATTAACCAAAGACAGTGGCACGGCTTGCCGCGCGCCATCTCGGGCTTCAAATACCAAAAGTTCGGTCAGCACCGATTGATCGTCTTGCTCTTCAACTACAGGCTTGGTGCGCGCCAAGTCGCCCATATCTGTTTGCGCCACAGAACTCGCAAGGCCTGAGGGGTCCATGATCATGATCACGCTGCCATCCCCCAAAATGGTGGTGCCAGAGAAATGCTTTAAGCCTTGCAACGCCCCCATCATCGGTTTGACGACAATTTCTTCGGTATGGAAAACTTCATCCACCAGCAAACCAAAGCAATATTGCCCGATCTCGGTGACCACCACATATCCCTCATCAGGCACTTGGCCGGGGCGCACGCCCAAGAGGTCACTTAACCCCACAACCGGCAACAAGTGATCGCGCAATTGCAGCACCAAACTGCCATTTAAACGCTCGACAGGATTTGCTTTCTTGCTCACACGCACAAGTTCGCGCACCGCCCGTTGTGGTAGCGCAAAGCGCTCTTTACCAACCGCAATAATCAATGCAGGCACAATCGCCAAAGTCAGCGGAATTTTTAGGCTAACAGTTGTGCCAACGCCCACTTGCGACTTCAAATCAATAGTACCGCCGATCAACTCGACGTTGGAGCGCACCACATCCATGCCCACACCACGCCCCGAAACGCTTGTCACAGCATTTGCGGTGGAAAAACCGGGATGAAAGATCAATTGTTGAATTTGTCCTTCGGTCATCCCTTGTAATTCAGCGGCGGAGACAATTTCTTTTTCCAGCGCTTTAGATTTCAGTCGATCCACATCAAGACCACGTCCATCATCAGCAATTTCGATAACAATTTGTCCCCCTTCATGGAACGCGTTCAACCGCACCGTGCCGGCACCAGATTTACCCGCTGCTTGTCGGGTATGAACGTCCTCCAAACCATGATCAGCCGCATTGCGCACCATGTGGGTCAGTGGATCCTTGATCTGCTCCAAGATTTGACGGTCAAGCTCTGTATCTTCGCCCGACATTTCCAGCACAATCTCTTTGCAAAGATCCTTTGACAGGTCACGAATGAGCCTTGGCATTTTTTGCCATGCGGCCGAAATCGGCTGCATCCGGGTTTTCATCACCCCATCTTGCAACTCTGCCGTGACCGAACAAAGCCGTTGCAATGGCGCATGAAACTCACTTTCTTCGCGCCCGCGCGAAATCGCCATCAACTGATTGCGGGTGAGCACCAATTCGCTCACCATCGTCATTAAACCTTCAAGCACCGGAAGCTGAACCCGAATACCAGGCGCCGCGTTTACGCTGTTGCCTTTTGCGTTCGGCGCATCGATGCCCATAGGTTTTTGCATTGAGGGGCTCACATCATCAACACTGGGTGCAACAGCGGGTTCGTCAATAATGTCGTCCGGTCCCGGGGCCGCTAAAAACGCAGCCTCAAGCGGATCAAGCGGCGGGGTTTCAATTGCCAACGGATCTTGATCGAAACTATCGTTTTTGCTCCCCTGCTCCGCCAAACGGTTAAGCGCATCAATTAAGTCAAGATCGTTACCTTCTGGTTCAACGCCAGTGTCTGCCAAAATATCCAAATGCGATTTTACACGGTCAATTGAATTCAGGATGGTTTCAACGCCGTCCCCAACAACTGGCGCGCCATCGCGATATTGTCCCATGAGGTTTTCAGCGGCATGGGTTAAGGCCTCAAGTCGGGGTAAATCAAGAAACCCGCAAGTGCCTTTTATGGTGTGGACCAAACGAAAGATATGCCGCAATATTTCTTGATCGTCCGGATGTTTTTCAAAATACACGAGCTTGGAATCAACTTGCTCTATGCTTTCCGCCGTCTCGGTCAAAAAATCGATTAAAAGCTCGTCCATCTGCTCGCCCAAAAAATATGCCCGCACGAAACGCCAGACAAAAAGTATGGCGCCACATTGCGGGCACAGTTGTTAACGAGTTATTGCAAAATTTGCAGGTGCGTATTCACACCTATGGACCTACCCGGACATAAAACTAGGCAGGTGCAACAGCTTTGATGATCACTTCGTCATCAATCATTTCGATCGTCACGTCCAAACCGGCATCGCGCGCCAAAAGCCCCGCATAATAAGGTTGGATAACCTGAGCATCAATCCGCCCATCCTCTGGTTTGCCAGCCAACAATGGACCAACTTGATAGGGGATAAGGGTCTTTTTGCCAGTTGATCGCAAAATGACGCCTTCTTGCCCCAACGGCGCGCCATCAAGCTCGACAGTAATCATGCCGCCACGTGGCACCGAACCTGCTGATATCAACAGCAAGTTCAAGATCATTTTTACTTTGTTTTTAGGAAGCAGAACCGGTACGATTTTCCAATCAAGGTCCGCTTTTTCACCGGACATGTAGCTTTGCGCTACTTTTTCGGCCTCGCGCGTATCAATCTCTGTGCCTTGCGTTGAGGATGCGCCAAAAGCCAGCCGTGCAAATTCAAGCTTCGCGCGCGCTTGCTTGGCCGCACTATTGATCAAATCTTGCGCAAATTCAGCCATTTCAGCCTGTTCGGGATCGGCAAGCACTTCCAAACCATTGCCGATCGCGCCGACCGGGCTAATTAAGTCGTGACACACTCGTGAGCACAACATTGCTGCCAGATCAGTTCCATTAATTTCAACAAGTTCCGCCATTGAGTTCCCTTATGATTGCATAGGGTTGGCGCGCGAACAATCGGCCCAACCGAATCAAGTTGGCTCAGTTTAGCCCGAAGGCGGACGTGAGCAATACTCGGCACACAATATCCAAGCCTGATCACCACTATTGGGGGAAGATAATTGTTCTATTGACGTGCCAACTGATTGCGCAAGTCGAGCCAATTATCAAATGCATAGTTCACCATCGCCGCTTTTTCCAACATAAAGGCCTCGCGGTTCCCTGAAGAATAAAACATGTAGAGCCGACGGTTATATACCGAATATATTCTGGGGTTACCGGTTGACAAATAGCCACGCGACAGACCAGCTAAGCCATACCCGCCAAACTGCGGCACGTAAGCTTCTGGTGCCGAACGGAACACCTCACGGTTGGCTTCGGTCGCAAAAAACCACGACACGCCTTTCCAGTGATATTCGTATTCCGCAATGCCCATCAATGGTTCGGGTTCGGTGAAATAGCTCACGGGGTCCATGCCCTCAATCGCGGAGCCGGACAATGGGTCGGTGACATACATTTCAAGAAAATTGCGGTTCGCCTCGGCAAAACCTGGCGACGAAAAGCAAAAAACGGTGCCCAGTGCCAAACAAAGTGACGCAAGCTGCCGGATGGTTAATCTTTGTTTACTCAATTGCCGCATCATCGCCTTGTTTACGCAGTACCTGTTTAGCGAACGACATCAAGACTAACAAAAAGAGTTATCCGCTTTGTTAACAGCCAAACTGTCAATCTGGCGAACTCATACGTGAAGGAAATGTGGCTAATGTTTTCTAAAAGTTTCACCCTAATTGTTGTTTTGATTTCACTCCTTGCCGTCCCCGGGATGGCAGTAGCACAAGACACCGTTTCCGACCGCTATACAGCCAATGAACTGGTTGATGCGGGCAGTGAGTTTTTTGGAACAGTTTCTCAGGGGCTCGCGTCAGTCGTTGAACGAGCGGTTTCAGATTACGGTCTGCCCAATGGCTATATTTTGGGCCAAGAAGGCTCTGGTGCATTCTTTGGTGGTGTGCGCTATGGCGACGGCGAACTCTACACCAAAAATGCGGGCAACCACATCCTATATTGGCAAGGGCCAACCCTGGGTCTTGATGTTGGAGCCGATGGCTCACAGGTTATGATGTTGGTTTACAACCTCCCCTCAACCGATGCAATTTACGGTCGTTATCCAGGTGTCGATGGTTCAGCCTATATCGTTGGCGGTGTTGGCATGACGGTGATGAAATACAAAGATATATATCTTGTGCCCATCCGCTCTGGTGTCGGCGCACGTCTTGGCATCAATATTGGCTATTTGAAATTCACACAAAGCCCCACATGGAACCCGTTTTGATTGTTGGGTCACACAAGGTTTAAGCCGTTTACAATAATCGCTTTTTCCACGTGACCCGATACCCCCAAATATGCTATTAACCATTTGTAAATACAACAGCACCTTTGCCTTTCTTTTCGGGCTATTGTGAACTAGCAATAAGGTAGTGGATTTGGGAGTTTTTGATGGTCATCGAGTTAATGATGTTTTATGCGCTAGGGTTTTTGTGCGCCATCATTCTCGCATTGCTGATCTTGCCCAGCGTTTGGCGTCGCGCAGTCCGGCTCACCAAAAAACGCATCGCAGCAACAACACCTGTAACGCTGTCTGAATTTCGAGCCGAAAAAGATCAGTTGCGCGCAAAAAATGCTCTCACATTGCGAAAACTGGAGCTGCAATTGGAAGACTTGCGCAAAAAACGCGCCGCCCAATTGCGTGAACTAACCCAGCTCCGCCAAACCCAAGAATTGGCTATACATGAACATGAGGGCGCACAAAATATTGCGACAGAACTGGTCGAACGCAATCAGGAGCTGCAAGACCAAGTGCGCAATTACGAAGTTGAACTGACAACCTTAAGTCAAAAATTGCGTTATCGTGAGCGTGACCTGGCTGACAAAATTGATGAACTGGATCAAGCCCGCTCCGTGGCCAATATCGCTGCATCTGCGGTTGTTCAAAACTTCGAAGACGAAGCTGACATTAGCGCCTATGCAGGCGACGCAAAAGCCCTCGCCAAATCACTTGCAGCAGAACGTAAGCGCAACGCGTTCTTAGCTGAACAATTGCGGGCATCCATGACCCGTGTGCAAGAATTAAAGATCAAAGGCCGCACAACCCCCGATAAGACACTCACCAAAAACATCCCTGACCTTCTTGATGATGCAGAAGCGCACATTGCAATCGCCACAGAGCGCTTCAATGCGCTGCTAAAGGGTCAGGCGCAAACAACACAAGAGCAAGAGGCTGCGCAAGCGTTGACACCCACAGATCACATCGGCGCGGACGAAACCGCCTATATTGCCTCCCCCTCGACTGCAAGTTTGGCAGAAGAGCTACTGGTCGAAGATGAACTTGAGGATGTAGGTAGCCGCATATTGGCCCTTGAAGAAGACATCTTGGCGCGTTTTGCGCAAGAAACCGGCGATGTCGATGACCTGCGCGAACGTATGGAAAACATTGCCATCGACGTGAGCCACATCATCTATGCTCAAGACACTACGGATGCCACCCAAACTGAGGAAAGCCTGTTTGACCGGGTGCGCAAATACGCAGATGACGGTTTAGACGAAGCCGTGCTTGAACCGACAATTGACGAAGACATAATCGGCCGTGTGGCCGACCGCATGGACGCGCTTAAAAAATCTTCAACAAGCTAGGGTTCTGGACTGAATTGAGTTCAGACCCTAGTTTGCAGGCACTTCCGCAACCACACTTATATCACGCACCACCTCTCCAGATGTTGCATTGACCACGCGGATGGTCGTTGTTGCATCTAGCTTATAAGTCAGCGTGATCAGTCCATTTTGTGCCACCACCGACACTATCGTAGCGCCCTGTGGCAAACTCACACTTTGTGCCTGATACCGATCATCGCTCGACTTTTGGTTCAAACGATAGACAAGCGCACCCGCAACCGCCATAAACCCAATCAACAGGATGAAAATGCTTATACCAAATGAACGCCGAGCCCGGTTTATCACCGCCAGCGCTTCTGGTGTAAGTTCACTTTTTTCGTCAATAGTATCAGAAGGTTGATCAGCACTCATGCACTTGGGCTCCGAACGAGAATTGGTTACATTTTTAGTCAGTGCCGAAAATGACGGCAAGCGCCTGGACGTTGTTTTGGCTTCATTACTTGACGGACATTCCCGCTCAAGATGCCAAGCCCTCATACGCACTGGCGCGCTTATAATTGACGGTGCGACCATAAGCGAGCCGAAATACCGCGTCAAACAAGATCAGCAACTTTGTTTTAAAGAACCCGCACCCTTGGATGCCGAACCTGAACCGCAAAACATCCCGCTTACTATATTGTTTGAAGATGAGGCGATCATTGTGATCGACAAACCCGCAGGCATGGTCGTACATCCCGCTGCCAGCGTTGAAAAGGATACTTTGGTCAACGCACTCTTGTTTCATTGTGGCGACAGTCTTATTGGCATTGGCGGGGTCAAACGCCCGGGCATTGTGCACCGATTGGACAAAGACACATCCGGCGTAATGATCGCCGCCAAAACCGACGCAGCCCACCACTCGCTTTCCGCACAATTCGCCGACCATGGCAAAAACGGGCCGTTGCGCCGCACCTATAATGCCTTTGTTTGGGGTGTGCCCGACCCAGAAATTGGAACAATTGATGCGATGGTTGGGCGCTCAACACAAAATCGCACCAAGCAAGCTATTGTTGAAAAAAATGGTCGTCATGCCATAACGCATTACAAAACGCTTGCCGCTTTTGGCGGTGATAAATGGACCGTGAGCAAAATCGCTTGCCAGCTCGAAACGGGCCGCACGCACCAAATTCGTGTGCATCTCGCCCATATCGGCAACGCATTATTGGGTGATCCCACTTATGGCACCGGTTTTGAAAGTCGCGAACGCAACCTTCCAATGAAAGTACAAAAATCGCTCAAATCTTTGGCAAGACAGGCGCTGCACGCTGTCGATTTGACCATTGCGCATCCGGTTTCTGGCGAACAAATGCACTTTTCTTCACAATTGCCGGACGACATGAAAAACTTGGAAAACGCCTTACAAACTGCTGGTTCTTAGGCCAAGTTTTGCCTGTTTATTCATTTGTTGCGCATTTTTCTCCTATAAAGGGGTGCAATGCCATATATCGGCCCTATATAATGTCCAACTAACAAAATGATTGCATGTGATGCGGCCAGCAAGGAGCATCAAAATGTGCTGGCATGAGAGTGATGCGGCACGATCACGGGAATGAGGGGGTGCTAAATGGCCCAAACAAATCTGCCAACTCTGTCATCAGACGATGGTTTATCGCGCTATTTGCAAGACATCCGCAAGTTCCCGATGCTCGAGCCGAACGAAGAATTCATGCTTGCAAAGCGCTATAAAGAACATGAAGATCCTGACGCCGCGCAAAAGCTCATCACCTCACATTTGCGCCTTGTGGCCAAAATTGCCATGGGCTATCGCGGCTACGGGTTGCCCATTTCTGAAGTCATTTCAGAAGGCAATGTGGGTTTGATGCAGGCGGTAAAGCGCTTTGAGCCGGACAAAGGGTTCCGCTTGGCTACCTATGCAATGTGGTGGATTCGCGCATCGATCCAAGAATATGTTTTGCGCTCGTGGTCGCTGGTCAAAATCGGCACCACCGCCGCGCAAAAACGCTTGTTCTTTAACCTGCGCAAAATCAAAGGCCAGATCGCCGCCCTTGATGATGGTGCGCTACACCCCGACCAAATCAAGCAAATTGCCACAACGCTGAAAGTGTCCGAGGCTGATGTTGTGTCGATGAACCAGCGCCTTACCGGCGACGCCTCTTTGAACGCACCTATGCGCTCAGATGAAGGCGCATCGCAATGGCAGGATTGGCTGGTGGACGACGAGCCTGATCAAGAAACAGCGCTCGGCGACGCCCAAGAATATGACGAACGCATGGGACTGCTCAACAATGCCATGTCCGTTTTAAACGAACGTGAGCAGGAAATATTCAAAGCCCGGCGGCTACGCGAACCAGCTTTGACACTTGAGGAGTTGGCGCAACAATTTGGTGTCTCACGCGAGCGCATTCGTCAAATCGAAGTCCGGGCCTTTGAAAAAGTTCAAATCGAAGTAAAAAAACAAGCGATGGATCAAGAACCGGCTTAAATTGTGCGTGTGATAATGGCCGCCGTGTCGATGGCGGCCTGATCACCGTCATCGTGCAATCCTTCAACCACAGCCAGTTTGTCCACATCCTTGCGGTTTTGGCTCATTTTCCATTTGCCGACCAATTCTGCGATTTCAAATTCAAGCCCGTAAAGCCCTTTGAGCTGGCGGGCCAAATATTCCGCAGGCGCATCTGAAACCGACCACGGGGTTTCACGGCCATATTCCATCTTGTCCGTGAGCGACTTCAAATGGCTGAGTTTCCACTTGGCATCATGTTTGAAGCGCAATTTTCCGTGCGCATGCACCACCACATAATTAAAGGTCGGCACTTCTTTGCCATGTTCATTTTTGCCCGGATACCATCCCGCTGAAATATAGTGCGCAGGGCCCTGAAAAATTGCCAACGCGTCGACCCCGTTCTCACACTGGTCGATCAAGTCATTACCCCGCGACAAATGTGCATGCAGCTGCTTGCCGTCCTCGTTCGCCATCATGGGGAGATGGTTCGCTGTCAGCCCGTCATTTGTATTGCAAACCAGTGTCGCCAATGGATGCCGTGCAATCGCGTCGAGCAAAACATCTTCGCGGGTCTCTTTGAATGCTGGCGGTTGGTACATGGGCAATCCTTACAAAGCAGCGCGGCACATAACGCCCAAAATTGCGTCAAAATGCGCCTTTGGCAATATCACTAGATATGGAGTGGCAGATTTTTCTTCACATGACAATTCAACAATCGGCGAAATAGTCTGATTGGATGTTCCAATGCGACGGCCGACCTCCAACACGAGACCGTCGAGAGGAAATCGAAGTCCGGTAGAACCCGCAAAGCGAACGGGCTGAAGCGGATAGACCGAAAACCGCGTACCCACTGGCAAATCAATCTTAAAATCACCCACCACGCCAAGGCTGACATCGGTTTGATCCATCAAAACAATATGCTTGCGCCCGCCATGCCGGGCAATGGTGTGAAATGCTGCAAGAGTATGGTCTACCCGCTTCCCCAACATGCCAAAACAAATATAAAGCGGCGCCGCTACAGAGTAGAGGCATTTTTCAAAGTCCGTGGTTTCCTGCTCAGCAAGTTTGATCAACTTAACCTCAGGGCCAAATGCATTCTCATCCTTGATCGAATCAAAATCACCGATGATTGCAGCCAACTTGAGCCCAAGCGCCATCGCTACATCAGCCGCCCCGTCAGCGGCGATCAGCGGATATCCGCGCGCAACAAACTCGCGCAAGTGTTCGGGCGCAAATTCACCCCCACCAAGAATAATCACTGGAGTGGAAAACTGCATCTGAACATTTTCAGCACTAGAACGAATGGGGTCTTGCATAACATTTCAAATCAACTAAGTTGGCCCCATCTCGCTGGGGTGCTCCGATAGGAGCTGAGATTAAACCCATATAACCTGAACCAGGTCATGCTGGCGGAGGGAGACCGAGATGACAAGGGCCTATGGGCTAAGACTTGTCATTTTCCCTTTTATGCACGACCGCACATTGTTTGATAAGAGGGACAGCAAATGTCTTTGAATAAACTTACGATTGCGGCGCTTTTCACAATCATGCCATTTGCATCAACGGCAATGGCGCAAGAAAAGCCAACCCTTACTATTTACACCTATGATGGCTTTGCATCTGATTGGGGGCCAGGCCCACAATTAAAAGCCGGCTACGAAGCTACGTGCGATTGCGTGGTGGATTTTGTCGGTGCCGAAGATTCGATCAGCGCATTGCGCAAAGCCCAACTTGAAGGCGACAGCACAAAAGCGGACATCGTTTTGGGCCTAGATACCAGTGTTGCCGCAGAAGCAAAAAGCTCTGATTTGTTTGCCCCCCACAACACCGATCTATCGGCGCTCAAACTGCCAATCGATTACACGTCCGATCAGTTCGTGCCTTTTGACTATGGCTATTTCGCCTTTGTCTACCGCAAGTCGGATTTTCCCGAAGCCCCAACTTCATTTGAAGATTTGGATATGGCCGACGACGATTTCAAAATCGTTATTCAAGATCCGCGTTCTTCAACACCCGGTCTTGGTTTGGTGCTATGGGCCAAAGCGGTATATGGCGACGATACAGAAGAAATGTGGCCAGACCTTAAAAAATACATTCTGACGGTCACAAAAGGCTGGTCAGAAAGCTACAGCCTGTTCTTGGATGGCGAAGCGGACATGGTATTGAGCTACACCACCTCACCTTCTTATCACAAGATCGCAGAGGGTGACGACAACTACGCCGCGGCGATTTTCGACGAAGGGCATTACGTACAGGTTGAGTTAGCGGGCATTCTAAAATCGTCCAAGAACCAAGAATTGGCCCAAGGTTTCATGAAATATCTTGTGAGCCAAGACGCACAAAAAATTATCCCAACAACCAACTGGATGTTCCCAGTTATCGAACTAGAAGGCGGATTGCCTGAAGATTTTGCAACACCGCTAAGCAAAGAGCAAACTTTACTGCTTGCCGATGATGTGGTGGCTGCAAACACGAAAGCCTATATCGATGCCTTCTTTGCCGGCATTGAGTAAAGTATTATGGTCTCGCCCATTGGGCGGGACCACACCGCTTTGGCGCGCGCCGCGCCTTACAGTGGGGCTGTTTATCGCGCTTGGCGTAGGCACACTCATTTTCGCGCTCATCACCATCATTTGGCAAGCGGCGGATCTTTTTGGCAATCAAAAAACCAGCTCAATCGATATTTTTCACTTGCTGCGCATGTCCGCCCTACAAGCCGGACTAACAGTGTTGCTTTCGTTTTTCACTGGTGGATTGGTTGCCCTTGCCCTCACCCGGCTCAACTTCGTCGGCAAATCATTTTGTTTGGCCGTTTTGTCCGCCGGGTTGGTGTTACCCACATTGGTGGTGGCGTTTGGTTTGTTGGCCGTATGGGGCCGTGCCGGGATCATCAGCGACGTCGGACAAACGCTTGGATTGGGCAAATTGCCGTTCACTATTTTTGGCCTTCAAGGCATTCTCGCCGCCCACACCATCCTCAACGGCTCTTTTGCGGCGCGCATATTTTACGATCGTCTTCAGGGCTTACCAAGCACCAGCCTTAAACTCGGACAATCACTTGGTTTAAGCGAATGGCAACGGTTCACCATTTTAGATTGGCCAGTGCTCAAAGGCTCCATGCCAGGGCTCAGCGCCACCATATTTTTAATGAGTTTTACTTCATTTTCCGTCGTCCTGTTGCTGGGCGGCGGGCCAAGCAACGCCACATTTGAAGTCGCGATTTTTGAGGCCGTAAAGCTTGATTTTGATTTACATCGTGCCGCCATATTGGCCGCATCTCAACTTGCATTCTGCCTGCTCATTATTATTCCAACCGCTGGGATAAAAAGCAATTCGATCCTTATCGGTGCAACCCAAAACCACAATTGGTTGGCACGCGGCATTTCAAAATGGATCGCAGGCGTTTTACTTTTTATCCTCATGGTTGCTTATGCAAGCCCACTGCTGGTCATAATGTATAAGGGCATGGACCCAAAAATATTCGAGCTGGTCACCTCACCAAAGTTCATCAATGCGTTCATCACATCCAGCACCATAGCTTTTGCCAGCGCACTCGCCTCGCTGGGTGCTGCTTTGCTGCTCGCGTTCGCCCGCGCCGAATTGGTCTATCAAAACGCACAACATATCGGCAACAACGTCCTTCGCACATTGATCAGCGCGCCGGTATTTGCCTACCTTGCCACCCCCTCAATTGTCCTGGCGCTCGGGTTCTTTCTGCTTGCGCGGCTTGCAGGTTTAGACACGTCAAAGATCGGCATCTATGTGGTGATCCTTGCCAACGCATTGCTCGCTTTACCGCTGGCGAACGCGACACTTGGCCCGCCATTGGAAAAAATCGCCACCAAATCCTACCGGCTTGTCAAAAGCCTCAACATCAAAGGGTGGCGCAGGTTCCGTTTCATTGAATTGCCTTTGATCCGCAAAGAATGCGCTTATGTGTTCGCATTGGGGTTCTCCTATTCGTTCGGAGACCTTGGTGTGATCGCTTTATTTGGCACAGACGAATTCAGCACCCTGCCTTGGATGATGTACCGCGCATTGGGCGCATACCGATCAAACGACGCAGCAATGTTGGCCGCCATATTGCTGTTCATCGCCGTTTTTAGTTTTTATATTTTCCCCAAATTGCTGGGAGGTCGCGATCATGTTGACGCTTAGCCAAGTGCAGTTCACATACCCTAAAACGCAACCCTACATCTTTGACCTCCGCGTTGCCCCGGGAGAAATTGTCGGCATTTCAGGTACAAGCGGGTCGGGCAAGTCTACGCTTCTTGATTTGGTTGCGGGTTTTCAAACCCCGATTGCGGGACGAATTGACTTAAATGAACACTCGATCCTTGGATTAGCGCCCGAGGATCGCCCGGTGTCCATTCTGTTTCAAAAAGACAATGTGTTTGCCCACCTGACAGCTGAACAAAATGTCAAATTGGGCACCAGCGACAAAATAAATGTGCGCGAAAAATTGCGCGAAGTCGGGCTTGAAGGATTTGAGGAGAAAATATGCGCAGCGCTTTCTGGCGGCCAACAACAACGGGTGGCTCTGGCAAGGACATTGGCGCGCAATCAGCCCATTTTGCTGCTCGATGAGCCATTTTCAGCACTCGACAGCGACACCGCCACACAGATGCGTAGGCTTGTCAAAAAGCTTGTTGTGCAGAACAAATGGCATGCGATTTTAGTGAGCCACCACACACATGATTTTGATGCGTTGGCTGATCGTGTTTTTCACCTCAATCAAGGAAGTCTGCACAACACCAAAGCTGAGTGACCTATTCAACGGCCCACGCAGCCAGCACCGCTTCAAATATTGCGCCGCCTTCTTTGCCTTTTTCCAAGGTCACAATCGCTTTGCGACCAGTGGAATAAACCACGGGCAAATCAATCCAACCGCGCTCAGAAATCAGAGCAACATTTTTGGCCAAATCCGCCTCCGCTGCGCTGAGCGCAAACAAGAACGAATTGTCAAATATCCGCGCCGAGGCACCAACCAACGGATCGCCCTGCGCCAACTCTTGGTCTTTAAGCAAGATACCGGGCAAACTTGCGATGCCTCCACCCAGGAAACTATCGGTCACAGAAAAATTGACTTCAACAAGGTGACTGGCGGGCAGCGCCGGGTCACTGTTTTTTCTGATCAACACATTCACCGTCAGGTTGCGTGCGGGAACGGACACGAGCGCCTTGATAACGGGCGAACCCAGCTCATCCACATCACGAGACCATTGGGTCTCCCCAGAAAATGGCACAGCGCCGCCTGTACCTGTAATTTGCTCTTCAATCAGTAGGGATCGGCTGCCAACTTCACCCGCAGTTTCACCCGTACCACCAACATTGAGCTCCGGCTGGTCTGCGTCGCCAACCATTTCTGCCGCAGTCAAACGCTCATCACTCGGTGTAGCGGGCTCTTCGCCAACAGCGACTTCCGAAGTGGCTGGTGTTGGCGCTGTAGCGCTCTCAACAGTTTCTGGCGTCAATTTTACGTCCCCAGCAGATTCATGTGGAGCAGTATCCTCAACAACCGGTGCCGTTTCAGAAGTCACTTCCGCCAAGCCTGGGGAGGCACTGGGCAATATATCGCGCACATTACTTTGTGTGGCCGTACTATCAGGCGTAGGCGTGACAGCAACCGGGTTTGCTTGGCCCTCGCTCGTCGTTTTATCTGACAAACCAAGCTGCGCCATCAGCGGGTTGAGGTCCACAAACCCCTCTTTCCAAGCCCAATATGCACCACCCCCAGCGCTAGCGAGCAACACAACCACCAGCAACAAGAAAACGGTTAGGCCATTGCCCCCGGTTTCTTCATCTTCAACAATCTGGGTCTCACTAAGATCATCCAGCAATTGCGCAGCGGATGAACCAGTGCCGGCGACTTTATTATGGTCAACCGCTTTTGCACCCGCATTGGCAGCAAAATGTTCCTCAGCGTCCTTGCCTTCAGCTTTCTTGCCTTCAGCTTCTTTGCCTTCAGCTTCCATGTCCAGCGCTTTGATCGCGCGATCAATCGTGGCTTGTGGCTCATCGCCACCAACATTAATGGCACTGACAGACAGACTTTCATCAACTTCAACTTCCCGAACGCTGGATAGCGCAGGTGTAATTGTCGGTGCTGCATCGACAGAATGTGAGCGCTGAGTGTCCGACCTTATGACAACCTTGGGCGGGTTAATAGCCGATGCCGACGACGCAGCCTGTGCTGCCGCAATAACTTGATCAACAGGGTTCTTTGGTTCGGGTGTACTTGCGCCCTTATCCTCGTCGTCAGAGATTTCTTTTTTGGGAGTATTTGGAACAGGTTCGGTCTGAGGCACCACTGGCGGTAAAACTTCAGCTGTTTCAGGTTCCTCATTTTTGGGCGCAGGCTCCGGTTCCTGTGCCAAAACCTCACCGACAATTGCCGTATTGTCCAACGGCGTCTCATCTATTGCTGCAGTCGCATTTATGGCCGGTGATTTTTCATCCACGCTGCCCTTTTCAGTGGCATCATCGTTAGTTTCAACGATTTTTGTGTCACTTATCGGCTCATCTGGCGCACTTTGAGCAAATGATTCTGTTTCGGTTTCGTCGGCTTGCGCCTCATCAGCTTGAACAATATCAAACGGCTGATCACCGCCATCACCCGTTGGCGCCTCAGGGTGATCACTTGGTTTGGCAAGCGGCTCTTGCGCCACTTCTGGAACGGAAACTATCGGTTTTTCAGGCTCAGTCCTTGTCGGTTTGGCGTCCGGTATATCGACCGCAGGATTTGGCTCAGCTGGCGGCACAATTGGTGCCTCAGTTTCTTGCTTAAGCCCCTGCAACAAGGCTTCAGTGGCCTCTTGCTCAACTTGCCGAATACAGTCTTCAAGCGTCAGCCTGTGCTGCGTAATTTCGCGCGCAGGCAATGCAGGCTCAATCGCGCGCAATTGCGTCACAAGCGCTTCACGCGCTTTTTCATAAACGGCACGTCGCGACATGCCATTATTCTCTGGAAGGGCGTAAACCGCCCGTCGCAAAAGTTCTCGATAGTCAGCCATCAGTTACTCAAACTTGCTCCCCGTTACTTGTTGTAACGAAAAAAACTTAGTCTTGGAAAGGGTCATGCACCAAAATGCTGTCCAAACGTTCCGGAGATGTGGACAGAACAGCGACAGGTGTCCCGATTAATTCTTCAATTCGACGTACATATTTTACCGCTTCGGCTGGCAGGTCGACCCAGCTACGCGCACCAGCTGTTGTACCCTTCCAACCAGCAAGAGTTTCATAAATTGCTTTAACCTGAGCCTGACCTTTCATGGTCGCAGGCAAATAGTCAATCCGTTCTCCATCCAATTCATACCCAACACAGACTTTAATCTCGTCCATGCCATCTAAAACATCTAGTTTTGTCAACGCGATGCCGTTAATGCCAGAGACCAGAACTGTTTGCCTGACCAGCACCGCATCAAACCATCCGCAACGACGTTTACGACCGGTATTCACGCCCCACTCGTGGCCTGTGGTGCCCAAATATTCGCCAATTTCATTGATCTGCTCAGTCGGGAACGGCCCTTCCCCAACGCGGGTCGTATAGGCTTTGGTGATGCCCAACACGTAATCCAGCGCACCCGGCCCAAGGCCAGACCCGTTAGATGCTTGCCCACCAATCGTGTTTGATGACGTCACGAACGGATATGTGCCATGCTCGATATCAAGCAGTGCGCCTTGTGCACCCTCAAACAGTATCCGTTTTCCATCGCGGCGCATATTATTGAGCTTTTCCCAAACCCGCCCAGCAAATGGTAATACGTCGCCAGCAACCGCCATTAGCTCATCATAAATGGTTTGCGCTTGCACTTCTACAATGCCCAAACCGCGACGCAGAGCGTTGTGGTGACGCAGGATGCGCTCAATTTTTGGCATCAAACTTTCTGGGTCACCCAAATCGCAAACCCGAATGGCACGACGACCAACTTTATCTTCATAGGCTGGGCCCATACCACGTTTGGTGGTGCCAATTTTTAAGCCAGCATTTGAATTCTCGCGGAAACTATCAAGCTCGCGGTGCAGCGACAGGATCAAACACGCATTGTCAGCAATCATCAAATTGTCAGGAGAAATCTCAACGCCTTGGCCACGAAGCAAAGCCAGCTCTTGCACAAAATGGTGTGGATCAACCACAACTCCATTGCCGATGACTGAGAACTTGCCCGGGCGCACAACACCCGATGGCAATAGAGCGGTCTTATAGGTGACACCATCAATAACCAAGGTGTGGCCCGCATTGTGGCCGCCTTGGAAGCGCACGACAACGTCCGCGCGTTCGCTTAGCCAATCGACAATCTTACCTTTACCCTCGTCGCCCCACTGGGAGCCGACAACCACCACATTCGCCATTAAAATGTTCTCCTTGAGATCGAACGTTTTAGCCCTTATGAACCGATCACTTCGATCAATCCCGCCCCGACAAAACGCTCAAAACTGACAGCAAACCCGTACTGTTTGGTATATCGGGCATTGCCAAAACCTGTTAAGCGTCGCTGGTATAGCAAAAGTGATGTCATGACAAAACAACAATCCGCCGAAAAGAGGGCAAAAAGACCCCTAAATCGACTATTTGATCAGCCTATTTTGCTTCTGTTGCTTACAGCGTTGTTTTGGGGCGGAAATATGGTGGCGGGCAAAATGGCTGTGGGCGAAATTGCGCCCACAAATTTGGTCGCCGGGCGATTCCTTTTGGGCTTTTTGGTAATTTTGCCATTTGCATTACCCCATTTCAAAAAAGACTGGCCCGCGATCAAAGAGAAATTCTGGTTTCTCGCCTTTGCCGGAGGCGTTGGTTTTGCCGGGTTCAACCTGTTTCTCTATTTAGGCGCGCAATATACAACCGCCGTAAACGGCGCGATTGAGCAAGCCTCAATCCCTATGATGGTGATGCTGGCCAATTTCATGATTTTTGGCGAGCGCACAAAAGCCCTGCAAATCATCGGTGTCATCGCCACCATTTTTGGGGTCCTATGGGTCGCAACCGCAGGCGCACCACAACGTCTGCTCACCCTAGACATAAATGTGGGCGACGGGCTGATTTTGATCGCCTGTGTTATCTACGCCGCCTATTCGGTTCTTTTGCGCTATCGGCCGAAAATTCACTGGATGAGTTTTCTCGCCACAACATTTCTGTTCGCCACGCTGTCGTCCGTGCTTTTTGAACTGGTAACAGGCGGCCTGCCCACAATGCTTGTTAATTTCACCAAGGTCACGACAACAGGCTGGCTTTTGGTGCTCTATACGGGCCTGTTCCCCTCCATCATCTCACAGCTTTTTTATGCACGTGGGGTCGAGTTGATCGGCGCAAACCGGGCCAGCTTATTTATCAATGCTTTGCCATTATTTGGCGCCATATTGTCTGTACTCATCTTGTCCGAGCAACTTCAAAACTATCATTTTGTTGCAGCTTTATTTATCATCGCTGGGATCACTATGGCTGAATATGCAGCGCGCACCAAAAAGGGATAATGGAAAATGAGTAACACCAAAGACCTATTGTCGCGCATTGAGGTGCTTGAAACCCAAGCCGCTCATCAAGACCAAACCATTGAAGACCTTAACAACGCCATCACCGAACAGTGGACGCAATTTGAGAAGCTGCAACGCGAAATCTCAAAACTGCACGCCCAAATGGAGGAAGTTGAAACCTCTGGCGGCGGTGGCGAAGTTGACGAACGCCCACCTCACTACTAGCAGCACCGCATCAGTCAGCCTGTATGCATTAAACTTGCTGCCCTAGAAAAGCCCGTTGTCGTTTTCCGAGGCATCGCCAATTGTCTGAAGTACGTCCCAGTGCTCCACAATTTTGCCGTCCTGATCAAATCGAAAAATGTCCATTCCCGCATAGTCTTCGCTTCCCGGCCAAGTTTGATGGCAATGCAACACAACAAAATCTCCCTCAGCGATAGCACGTACAAAGGTCGTTTTCTTACCCGGATACTCCACAGCCATCTGCTCGAAATAGTCAATAAACGCCTGCTTCCCATCACCCACATGTGGGTTGTGTTGTATATACTGAGCGCCCACATAACGCTCCACTGCTTCTCCTGGCTTGCACTGATTGAACATCAAATCATAGAAAGATTGGGCGTTAGCTTTGTTTTGGTCAAGTTGTTCGGTCACGTAATCACTCGATTGGCTCGTGTTAAAAATCTGTTGTTTGGGAAGCGGCTAAGCGCCGCCTAGCAAGGGAATTAGGCCAAAGCTTTGCTTTTACGGTGTACGGTATGTTTGTCGCCCCAATCACGTAAGGCCAGCAGGACTGGTGCAAGTGTTTTCCCCTTTTCACTCAATCGATACTCGACGCGCGGCGGCACAACCGCAAAGACTTCGCGCAATACCAGCCCATCACTCTCCAACTCGCGCAACTGTTTGGTCAGCATGCGTTGGGTCACACTACCCATCTTCCGCTTCAACTCGTTGTAGCGCAGGGTACCACTGAGCAAGTGAAACAAAGCAATCCCCTTCCACTTACCGCCAATCAATTCCAGCGTTGCTTCAACCGGGCAGCCAGCTGAACAGTCATAATTTTCAAACCGCATTCGAACCTCCTAAGGATACTTTTGGTACCTATGCGACAAAACTGTGCGTACTTGCACATCATATCCTTAACTTGTACCTCAATAAGTAACGCAAATCAAAACGAGTTTATCCAATGACAAAACTTACAATCGTGGCCAATATTCATGCCAACCCAGAAAAAACTGACTTGGTTAAATCTGAGCTGGAAAAACTAGTTGCAATTACCCGTGCTGAATCCGGCTGCATCAACTATGATTTGCACCAAGACAATTCAAATCCCGCGCACTTCATGTTTTTTGAGAACTGGGAAACACGCGAATTGTGGCAAACCCACATGAACGCGCCTCACTTGGCAGCTTATACGAAGGCAACAGAGGGTGCAGTTGCTGAGTTTACTCTGAATGAAATGACCCAAATTGCTTAAGCAAAGGACTGTCTAAATGAAAGCCGTCGCTCTTACCCACTATCTTCCCGTTGAAGACCCAAATGTGTTTTTGGACGTAGAATTGCCCAAACCGAGCCCGTCCGGTCATGATCTTCTTGTTTCGGTCAAAGCCGTATCCGTTAATCCAGTGGATACCAAAGTGCGCAAGCCAAAAGACCAAGTCGAGGAAACCCCAAGGGTTCTGGGGTGGGACGCAAGTGGGATTGTTGAAGCCGTGGGGCCAGACGTCACTTTGTTCAAGCAAGGCGATGAAGTTTATTATGCAGGCGACATTACCCGATCTGGGTCAAACGCCGAGTTCCAGTTGGTCGACGAACGCATCGTGGGCTTCAAACCAAAAACGCTCAACTTTGCTGAAGCAGCGGCACTGCCGTTAACAACTATCACCGCTTACGAATCGTTTTTCGACCGCTTAGGCATTGATCGGGGTGGTGCCAACAAGGGCGAAACGATTCTCATCATTGGGGCTGGCGGCGGCGTTGGGTCCATTGGTATTCAACTGGCAAAAGCTGCAGGGCTTGAAGTCATAGCCACAGCCTCGCGTCCAGAAACAACAGCTTGGGTGAAAGAACTAGGCGCAACTCATGTGATCAATCATCGCGAACCAATGGTTGAGCAAGTTAGAGCCCTGGGCATGCAATATGTCGATCACATTGCCATTTTTAACGACATGCGCCATTGGGAAACAGCTGTTGAATTGATCAAACCGCAAGGCGGCATCGTCACTATAGATGACACCGAATTACCGATGCCCATGACAAATATGAAACCCAAAGCGGCCAGTTTGCATTGGGAATTCATGTTTGCTCGGGCAATGTTTAATACCCCCGACATGATCGAACAGCACAAACTTCTGACTTATGTTGCTGCTGAAATTGATGCCGGGCGTATTCGCACGACCCTGGATAAGGTTTTGTCTCCAATCAACGCTAAGAACATGCGTGCTGCCCACGCCCTCATCGAAACAGGCACCGCCAAAGGCAAGATTGTCCTAGAAGGTTTCTAATAATTCCAATCAAAAAGGCCGATCCCTTTACCTTTAGGGACCGGCCTTCTCATTCAACAGGCTGCAGCCTGCTACGTGAAATAATCTGCTCTAAGTCGCGTCGAAATAGAGCGGTTTGGCTTGCTGAACGCCTTCAAGCGTGCAGATGTTGGCCAGCTGAGTATCGGTAAGCTTGCCATCTATATTGATCAACGCAATTGCGTCACCGCCCGCTTGCATCCGACCCAGATTGAAGTTGGCGATATTGATGCCCTCATCGCCCAACAACATGCCCAACCGACCAACAAAGCCCGGCTTATCTTCGTTCGTGATATAAAGCATGGATGGGGTAACTTCGGCTTCCATGTTCACGCCCTTCACTTGAATGAGACGTGGTTTACCATCAGCAAATACCGTACCAGCAACAGAACGCTCTTGCCGCTCGGTCACAATGGTCAGACGGATATAGTTTTCATAAGCGCCTTGTTGTTCGCGGTTGGTGGTTTCAACATTCATGCCACGATCTTTTGCAAGCACGGGCGCTGAAACCATGTTCACATCGCCGAGCAATGGCTTCAAGATGCCCGTCAATAATGCTGAAACCATGGGTTTTGTATTGAGGTCAGCCACATGGCCCTCAAACTCAATTTTGACACCTGTGATCGCGGTTTCTGTCAATTGCCCGGCAAAGCTACCCAATATTTCGGCCAGTTTCACAAACGGCATCAGTCTTGGCGCTTCTTCAGCAGAAATAGAGGGGAAATTCAACGCGTTTGAAATTGCCCCATGCATCAAATAGGCGCTCATTTGCTCTGCAACCTGCAGCGCCACATTTTCCTGCGCTTCGGTCGTTGATGCACCCAAATGCGGTGTGCAAATGATATTTGGTGCGTCAAAAATTGGGTTTTCTTTGGCGGGCTCAACCGCATAAACATCAAGCGCCGCCCCTGCGACCTTGCCGCTTTCCAGTGCAATTTTCAAAGCCACTTCGTCAATCAGGCCGCCACGCGCGCAGTTCACGATGCGCACGCCGTCTTTCATTTTGGCAATCGCCTCAGCGCTAATGATACCGCGTGTGCTGTCCGTCAAAGGCGTATGCAGAGAAATGAAGTCCGAACGGCGTAACAATTCGTCGAGTTCGACTTTCTCCACACCCAGATCAAGTGCACGTTCTGGAGTCAGAAACGGATCAAAAGCGATCACTTTCATTTTCAGACCCTGCGCCCGGTCCGCAACGATGGCACCAATGTTGCCGCACCCAATAATGCCAAGCGTCTTAGCGGTCACTTCCACACCCATAAAGCGCGATTTTTCCCACTTGCTGGCGCGGGTTGATATGTCAGCCGTCGGGATTTGACGCGCTGTTGCAAGCAACAATGAAATCGCGTGTTCGGCCGTGGTGATTGAATTGCCAAACGGCGTATTCATCACAATAATACCTTTGGCCGTGGCTTTTGGAATATCCACATTGTCCACACCAATACCCGCGCGACCAATAACTTTAAGGTTGGTTGCTGCCGCAATGATTTTCTCGGTGACTTTGGTCGCGGACCGGATCGCCAAACCATCATATTGGCCAATGATCTCAAGCAATTTGTCTTTATCTTTGCCCACGTCCGGCAAAAAATCTACTTCAACGCCGTTATCGCGGAAAATTTGAACAGCGGTTTCACTCAAGCTGTCAGATACAAGAACTTTAGGCATGAAAGCCTCCATCAATCTGTGTAATTTGGGAAAAGGCTGGCGGATTTTCCCGCCAGCAAAAATCTGATCGTGTGGCTTACGCTGCTTGCAAAAGTGCAGCTTTTTCGCTTGCAAAAGCCCAGTCGAGCCAAGCGGTCAGCGCTTGCAGGTCCGAGGCCTCAACAGTCGAGCCAGCCCATATCCGCAAGCCAGCAGGTGCATCGCGATAAGCGCCAATGTCATAGGCGACATTTTCCTGGTCCAAACGGGTCGCAATTGCTTTGGCAAAAGCGGCTTGTTTGTCTGCGGCCAGCGCAATGATATCCGCATCAACGATTTTCAAACACACGGATGTGTTTGACTGCGTTGCAGGATCAGCGGCCAAATTAACCACCCAATCCGTTGCACTAACCCAGTCAGAAAGCACTTTGAAATTGGCGTCGGCACGTTCACGAAGTGAATTAGGCCCCAAAGATTTTGCCCATTCCATCGCATCAATCGCATCTTCAATCACCATCAAAGATGGGGTGTTGATGGTCGCGGCTTCGAAAATACCCTCGATCAATTTACCACCCTTTGTCAGGCGGAAGATTTTTGGCAATGGACGATCAGGCGCATATGTTTCAAGACGTTCAACAGCTTTGGGAGAAAGGATAATCACGCCATGTGCACCCTCGCCGCCCAAAACTTTCTGCCAAGAGAAAGTGACAACGTCGAGTTTTTGGAAGTCTAAATCTTGCGCGAAAGCTGCTGACGTCGCATCGCATATCGCTAAACCTTCACGGTCAGCTGCAATCCAATCCGCATTCGGCACGCGTGCACCAGAGGTTGTGCCATTCCAGGTGAAGACCACATCGCGGGTCCAATCAACTGCACCAAGATCAGGCAATTTGCCGTAATCGGCGTCCATCACCCGCACATCATCAAGCTTGAGCTGCTTGACCACATCGGTGACCCAGCCAGCACCAAAGCTTTCCCAAGCGAGCATATCAACACCACGAGCGCCGAGCATGGACCATAGGGCCATTTCAACTGCGCCTGTATCAGAACCCGGCACAATGCCGATCCGATAATCATCTGGCACGTTCAGCAACTCACGTGTCAGATCGATTGCGAGCTGAATACGTGCTTTTGCCGGCTTCGCGCGATGCGAGCGACCCAGATGTGTGTTGTTAAGGAAATTTGGCGTCCAACCGGGACGTTTAGTGCAAGGACCGCTAGAAAAACGCGGATTTACCGGACGAAGGTCCGGTTTCAAAATATCTGTCATGTGACTACCCTTTCAGATAGGCGCCTCTCGTTGGGGAGAGATGGCCCACTGACCGCAATAGAGATTCACAAACTGGATTGCAAACGAAAAATCATAAAGCGGTAATTTCGTCGCAATTGTCTGACAAACGAAAAACCCCGCATCATTTCTGACGCGGGGTTTAAACTCATACTCTAAACTGTAATCAGCCTAGTAGAAACGGTACCGCAAGCTGGCACGAATTTCGTGTGCAATTGCATCTTGTGCCCAAAAGTCCGTTCCACCCGAAGTAGAGAACCCTTTAAGCCACAAAGCGCGATAGCCGATATCAGCAACCATATTGCCCATGTCGTAACCTACGCCAACCATACCGGCAGCAGCCCAAGACCGGTTGCCCGAGCCTTCAACAAGATCAGGGTTCGTTGCGTGTGTTGCAGAAGCATAGCTCCATGCTTTACCAACACCAGCACCCACATAACCTGTCCACCCACCTTCAGCAGTTTGTTTTCCCATGCCTTGCAGGTCAAAGTCATAATAGACGTTGGCCAAAGCAACAGTTGAACGTAAACTGGCGGTGTATCCAGCAGCAGTTAGGCCACTATTGGCCAGATAATCAATTGTCAAATCTGTGCGCCAACCATCACCAAATTCATAACCTGCACCGGCACCAACACTGTAGCCATAGCCAACAGCTGTCACACTATTGTCTGCACAACATATGACAACGTTACGTGCCCAAAGCACGTTTCCGCCAACTGAACCACGAAGGTAGAAAGAGCCACCAAGCCCATAATCAACCTCTGGCAGTTCAGGATATACTGGGTATTCTGGTTCAGGAACAATCGGGTCGGCAGCCAACACGACGTTGCCGAACATTGTTGCAAATGCCAGTGTAGCGGCGATCATCCATTTAAGCATCATTCTAATCCTCATTACGCAAGCCATTTTCTGTGACTTCTCGCTGGGCATTATTGCTGCTTATTGTTAAAAGGCGCTTAACCTCAATATTTAACCCTAACATTTAAACAATCACATTAACTAGAACAGGCACTTATCTTCGATTTTGCGAGTAGAAAATGGAACAACAGCAAAGAAACGCATCTGATTGGCTATGGCTTGCAAGCCTTGTCTTTATGTGGGGTAGCGCCTTTATTGCCATCAAAATTGCGGTGGACCATATCGGTCCATTATGGCTGGTCGCCATTCGCCTGATCATTGCATCAAGCTGCATGATTGCGTTCGCATATTGGAAAAAAGTAAAGTTACCAAAAGGTTGGCGCGAGTGGCGTGCCATGCTGTTTTTGGGCTCTTTTGGCACAGCTGTTCCCTTTATTCTGATCTCATTTGCCGCGCCCTATGTCCCGTCTGCCATTGCAGGGCTGATGATGGCCACCATCCCGTTTCAGGTTTTGCTGTTTTCATTGGTGTTTTTACCAGAAGAAAAAGCAACGCCTGTGCGCCTTCTTAGCCTGATCATTGGTTTTTTGGGTGTAGCCGCGATCATTATCGGCAGTGGCAACAATGGGCAAAACCAAGCCATAGTCTTTCTGCCCTTTGCGCTATTGATCATTGCCACCACCGGATACGCAACCAACGGTATCATTTCACGCCGGATGATCGACATGCCCGCTATGACCAAATCTTACGGCACAATCCTTGTGGCCACTGGCACGGCCTTCATCGGGGCTATTTTGTTTGAACCCATGCCACAATCCATCAGCTGGCAGGGCTGGTCATCTGCTGCTTATCTTGCCATCTTTCCCACATGGGCGGCCACTGTGGTCTATTATCGGCTTGTCGATAAAACTTCGGCGGCCTTTTGCACGCAAACAAGTTATCTAATTCCCATCGTTGCGGTGGTGCTCGGCGCGATTATTTTTCAAGAACAATTGTCGCCCATACAATTCGCAGGGTTTTTTGCAATCATTTTCGGGTTGCTCATTGCCGAGGGCATTCTAAAAAACCGAAAGCGGCGCCGTTTACCGACACCGCCTGCTTAAAAACCAACCCGAGTCAGTAAATCTAAGCCACCTGCTGGATGACCTCAGCGATATCGCCAACCACAGCGTGAACCAATTTCTCGTCGTCACATTCGCCCATCACGCGGATTAGCGGCTCTGTGCCAGAAGCGCGAATGACCAAACGTCCGGTCTTGCCCATTTTTTCTTCGCCCGCTGCAATTGCTTTTTTCACACGTTCATCTTCCAGCGGCGCGCCACTTTCGTAACGCACATTGGTCAGCAATTGCGGCACAGTGTCAAACAACCGGCATACTTCTGAAACAGGTTTGTCCTTATCTTGCACCAAAGCCATAATTTGCAAAGCCGAAACAAGCCCATCACCGGTTGTTGTGTGGTCAGACAAAATGATATGGCCCGATTGCTCGCCGCCCACATTAAACCCGCCGCCGCGCATGCGCTCCAGCACATAGCGATCCCCCACTTGGGTGCGTTCAAGCGACAAATCGCGGCTATTTAAATAGCGTTCAAGACCCAAATTTGACATCACAGTCGCCACCACGCCACCGCCGGTCAGCTTTTCTTGGTCCTGCCAAAACATCGCCAGCGCCGCCATGAGCTGGTCGCCATCAACGATCTCACCTTTTTCGTCAACAATCACAACACGATCAGCATCGCCATCCAGTGCAATGCCCAAATCGGCGCGGGTTTCGCGCACTTTTTGTTGCAGCAAATGTGGCGCGGTTGATCCGCATCCCTCATTGATATTATATCCGTCTGGCGACACACCGATGGTGATGACTTCTGCGCCCAGCTCCCACAAAACTTCAGGCGCTGATTTATAAGCAGCCCCATTTGCACAATCCACCACCACACGCAAACCCGAAAACTCTGTCAGGCGCGGCAATGTGCGTTTGGCATACTCAGAATAACGTCCCCGTGCTTCTTCAATTCTGTGCGCCCGACCGATTTCACGTCCGCGCACCAATTCGTTGGCCAATTCGCTATTTAGCAAAGCTTCAATTTCGCATTCCATATCATCGGTCAGCTTATAACCGTCCGGCTGGAACAGTTTAATGCCATTGTCGTCATATCGATTGTGGGAAGCGGAAATCATGACGCCCAAATCGGCCCGCAATGACCGTGTGAGCATCGCCACAGCTGGTGTTGGCATCGGCCCGAGCAGGAACACATCCATGCCCACTGAGTTGAAACCCGCCGTCAGCGCGTATTCGATCATGTAGCCTGAACGGCGCGTATCTTTGCCGATCACCACACGATGCCGGTGGTCACCACGCTGAAAGGCTGAACCGGCAGCCTGGCCAACTTTCAACGCCAATTCAGACGTCAGCTTATGTCCGTTTGCCAAACCCCGAATGCCGTCAGTACCGAAATATTTTTTTGCCATTTAGTTTCCTTGGACGCCGCTTCGAATAAATTGCGTCACATGCCCTTTTGCACACGAACCAGTATTCTCAATCCATTAAAGCAATTGTGAGGCGAATAAAACCTGTTGAAATTGCTTACTCATTTTTTGGTAAAGAATGTTCCTCTGAGGATCATGCCCTAATGATCCAGTGCGAGCTTTCCACCCAGCACCATCAAAAAAGAACCGCCAGCAATTTTCGCCCATTTAGGGCCAGAACCAGACCGTGCAAGGCGTTTAATCATCAAACTTGCAAACACCACACACAGCAGATCTGCCGATGAAAATATGATGTTGACGATGGTGCCCAAAACCAACATCTGCACCCAAATCGGCCAAGCGGCATTGATGTCAACAAATTGCGGCAGGAAAGCCACAAAGAAGATCGCAGTTTTGGGGTTTAACACCTCAACAATCATGCTCTCAACAAATGCCTTTCGCGCGTCTTTTTGCATCGCCACGCCTTGTTGCATCCGTTCATTGCGTTTTTTGAGCATCATCACACCCAAAAACACGAGATAGAGCGCACCTGCCAGTTTCACCAACACGTAAACCTGTGGCACCAACGCCAATAAAGCCGCCAAACCCAACGCTGCCGCCACCACATGAAAATAGCCGCCCAAATGCACGCCCAACGCCGCCATTAACCCAGCCTTGCGCCCGCGCGCCAAAGTTTGCGCCGAAACGTAAATCATGGCCGGGCCCGGCATATAGGCGAACATCGTCGTCGTTATAAAAAAGGCAATCAAAACTTCAATATTTGGCATTCAAGTTCCCTCAAAACCTGTCGAGCAGTATGAATCAAAAAGGGTCGCCTGTTAAGGGCGACCCTGATTAATGTTTATAACATAAGCGGTGTTAAGCTTCAGGTTGCGGCTCGGCATCGCCGCCCGCCAGTCCATCGCCTTTTTTCTTCGTTGACGCTTTTCCAGCACTCGGCACAGCTGAAACTTTTGGCTTTTCAGAATCATCATCATCTTTACGTGTGGGGCGATGACCTTCAATCAAACCACGAAGTTCGTCACCTGTAAGCGTTTCAAACTCAAGCAATGATTGCGCGATGTTTTCAAACAAGTCTTCATTGTCATTGATCATCTTGCGCGCTTGGGTTTCAGCGGCTTCAATCAAGCCACGCACTTCTTCATCGATCAAACGAGACGTATCATCCGAAATTTCCGCGTTCTGAGCGCCATAAAAACCATTTGGTTCTGACTTCAAAAGAACCCGGCCAAGCTTATCGCTCATGCCCCATTCGGTCACCATCGAGGTTGCGAGTTTGGTCGCAGCTTGTATGTCACCAGCGGCACCAGATGTTACTTTTTGCGGTCCAAATTTGTGAATCTCTGCTTCGCGACCACCAAAGGCCATGACCAACTGCGCCAATGCTTTTTCTTTGGAAAACGAATATTGATCAGATTCAGGCAAACTCATCACCATCCCAAGCGCACGACCGCGCGGAATGATTGTCGCTTTATGAATAGGGTCCAAAATATCCGGCATTAATAGCGATATCAATGCATGCCCTGCTTCATGGTAGGCGGTATTTTTCTTCTCATCTTCTTTCATGGCCATAGTGCGGCGTTCCGCACCCATCATGAGTTTGTCTTTGGCATCTTCAAATTCAGTCATCATGACAAAGCGTTTATTGCGCCGCGCCGCCAACAATGCAGATTCATTCACCAAGTTCATCAGTTCGGCGCCAGAAAATCCTGGAGTACCACGTGCGATGATTTTCAAATCCACATCTGGGGCCAATGGCACCTTGCGCACATGCACTTTGAGGATTTTTTCACGGCCACCCACATCTGGGTTCGGCACCACAACTTGACGGTCAAAACGGCCTGGACGCATCAATGCCGGATCAAGAACGTCAGGACGGTTGGTCGCAGCAATCAAAATGATGCTTTCATTTTCTTCAAAGCCGTCCATCTCAACCAAAAGCTGGTTCAATGTCTGCTCGCGTTCATCATTGCCGCCGCCAATGCCAGCGCCACGCGAACGGCCCACTGCATCGATCTCATCAATGAAGATAATGCAGGGCGAATTCTTTTTGGCCTGCTCGAACATGTCGCGCACACGACTTGCCCCAACCCCGACAAACATTTCAACAAAGTCAGAACCTGAAATCGTAAAAAACGGCACACTGGCTTCGCCAGCCACAGAGCGTGCGAGCAATGTTTTACCTGTGCCTGGAGGGCCCACCAACAACACACCGCGTGGGATTTTACCGCCCAAACGCTGGAATTTGCCCGGATCACGCAAATATTCGACAATTTCTTCCAAATCCTGCTTGGCTTCGTCAACACCGGCCACATCTTCGAAAGTAATTTTTCCCGAGGATTCGGTTAGTAGTTTAGCGCGCGATTTGCCAAAGCCCATCGCCCCACCTTTTCCACCACCTTGCATTTGGCGAATGAAGAAAAACCAAACGCCAATGATAACGATAAACGGCAACCATGATGACAAAAGAATTGTCCAAAATGGGCTTGAATCCGGATCGCGGGCTTCAATCGCTACGCCGCGAGCTTCCAAACGCGACACCACATCAACACCGGCCGGAATATTGGTCTCAAATGTCCCACCACTGTTCAGCGCACCGCGCAGCACATTTTGCGTAATGATGACACTGTTGACATTGCCAGCGTCCACCTCTGCCACAAATTCGGAGTAAGTGCGTTTGCCAACCGTTACCGTTTGTGTCGACGTGTTAAAGACCTGAAAGAGGCCGAGCAAAAGGACCAAAATTACGATCCAAATGGCGAAGTTTCTAAAATTGCCGTTCATTAATCCTGCCTTGGATTTATGCCCCGCGCGTACGCGAAGCTCGTCATGAAATAAGTTACCGCGAATGTAAGTACCAAGCCCCCTAGTTACAAGGGGCATTTTGTCCTCATCGCGTGTTGCATTCGTTGATCAAAACTAACACTAAATATATTAACGTTAGATCAGCGCATTTGGGCCAAAACTACGAAATACATCCACACCATCGGCCAACACATGTTCCCCCAGCGCCAAAATTTGGTCATCCAGAACAACCATCGGCGCAGCGCATACAGCTTGCATAGGAACATAGGGCAAGCCGGGAAGCATATTGTCCAACATATTGCGGGTGATTTCAATCGCCGGCAAAACACAAACAGGTGAAGCCATGTCTTGTGCAACCATAATCTGAAACCGATTATCCCATCGCAGTGAATTTCCCGGTGAAATATCCACTTTTTTGACACTTAGCCGCCCAGCTTCACGATAAATCTGAACGATGCCATCTTTGATTTTTATGCCGCTGCCCCCAAGGGTGATCCCTTTGAACGCAAAAATGCCCGATTGCAAATGCTCAAATAGGGCTTCCACCTGCGCCAAAGTCGGCATCTGCGTGTCACCACCCGCATCGTCCAGCGCCCGCGCCAACAACCGAATGGCAAGCTCAGCAGGCTGTCGTACAAGTTCGTCAAGTTCAAAAAACAAGCACCCAAACGAATCGATCGCAAATTGCTCATCATAGATTTGTTCGGTCAACTCGCTCAGCGCCTGATCAGCCCGCCGCAACCGTTTCGCCGATAAGCCAATCATTTCACTGCTAAGCCCGGTATTTTCCAGTGCGGGCATATGTTGACGCCAACGCACACGCTCAAATTGTATATCCCGGTTTGATGGATCGTTCACCGGGACAAGATCGCTTGTCGCCATAAACGCCTCCAATTGCTCGCGCTGCACGTTCAAAAGCGGGCGAAACACGAACATATCTTGCCGCACGCTAATTTTGGCCATGCCACCCAGCCCACCAACGCCGCTGCCCCGCGCCAACCGCATCAAAACGGTTTCCGCCTGATCATCGCAATGATGCCCCGTAAGCAAACAACCAATTCCCGCTTCGTCCATCGCCCGGCCAATCAAACCATAACGCAGTTCTCGCGCTTTTTCTTGCACACGCGTTTTAAGATTCTTGAGCGAGCCGCTCAATATTTGCGCTTCAAAACCAAGGTCTAACGCAGTATCAGCAACAAATTTTGTTTCCTGTTTCGCCGCCGGTCGCAGGCCATGATCAACCGTGAACACCACCACGCGCGGGGGTGTTTCCTGCAACGCACACCAGCGGGCCACCAGTAGCATCAAAGATAGGCTATCAACACCGCCAGACACCGCCAACGCCAACTGAGTTTCACCCTGCACAGGTGCAAACAGCAGATTGAGGTGATCCGGGTCGTCCAGTTGCAAATCAGTAACCGCTCCGCCTAGCATTGCGACTGTCTTTGTTCCTCTTTTACGCGGATTTTAAATGCGTTGGGCTGCGACGGATATTTGCGCAATACCTCAACAAATGTGCGGCAAGCCGTTTCTCGTTCACCCGTTTTGGCCAACACCATGCCCAGTTTTAACACCATATCAGGCGCGCGCGTTGCATTTGGAAACTTCTCATAACCCGCCAAAAACACTTCAGCGGCCTCCTCAGCATCCCCATTTTGCATCAGCGCCTCACCCAGCCAATGATACGCATCAGCGGCTTGCGCATGGTTGGGGTAAAGTGCGACGAATTGCGAAAATTGGTCTTTTGCAAACAGGTAATCACCGCGCACAATCGCTTCGTAACCGGCCGCATATTGCGCATCGCCGTCCGCATCTGAAATGCTGGTTCCCGGGTTGAAGTTCAAATCAAGCGGTTGCCCGCCCTCATCAACAACAATGGTGCCAAGCGTTGTGGCTGAAGAACCTAACGTCTGTGCTTGTGAAGACAGCGCATCACCTTGGGTCTGCGGCACGCCCTCAGGCAGCGTCGCGCTGTCTGGTCGAGGTGCCGCTCTAGTTTTTCCCAAAGAACCGCCTTCCAGTTCTAAGAACCGAAATTCGTAATCCTCTTGCATACGCTCTAACAGCGTTTGCATTTGCGTCAGTTGGAACTGAAGCCCTTCAACTTGCCCATTGAGCACCCGCATTTGGTTCTCAATCTGATCAAGTCGCACATTGATCTGGCCAACTTCACGACTTTGCCCAACGCGAATACGTTGGGTGGGCACCGGGGCCAAACCATTGCCGCCCAAGCCTTGTTGCAGGCTCAATAAATTGGCACCCAACTGATCTGCCTGTAGTGTTAGCGTATCAAGTCGCCCATCAATCGATGCCGGCTCGGCTTTTCCCGCGAACGCCGAAACGCTTAGCATGGCACCCACAAGTGCCACCCCGAGCATCAACGGCACGCGTGATCGTGTGGGGTTCATTTTCTTTAGCATGGCCACTCCTTGTTCAAAGAAAACTAATAGCCCCAAAAACGGGCTTGGTTCTCTTGTAAATCTGTTTGGTGATTGAGGTAAAACAAAATTACGACAAAAAAACGCCGGGATCGCATTAACGAAACCCGGCGTCAGCCTCCAGCAAAGGATTTTTTAGCTTTTGCTTACGGCAACAGCACCGTCACTGCACGGCGGTTCTGTGACCAGCAAGAAATGTCATTACACACCGCAACAGGGCGCTCTTTACCAAACGATTTCGTGCTAACACGGCTTGAATTCACCCCACGGCTGACCAAGTAATTGACCGCAGCTGAACCACGTCGTGCACTCAGCGCAATATTGTATTCGCGCGTACCGCGCTCATCCGCATGTCCTTCAATCAACACACGATATTTCGGATACCGGCCCAGCCAAATAGCCTGTTTGTCTAACGTCACTTTAGCTTCGTCAGTCAAAATTGAACTATCCGTATCAAAGAATACACGATCACCAACGGTCACCAAAAATTCTTGTTGTGTGCCAGGCGATGCCTGCCCCGGCCCAAGATTGCCGACGCCGCCATTGGGTGTGCGTGCACATGCCGCAACCACTGCGACAAGCGCAACAATCAAAATGCCTTTTACTAGGCTGGTGATTTTATGACCCATTTGCTTGGTCCTTGCTCCGAATTGGGGAAAACTTATCGATAATCTTTACCCCCTGTTATCTTAAAACCGGGTTCTCAAACAAGGTTAATGCCGACATAATCAGGCCAGATTGTGGCGCTGTATCGCGTTTAAACGACATCTCTGAATAAAAGCATCGCGCTGCTTGCCCCCCATCACCCACTAGCTTAGGGTCTGAACTCAATTGAGAAATGATCTGGACAGCCGTTCAGTTTTGATCAGATTTAGGCGAAATGGGCCGAATTGACTTGCTGTCAATGAGGATATTTCAACGCAAACGGGCAAAATTGAACTGCGGCCTTTCGGGTTGGATGCAAAACAGGCTGCTTCAGCGTCGAAAAGCCTCACCGATATGAAAATCGCTTTCGTTTCTCTCCTCAAATCAGTCTATTGTGCACCCAATCCAGACCTTTTCTCAATTCAGTCCAGACCCTAGATATTATCAAATGACATTTAACATCATCATTGTCCTTATCAGCGTCTTATCGCTCTGGTTTTTGCTGTTCAACAAAGCAACAAACAATAAATTGTGGCGCGCCACCCAAACCCCACTGGCTTCAATTATTGGCAGTGGTTTTTTGATCATCGGCCCCATATTGCAATTGTCGTTTGGCTATTTGGCGCCACTTGCCATGCTCGCCCTGTGTGCGCTTGCATATGCCTTTGGTTGGGCAATCAGAAGCAACATGAATGCAATCGACAATGCGCAAAGCGACATTCTGCCAAACAAAAACCTCGAACATATAAGCTCTATATCATTGGCCTTCGCGTTCTTCGTTTCTGTGGCCTACTACCTAAATCTCTTCGGCGCGTTCTTTGTCAATTTAACGCCCTTCAACAGCTCGATAAACGCAAAAATCGTTACGAGTATAATGTTGCTCATTATTCTAGCGGTGGGCGTGTTGCGTGGTTTTACAGCATTAGAGCGGTTAGAGAGATATGCCGTGGCGATCAAACTCGCCATCATCGCGTCCCTTCTGTTTGCGTTTATGCTTTTTTTCCAGTGGAAGGTCGCAGAAGGCAGCTTGGTCACCCTCCCGGTTAAAATAAGTGGTTTGGACGCCATCACTTTGTCACTTGGCCTCATCGTCGCTGTGCAAGGTTTTGAAACATCGCGCTATTTGGGTGAAACTTATTCCGCCACTATACGCATTCGATCTATGCGACTTGCCCAGGTTATCTCCACCCTAATTTACGTGCTTTATGTAAGCCTGATCAGCTACGCGTTCAAAGCCAGTGAGATCGCGGTTAGCGAAACCGCAATCATTGACCTGACAAGAACCGTAGCCAGCATATTGCCTGTCCTTTTGGTGATCGCGGCTTTAAGTGCGCAAATGAGCGCAGCAATCGCCGACACCAGTGGCGCCGCTGGGCTAATTGAAGAGCTCACAAGGCACAAAATAAAAGAAAAATTCGGCTATGTATTCGTTGTAGTTTCTGGACTTGTTTTGACGTGGACAACAGATATTTTTGCCATCATTAGCTTTGCCTCGCGCGCCTTCGCCGCCTACTACGCGCTTCAATCTTTCATCGCCCTTAAAAATGCACTCCGCACACAACGCTATGTTGCAGCCGCAGCGTGCTTGGTCTTAACGCTGATAGGCGTTGCCGCCGTGCTATTTGCGGCCAAGGTTGAATGAGTTTGCAATCGACTGAAGCACTTGGCCAAAATCAAAAATAGACAAATGAACGCATCGACAAACTGCCCATATCCATATGATCATTAAAGAATGCCAATTGGTCTTTTTTGTCGGCCACCGCGGCCACATAAAGCGCTGGTGAGAAATGTTCAAATGTTGGGTGCGCTGCTGCAAACAAAGGATCTTCAGGCTGAATATTGGCCAGCGCCGCATGGTCTCCGCTTTCAAGCTTATCGGCAACGAACTGGTCAAATTCAATTGCCCAATCATGTTCGCCGCCTTCTGCTCGAATGCGCCGCAAATTATGCACGACGTTGCCACTGCCCAAAATCAAGACACCCCGGGCTCTCAGCTCACGCAGCTGCATGGACAATGCATATTGGCCGCTCAAGCCCAAACTCATATCAATTGAAAGCTGAAACACGGGCACATCTGCATTGGGGAACAAGTGACGCAACACCGACCACGCCCCATGGTCCAGTCCCCATTCCATTGTTTCGTGACCATGATGATCTTGCAATATTGCAGCAACCGCGCGCGCTGTGTCTGGTGCGCCAATTGCCGGATATTGCACATCAAATAACGCTTGCGGGAATCCGCCAAAATCGTGAATGGTCTTTGGCTGTTCGCTCACCTGCACAAGGGTTGTTCCATGCGTCTCCCAGTGTGCCGATACGCAAAGAATAGCTTGTGGTGTTGGAAGTTTTTCGCCCAACAGCCGCCAATTTTGGGCAAACTGATTGTCTGTAATCGCATACATGGGGTTACCATGCCCCAAAAACACCGCTGGCATTTTCGGACTAGGTTTTAATTGGTCAAGCAACGCTTTAAAACGAACAACTCTGGGCATTTGGTAAGTTCCCTCTTGGCAATCGTTGCCCATATTGGCAAACTCGAAGAGCAAAGCTAAGAACCTGAGATCAACATATCAAGTACGCACAAAAACCATACCGGCCAACATTATTTCAGCACAGGTCAGATTATGATAACTACGCGACGGTTTGCTTAGGGTCTGGACTGAATTGAGAAAAGGTCTGGATGGGTGCAAAATAGACTGATTTGAGGAGAGAAACGAAAGCGATTTTCATATCGGTGAGGCTTTTCGACGCTGAAGCAGCCTGTTTTGCACATAACCCGCAAGGCCGCATTCAATTTTGCCCGTTTGCGTTGAAATATCCTCATTGACAGCAAGTCAATTCGGTCCATTTCGCCTAAATCTGATCAAAACTGAACGGCTGTCCAGGTCATTTCTCAATTGAGTTCAGACCCTAGATACGCAGCGTGTAATATTCAGTGTCGAGCGTCGTTTGAGAACGATCCAGACTAAAACCAGACTTTATCAACACCCGTGCAGAGGCAACATTCCCAACTTCAACACCGCCTGCCAATTGACGAATTTCCTTCAATTCGGCGCACTGGCGAACCAAACCGGCGAGCATTTCACTAGCAAGACCTTGCCCCCAAAAATCCTCGCCTATCAAATAACCAATCTGAACAACTATGCCGCCGCTCTCCATCGCCGCGGAGAATAAAAACACCAATCCATAAAGTGTTTCCTGCCGTTCATCCAAAAGCAAAAGCACTTGCCCTTCCCCAAGCCGGTCGTACAACCATTGCTCGGGTTCAATTTCTTCAGTACCCATCGCAAAATGAGGGGGTAATGGTGCCAACACTTTTTGCGTGAGCGATGACTTCAATTGAACCAACAATTGCGCTTTTCGTTTGTGACTGACCAACATCCGTTGCGCATCAACCGCACGCAATCTGGTTGTCGCATAATCAAATTCAAACACCAGCGGACGGGTCATCGCAAAAGCGGCGACCATGTTGGATCTGACGCAAACGTTTCGGTCGGGATGCGCAACTCGTTCCGGCCCCACACATCAATGGAGTAAAGTTGCGGGCCACCGTCACCACCAGGATCTTTAAAGAACATGATCACGCGCCCATTTGGCGCCCAAGTTGGCCCTTCCATCAAATAGCTGGACGACAAAATCCGCTCGCCCGAACCATCGGGGCGCATGGTGCCAATATGAAACTGCCCCTCACTCTGCTTGGTGAACGCGATCAAATCTCCTTTTGGTGACCAAACAGGGGTCGAATAGCGCCCGTCGCCAAAACTAATCCGCTGCGCGCCACCGCCGCTTGTGTTCATGATATAAATCTGTTGCGAGCCACCACGATCAGATTCAAACGCCAACCGCGCCCCATCCGGCGAAAAACTGGGGCCAGTGTCAATCGCAGCGCCACTGGTCAGCGCCGTTGGTTTTCGTGCTTGCAAATTCATCAAATAAATATTGGTGTTCGCACCGCTGGTCACACTGAACGCCAAATTCTGCCCGTCTGGCGAAAAGCGTGGCGATAAGGTCATTTTGCCAAAGTCTGCAATCCTTTGCTGGCGACCGGTGGAAAGATCGAGCAAATAGATCTGCGGCACATCGCCAGCAAAATTCATGTAAGACAGCTCATTGCCAAGCGGCGAATAGCGCGGCGTTAAAACGATACTATCGCCGCGTGTCAAATATTGAACATTTGCCCCGTCTTGATCCATGATCGCAAGACGTTTGGTGCGGTTCGCTTTCGGGCCACTTTCCGCCACATAGACTATGCGCGTATCAAAATAGCCCGCCTCACCTGTCAGTTTCGCGTAAATTGCGTCAGCCACAATATGGGCGACACGGCGAATGTTTTGCCGATCCGCTGCAAAGCTTTCGCCAAAGGCCTGCGCGCCTTCAACCACGTCCCAAAGCCGAACATCTGCACGAATTTGCCCGTCAACTTGATCAACGCTGCCCATCAGCAAGGCGTCTGCCTTAGCATTCCGCCAAGCGCCAAAATCGGGATTGGCATTCACGTCACCCTGCTTGAGCGGCAAATTGCTCTCAGCGATGGGTGCGAACAATCCAGAGCGTTTCAAATCCGCGATCACAACGGATGTAATTTCCGCGGCCAATTGAGGGTCAGCGGACGAAAATATGGGCACCCCAATGGGCATCGGTTCAAAATCGCCACCTGAAACGACGATTTTAATAAGGGCACTTGCCGGGGTAGAAAATGCTGCAACGCCAACACCGGCCATGCCCAGTTTCAATGCGTGTCGTCTGTTCAAATCAATCATGGTTGTTCCTAACATCTTTTCACTCAAGCACCCTATTAGAGCAAGTCCTTGGGATCAAATTTAACTTCGATTTGCCGCCATTCATCAAACTTGGCCGGGTCTAGCGTCGTATAGGGTGCGCAGCGCCGCACGGCCCGTTGTGCAGCGCTTGCTGTGGCCACGCCAACAGAGTTTTGGATTGAAATCTCCAAAACCTGCGGTGTTCCCGCAACCGATCCGTCGCGGTTCATATCAATCAGTAACCGCACAAAAAGCCCATCAACATCTTTCGCCGAAATCGGCACCAACCAGCACTTGCGCATTTGCGCCACGAGCGCCGCTTTTTCCGACTGCGTAAGCCGTGCTGCGGTTCCTGTGGTTTTGCCGGCGGTTTTTTGACCACCACTTCCTGTGGTCGCACCGCGGCTATCTTCTTTGTTGATAATCTCAGAAATCTTGTCCGCTTTGTCTGAATTATCTGTGGCTTTTGATTCTTGCGAAATGGCCTTTGGCGGACTTTGCGACCGCGCTTTCTCAAGCGCTGCAGTTAGCGTTGGCGGACGCGGGTCCTGCACTTCGGGTTCCGCATCCGTTTGCGTTTGTACCGCAATAACTTGCTCAATCTGGTCCGGTGTGGGTGTCACAGGTTCTGGCGCTGGCTCAGGTTCTGGCTGCGGCGTCGGCGTTGGCGGCGTCGGGTCCACAGGTGCAGGCTCCGGTGTCACGTCAGGCGCTGGGCGTTCTGGAATTTTTTCAACCGGCACCGGTTCGATCACAGGTTCAGGCTGCGGCTCTGGCGCGGTCTCAGTCGTTGGCGCTGGCGTGACGGTGTTTGTTTCTTCGCGCGTATCTTGATTGGTTTCAGTATTACCAGTTGGCTCGGCAATTTGCGCAGGTTGTTCCGCGTCAACCGCAGATGGGGTTTCCGTCTTAATCACATTACTCTCAAGCGAGCCGAACCGTATATTTGAAATGCTCTCAATTGGCACCAGTTCAATTGGTATCGCTTCAATTTCAGTTGGGTCAAACGGCTCTGCGCCGCCGAGCGAAAACAGCCCGACAGCCAACAATGCCGCGTGAGATACAATTGAAATGCCTAAACCGATCCGCATGTGGCTACTGCCCTTGCTCCTGCTCAGTTATCAGCCCGATTTTTGTATAGCCTGCACCCGATAACTGACCCATGACTTTCATCACGCTGCCATAATCGGCGACGGTGTCGCCACGCACATAAATCCGCTCATCAGTGCCCTCAGGTATTAAAGCTTGAATGGTTGAGATCAGCTCGGCTGGATCAATTTTGTCCTCCAGAACATAAACATCGCCTGCGGACGTCACCGACACGGTGATTGGTTTACTGTCCGTATTCAGCGACTTGGCCTGACTTTGCGGTAAGTCGATCGGCACACCCACGGTTAAAAGCGGAGCGGCCACCATGAAAACGATCAGCAGCACAAGCATCACATCCACCAACGGGGTGACGTTGATCTCGCTCATTGGTCGGTTCTTACCGCGTCGGCCCCGGCGTGAACCGCTGCGACCACCGCCTGCACTCATCCCCATTACTGACCCCGGCTTTCAAGTTGCCGGGTGAGGATAGACGAGAATTCATCTGCAAAACCTTCAAGACGCCCGTTCAACCGGTTCGCGTCGCTGGAAAGCTTATTGTAAGCAATCACGGCGGGGATCGCTGCCAATAGACCAAGCGCTGTGGCAAACAACGCTTCGGCAATACCAGGGGCCACAACCGCAAGGTTTGTGCTTTTGGATGCCGCAATAGATTGGAACGAGTTCATAATGCCCCAAACCGTACCGAACAGACCAACAAACGGCGAAGCAGACCCAACCGTTGCCAAAAATGTAAGCCGGGATTCAAGTTTGTCGCTTTCGCGGCCAATCGTTAAATCCAGCACTTTGTCCAAACGTTGCTGCATGCCCAAATAGGAGGACGCACCTTGCTCGTGGCTACGCTTCCATTCTTTCATCGCCGCCACAAACACTGATGCCATGCCGCGCGTATCGGTTTCACTCAATTGCTGATAAAGCTCTTCCAAGCTTTGGCCAGACCAAAAATTCTTCTCGAACTTGTTCATTTCGCGACGCGAACGACCATAAAGAACAGATTTGTCTACAATTATCGCCCAGCTCCAAATCGAGGCGGCCAGCAAGCCGATCATCACCGATTTAACAACCCAATCGGCAGTCAAAAACAAAGCAAACAGTGAAAAGTCTACTTCAGCGGCCGCGCTGGCGAGTTCTACTTCCATTTATCTTCCCCTTAAACGCCAGCTCGTGGCCATTTTGCCTGCCTGCCAGCCTGTTCCCTCGACATGACGGTAAATTTTGTCAAATTTAAGTGCGCCATAGTCGATTTAGCCAACAAATTACTTCACCCCGACCCATAGGCTGATCTGGTAATTTTATGGTTAATGAAGTCTTGCTGAATTGTAGATGAACAATCTGCTATTCAAGCGCATTTCTGATCAATTGCGGCAATCGCGTGGGTTTTCCGTCCGATTTGATGGAAACAGCCACAACTTTAGCGCGTGTGATGATCTTACCACCGCAGCGTATAACCTGCGCAATGGTCAAGCGGCCACCTTTCATTTCAACCACTTCAGACGTCACCTCAAGCAAATCGTCAATGTGCGCCGCCTGCAAATATTCAATATTCAGGGACCGCACCGCAAACGCCACCCCATCCTCAGCCAATAACCGCTCATGGTGTACATCATGGGCGCGCAATAGTTCGGTGCGGGCGCGTTCGAAAAACTTCAAATAGGCGGCGTGATAGACATTCCCCGAAAAGTCTGTGTCTTCATAATATACCCGCACCGGAAACAAATGCGCACCATCACTAGTGAGGGTACCCCCAAATTGATAATCTTGATTGCTCACGCTAGTTCACAACCTTTGCACAACTTGAATCGCCAACGCCCTCGCACGGACGGTAGGTCATGATCTCAGTTTCAACATCATCTTCAAACACCACCTGCACCGATAGGATTTTAGCGGTCTGCGAAGGCAAAGTAAGCGCGATCGCTTCTGGCCCGGCATCACTTGGAATAGAAAATGGTGAATCAGGAATACAATCCGCCAGCGGGAACGTTTGATCCAAAGCGTCCGAATTAACAGAATAGCGGATTTCTTTCAACCGACATCGCGACGTCACGAGCGCTGTGAAATAAATCCACTGCTGTCCATCATATTCACGGAACGCCACCCAACCCGAACTTTTGTTCGCATCCACCATCATTTTGAACATCGACACATCCGGCACGCCCGACATGTCTTGCGCTGATGCCGCTACAGGGCCCATCCCTGCCAATATTGCCAATGCTAAACCCAATTTTTTCATCATTTCGCCCTCTAACTTTGCCCTTCACTCGTTTATAATAACATGGATGGGTGTCGACGGCAGGTCAATGAAATGATGATGAATCGCTTTAGGTTCCAAGTTCACACGCATCAGGTCTTCAGGTGTCGCCTTCACCCACGAAAAATCAAAATTTTTCCCATCTTCGACGTGAGAATAGCAAATCGAGCCGGGGGAAAATGCCAAGTTCTTCGGTCGATCAATCACATAATAGAACGCTATTTCATGATAGCGCTCGTTTTGCTCCCCATCATAAAAGCTCTCAGTTATGATGCACGGTTCGCCCACTAGAACGTCGATCTCGAGTTCCTCAGCAAGCTCCCGCTTAAGCGCTACTGCACTGCCTTCACCGCGTTGAATACGACCACCCGGCAGGATGCTAAAATCGCTACCGCGTTCGTAATCACAAAGAATGTACCCTTCATGCTTGATGATCGCAGCGGCACGAACATTGAACCGCTCACCCCGAGATTTGAAACTAAGATCAACGCCCATTTCTCAATAATCCGGATCAACAACGGTCTGGTGCAAGAACCCGTCTGGCAGGTCCATCAATCGGGTCCGCATGGAATGGGGGTTTAAGTTCACATAGGCCAAGCCATCCGGGCTATGCGGCACCCATTCAAAGCTCAATGCTGTGCCATCATCTTCGCCTGTGGCGCACACGCCTTCAAACTTAAACGGCACATTCTTGGGCGGTTCAATTTCATAATAGAAGCCAAATTCGTGGTAGCGTTTGCCATAGCGCCAGAAGAAGTTTTCGATAATATATTTCAGCTGCGGCGCTTCAATTTCAGCCTCTAGCTCCTCCGCCATTTCCCGATGAATGGCGTCCAGAGAGCTCTCACCGCGCTGTACCCGCCCGCCGGGCAAGCACACAAAATCATCATCATTTTCACGACAGACCAGCACATGCCCTTCGTGCCGGATAATGCCCGCGCACCGCACATTGACGCGTTCAATTCCTTGATCGAAAGTGAGATTACTCATCAGCACTCTCTTCCTCAAACAAGCTGGCTTGTACGCCCAAGAACCCCTGCGGCACGCCCATGCCCATATGTAAGAACGCCATTGCGGTTAACATACGCCCGCGCGGGGTGCGCTGAATAAAGCCTTGCTGGATCAGGTAAGGCTCAATGATTTCTTCCACCGCATCACGCGGTTCCGAAAGCGCAGCGGCAATGGTTTCGATGCCCACCGGACCACCGCTATAATTAGTGGCAATCGTGCCTAGATAACGTCGATCCAATTGGTCGAGGCCTTTTTTGTCCACGTCCAACCGCCCAAGCGCTTTGTCGGCAACCGCTGCGGTGATTTCAACCACATCATCGACTTGCGCAAAGTCAGCGACCCGACGCAACAGTCGTCCGGCAATACGCGGCGTGCCACGCGAGCGACGGGCAATTTCCATCGCCCCATCTTCGCTCATACCAATGCCCATCAACCGCGCGCCACGACGCACAATTTTCACCAATTCTTCTGGTGTATAGAATTGCAAGCGAACAGGGATACCGAACCGATCCCGCAATGGCGTGGTCAGCAACCCGGCCCGCGTCGTCGCCGCAACCAACGTGAATTTTGCCAAATCAATCCGCACTGAACGCGCCGCAGGCCCTTCGCCAATGATCAAATCCAGCTGAAAATCTTCCATGGCTGGATAAAGGATTTCTTCGACTTGCGGGTTAAGGCGATGAATTTCGTCGATAAACAGCACGTCGCGTTCTTCAAGATTGGTCAATAATGCCGCCAAATCACCCGCTTTGGTGATCACCGGCCCCGAGGTGGCGCGAAAGCCGACCCCAAGCTCTTTGGCCACAATTTGCGCCAAAGTAGTTTTGCCCAATCCGGGTGGGCCGACGAACAGCACATGGTCGAGCGCCGAGCCGCGTTTTTTCGCCGCGTCGATGAACACTTGCAAATTGTCCCGCGCCTGTTCTTGACCCACAAAGTCGTTGAACAGCGACGGGCGCAGACTAACGTCAACCTCGCCATCTCGATCTGCGGTGCTGTCGGTAATATCAGTCATTCTCTACCTATTATCATTGGTCGTTGGTGAGAGCTTTTCACCACCCAAAATCCAGCAAGTATGAGCCCACATAAACGATATTGCAGCGCCCAGTACTGCCGCCAGCGCTACGCTCAATATTACAAAGCCCATGCTCTGAATGCTACTGCCCTCGCCAAGCAAAAAGCTCATCAACCCGGCTGCTGCCACACCATAAACAGCTCCGCCCGCCATCGCACGTCGCACAAAAATTGAACGCAACAATACGACACCCTTGTTCACCGCAATCGAATATGGAGCCAAAGCAACTAGGCAAAATGGCACCGCCGAACCGCCAAGCAGCAAGACAAAACTCACGCCAATGCCAATACGCCCCCAAAGAGCCCCATCGGTCGGATTCGTCATGACGGCCCAGATGTCAGAAAACCCGTAGATCGCCATCAGAAATAGCGCACTGCCCAACGGCCCAACAATCGCACTGATCCACACAAAGCGCGCCGCATCATTTTGCGGCTTCTTCGCTTCCGGCTCCGGCTTGCGCTTTTGCGACGGATCAAATTTTAGAACGTTATTCAACTACTCAACTCCTTCAGCCCCATGCGGATGAGTTTTTCGGTGGGGACATCGTCGCCCTCTTTGGCAACAATCCGCGCCAAAGCCCCAGAGGCTTGCATGGGTGAATAGCCCAAATTGGTAAGGGCTGAAACCGCGTCGGCCACATTGTTTGGGGCCGCGCCTTCGCCAATCGCTTCTTGCAAGCCTTGCACGCCTGCATCCACCGCGCCCATGGCGGGAATTTTGCCTTTGAGCTCGGTCACGATGCGCTGCGCCACTTTGGGGCCAACCCCCGGCGCGCGGCCAACCATCACTTTATCTTGCAAGGCGATGGCGCTTGAAATTTCTGAAACGGTGAGTGTGGATAAGATCGCCAGCGCGACTTTTGCGCCCACGCCCTGTACTTTCATCAATAATAGAAACCACTGTTTTTCCGACTGGGTGCCAAAGCCAAACAGCTTGAGCTGATCTTCGCGCACATAGGTTTCAATGAACAGTGTGGTGGCTTCACCAACGCTTGGCAAATTGCCTAAGGTGCGGCCCGAACAATGGCAGACGTAACACACCCCGTTCACATCAATCAGAACGCTATCGTCTTCAAGTGCCTCAACAAGGCCTTTCAGTTTGCCAATCATTTACGCACTCGCCCTTTGATTTAACGTGCCGCGATGATGCGCATGGGTGATCGCAATCGCCAACGCGTCCGCCGCATCCGCGCTTTTGAAATTTGCTGTGGGCAGGAGAATTTTGATCATCATTTGCACTTGATCTTTATCCGCATGCCCTGCGCCCACCACTGACTTTTTGACCTTGTTGGCTGAATATTCCCCAACCCGCAACCCACACGATGCGGGGGTCATCAAACAAACGCCCCGCGCCTGCCCCAACAGCAACGCCGAACGTGGGCCCGCATTCACGAATGTCTCTTCAACCGCTGCTTCATCGGGACGATGTTCTGCGATGAGGTCTTTGATGCCGTTATAAAGCGCCAGCAATCGTTCGGGTAGTTCGTCTTTAATGGGCGGTTTCACAACGCCCGACGCCACATAGGTCAGCCGATTACCCGTTTGCTCGATTATGCCCCAGCCGGTATTTCGAAGGCCCGGGTCGATGCCCAAAATTCTAATAGTTGAATTGCTCATCTTCACCGCGCCATAAACAAAAGAGGTGCAGTTGCCCGCACCTCCTCTTTGAACATGTTCTTGTTCTGTACGCAAGTATCATGACCAATTAATGGTCTGTGTGATCCAAGCCCGGCGCGCCCAATCGCGCTGCTTCAAACATCACATCCACCTTGCCCGCATGTTCAAACTCAAGCGTAATCTTGACCATGTCACCCTGAATGATTTGTGCGTTTAAGCCAATCATCATCAGATGAAAGCTGCCTGGTTTCAACTCAACTGTTGCGCCCGGCTCAATCACCAAGCCATCCACAAGTTGCGCCATTTTCATCACGCCATCATTCATGCTCATTTTATGCACTTCAACAGCTTTTGCCACATCTGAAGATGCGCCAAGCAAGCGATCTGCGATTTGGCCATTATTGGTCAGGGTCACAAATGCACCACCAGCTGGTGCGCCATTTGGTGTGGCGCGGGTCCATGCTTTCTCGATAGCGATTTCGCCGACCATAACTTTATTTTTGTTGTCATCAGCGTTTGCAAAGCCAACACTCAGCAACAGTGTAATTGCGCTCAAGAGCGCGAGGATAGTATTCTTCATTTTCATTCCTAATTTTCAGGCGCTGAGCATCCGCGAGGCCCCAGCTTTATTGATCTATGGGTTTTGAAAATTCAGGAATAGATTGGCGGGGCTCTTGGCGCATGGGGCGAGAAATGTAGTCCACCCTGAAGCACCACCAATTGGTGTGCTGCCAAAGCAGAGGCGCCGATTTGCATGGGTTGGAACTGCAGCACAACAGGCGGTTGCACCATATCTGCAGCACCAGATTGGGCGACAAGGCACAATGTCCCGTCATCCAAATCAGTTTTGGACTGATCTAAGCGCCCAACATCGATCAGCCCGTGTGCGGTACATAGTACCAAACGATCATCGCCCGACCAGTTAGAAAGTGCCCCGGCATAGCTGGGCAACAAGGCTTGGAACAACAAGAATATCGCCAATGTCAGCGCACGTTCTACACGCGACAATCGCAATTTCCCTTTGGTGTTCTCAAGCCAAGTTGCTGGCATCAGTGCGTTCCAAATTGTTGTGCGCCACTACTCGGCAGAGAGTTGCGCCATCACCTCGTCAGACATTTCAAAATTCGCATAGACGTTTTGAATGTCGTCATCATCTTCTAGTATTTCGATCAGCCTCATCAGCGTCGTCGCTTTTTCAAAATCCACGGGAACTGAATTTTGTGGTTTCCAGATCGGGTTCACCGATTTTGGCTCGCCAAGTGCTTTTTCAAGCGCGGCTGACACCTCATTCATGTCTTCAAAAGCACAAATAATCGTGTGGCCATTTTCATCAGTCTGACAATCCTCAGCCCCCGCTTCAATTGCCGCATCCATCAACTTGTCCGCATCGCCTGCATCTGCCTCATAAGTGATTTCACCAACACGGTCGAACATGAAGCCAACCGAGCCGGTTTCGCCCAGCGCGCCGCCATTTTTAGAAAAGGTTGAGCGCACAGTTGAAGCTGTCCGGTTTCTATTATCCGTCAAGGCTTCAACGATCACCGCAACGCCGCCCGGCCCATAGCCTTCATAGCGGATTTCGTCGTATGATTCCGCGTCGCCACCGATGGCTTTTTTAATCGCGCGTTCGATATTATCCTTAGGCATCGACTGCGATTTGGCGTTTTGAATGGCCAACCGCAAGCGCGGGTTCATGTCCGGATCGGGCAAACCACTTTTTGCAGCAACCGTGATCTCTTTCGAGAATTTGGAGAACATTTTTGCGCGCAGTTTATCCTGACGCCCCTTGCGGTGCATAATATTGGAATATTGTGAATGGCCTGCCATGATCTCGGTCATCCCCCTAGGCTGGTTGAAACGGTTTTGCACCTTATATTGCGTCGCCCGAACAAAATAAAGCCTCCCCCAGTGCTTTCTATCGCCGCAGCGCACAACAAAATCAAATCACGCGATAACACCGCAATGGCTTAGCGTGCCAACTAGCCCGCAAAGCCCTCAACCCCAATCATTGTCATATCGCTAAGTGGCAGGCGGATAGCCCGCGCTTTTTGGTAGGCGTCCGATGCGTAAAATTCGTCAAAGTTCTGCTTGGATGGGAATTTTAACAACACCAATCGGCGCGGCTGCAAGTGGGTGCCTTCAACGACGTTGAAATCACCGCCGCGCACCAAATACTCGCCGCCGAATTTCTCAACAGCGGGACGGGCGTGCACCATATATTCTTTGTATTCTTCCGGCTTATCAATTTTCACATCTACGATTACATAATATTCGGCCATTGGGTTCCTCACTGATTTTCACCCTAAATCAAGAGCATAGATTTGATCTTGTTGTCACGTCCGATTGTGCAACAATCGTCAATGCCCCCGCACGGTTTTCCGGCGGAGTTCGAACAGATTGCAGAAGCGCGAGGCGTTTGAAATCTCGTCTTGATAGTCAGTATAAAAATGAGACGTCAAACGCCTCGCGCCATTGGCTTTTGCTGTGAATTTGAAACGGCCCGAGGTGCTAAACCCTTTTATCCCCTTGCTCAGCGCTCCATCAAAATTGTTTTGATCGCCATGATCATTTGATGAGTGCCAATTGGCACAGGTGGAAAACAATACCCACCAAGCGTCTAACAAGCTGCCTTCGGCGTCAGGCTGGACATTTCAAATCAACGCGAACAACCAACG
>NZ_JBLIAI010000011.1:0-58708 GCF_047634455.1 Maritalea sp.
TGCGGAAATCAAATGATGTGCCCGTAATGCTTTCGGTTTCACCGGTTGGCAGCAGATCGTCGCCAAGGGGCGTGTAGTGATCAGCATTCACTTGCAATTGGTGATCCCAAATTGGTCCGTTGCCCATCAAATTGTAATAATTGTGCTGCGCAAAATTGATCGGCGTAGGTCGATCAACCTTTGCGGTAATCTCATATGTCAGCCGTGCACCGTCGAGCGTGATCAGCATCGAAAACTCGACGTTTCCGGGAAAACCTTCCTCAAGATGTGGAGAGTGGTATGTCAGCTGAACGAAAGTTTCGCCCGAAGTTTCAACGGTCCAGTTGCGTTTGCTCAGCCCCTTGGTTCCGCCATGCAACATCATACCGGGGCCATTTTCGCTCAACGGATAGTGGGTACCGTCAAGTGTAAATCCAGGGCCTGAAATCCGGTTCGCCACGCGCCCGACAATGGTGCCCAAATAGTCAGGATTATCAAGATAATCATGTGGGTCGTCATAACCCAACACGACGTCCAATGGACCATTTTCGGTAGGGATCAACCAACTTTGAGTGGTGCCACCAAGCGATAGAATTGCAATTTCAGCTTGCTCGCTTTTCAAAACAATCCGCTCAAACGGTTTGCCGTCAATTTCGCCAATAGTTTCAATCACGACACTCATGCCTATATTCCCAAATCCTGAAATCCACCACGGCTCCAAAGCCACAATGGTGTGTGGACATCAATGGGCGCAAGTCCGGTTCCTGCAAGAACGTCTTGCCAAGCTTGAGCGGTGAGCATACCAACATCACTTCGTTTGATCTCCGCTGAGGTAAGCAACCCAAGCTTAGCGCTGGCTTGAATGACGTGGGTATCTGGCGCAACCGACAGGGCTTGCTTGTTGATCAACGGGATATCCGTGTATTGCAACAACACATAGAGCCAATAATTACAAATCTTGTTGCCTGCAAGATAAGGAAAATCTCGCTTGTTGGTTTGGATGTAGTCTCGGATATGCGCAATATCGTGGCCATGTTTCGTCAGGATTGTGCGCATATCTCCGTCGCCGTGTTTGCAAATCCCGCCGGAAACACGCTGCCAATTCTCTACGTGTTTGTTTGGTTGCAGCGCGACTTTGTACTTCAACAATGCAGCTCGTAAGTCTTCGGTCGAGGCCGCAAGCACATCGCTTGGGTCAAACACCCATCTGGTCGTTTGATCAGAAAAGGTCGCTGTACATGCTTCCCACAACCCATAAGAATTGCGTTGGTAATTCAGGCACATGCCGAGCGTAAAATAATGGATCAGTTCTTTGCCATCGAGCGGCAGGTTAGGATGCACGTCCTCAGGCATTTTTTCGCCACCCAAATCGCCAGCTTTGTGGCGTGCCAAAAGCCTTTCAACTTTGGCGAGTATTTGTTGGCGCTCAAGCCTATTCATCAAATTGCTCTAAATCTCAAAAACATTGCTGTGAATACAGATTCGCATTTGCTAGCATGCACGCTACGATTATGGCACTAAATTGATTGAAAAGAAGGTGCTTGAGCCAATAAAAATTCGCGATAGAAGCGCTTGATTCTCGCCCCTGCCATCGCAGATTATCCTAAGGAACGTGCATTGATGCAAAACCTGTTTGAGCAATTTGTCACGCTTTGGGTCGTCGTGGACCCGATCGGCACGATTCCAGTATTTGTGGCAGTTACTGCTGCATCAACGGGAGCAGACCGCAAGGTAATCGCCATAAAAGCGGCAATTGTTGCTTCTTGCGTGCTGCTCTTTTTCTTACTAATGGGGCAATTTTTGCTAGAAGCGCTCGGTATTAGTTTGGAAGCATTCCAAATTGCAGGCGGGTTAGTGCTTTTCTTGTTTGCGCTTTCGATGATATTCACAGACGCAAATCTCGTCCCCGTTAAGACAGGCGACATTGACGATAGTGATATGAATAGGCATTCGCCGGCAATCTTCCCTCTAGCGGTGCCGTCTCTTGCTTCTCCGGGTGCGATGTTGGCTATTGTGATGTTGACTGACAATCATCGGTTCAGTGTGGTTGATCAGGCCATGACTGCTGGAATCATGTTGGTGGTGATGCTTTCTGCTCTGGTTTGCATGCTTTTGGCATCGCAAATTCTAAAATTGATTGGCACGGGTGGAGCCGCGATTGTGAGCCGTGTGATGGGCATGATCTTGGCGGCCGTCGCTGTTGAAGCAATCATCAATGCCGTTACTATTCTGGTTTCTGCTTAAATTTATTGCATCGCTTACTAAGGGGAATGACATGGAACTGATTGTTGAATCGAGAAGCATTGCGCAAGAAATCCAATTGTCGGTGGCGCCAGTGTTTTTATTAACGGCGATTGCTGCCTTTCTAACTGTCCTTTCAAACCGCATGGCCCGCGCAACTGATCAAGCTCGTGAAATCATACTCAGCCCATCTAAAGGAGAGTTGGGTGAGTTGGAACTTGATATTGCAGCCCGCTTAAAACGAAAGTTGAAGCTCCTTCAATGGGGTGTAGCCTGTGTGGTGACTGCAGGGTTTTTGGTTTGCCTTGTTGTGATAAGCATCTTCATTGGTGATTATTTGGCGCCAGATCTTTCGATGTTGATTGCTGTGATGTTTATTGCCGCTATGCTTCTCATATCGGCAGGCTTCGCGTTTTTTCTGACTGAGATCGGTATCTCGAGTGCCAGCGGCGACTATGATTTCTGGGCCTAATACTGGCCCGAATATTTATTGTATTGGGAGACGGATATGAAAACCAGAGCAGCAGTGGCCTTTGAAGCGGGTAAGCCGCTTGAAGTGATTGAAGTCGATTTGGAAGGCCCGAAAGAGGGCGAAGTTCTCGTCGAAATCAAAGCCACGGGCATTTGCCACACGGACGAATTCACGCTTTCCGGCGCTGACCCCGAAGGCATCTTTCCCGCCATTTTGGGTCATGAGGGTGCGGGCATTGTTGTTGATGTGGGACCGGGCGTCACAACGCTTAAAAAGGGCGATCACGTCATACCGCTCTATACACCTGAGTGCCGCGAGTGCGATTATTGCACGTCGGGTAAAACCAACTTGTGTCAAAAAATTCGCACAACCCAGGGCCAAGGTTTAATGCCGGATGGCACGTCGCGTTTTTCGATTAAAGGCGAGCCAGCGTTTCACTATATGGGCACTTCGACATTTGCGAACTTTACTGTGGTGCCAGAAATTGCCTTAGCCAAAGTGCGCGAAGACGCACCGTTTGAAAGCATTTGCTACATCGGTTGTGGGGTGACGACCGGCATCGGCGCGGTGATAAATACCGCCAAAGTGCAACCCGGCGACAATGTGGTCGTGTTCGGCCTTGGCGGTATCGGCTTGAATGTTATTCAGGGCGCGCGGTTGGCTGGCGCTAATATGATTGTGGGTGTTGATCTCAACCCGGCCCGTAAAGCTTGGGGTGAGCGGTTTGGCATGACCCATTTCGTCAATCCAAACGAAGTTGAAGGCGATCTGGTGGCTTACATCGTCGATTTGACCAAAGGCGGCGCAGACTATTCATTTGAATGCATTGGCAACGTCAATGTGATGCGTCAAGCACTGGAATGCTGCCACAAGGGTTGGGGCACGTCGATTATTATCGGTGTGGCCGGTGCGGGCCAAGAAATCTCTACCCGGCCATTCCAATTGGTCACCGGGCGCAATTGGCGTGGCACGGCGTTTGGTGGCGCGAAAGGGCGTACGGACGTTCCGAAAATTGTTGATTGGTACATGGACGGCAAAATTGAAATTGATCCACTAATTACCCACACGATGGGTCTGGATAAAATCAATGACGGTTTTGATTTGATGCGCAAAGGCGAAAGCATTCGCGGCGTCGTGAAATTCTAAGGAGCCGATATGCAAACCGTTTCTGAAACCCGGTCGCATGGCGGCACACAAGGTGTTTATAAACACGCCTCAAGCACATGCAATTGTGAGATGACATTTGCCGTTTTTGTGCCCCCACAAGCCACCACAAAACCTTGCCCGGTTCTTTGGTACTTATCTGGCCTGACATGCGATCATTCAAACGTGATGGACAAGGGAGAATATCGCCAAATGGCGGCGCAAAAGGGCATCATTATCGTGTGCCCAGACACATCACCACGTGGTGAAGATGTGCCAGACGAGCCTGACAATTGGATGTTCGGCAGCGCAGCCGGTTTCTATTTGGATGCGACACAAGCGCCATTCGATAAAAACTACAATATGTACGCATATTTGGTAGATGAGTTGCCAGAATTGATTGGTAAGCATTTCAACGCCGACATGTCCCGTCAGTCGATCACGGGCCATTCAATGGGTGGTCATGGGGCACTAACAATTGCGTTGAAGAACCCAGAACGGTTCAAGAGCTGCTCGGCGTTCGCGCCTATTTGTCGGCCATCAGAAGCAAGTTGGTCCAAGCCTTCATTTGAGAAATATTTGGGAAGCGATCAAGCTACATGGCGCCAATATGATGCATGTGATCTGATTTCGAATGGAAAGCGTTTTTCGCCAATTTTGGTCGATCAAGGCGATGTTGATCAGTGGATGGAAGAAGGGTGCCGCCCTCAAGCGCTGGTGGATGCCGCAAAAGACACAGACATCAATCTCATCATGCGTATCCAAGCGGGGTACGACCATTATTATCCGTTTGTCTCAACCTTCATGCACGAACATATCGCGTGGCATGCTAGACATCTTGCATAGCAATAATGCCGTTGGAGGCTCAAGTGATCTATTCCAAGATATTCGTTACAGGGGCGACCGGACGAGTGGGCGGTGCGCTAGTTGCACATCTAACGGGTAAATGCAAAATCGTGGCTGCGAGCCAGCGGCAAAAAAAATCTACAAATAAAGTTGAATGGATACAGTTTTCGTTTGAGGATGAGGCAAGTTTTGCCCCGGCGTTGGCTGGGGTGGAAGCCATTTTCTTGATGCGACCGCCGCAGGTTACGAAACCAGAAGTCTTTCGTCCGTTTTTAGATGCTGCAAAAGCTCAAGACATAAAGCGCGTAATTGTGCTGTCGGTGTTGGGCGCAGCCAGCAACAGTTTTCTGCCGCATCACAAACTGGAAAAACTTACGCAGGAAATGGGTTTTGCCTGGACGATGATACGACCAAGCGACTTCATGCAAAATCTTGAGACGGTCCACTTTGAGAATATTCGCGAGCACGATGAAATATCTGTGCCGGCGGGTGCTGGGCGTTCATCATTCATTGATGTTGGGGACATTGCACGCTGCATTGAGGTGGCGCTAAACGATGACAAATACATTGGCGAAGGGATTGAACTTACAGGAGCAGAAGCACTCAGCTTTGATGATGTTGCAGTCAAGTTGAGCGCTGTGGCAGGTCGAAAAATTGCTTATCGCCCTGCAACTATTATCGGCTTTATTTGGCAAAAGATCGCGAGCGGATACCCAATCGGACTTGCCTTGGTAATGACCGCACTCTATACCGTGCAACGTTTTGGCAAGGCCGAGACGATCACCAGCGACGTGATAGAGCTGACGGGCCGTAGCCCGGCAACTTTGGATAGTTATTTAAGTCGCACAAGGCAACTTTGGACTAAATAATCTCGTCTTCGTCGAACATCGCTTCGGCTTCTGTTTCGACCTGGGTTTGCAAATGGCCGAGTGCAACTTCAGCCAATTCGTCGGAGCCTTTAATTTTAGCAATGTGGAACAAGCCGTCGCCTTCATTGACAACGGGCAGATTGGTACGCCCAATGATCAAGCCGGAATAGGTGGCTTTCACTTCCACTTCTTTCTCGCCAAACGGGTCCGAGATGATGCTCAAGACGGTGCCTTCTTGGACAATTTCGCCATTGCCTTTGAACGTGCGCATAACGCCACCCGCAGGTGCGCGTTCCCAATAGCTGGAAAATGACAAGAGTGGCTTCACTTTGGGCAGTTTTACAGCTTTTGCGCTGAGCATGCCAAGATGGCTCATCACCCGCAAAATGCCGGTCACACCCATTTTGGCGGCATGCTCGTCAAACCGCAAACCCTCACCAGCTTCGTAAAGCACCATCGGTGTTTCAAGGGCGTCTGCCACTTGTCGTAATGAACCATCACGAAGCGGGGACAGCAATGTAATCGGCGCACCAAATGCTTGTGCCAACTCCCTTGCCTTGTCCGATTTATGCGAAACGCGCGCTTGTGGCAAATTCGATCGATTCACAGCGGCGGAGTGCAAATCAATGCCGTAGTCGGATTTTTTGACGATCTCTTCAAGAAAGATATGCGCCAGCCGTGCGGCCAACGAGCCCTGCGCACTGCCGGGAAACGAACGGTTCAAGTCGCGCCTGTCCGGCAAGTATCGCGAATGGTTCATGAAACCGAACGAGTTCACGATTGGGATGGCGAGCAGAGTACCACGCAACCCAGACAGCTTTTTGCTGTTCAGCAAACGCCGCACAATTTCCACGCCAATAACTTCGTCGCCATGCACAGCTGCGGACACAAAAATTGTAGGGCCGGGTAGGCGGCCATGTACCACATGCGCGCTCATCGTGACGGGAGTGTGGTCTGACATTACACTGACCGGCAGGTCCACGGTTTTCCGTGTACCTGCCGCAATTTCGTGAGTCCCAAGGGTGAATGCGGGTCGGTTTGGCACTGGCCTTTGCCTTTCGTGCGAGCTTTTGCTGGCTTCGCGTTGAGTTCCAAAAATTAGATCATTTTGCCGGACAAACGAATGCCGGTTGCGTCTTTGATGTCGTCCACAGATTTGGTTGCATTGACTGTGTCGGTTAGCATTACGCCAACGCCCTGTGAACCTTCAAGCAATTTGATGACAAGCCGCGCGGCGCCTGCCATTTTAGTAAGCTCTTGGGGGAGGCCTGCCCGCACACGCTAATCATAGGTCCCGCACCCGATTGAAATCCATGATTTCAATGGGATGCTGTTTAAGTTGATTATGCAATAGTGCAAGTAAAATATGCGGAGATTTGCCCCAGGTTTTGGATCATGAGATATGCCAAAAGTGCAAGGCGTATGGTGGTCGCCGTTTCCAGCGACCACTATTGCTTATTTTACGCAGATACTTCTTCAAACATGCCCCGGAAAAAGCGCAAATATTCAGGCTCATAGCTAAATTTGAGCCCTTTGATTTTGTCGGCGCGTTCCATCACCCGGGATACGCTTTCAACCACCACATCCATATGCGCCTGTGTGTATACGCGGCGGGGGATGGTTAAGCGCACAAGTTCGAGTTTGGGCATAAATTCTTTGCCCGTTTCTTTGTCGCGCCCAGCGGAGACAGCGCCCCGTTCCATGACCCTAACACCCGCATCCACATAAAGTGCAGCGGCCAAAGCCTGCGCTGGGTACTGGTCTTGTGGAATATGCGGCAAGATTGCCCGCGCATCCAGGAACACCGCATGGCCACCAATTGGCCGCACAATCGGCACCCCGCGCTCGATCAATCGATTGCCCAGATATTCAACCTGACCAACCCGCGCCCGCATGTGCGCATCCTGCACGCTTTCAGTAATGCCGATGGCCAGCGCTTCCATGTCGCGGCCTGCCATGCCGCCATAGGTGTGCAGACCCTCATAAACCACCACAAGGTTGCAGGCTTCTTCATAAAGCTTTTCACTGTTCATTGCCAAAAAGCCACCGATATTGACCATCGCATCCTTTTTTGAGGACATGGTGGCCGCGTCGGTCAACGAACAGATTTCATAGACGATTTCGGCGACAGATTTCTCACGATACCCATCTTCGCGTTGTTGGATGAAATAGGCGTTTTCCGCCACGCGGGTCATGTCGTGCACGATCATAATGTCATGCTTGTCACACCATGCGCGCAGCTCTTTTAAGTTGGCGATGGAGATCGGTTGCCCACCCGCCATGTTCACCGCTGTGGCGATACACACATAGGGGATTTTGTCCGCGCCGACTTCGGCCACCAGCTTGTCGAGCTTACCCATATCCACATTGCCTTTGAATGGGTGGGTGGACGCTGGATCGTGCGCCTCATCAATAATCACATCAACAAATTTGCCGCCCGCCAGTTCTTGGTGCAAACGTGTAGTGGTAAAATACATATTACCCGGCAAATAATCGCCCGGCTTGATCATGATCTGCGACAGGATATTTTCCGCACCGCGCCCCTGGTGGGTGGGTACCGTATATTTGTACGAATAGTATTTCTTTACTGTGGCTTCCAGGTGATAAAAATTGGCGCTGCCCGCATAGGCCTCGTCGCCCATCATCATGCCCGCCCACTGGCGATCTGACATGGCACCGACGCCACTGTCGGTCAGCAAATCGATGTAAACATCTTCAGATTTCAGCAAAAACGTATTGTAACCCGCCTCAACGATGGCCTTTTCGCGGTCTTCCTTGGTTGTGACTTTCAAAAGCTCAACCATTTTGATTTTAAACGGCTCGGCCCAAACTTCGTTGGTAGATGTGTGATGTGTCATTATATGCTCCACGTATCAATTGTTAAATTGAACCCGTGGTGGTGGCTTTTGAGGGGATTTATGGATTCCACTTCACCTCAAGAGACAACCACGAGCTAACCCGTGGCATTTCATCCCTTGATCGCCTCTATCTTTATGGGCGAGAGCAAGTGGCCATTTGGTGATGATGAGTCAATAATTGATATTTGTCAATTCACATGGATTGGATGAGGCCGTTTGTCACGGGGGATAGTCGAGAAGCCCCATTTGATCCACCGCAAAGCGGCCATCGCCAAATGCGTTCATTCTTTAGTTCGCAGCGATAAAACCAAAGGGGCGCTATATGAAACGCAATATGGACCTTGTGCGCACGATTTTGATTGCGGTTGAGAACTCTGTGGATGACGAGCCGGGCAATATCCACTTGCCGCACAACGCGTACGATGATGTAACAATTTACCAGCATGTGCGGTTGATGCATGAGGGAAATCTGATTCATGCGATTGAAGGTCATGGGTTTGATAATTCGGCACCGTGGTATCCTCATTCGCTGACTTGGCACGGCCATGATTTTTTGGACGCCGTACGCGACGATGCGATTTGGGCGCGTGTGCGGTTACGCGAAAAGGAAAGTGGCCACACGCTGCCGCTTGAAGCGCTTTTCCGGTTGGCGCTGCACGAACTCGACACCAAATTGAAACTGCTGCCCGCAGTCTAGCTCGCGCTAGGGTTGGCTATTCTTTATGGATGAGCGCTAAATCCATCACGTTCGTACCCGTTGGCCCGGTTCGAAAAATTACCTTGCATGCCTGAAGATAAGCGCCAGAATTTGCAGCTTCCAATGCTGCCTGCGCGCCGGGCTGGGCAGTAAACGTTTTGCCATTAACAAGTGCTCCAGCGTTAATCGTTGGCCCGTCGGTGCCATCAGTTCCAGCGAAAAGCCCGGTGATGCCCGAATGTCCGGCTATTTCTTTAGCAAACATCAAACCAAGGCACTGGTTGCGTCCCCCCAATCCCGGATTTGGCGGCAGTTTTACGGTGCTCTCACCACCCCAAATATATAGGCCGTTTTGGCCTTCCAGCACCCGTTGTGCCAAGCGCGGGGCCAGTATTTCCACGTCGTCAAACAGGAGGTCAGCGTTTTCAATCACCTCAAGACCCATGTTTTTCGCAGCTTTGGCAATTTCATTGCGTGCGATTTCATTTGACGCGACCAGCTGGCATTCATATTCAAAATTGGGGGGTAAAGGACAAGCACCAATGCCGGAGCCGACAATTCCGATGTGATCGCCTTCAACATCTGAAATATACAGCACAGTCGCCCGTTTGCCGGGAAAATTCGCCAGCAACTTCCCGCCCTTAATCGCTGACATTTCCATACGGCGCTGGTTGATATCACCAATGGCAAGACCGCTGGTGAGCGCATTTTTGGTCATTGTCGATAGCTGGTCCAACGTGATGCCGTCGATTAGGACTTCTGCCAAAGCCGAAGCGCCACCGGACACCAAAAACAGCAATGTCGAGCTTTGAGGCCTAGATTTTACCCAATCAAGCGCCTTCTGCCCGGCGATCAATGATGATTGGTCTGGCTCAGGGTGTGCGGATTCGATGATTTCGACGTGAGGGTTAAACGTGACCCTGTCGGCATGGCCATGCTTTGTGATCAAAAGCGCTGTTTCAATTTCGGTATCTGTTTTGCGCAGGCCGTCAAACATAGAAACGGCGGCCTTGCCGATGGCCAGCACATGCACGGGCTTTAAAATGGGCCGCGCATTTATCGCTGCCGCAACGCAGTTCGCGCCAAGGACGGCCTGAATACCGACATTAAACAGCTGTTTGAGCATACAAATTTCCTTGCCTGTAGACCAGCCCGCTTAACTTGACTGTGCCAAAACTATACCCAAGATAGAGGCGTCGCAGTAGAGCGTTTTGGCGAGCAATGGCACCCAGTTTTCAAAAAATAGCTGCATTTTTGCTCCATCCATTCTATAACGCGCTCGAAATCGACCTTTTATGACAAGCAAGGCAGCAGTTTTGGACCCCAAAGCACGCACATTTTCCGTGGCACCTATGATGGATTGGACAGATAAGCATTGTCGGTTTTTCCACCGCCAATTGTCGCGCCATGCATTGTTGTTCACCGAAATGGTCACCAGTGCCGCGTTAATCCGGGGCGGTGCGGATTGGCTGTTGAACTACAATGATGATGTTGAGCATCCGATTGCGGCGCAGCTTGGGGGCTCTGACCCAACGGAATTGGCCGCCGCAACCGCGCTTTGCACGACGTTCAATTATGATGAAATTAACCTCAACATTGGTTGCCCGTCTGACCGTGTGCAGTCTGGCAAATTCGGCGCTTGCCTCATGGCAGAACCGGAATTGGTGGCCGATTGCGTGCGGGCCATGCGCGACGCGACGGACAAGCCAGTCACAGTAAAATGCCGCATTGGTATTGACGATCAAGACAGTGAAACAGACTTGCGGATATTTGTGGATCACATGCTCGGCGCCAAAGTTGATGCGCTTTATGTGCATGCGCGCAAAGCTTGGTTGAAGGGACTATCGCCGAAAGAAAATCGCGAAGTGCCGCCGCTGGATTATGATCGCGTTTATCGACTGAAAAATCACGTGGGTGATCTGCCCTTGATGATCAATGGGGGCATTGAAACGCTTGAAGCATGTCATCAGCATTTACAACATGTGGATGGCGTGATGCTTGGGCGCGCCGCCTACTACAATCCAGGGCTATTGCGCGGCGTTGATGCGCTGTTTTACGGCGATGACGTGCCGGGGATTTCACTTGAATCACTTTGTGAAGTGATGATGAATTATGCTGAAATTCAAATGACTAACGGGGCAAGATTGAATCAGATTGTGCGCCACATGTTGGGCCTCGGGTTTGGCAAGCCGGGTGCGCGCCGATACCGTCAGTTGTTGACGGTTGAAGCGGTCAAACCCGGCGCGAGTCCGGCTTTGATTTCTCAAGCGTTTGATATTCTGATCGAAGGTCTGGCGCTTGCAAAAGCCAGCTAGTCGCGCAATTCAAGTGCGTCTTTGGTGACAGTGTAGGACGTTAACGTCTGCAAAAAACTCATGCCTAAAAGGCTGGTATCCAACCGACCAGCTTGAGCAACAAACGCATCTATGTTGCGCCGTTCAATATTGCCAACTTGAATTCGCTCAATTTTGACAAAAGCGGCTTTTGCTTCGCCATTTGCAGTGCTCACGGGTACGTTGTAGCGCAGCTTTTCAAGATCGATACCTGCACGCTTGGCGTCGTCAACGGTCAACACAACGGATGTTGCACCTGTGTCAAAGACAAACTTCACCGTGCCACCATTCACATCACCCGCCACCAAAAATGATCCGCCCATAGATCGACGAAACCGCACTGTGTCACCGTCTGCACTTACATATGCTGAGCCGGGGTTAAACTCGGACAAAAAGCGCGTGCCATATTGTTCCAGCTCAGTGCGAAAACTATATCCAACAAATGCGAGGCCAAAAATGCCGACCCATAAGATCGCACCTGAGAACATTTCTTTGAACCGCATACGTCGACCAAAACTGCCGCCAGCAACCAGCACCAAAACCGCGACCAGCATCACCAATTGACCGAATTGGTGCTGCTCAAGTCCAATCAGCGCACCAACATCGGCGGATACCAAAAATGCAAGTGCCACTGACACAATCAGGGCCATTCCGATAAAGAGCATCATAATCTCCTTGGTGGCGCGCACCGCGCAGTTATTGCCCCATACCAAACATAAACGAAGACAATATGGCGATTTCAAGTAGCAATTGCGCCGCCCCTATTGTGTCGCCCGTCTGGCCACCAATTAGTTTGACCAATAATTGCCGCCACAAAACCAGTGCGATTGTAGCAACTGCTATTGCAACTAGCCAGCGACCGAGCCCACCCAGTGGCACCATCAACATGAATGATGCAATAACGGCAAACCCAATGCCAATGTAGCATGAATTTGTTGATAGTTTACCCGCATTTGCGGATATTCCATCCGCGCGAGCGGGCGGCAATTGGTGCGCAATCCACGTCGCACCTGATCGCGAAAGTACCGTCGCACCAAGCCAAATTGCTGCGGCTGCAACGGGTGCAGCTGCAACAAGCGCGCCAAGACTAAAGGCGCGAAGCGCGAAAGGAATAACAATGCCAAGCGTGCCATAAGTCCCGTGGCGGCTGTCATGCATGATCTCAAGCCGGCGTTCGATTGTTTGCCCACCAAATAGGCCATCCATGGCATCGGCAAACGCATCTTCAGCCATGGCACCCGTAACGATTGCGGACAGTCCCAGTGCGGTCGCGGCTGCAAAAAATGGCGGCGCACCCAAAACAACAAGTAGTACCAGTGCGAATGCCGGGCCTGCGCCAATGATCAAACTTGGAATTGCCAGCGGGCGTACCATGGCAGCAAAATCAAATCTCTCATGGCCATTTTCGCCGGTCGGAAGCCGCGAATAAAACCGCAGGCCCATCAAAATAGCGCCAACCAAATAGGTCTTGGCCTGGTCTTGTGGCGCATCGCCGCGATTGTCATTTCGGGGGGCAGGCGCTGACACTTTACCGCTTTTGGTCAATTGCAATTCCTCAACAGTGGGGTAAGAAGAGCTACCCCAGAAACTATTATAAGAGTCGATAGCATGTCCGAACCAACAGTAAAAAGTCCTTTTGCCGATTTTGAAGAATTGTTGGCATTGTTGCCAATGGGCAGCGAGCAAGCAGTTGATGAAGTACGCGCCCGCGATGCACAGCTGACAAAACCAGCAGGATCACTCGGCGAATTGGAAAAAATGGTTGAGCATCTTGCCCGTTGGCAGGAAAACGGCCAGCCGACACTCAAAAACCCAATGGTTGCTATATTTGCCGGTAATCACGGCGTAACCAAGCAAGGTGTATCAGCATTTCCGCCCGAAGTGACCGTTCAAATGGTCGCAAATTTTACCAATGGCGGCGCGGCAATTTCGCAAATGTGCGCATTGCACGAATTGAATTTACGCGTGTTCGAATTGGCGCTTGAATTGCCAACAGGTGATTTTACCCAAGAAGCGGCAATGGACGACAAAACCTGTGCCGCGACTTTGGCCTACGGGATGGAGGCAATTGCGGGCAAACCCGATCTGCTGTGCATCGGCGAAATGGGGATCGGAAACACAACATCGGCAGCGGCGATCTATGCAACGCTGTTTGGCGGCACAGGTGAAGACTGGGTGGGGCGTGGCACAGGCGTTGATGACGAAGGGATGGCGCGCAAAGCATCTGCTGTTGATCGCGGATTGGAATTGCACAAAGACCACCTCAAAACCCCATTTGATGCGCTTGCGCGATTAGGTGGACGGGAAATTGCAGCCATGGTTGGTGCAATCATCGCGGCACGGCACAACAAGGTTCCGGTGATTGTTGATGGATTTGTGGCCACTGCGGCAGCGGCTGTGGTGTACGCGGCTAACCCGATGGCGCTTGATCATTGCATTTTTGCGCACCAATCAGCTGAAGCTGCGCACACAGAAGTGCTCGCCAAAATGGGCAAGAAACCATTGTTCGATTTGGGCATGCGGTTGGGCGAGGGTTCCGGCGCAGCAATTGCCGCTTCAATTGTTAAAACCGCCCTGCATGTGCACCAAAATATGGCGACATTTGAAGAAGCCGCTGTTGCCGGAAAATCGGCAAGCTAGGGATTAGCTGTGTTTTTTGTAGATCTCTAACTTGGGCCTTTTAACCACGGGAGCCATTGCGTTCAGAACCCGCGATTTCGGGAAACTGGCGATGGCTTCCGTGCCGAATCGTAATTTTGAGAACAGGTCAAATCGCCCCTGATGCAGTTCCATGATTTTTTGCACAATTGGCAAGCCAAGTCCTGCACCTTGCTCAGCGGTTTTTGCAGCCAATGAGCCTTGACCAAACGAGGACAGAACGGTTGCGATTTCACTTTCGGGAATGCCCGGGCCATTGTCACGCACAGACATAATTTGTGTGCCGTCTTCACCTTCACCGATCTTGAAAATGATCCGGCCACTCTCAGGCGTGAACTTTATTGCGTTTGACAATAAGTTGAGGCAGACCTGCCTGATCGCCCGTTCGTCGCCCCAAAGCCGCGATAAATTATCGTCGAATTCCGCCACCAGTTCAACGCTCTTGGCGCGGGCACGGATTTCAAGCATCCGACGGCAATCTTCGCCAATATCTACAAGTGATATTGCTTCTTCGTTCAAATCATATTTGCCAGCTTCAATGCGCGAAAGGTCAAGCAATTCGTTGATCAAGTTGAGCAGGTGTTCGCCAGACGCGTGAATGTCGACAGCATAGTCTTTGTATTGCGGGTTTTCCATTGGCCCCAATAATTCGGACTTCATGACCTCAGAAAACCCAATAATGGCATTGAGCGGTGTGCGCAATTCATGGCTCATAGTGGCCAAAAACCGCGATTTTGCGATATTTGCCTGTTCGGCCTCTCTGCGTGCTTCGTCTGACATTAATTTTGCTTCTTCAAGCTCGTAAATCAGCGAATCTTTTTCAGCGCGATGCTCAATGCTCTTTAACGCAGAGCTGTGCAGTGTGCGCGATAAGTAATTGAAAAACACGCCGCCGCCTATGGCCAAAACAGCCAGCGCATAACTTAGTATGCCACCGGAAAAAACCAGTGTCGCACTCACGGCAAAGACCGCAGGTAGTGAGTTTGCTAATGTCGCAGAAGGAATAGCCCGACTTGAAATTGCATTTGCCGCGATGCCCACCATCAATATCGCCCATTGAATAACCAAAACGTCTTGGCCCAGTTTCATCGACGGAAATATAGCCAGGCTTGCCCATGCCAAGCCATATATCGCTTCAACAATGATGAACGTTGTCGCGTGCCGGCGCGCTTCAAATTCGCTTCTTTCTGCCCCAAGGAATTGGCGGCAGGTCAGCACAACAGCAAAGTGGGTCAGAACAACAGAACTTGCCCAAATACCAATTGCAATAGGTTGGACCCACACGAGTGCCAGCACAGACAGTACAATTATCAGAATAGGCATGCCCCATGCGCCAGATTTGCGCGTGTTTGCATATTCATTTAGCAATTCGAAATCGTATGACGCTTTTGTGCCAGAGCTGGAGGTCAGTTTTTGCCGCGCATCACTAACGGTTCGCTGACGCGAACGCGTCGCGCCCGAACGGGCTAATACCGCCTGATCCTGCAGTGGTGATGTGGACATGATACGCAATACTCACAATTGTCCGGCGCTGCGCGCAATTCTCTGTTATCTAAAAAAGACTAACTAATGATGGTTAATCTCAAGTTACGGACACTTTGAGTTGCAAAGATTTTATAGAATTATTCGCCTTTTTGCACAGCTTTTGCTGGCGCTGGCGTTTGGTGCTGCCCTGATCTGGATGGTCATATATGCAAACCAAGCACCTATGACCGAGCTGAAAGGCCTCGTGCGGGTTGTTGATGGCGATAGTCTTGAGATGAAAAGTGAAAAAATCAGGATTGTTGGCATCGACGCGCCAGAATTTGATCAATCTTGCGGCAATGTGAAAAATCAATGGCCTTGCGGACAGCAATCCAAAAGCGCACTTGCCAAACTCATTGACAATAAAACGGTTCGGTGTGCGGTCCAGGGCTTCGACAAATACCGCAGGTCGTTGGCGATTTGTTATGTCGAGGGCAAAGATATCGGCAAATGGATGGTGACAAATGGCTGGGCCGTTAGTTTTGGTGATTATGGGTTTGACGAGGCAATTGCGCGGCGTAATCGGCTTGGTGTCTGGCAAGGCGAATTTGAATTGCCCAAGGATTGGCGACGCAATTCAGGTGCAAATACTGATATCGAAAATCCGATCTCTTGGTTATGGCGAAACCTTGGGTTTTAAAATGACATTCTATCGAGTTTCGAAATCGTTGCGATGATTTTCGAATTGAGTTATGTTTTTTGCCGATAATAGCAATTTTTCCTACATGAGGTGCCGTCGTGCTCGATAAAATTGATCGCAAAATTTTGACTTTGCTGCAACAAAACTCGACAACACCGGTGGCCGAGATCGGTAAAAAGGTTGGGCTATCGACCACACCTTGCTGGCGGCGCATTCAAAAAATGGAGGAAGACGGCGTCATCAAGCGACGGGTCGCCATCTTGGACCCGGCCAAAGTGAATGCGGGGGTCACCGTGTTCGTTTCTGTTCGCACCAACCAACATCACGAAAAATGGCTGAAAGATTTCGCGGCTGTGGTGGAAGCACATGACGAGGTTGTTGAGTTCTATCGCATGAGCGGTGATGTGGATTATGTTCTGCGCGTGGTTGTACCCGACATTGCACACTATGATAGATTCTATCAAAAGTTGATCGCTGAAATGTCCATGAGCGACGTGAGTTCGTCATTTGCCATGGAGCAAATCAAATATACCACGGCGTTGCCCTTGCAATTCATCGTTGACAAGGACGACTAGGCCATTAGCCGCCGGTAACCGACATGTGCCGGCGGACATTGCGCTGCGGTTTTTTGCGGTCAATTTCAAAGTCATGACCCTTCGGCTTGATGTCTATTGCGTGGTCCAAAAGCCCATCTATTGCTTCGATACCGCCTTCACGCAGCGGATCACGTAAACTGACCTTATCGTCTTGACCCAGGCACAAATACAAATCGCCAGTTGCGGTCAGTCGAACGCGGTTACAGCCTTCACAAAAATTGTGGGTGAGGGGGGTAATTAGGCCCAGCCTGCCGCCGGTCTCCCCAACTCGTAAATAACGCGCGGGCCCGCCAGTTTTAAGTGGATCCTCAGTTAAAGTGAATTGTTTTGCAAGACGTTCTTGAACTTGGTTAAGCGGCAAATATTGGTCTGCACGTTCAATGTCTACCGCACCCATCGGCATGGTTTCAATAAGGGTTAAGTCCATGCCTTTTTGATGTGCCCATTCCATCATAGGCACAATTTCGTGGTCATTCTCACCGCGTATGGCCACCATGTTGATTTTAACACGCAGGCCCGCCTCCAGCGCTGCATCAATGCCATCCAAGACTTGGCTTAACTTGCCCCAACGTGTGATGGCAGCGAATTTTGCGGGGTCGCGGGTGTCCAATGAAACATTGATCCGCTTTACCCCATGCTGAAACAGCGCCGGTGCATGGCGGCGCAGTTGACTGCCATTGGTTGTGAGCGTCAACTCTTCTAAACCACTTTGTAAACGGTCACCTAGTCGTTCCACAAGCGTCATAATATCGCGCCGCACCAATGGCTCACCGCCTGTCAGTCTGAGTTTTTTGACACCTCGGTCGATGAATACGGACGCAATCTGCTCAATCTCTTCCAAACTGAGAACCTGGCTTTTTGGCAGGAAGCTCATATTTTCGGACATGCAATAGGTGCAGCGGAAGTCGCAGCGATCTGTCACTGAGATGCGCAGATACTCAACATGTCGACCAAAGCGGTCAATCAGCGGGCGTATGGGTGAATTGGTTTTGCTCATGCTTATCAATTTAGGTAGCACATCGCCAAATGGCAATCAGCGCAACAAAAAAGGCCGCCCACTTTTTGCCAGGCAGCCTTCAATTCTTAGTGAACTGCGATCATTCTATCGGCGAACGATCACCTTTGCACCAACTTTTGCCCGTTCGTAGAGATCGATAATATCACTATTTACCAAACGGATGCAGCCTGATGACACGGCCTGGCCAATGGTCCAAGGTTCCGAGGTGCCGTGCAATCGATAAAGTGTGCTGCCAATATAAAGTGCGCGTGCGCCCAATGGGTTTTTCGGACCACCTGGCATATATGCCGGAAGACCTGGAACACGCTTGCGCATTGCAGGAGGCGGGGTCCAACCCGGCCACTCAGCCTTGCGGCTAATGCGGTTTGTGCCGGACCATTGGAAGCCCTCGCGACCAACGCCAACGCCATATCGGATGGCGCGGCCGTTGCCCAAAACAAAATAGAGGCGTCGCTCGGACGTCTCAACAACGATTGTGCCTTTGCCCAGTTTCGTTTCGTATGCGACTTCTTGACGTTTGACTTTTGAGCCACCACGAGAGTTTGTCTTTACGTCGTCGGTGTCGTACCATTCTTTTTTAATGGGGTCATATACACGTTTTGCCTGCGCCGTCGTCGTCACAAGGGTCAACAAAACTGCCGACAACAAAAACGCCACCCCAATCCTAAATGCTTTCATGTCTTAATCCTCAACCTTCAGTGCCCAACGCACGAACCTCACCAATATTATCCATGCCACAATTGATATATTATGGTTAATACATCGTTTGCGCAAATTTTGTTGGTGCACTTTATTGCCCGAATCCGATTAAAATCGTTGTTTTGCGGCACTTGTGGCTGCTAAGTGGCTGAAAAAATCCGCAGGTTAGACAAATAAGGGTTGGGCAAATGAGTGATGAACTAAAAAAGTTGGCCGCAAAGGCCGCCATGCAGGAAGTGCGCTCGGGTATGCGCATCGGCTTGGGTACGGGTTCAACCGCAAAACATTTTGTGGATTTTTTGGGTGCCGAAGTGGCCAATGGTTTTGAGTGCATTTGTGTGCCGACCTCCGAAGTAACGGCCGCTCAAGCCCGCTCACTGAATATTCCGCTTACGACTTTGGATGAAATCGACACGCTAGACGTCACCGTTGACGGCGCCGACGAGATCGACGGCAATAGATATTTGATTAAAGGGGGCGGTGGCGCGCTTCTGCGCGAGAAAATAGTTGCCGCGGCTTCAAAAAAAATGATCGTGATCGCGGATACCAGCAAAATGGTTGACAGCTTGGGTGCATTTCCGTTGCCGATTGAAGTAAATAAGTTTGGCCTCGGGGCAACGACCAACCTAGTCAAAAAAATAATGGCCACGTTCGGCGCACAAGGTGGCTTGGTCCTGCGCAAAAGAATGGGCGGTGAAACATTTGTGACCGACGGTGGACATTTTATTATGGATGCATCTTTTGGCCGCATTTCGGATGCAAAAGCACTATCAAACGCATTGCTGGACGTTCCGGGCGTGGTCCAACATGGCCTATTCTTGGATATTTGTTCAGCGGCCTATTTGGCAAGCCCCGATGGGGTCGTTGCTATAGGCGATACGGTTTAAGAGGGAATAAACCAATGGCAATTTTGAAATACATTTCGACATGGACGATTGCGGCAAGCGCGGCGGTTCTGCTTTCTTTTGGCGCACAGGCGCAAGAAATTGGGCCTGAACATCTGGCGCTCGCCAAAAAGTATGTTGCCATGACAGACACTGGCTACCTCTATGAGCGGGTGATTGTGGACACGTCCAAAACAGCAATGCAGTTTTTGGTTCAGCAAAATCCGGAAATCGCAGCATCGATAGCCACAGCGGCAAAAGACGTAGCGATCAGCTATTTTGACGGCGACAACGAACTGCACGACAGTTTTGCCCGCATCTACGCTGTACGGTTCTCTGTTGAAGAACTCAGTGAAATTGTTGCTTTCTATGAAACACCGGTGGGTCAAAAAGTGCTGGCAAATAACCAAGCCATCGGCAAAAACATCGAATCTGCAGCAAGCATTTGGAAGTCCAATTTGGAAACCGAAATTGCGATTAAATTGCGCACCCTCTTGAAAGAGCGTGGTTTCGATTTCTAACAGCAACGGCACATTCCCGAATTCGTGAAGCCCCGCATCTTGTGTGCGGGGTTTTTTTATGTTCAACCGAACGCGAATATTTGTTGAACTGGAGAAACCCCATGTCCTCTCATTACGATCTTGTTGTCATTGGCGCTGGTTCTGGCGGCGTTCGTGCGGCGCGTATGGCGTCGACTTACGGTGCTAAAGTCGCGATCATAGAAGAGTATAGATTGGGCGGAACATGTGTAATTCGAGGTTGTGTGCCGAAAAAACTGTTCGTGCTGGCAAGTCGATTCCCAGAACAGTTTGACGTGGCACAAAGCTTTGGCTGGTCGTTTGGCGAGCCAAAATTCGATTGGGCAACATTGTTGGCCAACAAGAATAAAGAGATCGACCGGCTTGAAAACATATATGGCAACATACTAGACGGCGCGAAGGTCGAGACCATCCGCGACCGCGGCGTTGTCACGGGTCCAAACAGCGTAAGACTTGCCAAAGCCCAACAGGAATTGACCGCAGACCGAATTCTTGTCGCAACCGGTGGACGCCCGTTTGTGCCAAATATTCCAGGCGCTGAAATGGGCATCACATCTAACGAAGCTTTCCACCTTGAAAAATTACCTAAGCGGATTTTGGTCAATGGCGGCGGCTATATTGCGGTGGAGTTTGCCGGAATTTTTGCGGGCTTGGGTGTTGAAACAACTTTGCTTTATCGTGGCGATCAAATTTTGCGCGGCTTTGACGCTGACGTGCGCGAAATTGTTGCTGAGCAGATGAAAGCGCGCGGCGTAGAGATTAAGTTGAATAGCGAGATCACCCGCATGGACCGTTGCGCATCGGGCAACATTGATGTGAGTTTTTCGACCGATGAGGTTGTGGATTTCGGCGAGGTCATGTTTGCAACGGGCCGCGTGCCAAATATTGAAGGGCTCGGGTTGGAAAAAGCTGACGTTAATCTCAATGCAGGTCGGGCAATTCATGTGGATGCCTATTCACAAACCAGTTGCCCTTCAGTTTACGCTGTCGGTGATATCACAAATAGGGTCGCGCTAACACCGGTTGCTATTCGCGAAGGCGCGGCGTTTGCAGAAACGGTTTATAACAATAACCCAACCGCTGTTGATCATTCGATTATCCCAACAGCTGTGTTCTCTGAACCTGAAATTGGCACAGTCGGATTGACCGAGCATGATGCAGGATCATCACATGCAAAAATTAACGTCTACATCTCCACATTCCGCCCCATGCAAAATACGCTAACCGCGCGACCAGAAAAAATGATGTTCAAATTGATCACCGATGGTGAGACAGACAAAGTTCTTGGCGTGCATATTGTTGGTCCAACATCGGGCGAGATGATCCAGATGGTTGGCATTGCGGTGTCAATGGGCGCAACAAAGGCCGACTTTGACCGGACCATTGCCGTGCATCCAACTGCTGCTGAAGAACTTGTGACCCTGAAATCACCAACATATCAACTGGAAAACGGCATACGGTTGGCTTAGGGTCTGAACTCAATTGAGTTCAGACCATAGCTGCGCGCTTTCTTGAGTGGCACAGATCGCCAATGTTGCAGCTTTCGACTAGGCGATACCAACGATTGTTTTGAGGATGAACCCGACTGCATAGGCAAGGCCCGCAGCTGATATGCCAATTGCAAAAGTCTCAAGTGCGCTCACGTACCAACTTGCTGTTGACCAAAGTGATTTTGCCGCGCCAATGGCCAAGAATACCGCCCCGGTCATAATTGCTGCAAGGGCTGCACTGGCAGGTAATCCAAACAGATAGGGGATCAGTGGCACCGCACCACACACAACAAAGGCCCAAAACGTTGCGATGGAGGCTTTGGCTGGCGACCGTTGTACAGCGGAGATGCCATATTCCTCGGCGAGCATCACCTCTAGCCACATGTCTTGGTTGCTCGTGACTAAATGTACGATCTCATCTAGTTCAGCTCCTTCGTAGCCTTTGGCCAAGAATATCTGGCGCACTTCTTCTCGTTCACCGTCCGGATGTTCAGTGATATGTCGGATTTCAGCAGCTCGAACGCGCTTATAATCGTCGATTTCTGCTTTCGTGCCAGAATAGTTGGACGCCGCCATGGAAAACCCGTCGGCCAGCAAGTTCGCAACGCCTAAGATCAGAACAATGCCCGCAGACAATTCTGCACCAACAACGCCCGCAACAATGGCAAAAGTTGTTACCGCCCCATCAATGCCACCATAAATCCAATCTCTTAGGTATGAGATACTGGGTCCATTTCTCAACCGCGCCTTGATGGCCTCGTGAGAGTGTTTGTGATCAAGGTTACGCATCAAAACTCCAATGCTACAAAAAACTGCTCTTTGTCCGACAATAGCATGATGATTCTTCATCAGAATGAGGTGGATGGTCGCTTTTAGTATAATACTGGACCAGTTTCCACATTCATTGCTGGTTTGCGGGGCAAAAGTTTGCTAAATCCTCTGAGTTCATTCATCGAAAAAATGTGAAAGCGAGTAGAACAATGAGTAACTGGACACCTGATAGCTGGAGATCGAAAGACGTCCGCCAGGTTCCGGCTTATCCAGATAAGGCGGAACTGGCAGCTGTTGAAGAGCGCCTTTCATCATTTCCGCCTCTCGTATTTGCAGGCGAAACCCGCGGACTAAAAGAGCAATTGGCAGACGTGGCGCACGGCAAAGCGTTTTTGCTGCAGGGCGGCGATTGCGCTGAAAGCTTTGCCGAACATCACGCAGACCACATCCGAGATTTCTTCCGTGTATTTTTGCAAATGGCCGTGGTGCTGACCTCTGGCGGCTCTAAGCCTGTCGTCAAAGTCGGGCGTGTTGCGGGGCAGTTCGCTAAGCCGCGTTCATCCGACAATGAAACTATTGATGGTGTGACATTGCCCAGCTATCGCGGTGACATCATTAATGGGATCGACTTTGACGAAGCTTCTCGCGTGCCGGATCCAAATCGCATGACGATGGCCTATCGCCAATCCGCAGCGACATTGAACCTCATTCGTGCTTTTGCCTCTGGTGGTTATGCCAATCTTGAGCGCACCCATGAGTGGACGATGGAGTTCATCAAAGACACCGCCTCCTATAATCAATATGAAGCGGTGGCGAAAAAGATTGACGACGCGATCGACTTTATGCGCGCGCTCGGCATCAATGCGGATAACACGCAGCAATTGCGGGAAACAAAGTTCTACACCAGCCACGAGGCATTGCTACTTGGCTACGAGCAGGCGTTCACACGTCGCGATTCGATCACGAATGATTGGTACGCCACATCCGGCCATATGCTTTGGATTGGTGACCGTACGCGCGACATTGATGAGGCCCATGTTGAGTACTTTTCCGGCATCAAAAACCCAATTGGAATGAAATGTGGTCCGACGCTAAAAAGCGATGATCTTAAACGTTTGATGGACAAGTTGAATCCGGAAAACGAAGCCGGACGTCTGACATTGATCACCCGTTTTGGGGCCGAAAAAATCAATGATGAGCTGCCGCGTTTGGTTGAACTGGTCAAGAGCGAAGGCCGCACAGTAGTTTGGTCGTGTGATCCAATGCACGGCAATACCGTTAAAGCCTCTACTGGCTTTAAAACACGTCCATTTGACTATGTGTTGTCAGAATTGAAGAGCTTCTTTGAAGTTCACCGTCAGCTTGGCACATACGCTGGTGGCGTACATGTCGAGATGACCGGAGCAGACGTGACAGAGTGCGTTGGTGGGTCTTCAGCAGTAACTGAAGCTGACCTTGAAAGCCGCTACCACACGCATTGTGACCCGCGCCTAAACGCTTCTCAGGCGCTTGAATTGGCGTTCTTAGTGGCAGAAGAGATGCGTGACCAGCGCCCTGTGCGCCCACGCAATTTAGCTGCGATTTAAACGCTTCAAAATAAAGCACAATCGATACGAACACCGCTCCAGAAATGGGGCGGTGTTTTTTGTTGTGTTATCAGTTTGTTAAGGGAGTTTTAGCGCCCCCTTAACCTTAATCAATCATAAATAGCCAAGAGTGATTTGAATTACGCAATTGGAGTTGGCCATGCGGCATCTGGGTTTGGGATTATTGGTGAGTGTGGCAGCAATGGGCAGCGCAAGCGTTGCATTGGCCGCGGAATATATTCCTCCACCTGAAATGCGCGGAACTTATAATAGCTGGGATGAGCCAACTGAGCCGCTGATGGATTTTGAGGCTGGTGTTCGTTACTGGTACTCTGTGGGCGCACAGGATGTTGGATTATTCGGTTATGATTTCACTGCGAATGATACTGCACATGTTGCTGAAGCGTTCTTGCGATTGAACGACCGGGCGACAAATTCCTACCTGAAAGCATATGGCGGTTATTCAGGACTAATTTCTGGGACGTACAGCAATACAGCAACACCCAGTAGCGGAACCATAATCGATGGCCGCGTTGCCTATGCCGTTGCAGACTTTGGTTATCAACCACTGACTTGGGAAGATGGGGATAACCGCGCAGCCTTTGGCGGTATTGTTGGTTACCAATATTGGAACGACGCACCCGATATGGGACGAGGGAACTATGCAGCAATCAATTCTGCAAGTGACGTCTCGTGGAATCCAGCGAATGGAGAAGCGACTTATGGTGGTGATAGCAGCATCAATAGTTTAAACATCAATGCCCTTCGGTTAGGTGTTTCCGGCGATGTCGACTTTGGTGCTCTGAATTTGTCGGCTGAGGTGGCTGCAATTCCATATGCAATGATCAGCGGAACTAGCGCTGCAGCGCTCTACCCCACGACTGACTTTGGTACGTATGTCCGCACACAATCCGGACCAACCAGTTTCGAAGGTAGCGGTTTTGGTGCAACGGGAGAGTTGATGCTTGGCACCAAGCTGGACAACTGGAATTTCCGTATTGGTGGACGCGCATGGTATTTGAATGGCAGAGGCGAGGCTCGATACGAAGTCGCGACGATAACAGACGGCATCGACACGGATGCTGATACTATATTTGACCAAGATGGTACGGTTTCGTTGCAGGATTATGTTAGCGATATTGATGCATTCTCCATGTGGCGGTACGGTATTCTCGCCGAGATCTCAGTGGATTTCTAAGCCGAAATATTTCAAATGATTCTAAAACGCGCCTCATTTTTGGGTGCGTTTTTTTGTGTCGTTGCGAACGCCTTGCGCATCAGCACTTGAATCGCTACACCTAGCCCAGTTTTTGACCAGTTCTGGACGTTCTTCGTGACCGATAAATTGCGCATTGCGCTCGCTCAGCTTAATCCAACCGTTGGCGCGCTTTCAAAAAACCTTGAAAAAGGCAAAAAGGCGTTGGCCGACGCCATCGTCGCGAACGCTGATATAATTCTTTATCCGGAATTGTTTGTCACCGGATACTTCCCCGAAGATTTGCTGTTTAAACCGAAATTTGTCGCCGATGCGATGGAAACGGCTTGTGAACTGGCGGAGATGACCAAAGACGAACATATTGCCGCGCTTATCCCGTGTGTTTGGCGCGACAGCGATAAACTTTATAATGCGGTGCTGCTGGCACAGGACGGTAAAATTGTTGATTGGCGCGCCAAACATGTGTTGCCGAACGACGATGTTTTCTACGAAAAACGGTACTTTGAGGCAGGCCCTTTGCCCGGCCCATTCAATATTCACAATGTGCGCATCGGCGTCCCTATTTGTGAAGACATTTGGTGGCCCGACGTTTGCGAATGTTTGGTGGAAACCGGCGCTGAAATGCTGCTTTGCCCCAACGGTTCTCCCTATTGGCGCAACAAGCAAGATGTGCGCGTGAATGAAGTCGTGCAACGGGTTGTGGAAACCGAATTGCCGCTCCTTTATCTCAATCAAGTCGGCGGCCAGGACGAGTTGGTTTTTGATGGCGCGTCATTTGGGCTGAATGCAGATAGATCACTCGCATTCCAAGCCAAAAGTTTCGAAGAGCAAATAGTTTTCAGCGATTGGGTGCGGCGCGGCGAGCAATGGGTTTGCGATGAGCCTCACATCACTAATTTGGTGTCGGCAGATGAAGCGCCGTGGCGCGCCTGTGTTTTGAGCTTGCGCGATTATATTCACAAAAACCACTTCAAATCTGTCGTGCTGGGCCTTTCGGGCGGCATCGATAGTGCAATCGTTGCCGCAATGGCGGTCGATGCGCTGGGACCAGAAAATGTGCACTGCATCATGTTGCCCTACAGATATACGTCAAAGGACAGTCTTAACGACGCAAAAGATTGCGCCCAACGATTGGGCGTGCGCTATGATATTGTATCGATTGGCGATGCCGTGGAAGCGGCGAACGAGGCGCTAGCGCCCGTGTTTACAGGACTTAAGCCGGGTTTGGCAGAAGAAAACCTGCAATCGCGGATGCGTGGCACTTACTTGATGGGCGTTTCAAACAAGCTTGGATCAATGCTGATTACGACAGGCAACAAATCCGAAATGGCTGTTGGCTATGCAACGATTTATGGCGACATGAATGGTGGCTTCAACCCGATCAAAGATCTCTATAAAATGCAGGTCTATCATTTGGCAGAATGGCGCAACAACAATGTGCCCCAGGATTGCCTTGGGCCAAAAGGCGAAGTCATCCCACCCTCGATCATTTCCAAAGCACCGAGCGCTGAGTTGCGCGAAGATCAAAAAGATCAAGACAGCTTGCCGCCATACCCAATGCTCGATGGCATATTGCAGCGCTTGGTTGAAGGCGAGGAATCGATTGAAGAAATAATTGCTGAAGGATTTGACGCAGAAATTGTCGCCAAAATCCAAAAATTGCTTTATATCGCAGAGTACAAACGACGCCAATCAGCGCCAGGACCAAAACTAACTGCAAAGGCATTTGGGTTTGGCCGTAAATATCCAATCACCAACGGTTATCGAGACCAAGGGAACTAAATCCAAAGGGATTACATCAATGACCACAGTCGTGCGCTTTGCGCCTTCACCCACTGGCTATATTCACCTGGGCAATGCCCGACCTGCTTTGATGAATTGGATGTTTGCGCTCAAAACTGGTGGTCAATTCATCTTACGTTTTGATGACACTGATTTGGAACGTTCCAAACAGGAATATGCCGACGCAATTGAGTTGGATTTGGCATGGCTTGGCATTAAACCGCACCGGCTTGAGCGCCAATCTGAACGCAAAGCCTCGCATGATGCTGCGCGCGACAAGCTGATCGCTGCGGGTCGCCTATATGCTTGTTACGAAACAGCCGACGAACTTAATCGCCGCCGCGCGCGGGCGCGCGCAATGGGCAAACCACCGATCTACGATCGTGCGGCCTTGGACCTCACCGATGAAGACAAAGCCAAGTTGGAAACCGAGGGTCGCAGACCCCATTGGCGTTTCAAACTTGAAGGTAAAGAAGTTGTTTTTGAAGACGTGGTACGTGGCGCGCAAAAAGTGAACACCGACACGATGTCGGACCCGGTTTTGATCCGTGAAGATGGCAGCTATCTTTATACTCTGCCTTCAGTTGTGGATGACATCGAAATGGGTGTAACCCACATCATTCGTGGCGAAGATCACGTCACTAATACTGGCGCACAAATCGAACTGTTTGAAACGTTGGGGGCCGTAGCGCCAACGTTTGGCCACCACAACTTGTTGACCGATGCAACAGGCGAGGGGTTTTCAAAACGCAAAGGCTCATTGTCGCTCACCAACCTGCGTGAAGAAGGTTATGAAGCGCTTGCGGTTGCGTTGATCGCCATTCTTACGGGCACCAGCCAACCCGTCGCACCACATGCATCGCTTGAAGTGCTTGCACAAACGTTTGATGTTTCAATGGTTTCGCGCAGTTCAGCGCGGTTTGACCCAGCAGAACTGGATGCGTTCAATGCACGTATGGTGCATCATCTAAGCTATGACGACGTCAAAGATCGCCTTGCGGCGCTTGGGCTGGAAGACGCCGAAGCACTTTGGAATGCGGTGCACGAAAACCTCGCCAAATTTGGCGAGATCATTCAATGGGGTGAGTTGGTTAAAGGCCCTGTCGATTCAATTGTCGCGGACGAAGACCGTGAGTTCATTGACGCAGCGCGACAAAACTTGCCGGCGGAGCCTTGGAACGAGACGACTTGGGGCGAGTGGACCAACCAGCTGAAAGCTCAAACTGGACGCAAAGGCAAAGGCTTGTTTATGCCGCTCCGTTTGGCTTTAACCGGGCAGTCGCACGGTCCCGAGCTTACGACCCTGCTGCCGTTGCTGGGACGTAAGGCGTGTCAGGACCGACTATCCTAACCGACTTGTCGCCAACGGTGACTAAGCGCAAATCAGCATTCGCTTCACTATTAAGCACAACTGCAATTTGGCTTTCGCCCTCACGTCTGGGGCGAGGGCGCGGTAGCGGCACATAACTTGCGGCGACCACTTCAATTTCTTGCACCTGGCGTGGATCGCGGCGCGGCAATGGGAAACTGATGTCGCCAAACGAAATCACCGCCTGTGAATAGTCGCCACTTTCTCCAGCTTCAATAACGCCGTACACTTCGGTTTGTTTGGCGTTGCAAGTGGCGTCAAATTCGCGCCTATATTTAAAAGCATTTGGGCTGTCTGCGTAGCGCCGACCATTAATGTCGACCATATCCTCAGGCGATCCGCCACTATTGTCATAATAGTATAGGGAGAGATCAGTCGTAGTCGCCTGCGCTTGGCAGATGCCAGCATCATTGTTGATGTTGTCTCTGGCCGTGGAAAAACTCACCGGCCAATAATAGCCGTCGCAAGATCGAACGCAGACCGTGCGATAGGTGGTGACAGAAAAATCATAGATATCATCATCATTGATCCGGTCATCCCCGCCGCCAAATAACCGCTCAAACAAGGTTTTGCGTTCTGGGGTCGCATCAATCCGGGTTACAGAACCACTGGAGCTAGAGCTACAGCCAAACCTTGCATATTGTTGCAGTGCGGCTTCGCGTGCCGCTGCCACTTGGCTGCCTTTTTTGACTTTTGAAACCGCGTTTGTGTAATCGCTTCTTTCACGCTTTATTTTTCGTGCGACTGCACGGCAATTTCTATCCAGGCGCCCACCAGCGTTTACAACTTTTTGGCAGCCGCCACGCACAAATTCGCTCTCCCATTTTTTGATAGAGCTCAGGGCATTTTTTGCAGCTTGGTCATTTTCACGCCCATCGCGAAAATCTGAGTTGCGTTCATATGATCGGATTTGGCGTTGTAACGCCTTACAACTGTCGGCCTGCGCAAACGCAGCTCCGCCGATGCCAAAGCTAATAAACAAGGCAACAATAATCGCCGAAATGCGCTGCACGAATCTACTCACCAAATTTAGAACCATTTTCGAATAATACATCAATCTGCCGATTTGATGGCAATGATTTAATGTACTTGGCACAAGCTTCTCAAAACCGTATTAAATTTGACTCAATAATTCCATATCGAGAAGAAATTATGAAGCTAGCAACTTTGCGCAATGGCGCACCTGACGGTCAACTGGCAGTTGTCTCAAAAGATTTGAAACGTTTTACTCAAGCGAGCGCTATTGCGCCAACATTGCAATCTGCCTTGGACCAGTGGGACGCGGTGTTACCAAAGCTGCAAACGCTCAGCGCTCAACTCAATTCTGGCGACATCGCAGGCAAGCCTTTTGATGCCTCAATGGCCATGGCGCCGTTGCCGCGTGCGTTCCAATGGATCGATGCAAGCGCCTATATGAGCCATTTGGAGCGTGTGCGGTCGGCATCTGGGTCCAAAGACGAGGAATTGCAAGCAGAACGCCCGATCATGTATCAAGGTGGGTCCGATACGCTGTTGGCAGCGCACGATGATGTGGTGGTGCCAAGCGATGATCTGGCGGTGGATTTTGAAGCAGAAATGGCTGTTATTCTTGGGCCGGTTGCGATGGGCTCGGGCATTGAGCATACCCAAGACGCGGTGCGACTCATCACCATCTGCAACGATGTATCGCTGCGCCGTTTGGTGGCGGATGATCTGCAAGGCGGCTTTGGATTCTTCCATGCAAAACCCTCATCAAGCTTTGGCCCGGTTGTTGCTACGCCAGATGAATTTGGCGAGGCATGGGACGGCAAAAGACTAGGGGGAAAGCTTCAGTCGCGTGTGAATGGCGTTATGCTTGGCCAGCCGCGCACAGAAGTGGACATGTTGTTTAACTATCCGCAATTGATTGCTGAGGCTGCACGCACCAGAAGTCTTGGCGCTGGCACCATTTTGGGATCAGGAACCGTTGCCAATACGCACGATGAAGTGCTGCCAATTGGCACCGATGGGATTGGGTTTTCATGCATTGTGGAAGCGCGAACCGCCGAGAAACAAAAAACTGGAAAAGCAGTTACCCAGTTCCTTAGAGCTGGCGACGAGGTTGCCATTCAATTTGTGGCCGTTGATGGCAGTACCCCTTTAGGCGAAATCAAACAAACCATTCAGATCGCTGACTAATCGATTTTTCTTGCAATTAGTGACAAACGCAACTAATTTATCCATATAGTTACAGATGAAACTAATTTGGAGGCAACAATGAAGATCGAACAAATCCACCACGTCGCCTATCGCTGCAAAGACGCCAAAGAAACGGTTGAGTGGTACACAAAAATGCTCAACATGGACTTTGTGTTGGCAATTGCCGAGGATCACGTGCCGTCCACCCATGAGCCTGACCCCTATATGCATCTGTTTCTTGATGCTGGAAATGGCAACGTTCTGGCATTTTTTGAATTGCCGACTAAGCCGGAAATGGGCCGCGATGAAAACACACCAGTTTGGGTGCAACATATTGCATTTAAAGTGAAAGATCGCGACACGCTGATTGAATTCAAAGAACATCTGGAGGCCAATGGTGTCGACGTGCTGGGTGTCACCGACCACTCGATTTTCCATTCCATCTATTTCTTCGACCCGAACGGTCACCGCGTTGAATTGGCTTGCCCTGATCCCAAAGAAGCAGAGCTCTTAAAACGGCTGGATAGTGTAAAGTGGGAAATGCTCGAAGAATGGTCAAAGACCAAACGCGCGCCAAAACACGCCGATTGGTTGCATGCCAAAGAACTCGAAAACGTTTAGCAGTCGCGACCACTGTACGAATTTACTAAAAATAAGTGAGCGGGCAACGCCCGCTCAACCATACTCTGTGCTTGATGAATTACCAACTTCGCTGCCGTCGTGAACTTGAAAACGTCGCCGTGCGCGGCGTTTTTTTGATTCCAGCTTGATTTTTCTCAACGCCCATTGCAAAGTGCGCGCATCATGATGAACCAGAACGCAATCTGCATTATCGGCTGCATTATTATTCGCTAATTCACAATTGGCGGCGTGGTTCTTTCTTTGACAAATTCAGACAGATTTGACCTCGCTGCCCACAGGGCAAACACCTTTATGGTTGGGGCAAATGACACAAATTCAACTCTACAACACACTGACACGCACCAAAGAAAAATTTGCTCCAATCGATGCGGACAATGTGCGCATGTATGTGTGTGGACCCACCGTTTATGATTATGCCCATATCGGCAATGCGCGGCCTGTGATCGTATTTGATGTGCTTTATCGCTTGCTGCGCCATGTTTATGGCACCGAGCATGTGGTCTATGTGCGCAACATCACCGACGTTGATGACAAGATCAACGCGCGCGCTGTCAAAGAACATCCAAAAATGGAGCTCAACGCCGCGATCCGCGAAGTGACCGAGCGAACTGCGTCTCAATATCGCAAGGACATGCTTTCTCTGGGCAACCTTGACCCAACAATTGAACCGCGTGCCACCGACAATATTGCCGAAATGATCGTGATGATCGAAACACTGATCGAAAAAGACCATGCCTATATTGCGGGCGGTGAGGTGCTATTCGACGTCAACTCAATGGCGGACTATGGCAAATTGTCGAACCGCAATTTGGATGAAATGTTGGCGGGCGCACGTGTGGAAGTCGAGGCCCACAAAAAAAGCCCCGGCGATTTTGTGTTGTGGAAATTATCAGACGAAAACCAGCCGGCGTGGAAAAGCCCTTGGGGGCGGGGACGCCCGGGGTGGCACATCGAGTGTTCCGCGATGTCTCAGCGCTATATCGGCAAGCATTTCGACATACATGGCGGCGGCATTGATTTAGTGTTCCCGCACCATGAAAATGAATTGGCTCAGTCACGCTGTGCCCATGGCACAAGCCATATGGCCAATGTGTGGATGCACAATGGTTTCTTGCAAATCGAAGGTGAAAAAATGTCCAAGAGCTTGGGCAATTTTTACACTGTTGCTGACTTGCTGGAGACAAAGAAATTCGGAGCTAGAGCATGGCCGGGTGAAGTTTTGCGCCTCGCCATGTTGATGACAAACCATCGGGAACCGATCGATTTCACCAAAAAACGGCTTGAGGAAGCAGAGAAAAACCTCACTCGTTGGAAATCTGCGATGTTGAAGTTGGGTTTGAGCTTTTCAGAGAAAAACCGCGAAGAATATCAAGCGCTTGGGCCATGCTCAAAACTGCTCGCGCACTTGGCGAATGATTTGAATATGTCAGGTGTCGTCGCTGAATTACACCGCCATGCGGGCGGAGATAAAGAGCACAATGCGCGTCGGCTGTTCGGTTCTATGCAATTGCTCGGGATGGTGACATTTGACGGTATGCAGGCATTTGAGGAGGCACAAAATGCCGGACCCAGCCACGACAACTCCGATCAGATCGAGGTAAAAATTGCCGCTCGTCTGGCACATTTGAATTCGAAAGAGTGGGGTGAGGCGGACGCCATTCGGGACGAGCTAACAGCAATGGGTATTAAGCTCAAAGATGGCAAAGACGAAGTGGGCAACCGGGTGACCAATTGGGAAGTGGAATAATGAACGAGATAATCCATAGTGGCGGCTGCCAATGCGGTGCGATCCGGTTTCAGGCGCGCGGCGATGAGTTCTGGCCGTCAATTTGCCATTGCCGTATGTGCCAAAAACAAACGGGAAACTATTTTGGCGCGTTTGCGACCTTTAAAGACGACAAGGTGACGTGGACGCGCGGCGAAGTGAGCTACTTTGTTAGTTCCACCATCGCCAAACGCGGTTTTTGCAAAGATTGCGGAACGCCACTGACATACGAGTGGCACGGCGATGGTGTGTCGTTGGCCATCGGCGCGTTCGACAACCCCAATGAAGTTGCTCCGAACAAGCAGTTGGACGTGGCTGCGCGCATCAAGAGCTTTGATACTTTGCACGAGTTGCCAGTGGTCGATGAACCAGCTGATTTCAAAGAACAACAATTAAAGCTCAAAAACTTCCAACACCCCGATCACGACACTGAGAAATGGCCGGAAGAGTAAACATGACCAAAGAACGCCTTTTTCTGTTTGACACAACATTGCGCGACGGCGCGCAAACCGCTGGCATTGAATTCTCTGTTGAAGACAAGATTACGATTGCCAAATTGTTGGACAATATGGGCATTGATTATGTTGAGGGTGGCTATCCCGGTGCCAATATGGTCGATACCGAGTTCTTCTCGAAAAAACGGACCAAAAACGCCACCTTCACCGCATTCGGGATGACCAAGCGCACTGGGCGGTCCGTGGGCAATGACCCCGGTTTGCAGGGCTTATTGCAGAGTGAAGCTGAAGCGATTTGTTTCGTCGCTAAAGCCTGGGATCGGCAGATAAAGCTGGCGATGGGCATTAGTTTGGATGAAAACTTACAGTCTATCGATGCGTCTGTGCGCGCTTCGGTGAAAACCGGGCGCGAAACCATTGTGGATTGTGAGCATTTCTTTGACGGCTATAAATCAAACCCCGAATACGCTTTAAACTGCGCCAAGTCTGCATTTGATGCAGGCGCACGTTGGGTGGTGTTGTGCGACACGAACGGCGGCACGATGCCGAGTGAAATTCATGATATTGTGCTTGCCGTGAAAGATGTGGTGCCTGGTGCCAATTTGGGCATTCACGCGCATAATGATACCGAGCAAGCGGTTGCCAATACGCTCGCGGCTGTTCGCGCCGGCGTGCGACATGTGCAGGGCACCCTAAACGGGATTGGCGAACGCTGCGGCAACGCAAATCTGATCTCACTAATCCCGACTTTGATGCTCAAAGAGCCTTTTGCTTCGGCAATTGAAATCGGTATTTCGACTGATCAGCTTCAGGGCCTCACCAACGTTTCGCGCGGCTTCGACGAATTGCTCAACCGCGCACCGGCACGGCAATCGCCTTACGTTGGGGCATCGGCTTTTGCAACAAAAGCGGGTATTCACGCATCGGCCTTGCAAAAAGACCCGTCGTGCTACGAGCATATTGAACCTGAAATCGTTGGCAATCAACGCAATGTGATGGTGTCGCAACAAGCGGGGAAATCCAACCTTTTGACCGTGCTGGCCCGTTTTGGCATCCAAGTCGAGAAAAATGATCCTCGATTAGATGGACTATTGCACACGGTAAAAGAACGCGAAGCGCGCGGCTATTCTTATGATGGTGCAGACGCTTCATTTGCACTGCTCGCCCGCAAAACACTCGGGCAAGTGCCTGAATATTTTCGTGTCGAAAGTTTCCGCACTTCTGTTGAGCGGCGTTTTAATGCGCGCGGTGAAATGGTCACCATGTCCGAAGCGGTTGTGAAACTCGAAGTTGATGGCGAAATCTTGATGTCGGTTGCCGAAGGTAACGGTCCGGTCAACGCGCTTGATTTGGCGATGCGCAAGGATTTGGGCAAATATTCGGACCGAATTGATGATCTTGAATTGGTGGATTTTAAGGTGCGTATCCTAAACGGTGGCACGGGCGCGGTCACCCGTGTGCTGGTAGAATCAAGGGATAAGTCGGGCGAGAGATGGTTTACTGTAGGTGTTTCTGCAAACATCATTGATGCTTCGTTCGAGGCGCTGTATGAGTCTGTTACGTACAAGTTGCTAAAGACCGAACCAGAGAAAGGGTAGTCTGGTTCATCAAATGGTCGGAACGCGAAAATAATGGGAGGCAACCCTGGCTGAATCGACTTCAAATTCAAATCTGTTCGTTGCGCTAGGATTTGCAGCAGCAACCGCAGCCGTCGTTGTCGGAGTGGTTGCCGCTCCGGCAATCTCCACCTGTTCTCAGCAGTCTGATCAGCCATTCTTGAGCTGCGTTGTTAGCCAAGTACTTGGTAGGGACAATGATGGTGTGCAGGTCAGTAACGCAAATGATGCTGTAAATACTGAAGAAGAAGTTATAGCCGACGCAGCGCCGATTGCACCCGAACCGGCCATGCGCGAAGACGACCATATAGTGCCTGACTTCACGATCGCGCGGGCAACCGCAGATGGTCTGGTCGTCATTGTGGGTACCGCAGCTGTGGGTGATGTGGTTGTTGTAAAATCGAACGGCCAGATTTTGGGAAAAACCAAGTCCGGACCCAGTGGCGAGTGGGTGTTCGTTCCAGAAAACCCATTACCAACTGGTGGCGTCGAGATCACCGTTGAGGCGCAAGACGCACAGGGCACATTTAGACCCGCAGCCAAATCAGAACTCGTCTTGATTCATGAGGGTCGTGACAAAGAACCAATCGTTGTCGCATCTATTCCCGGCCAGGCCTCAGATATACTTCAAGGACTGGATCAACAGGTCGTTGAAGTGGCAGAAGCAGCCGAAGAGGCGGTTGAATCGACACCTGAAGTTGTTGAATCTGAACCAGAACAGCCCCCAGCAACCGATTCAAATGAAACGCAAATTCCCAATTCTGATACGCCAGAACCAGTGGCGACCGAGCCAGTAACGGATGTAGTGACAGAAGCGGAGGCCGCGCCGAAAATCGCTGATGCAGCCGACAGTGCCGATGCTGAGGTGACTGAGGTCGCAGACATTGCCGTTGAAGAAGTTGTAACTGAAGATGTTGTGCCAGCCGAAAATGCAACCTCAGCAGAGGCCAGTACTGCGGGTAGCGCAGCGCCCGCCACTCAAACAACTTCCGCTGAAGATCAGCAAAATGCGACCATTGAAGTCGCTGAAGTCGCTGCCGAAACACCAGCAAAAACTGAGCAGCCAGAACAAGCAAGTACAACAGCCAGCGAACCACCAAATGATGAAGCCATTTCATCTGTTGCTGACGTGGCGGTAAATGAAGCTGAAGCAGTGCCAACCGCGCAAGAGATCGCAACGGCGGAGGCGGCAAAAATTGCCATTGAAGCGATTGAAACATTCGTGCAGCCAACCATTGATGCAATCGAAATTGACGGCGTAATGAATTTCATCGCTGGCGCAGGGCCAGACGGCGCGATCATGCGCGTCTATGTTGACAACCAATATATTGCGGACGCAGTTGTTGTTGATGGTCGCTGGTTGATCGAGGCCGAAAGCGTGCTCACCAAAGCTTCACAGCGCGTGCGCGCCGACATGCTTGTTGCGGAAACGTCGCAGGTCACTGCGCGGACTGAAGTGAATTTCGTTGTTGAAGATTTTGTCGAAATTCCAATTGTCACTCCGGACGCGGAAACAGATATTGCCGTTGTTGCTGAGGTGGAAACACCCACTGCCGAACAACCAATTGTCGAGGAGCAGTTGGTTGTTGAAACCGCCCAGCCTGAAGTCGAATTGACCGAGGAACTTGTGGACGCTGAAACAAAAGAAGCAGCGGCCGTTACCGAGCTGGAACCCGCAACTGCTACAGTTGCAGCGAGCGAAGAAGCAACCGAGGTGGCACAAGTATCACCTGAGGCAGAAGTCGTAGAAGTTACAGAAGTCGCCAAAGTCACAGAAGTTACAGAAGTTACAGAAGTTACAGAAGTTACAGAAGTTACAGAAGTTACAGAAGTCGCCAAAGTCGACGAGGTCGTAGAAGCACCAGCAGAGGAACCCGTTGTCATTGTTCAAGAAACGATGGAGCCACAAGTCTTAGCTGAGCCGAAAGCACAGGTGACAGCTGATGCCGTTCTGCCCGAGCCTGTTGAACAAGCTGACGAAACGGCGCTGGAAGTTGCTAAAGTTGAAGAAATACAACCAGACTTAGTGCCAGCAAAAGAAAGCGCGAAAATTGACGACGCGCTTGCTGATCCGCAGGATGCAGCATCGAACGATACTGCCCAAGTGGTTGAAAATATGGTGGATGAAGCGGCTGTACCAGAGCAAACCACAATGGATGTGGTTGATGTTTCTCAAGAAATACCCACCATCACAGCGGTGGCAGTAGGCGAAGGCGATCAGCAGCGGTTTGTGTCCGGCAAAGCAATCATTCGCAAGGGCGACAATTTGTGGACCATCGCACGACGTGTCTATGGTAGCGGGGTTAAGTACACCACCATATACGAAGCCAATGCCAACAATATTTCAAACCCGAACCTGATTTTCCCCGGTCAAGTATTTGATTTGCCAGATCAAGAATAGAGCTTGAACTGCGGGCGGAATTGCTTTATCGTAATATTACGATGAAAGAAGTTTCGCCCGAAGATCTGCAACTTGCCAAAGCCATGCGCGCCCTTTCACACCCGGCGCGGCTGGCCATTTTGCGATATCTTTCTGACATTCGCACGCCGTGTTGTGGTGATGTTATGTCGTGCGTTGACCTTGCTCAATCCACCGTGTCGCAGCACCTTAAAGTGTTGCTGGAGGCCGGTTTGATTGAACGAAAAGGCCAAGGCACAAAAAATTGTTATAGCATTTGCGCCGAACGTTTTGGTGCTGTGCAATCTTTGTTTGACCGCACCGTGGCCCCCCTCACGGCAAAGTTAGTTCCACAAAAATCGGAGTAGTACATGGCCCTTGCGCCAACAGGTCGTCCTGTTACCCAAACACAAACCGTGAGCGCGGACGAAGGTTCAACATTCACAACCTTGAAAAACCTATGGCCCTATATGTGGCCCTCAGATCGCCCGGACTTGAAAGCCCGGGTGTTGCTCGCACTATTGGCGCTGCTAACAGCAATGGTCGCCTCAACATTTGCGCCGTTCTTTTACAGCAAAGTCATTGATTCATTAGAAATTGGCAGCGGTGTCGAACAAGCCAAATTTTTTGGTTTGACCTTGGCTGTAGCTTTTGTTGTTGCCTACGGTTTTGGGCAAATCGTTGAGAGCATGTTCATGCAATTGCGCGACGTTTTGTTTGCCTCGGTTGGCCAACATGCCGTGCGCCAACTCGCACGCCGAACATTTGTTCACCTGCATGCTTTGTCGCTTCGATACCATTTGCAGCGGCGCACGGGCGGCCTTTCGCGCGTTATTGAGAGGGGCACAAAGGGCATCGAAACGATTGTGCGTTTCACGATGCTCAACACAGCGCCGACATTGGTTCAGTTTGTTATTATTTCAACGATTTTTGTCTGGCGGTTTGGGCTGCCATATCTTGCAGTTTTAGTACTGACCGTTGTTGCCTACATCTATTTCACAGTGAAGGCGAGCAATTGGCGTATCGGCATTCGCCGCAAAATGAATGACAGTGACACCGAAGCCAACTCAAAAGCCATCGACAGTTTGCTGAACTTCGAAACCGTCAAATATTTCGGCAATGAAGAGATGGAAGCGCGCCGGTTCGATGAATCGATGGCCGTCTATGAGGGGGCCGCGATCCGGATGTGGACCTCGCTCGGTCTACTCAATTTTGGCCAAGCTGTCATTTTCTGGGTTGGTATGATTGTCATCTCAATCATGTCAGTAAATAGCGTGCTGGCGGGTCAAATCTCGGTTGGCGATTTCGTGTTGATCAACATGTATATGATGCAAATCTATCGACCGCTAAACTTCATTGGTTTTGTTTATCGTGAAATTCGCCAAGCGCTGACTGACATTGAAAATATGTTTTTGCTGCTCGATAAAGACGCTGAAATCAAAGACAAGCCCGATGCGAAACCTTTGGATATCTCAGGACCGGTTCTCAAATTTAACGACGTGAAATTTCACTACGATCCGGACCGCGAGATCTTAAAGGGCGTCAGTTTTGAAGTGCCAGCGGGCAAAACCATTGCTGTTGTTGGCCCGTCAGGTGCAGGCAAATCCACGATTTCTCGGCTCATTTATCGATTTTATGATGTCATTGAAGGCAATGTGGAAATTGGCGGGCTGGATGTGCGCGATGTTACACAAAAATCCCTACGTGCAGCCGTCGGCATGGTGCCACAGGATACAGTGCTGTTTAACGACACCATCGCCTACAACATTCGCTATGGACGCCCGGATGCAACCGACGAAGAAGTTCGCGAAGCGGCAAAGTTGGCGCAAATCGGTGACTTTATCGACAGCTTGCCACAGGGCTACGACACACCTGTTGGTGAACGCGGGTTGAAACTGTCTGGTGGTGAAAAGCAACGTGTGGCGATTGCGCGGACAATTTTGAAGAGCCCGCCAATCCTCATTCTTGACGAGGCAACATCAGCTCTTGATACTCAAACCGAACGTGAAATCCAATCGGCACTTGATCATGTGTCGCAAAACCGCACGACCTTAGTGATTGCCCACAGGCTTTCCACGGTGATCAATGCAGATGAGATCATTGTTTTGCGGGCAGGGGAAATAGCAGAGCGGGGCAACCACGAGGGCTTGTTGGCCCAGGATGGCCTGTACGCGCAAATGTGGAACCGGCAGCGTGAAGTGGATGAGGCAGGCGAGAAACTGCGCCTCGCCCGCGCAACCGACACAGAAGGCTTTTTGCTGAGCAGTGAAGATAAAGAGCCAGCAAAGTAGTGCTCGATCGACGTCGGCGCGGCATTTGCTGCGCCGATCATGCTTGCATGACCCTGTCTAAGCTTGGTTGAAAAACCTATCCAGCCACCGCTGCTGCAACCAACCCTAAAAGTTCCAACTGCATTCGCTTGCATCTCCCCAACATACTGACAAATCTGAGGCCCTGATGGCGTTCGGGAAGTTTGTGAATGGGACCGCGACCATTGTCTAAGTGGTGCTTTGCTGTGAGCTATTGACGGATAACTCACGGGCAATCAACAACGACTTTTCCTCGCAAATTTGCTGCCCCCCAAAACAAAGGGCGCAACAAATGCATGTTGCGCCCAATTGGAACTTTGAAATGCCGTGCTGTTTATTCAGCGGCGGCAGGTGTTGGCCGCGACACAACAGTCACCCCATCGCGTTCTTCCGATATCAAGTCGCCTGTCATATAGGCTTTTGCACTATTGGCGTCTGTTGGAATTTTGGCGGCAAGCGGTTGATCTTCAACCGATGGTGTTTCGCCTTCATCCCCAACTTGTACGGCATTACGTGTCGCCTTTGCCAGACGACGCGCACTGATCACGCGGAACGGATAGGTGATCATTTGCCACAGATGGATGAGTTGATCTTTCCAAATTGAGGGCGCAACCAACAGAACGGGCACCATAATCAATGTCAGAAGTGTCGAGAAGGTCAGACCTGAAATCACCGCAGTTGCCAACTGTATCCACCACGCGCCCGACGGATCACCGACAATGATTGATTGTCCGAAAAAGTCGAGCGTGATGCCCATCGCCATTGGGATGAGGCCAAACACGGTTGTGATCGTTGTGAGCAAAACCGGACGCAAGCGTTGCGACGCGGTCATAAGCGACGCACTAATCGGGTCAGCGCCTTCATGTCGGAAGCGGTTATAGGTATCAATCAACACGATTGAGTTGTTCACCACAATCCCGGCAAGCGACACAACGCCCACCCCAGTCATAATGGCAGAGAACGGCTGACCGGTGATCAACATGCCAAGCAAAACACCAGCCACAGACATAATGACCGTGGATAGGGTAATGGCAACCTGGTAGAAACTATTGAACTGGGTGAGCAAAATTAGGAACATCAAGAACATAGCAGCGCCACCAGCTTGCGCCATAAACGCATTGGTTTCGTTGGTCTGTTCGTCAGCGCCAGCATATTCAAACGCAACGCCAGCTGGCCAGGTTTGAGCGCTGATCCAGGTTTTGAGTTCTTCAACTTTAACAGCAGCCGTCGCCGGCGAACCGTCTTCGTTCTCGCCAGAAACGTTGGCTCGAACGCTCATTGTGTATTTTGAGTCCCGGCGAGAAATCGACGCAACTTTTGGTACAGCTTCACGGGTAATGAAATTCGAGACCGGCACCAAACCTGCGTTGGTAATGATCCGCAGCGAATCTAGCGCTTCAAAACTACGCTGGTCTTTTGGCAAGCGGACTTTAATGTCTAACTCATCAATTGCGTCGTCAGGACGATAAGTGCCGATAGAAACACCTGTGGTGACGAGCTGCACATATGGGCTGAGATCACGAACACCAATGCCATAAAGCGCTGCCATTTCACGATTGACGTTAATTTTCCAATCAATGCCGGGTAGGGGGCGACCGTCCTCAACTTCAATCATGTTGCCAAGATCGTTTTCAACAAAGTTGCGGATTTTCGCCACCGTTGGTGCCAAGTCGTCATATGACTGGGCGGTAACGCGCATGCTCAAATCTTTACCGGTTGGCGGGCCTTCTTCAGCCTCAAGCAGTTCAACGCCGACGCCTTTGATGTCTTTAATATTGTCGCGGATGTCCGCAAATATTTCCTCTGCGAAGCGACGATCAGAAAACGGCTCGAATTCAAGCTGCAAGTTACCCAACGTGTCAGGTGGCGGCGATGAAACAGCGCCAGTGCTGCCAAAATTCATCACAACTTCTCTGATGCCACTGACTTTGAGAACTTCTGTCTCAACTTCGATCAGCAAATCACGGATCTCGACAGGCGAATAGTTGCCCCGACCAGTTACAGCTACGGTTGCATATTCTGGTTCAATCGAAGGGAATGCTTCCATGCCAGTGCTGTTGGCACCGTAATACATGAAAATGCCAACAATCACGCCAATGCCGACGACCAGAACCATAATGGGACGACGAATAATTGCATTTAGAAAACGCACATATCCGCCGGTTAAGCCGGGCACCGCTTTGGGGTCGAAATTGTCACGACCAGAAAGCGCTTGAGCCGCAAGCTTTTCCTTCTCGCTGGCATTCTTGCGTGCAAGAAGACCACCAACTACAGGCAGAAAAACCATGGCGGTGATCAAAGAAGAGATCAAGGTGATGATCACCATTATTGGCAAATAGCTCATGAATTTGCCAATAATGCCGGGCCAAAGCAGCATCGGCAAAAAGGCAGCCAACGTTGTACCTGTTGAGGAAACGATGGGCCAGAACATCAGCTTTGCGGCACGAATAAACGCTTCGCGGCGCTCCATGCCTTCAGAGATCTTCCTGTCGGCATATTCCACGATAACAATCGCACCATCCACCAGCATGCCAACGGTCAAAACCAAGCCGAACATGATCATCATGTTTACGGTCATGCCGATCAATTGCAGGAACAAGAACGCCATCATGAATGATGTTGGAATGGCCAAGCCGATCATCAAAGCAGGCCGAATGCCAAGCATGGCAATGGTCACAATCATCACCAGCGCAACCGCTGTTAAAACAGCAGATTGCAACGATCCAAGCATATCTTGAGCAGGCTTTGCCTGATCAATCATCACAGCTGTTTTAATGGCAGAATTTCGATCTGACGCTGTTTCATCAACGAGCTTTCGAACATCGGCTGACATTTCAATAACGTTTGATCCAAGGCGCTTAAACACACCCAAAATGATAGCCGGTTGGCCGTTTACCCGTGTGAAAGTTTCAGCATCTTTGAACGTGCGTTGAATAGATGCCACATCGCCAAACGTGACGTTCGAACTGCCATCCGTTTTAAGCGGCAAATTATACACGTCTGACGCAGTTTCTATTAGACCAGGCACTTCAATGGCAAATTTGCCCTGTCCAGTATCTAGGGTTCCCGCTGGCACAACCAAGTTGTTGCGCGCGAGCGCGTCAAACAGCTGGTTGGTCGTCAAGTTGTATGATTCAAGTTTGATCATATCAACGACAATGTCCAACACCTCTTCACGTTGGCCAGACATATCAACGGTGCGGACCGCTGAAATACCTTCCAATTGATCCTGAAGCTTACGCGCGGTCTGTGACAATGCGCGTTCAGGCACATCACCATAAAGGGCAACTGTGACCGTTGGAAAATCGCTAATTGAGACCTCATTGACTGTCGGTTCATTTGCATCGTCAGGCAATTGCGACTTGGCGCGATCAACCTTTTCGCGCACCGCAGATATGGCTTCGTCTTTGTTGAAATTGATGTCGAATTCCAAAAACACTGATGCATGGCCAGTGGACGAGGTCGACGTCATTGCTTTCAACCCATCAAGGTTGCGCAGCTCATTCTCCATAGGACGTGCAAGCAAGCGCTCCGCATCTCCCGGCGACACGCCCGTTTGTGACACAGACACGTACAAATAGGGTATGTCGATCGCAGGCTGGCCCTCTTTAGGCAAATTGATGTAGGCGGAAACCCCCGCCAACAGCAGCACGATCATAATCGTGATGACGGATTTTGGCCGTCTTAGTATATTCTCCAGAGCATCAATCATGATGTTTTCTCGTCGCTTAGATTGTCAGCAACGACCTTTTGTCCTGCGATTACATATTCCTGCCCAAACGTGATGATGTCCACATTGTCGGGCAGGCCGGTCACCCAAATACCTTCCGTTGTATCGCGCAAAATTTGCACGGCATGGAAAGCAACGCTCTCGTTTGCCACCGCGCGCACACCAATTGTGCCCTCACTGTCCAACGTTAGTACCGATTGCGGCACAAAATGTGCCTTGGTTGTGCCCAGAACTGCAATCGCTTCTGCGGTCAGCCCAGCACGAATAGAATAATCTTTGTTCTCAATTTGCACCTCTACCGGGAATGCCCGTGTAGCAGGGTTTGAACTTGGTGAAACATAGCTCAATGTTCCAACAACTTCTTGCCCGGTGATCGTTTTGACGGTTACTGGCAAGCCTAGCGCTGCCGCATTTATGCGAGCCTCTGGAATGTCACCAGCGAACAAAATCGGGTCAAGTTGCACCAATGTCACGCAAACTGCCCCGGCGCTCAGCATATCGCCGGGTTCTGCAAGTGGGTCTTGCACAATCCCTGCGGCTTGCGAACGAATGATAGTGCGGTCAAGCTCTGCATTTGAACTGTCCAGCGCTGCACGCGCAGCTTCCAAAGCGGCCTCAAACTGGCGTCCGGAATTGGCAGGCGAAAGTCCCTTTTCGCGCAATGTTTTATTCGACGAATAGTCTAGCTCAGCTTTCGCCAATGACGCTTCAGCCTGAGCCAGTTGCGCTTTACGTGTGCCTTGATCAATTTCGCACAGCAAGTCACCAGCTTTTACACGATCACCCTTATCCACATGTCGCGATTTCAAAATACCGGTGGTTTCGGCTCTAATCGAAACCGTTGCACTGGCTTTTGTGTTGCCGCGTAGCGAAACGGTGAGGGGCAGGTCCTGAGCAACATATGTGCGTGTGCGCACGGACTGAAGTACCTCGGGCTCCACCGCAGGTTCTTCGACCGCAATTTCGGCAATATCGGTTTCGTCCTCAATTTTTGAAACGAGGCCGATCTGCTCTAAAGTTGCGCGGATACCACTGTCCTGGGGGAGCTCCAAGACGTCCAAAATGGCGCGTTCGCCATTTCCTTCACCTTGCCCACCTTGCACAAGGCTGCCGGATGCCATCCAGACCCCAATAATAACAATCAAAAGAAACGCCACGCCATATGACAGTAAAAAGCGCATGTATAAATTCCCTATTCGGCTGCCTTGGCAGCAGCATCTACACGCTGCGCCATGGCGATAATTTCACTCTTATGTTCAACGAGATAATCTCTGGCCTGACATAAACAAGTCAGCCCGTAATCTAAAACCCAGCGGTCTGCTTTAGCCTCCAGATCCGCTCCCATCTCCTTGATTGACGCAATTTCTTCGTCGACCTTTGAGATACGTTCTAAAATTCTTTTTTCAACCAGTTCACATGGTAATTCTTCTGCAAAACGCAAAAACAGCAAAAATTCAGAGCGGAAAACGTCATGATTGAGGTCTTCAAACAATGAATTTATGAACGTTTCGCGGCCAAGTGGGGTGATCGAGTAAACCCGTTTAGCAGGTTTGCCAGCTTGTGGTTGGACCCTGCTGGTGACCAGCTTATCCTCTTCCAATTTCGATAGAGCAGGATAGATCGATCCAAAGCTCGCCTCCAAGAAGTAGGAGAAATCCCCCTCTGTGGAACGTTTTCGGATTTCATAGCCAGTGGTTTCGCCCTGGGTGAGGATCGCGAGGCAGACAGTTCTTACATTCATATTTCATACTCGTCCGATATATATCGAACCAATATAGGAACATGGTCATTAAGAACAAGACTCTTTTGTCAGAATTTGACATTGGGGGTAACAAAATTGCGTGAACGGTTAATAAACCTGTTCATTATCACGCAAATTTCTTAACTAGCCGACAAGGCGCTGCATAATTTGTGCAGCTTTGTGTGCAATATTTAGATCTGCAGCCGCGACAAAATATGGGTTGAAAAAATCAACGTCAGACTTGCCATATGTGAGCGGTGTGCCGTCAATTTTGAGCACAACCCCGCCGGCGCGCAATAAGATCGCTTGCCCGGCAGCAATGTCCCACTCGCATGTTGGCGTGAAGCGCGGATAAAGCAGCGCATCCCCACGTGCCACCAAACATAGCTTGAGAGACGAACCAACGCTGATATCTTCCTCTATCTGTAATTCTTGGCACAAAGTGTCGAGCGCTGCATGACCGTGGGAACGGCTGGCGACAACTTTGCGCGGCCCGTCAGAACGTGTTTGCAGTCGCAAGAAAATGTCTGCCCCATCTGCGGCTTTGGTCACTGAAAACGCGCCTGCTTCGTCTGCGACAAATTCCAGATTGAGGGCAGGGGCAGTGACAACGCCAGCAATGGGCACGCCGTTCTCCACCAACGCAATATTGACGGTGAACTCGCCATTTTGTTTGATGAATTCTTTGGTGCCGTCCAACGGGTCGACCACAAAGAATTTGTTCCCAAGCTCTGGAATGCGCCCAGCCGCAACACTTTCTTCCCCCAAGACCGGGATGCCAGTGGAGGCAAGGTGTTCAAGAATAATGTCTTCAGCGTTCTGATCAGCTATGGTAACGGGAGAACCGTCACCTTTGCGTTCGATGCCCACACCATTTTTGTAGTGCTGCATAATCTCAGCGCCCGCCTTGCGTGCGGCGGTCAGCATGAGTTCGGTCAATGGGTTTATCACGGTGCTTTCCGTCCGGCTAACTGTCGATCTGAATGTCAAGACCAATATCGAGTGGCATTGCAGCCATGGTGATTTTGCTGGTTGAGATATATTCAACGCCGCTTTCAGCAATTTTGCGGACAGTCTGTAGGTCCACGCCGCCGGACGCTTCCAGCTTCGCCCGACCTTTGTTCAATTGCACGGCTTCGCGCAGCATTTTTGGTGACATATTATCCAAAAGAACAGCTGTCGCACCCGCATCCAGTGCTTCAGCAAACTGTTCAAGATTATCGACTTCGACTTCGATCGACATCAAATGCCCAGCAAAAGCCCGCGCGGCATTCACCGCTTGCGTCACCCCGCCTGCGACGGCAATGTGGTTGTCTTTGATCAATATGGCGTCATCCAGACCAAATCTGTGATTGGAGCCACCACCGCATTTTACCGCATATTTCTCAAAAGCACGAAGGCCCGGCGTTGTTTTGCGTGTACAGCAGATTTTTGTCCCTGTGCCCTCAACTTCATTGGCGAAAACCCTTGTATAGCTCGCAATTCCGCTCATGTGGCACATAAAATTAAGCGCCACGCGTTCGGCGGACATGATGTGGCGTGCATTGCCAGATATCCGCGCGATATTGTCGCCGCGGGCCACCAAATCGCCGTCTGACACAAGTGCTTCAAACTTTAAGCTGGGGTCAAGTTGCCGGAAAGCTTCGCGCGCAAGCTCAATGCCCGCAATGATACCTGGCTCGCGTACATTCATCACAGCAACCGCAACCGCTTCTTTAGACAATGTGGCCTGTGTCGTGACATCGCCAGCCATGCCCAAATCTTCAAGCAAAGCGTCACGCACGGCACGTTCAATAAGCGGCGCTGCGAGTTCCGCGGGATGCGCAGGTGAATTGATCAATTGGTCACCTCAAGTTTTAATTGCTGTTGCTTTAGGGCGAATTGCATCAAGCTGCAAGCCAAAGTCATAAACTCAACAAACAACAGGCGGAAAAACCGTCACTGGATCACCATATTTCCAAACAGGGTGTTTTGTCATGATGCCAGCAAACCGATCAGAGGCGAGAAAACCATCGAGCCAAACAATGACGTTTGTGAAATCTTGTTTCCAAAACCAATCTTTGTCGACAAAAGCAAACTGTCGCACAAAAGGCAGGACGCAAATGTCGGCAAGCGAGATTTTAGCACCAAAAAGAAAAGCATTGCCTTCAAGACGTTGATTGAGTTTACGCAGCGCAACAATTGCACCATCGCGCGCACCTTTTGCAAAATCGGGATCGGCATGAAACTGGTACTTATACTGGTCCAAGAGGGGCTTGAATTGCGCGTCAATGTCAGAAATCAGCCGGTGCATGACATCGACATTGCCACCTTCGGGCATCAACATATGCTCTGGATCGTGGATATTTAAAGCCCACAGGGCGATGTCTAAACTCTCGTCAATTACGTCGCCACTGACAATTTGCAGCACCGGCACAGTGCCTTTTGGCGAAATTGCCAGCATATGATCTGGCTTGTCGCGCAGGACGATTTCGCGCAACGCACAATTTACCTTGGCGGAGGCAATCGCCATTCTCGCGCGCATTGCGTACGGACATCTACGGAAACTATATAGGATTGGATAGTCGATCATCGTTGCCAAATATCAAATTTCTGGTCACAGTTCCAGTATTTAGATCACACAAACCCGTGTTCCCAAATAGCATCACTGGGAATCATCAAAAACAAAATTATTCCAACCAACGCATTTGCAATTCATCGCTGGATGTCGTTTAGTTTAACAATATTTTAGTATTTTTTGAAGTGTTCATATGACCAAAAACCTCGCCGTACGTAATAGGTCGATTGGTCGGGAAGAGTTAGCGTTCAAGCTTCTCCCCCAATCTGACCTGCCATTTAACCGTCCAAAGCGCTTCGAGCGGTTCTGGGGGAACCTAGGGCAGATCGAAAGCAGTTTTGACATCTCCAACTCAACAGTCTGGTCTTTCATGCAGTTTGAAGGCCGCGCGTCATACAACCCGCGCTTGCTGGATGATTTCCACAATTGGCATGACAATATAAGATCGCTGAAAGCTCAGATGCATGACGAATTCAAGTTTGTGGTGCTCGGATCAAGGCATGAAGACTTCTTTTGCCTTGGCGGCGATCTTGATTACTTCTCTAAGTGCATAGAAGGGCAAGATCGAGAGGGGCTATATGAATACGGTTTGTCGTGTGTGCAGATTCTGCATCGTAATTGGCAAGCAACCGAACTCGATTTGATCACAATCGCGATGGTGCAGGGTGATGCGCTTGGCGGTGGATTCGAATCCCTGTTGTCATTCGATATCATTTGCGCAGAAAAGGGGGTCAAGTTTGGGTTTCCCGAGCATTTGTTTGGGCTGTTTCCTGGGATGGGCGCACTGACTTTTCTGGGCCGAAAACTCGGGTTTGCCAAGGCCGAGCAAATAATTAGAACCGGCCGCTCGATAAGCGCAGAGGAACTTTTTGAGTTGGGTGTGATTCAAATTTTGGCTGAACCAGGCGAAGCGGGGAAGGCTATAAAGAAGTATATCGCCAGAACGCTAGCCCGTCACAAGCCTGCGTGCGGCTATCAGGCCGCTATCAAACGGGCGAACCCTATTCCTTTTGAAGAGTTGGATGATATTGTCCAATATTGGACCGACGCGGCGCTGCAAATTACGCCGCGCGAACTCAAGATCATGCGAAGGCTTGTCGCGGCACAATCAAATAAGCCGCTCACGAAGTGATCTAGCCAACTTCGCTAACTGCTGCTGGAGCGTTTTTTCTCAAAAGCGCCTCAGCGGCTGACGCATCCATCGGACGGCCAGTAAAATAGCCCTGAATGTGGGTCACACCAACGGATTTTAGAAAATCCATTTGCGCTTGTGTTTCCACGCACTCCGCAACAACCGAGATATTTAGTGCCTTCCCGATTTCTGCTACCGCTGTCGCAACCGCAGCGGAGCTTGGGTTCGTCTCCAAATCTCTTACAAAGCTGCCATCAATTTTTATCTTGTTGAACGAGAAGCGCTGCAATTGGCTGAGCGAGGTATATCCGGTGCCAAAGTCATCAAGGGAAACCTTCACACCCAGATCTTTGAGCTGCTGCAATTGTTTCAAGCTGTTTTCGATGTCGACGATGAAAGCAGTTTCTGTGATTTCGAGTTCCAGCAGATCGGCGGGAAAATTAAAACGCTTTAGTTGACGACGCAGGAAGTCAGCAAATCGCGAATCTTGGAATTGCACGGCAGAGAAGTTCACAGAAATCTGCGTGCGAACCGGCCAAGACGCAGCTGTCTTGATGGCTTCCTTTGTGACCCACCGGCCAATTGCCATGATTTGCCCTGTTTCTTCCGCCGCCGGGATAAATTTGGCCGGCATCATCTTGCCATTGGTCGGGTGCGTCCAACGCACAAGACACTCAAAACTTGCAATACTGTTATCGTCCGCTTTGATGATGGGTTGAAATGCCAGCCTGAATTGGTTCTTGTCCAAAGCCTGCTTGATGTCCAACTCCAACGCGCGCATTTGCTGCATACGTTGGTCCATCTGTGGCTCAAAATAAGCAAACTTGTTGCGACCTGCTTTTTTCGCTGCATAAAGTGCCATGTCGGCGCGCTTGAGCAAAAGATCAGCATCGTTGCCGTCTTTGGGCGCAATTACGATGCCAACCGACGCCCCAATTTGGATGAAATGTGAGTTGACATTAAACGGTTGGTGGAGCGCATCAACAATTTGTTGTGCCAAATCGCGGGGGGATCGTGCTTGGGGAGACAGCGTTTGGATAACGAGGAACTCATCGCCAGCCATCCGCGCCACATCACCCTCATCCAAACACACATCACAAATCCGGTCGGCAACCTGTTTTAAAAGCATATCGCCAATTGGATGCCCCAATGTGTCGTTTACACCCTTAAAGTGATCAAGGTCGATATAGTGAATAGCCATTTCAGAAGCCTCATCCATCTGATCAAGCTTTTTGATAAACAATTCATGCACTGAAACTCGGTTCATAAGGCCGGTCAATTGATCGACCCAAGCCAAGTTCCTTATCCGTGCCTCGGTTTTTTGTTTTTCTGTCACATCGGCAAATACAATGACAATATTGCCGTTTTCCATCGTGCGGGTCGAAGCAGAAACAAAGCGGCCATCATCAAGTTTTGCCGTTTCGCTCCACTCGCCACGATCATTGCTGCTGGTTTGATTCTTGATCTTGGAATGATCGTCTGGATGAAACGCTGAAATGATTTTATCCATCGGCGTTCCGTGCTGGAACAGGGTCCGTTCGGCGCCGATAATGTCGGCGACTTTTTCGTTCCAAACCACAAGATTACTGTCCTGATCGAACATGCATAAACCATGTGACATGTTGGTCAGCGCGGCATCAAATCTTTCGGCCTGCTGTTTAAAAGAGGTGGCCAATTCTGCATTGCGCTGTTTGTTCTCAAGCGCATCGATTATTGTTTTGCGCACCGCCAGCGTGATGTCTGTCATGCCAAACATAAATATCAGTAGGGCAGTACCAACAACTTGATAGAAAATGGTGTCTTGCAACACCAACGCAAGTCCCATCGGAATGGTGGCAAGATAGAGTTGACCAAGGGCTAACCATGGTCGACCCGCGTTGCGACCCGCAATGCTTGCGCCATATGCAGCGGCCGTCGTCGTCAACATGAGGTCAACGGGCGCGTTGTCGATCCGGGTGATGGCAAAAAATGTCACAAGCCCCAAACCAGCGCTGAACGCGGTGGCACCAATCGTGTATGCCCATTCCCAAACGCGAACATTTTCGACAGTTACGGGGTTGCCGCTCTTAAGATATACGATGCCAATCACTATCCGAGCAATGGCAGTCAAAACAACGAAATATCCCAGATTGACGACCACTTGATCATCTACATAGATCGCTAAGATTGTGGCAATAAATATTCCTGCCAAAGCCCCGGAAATTAAGGATGCAAACGGATGAAATAGCCCGTCAACAAGATGCGCTCGAATGACCGCGGAAAGTTGCTGCTCTGAACGAATTGTTGTTAAAAGACGGCCAAACATAACAAATACCTATCAAACAATGCACAGAAAATATATCGGTTAATTATATCAATGTAGTTAAAACCTTTATTAATTGTGACCTTACCAATATTTTTTACACCGAATTTTATCGTTTTTTGTCAGTGCGTTGGCAAAATTATAGGGGTAAATGCGGCATTTTCGTTCAGAACAGGCATTTTCTACTCATGTTTAGAATGACAATTGCGCAATTCGTTGGATTCAACTAACATCGACACCAACATGTAAACAAAATGCCCTTCGGCGCGCCCATTGACGGCAAGCGACGCAAGGCAACGGAGCAAAATGTGGTCGATAGTAATCGGCCCGTAGTTGGTGCGAAGAAGCAACGTTCGACGCCGCCCGAAGACCGTTCGAATTCGATATTGAACGGGTCAAGTGCGCCCAAGAACGCTGCAAATGCGCAGGCCACCAATAAAAAGCGGGCACGCAAAAAAGGTTTTCGGCATAGCCCCAACAATTCTGCGGTTAGCCAAAAACCGGCGCTATATGGTGCCCTTGATCTTGGCACAAACAATTGTCGCTTGCTGTTGGCAAGACCGACGGCTGTTGGATTTAAAGTTGTCGACGGCTTTTCCAGAATTGTAAGACTAGGCGAAGGACTTACTGGTTCTGGTCGCTTGTCTGAAGACGCAATGGATCGCACAATTGATGCGCTACGCGCCTGCAAAGCGAAAATCGAGAATCAAAATGTCACGAGATTCAGATTGATTGCAACAGAGGCCTGTCGTTCTGCGGAAAATGCGCCTAGCTTTCTAGCAAGGGTTGAACGTGAAGTTGGTTTTTCACTCGAAGTCGTGGATCGGCAAACCGAGGCGCAGCTTGCTGTGACGGGATGCGCTGACTTGGTGGAGCCCGGGGTTGCAGGCGCCATCGTTTTTGACATTGGTGGCGGTTCATCAGAGCTTGCTTGGCTGGATTTTAGAGGAGGACGGCCAAAAAGCCCTGGCAAGATGGCGTCGTCCATCCGCTCTTGGCAGTCCTTGCCCGTTGGTGTTGTGTCAATTGCTGAAAAATTTGATGGCGTAAATGTCACGCCAGAGAGCTTTGAGGAAATGGTGGCTTATGTCTTAAGTCACTTGAAGAAATTCCGGGGACGCGAGAAACTCAAGCGCACGATGGAAGAGCATCCGCTCCACCTTGTCGGCACGTCAGGCACGGTGACGACGTTGGCGGGTTTACACCTCGGGTTGGACCGTTATGATCGCTCAAAAGTCGACGGGTTGTGGATGCGTTCAGACCAGGTTGAAGACACGATGCGGGTCCTGATCAACATGGATTATGAACGGCGCAAGGCCAATGCATGCATTGGTCGTGATCGTGCAGACCTTGTTTTACCCGGTTGCGCAATATTTGAAGCAATTCGCCGAGAATGGCCGTGCGAGCGTATTCGTGTCGCCGATAGGGGCCTGCGCGAAGGCATATTGATTTCGCTTATGTCGCAAGACCGTGTTTGGTCCAAGCCAACCGGTGGACAACGTCGACGTCGGCCAAAACTTACACAGCACACCACCAATCAAGGGACGGCCTCATGAAAGAGAAAGTCAAAGTTAAAGGCACTAAACGGCTAGGCACCAAAGCTGGTGGGGTCAAAAAAGCCAAAATGAATGCGCGCGCGGAAAAACGCGATGCAAAGCAGCGCAAAACTGCCCGCCAAGAAGAAACAGGAGCCAAGTCTAGCCGTAAACCTGAAGCCCGTGGCATGAGCACGCGGGTTAAAACGGCAAAGGGCAGAACCACGTCCTCAACCAATTGGCTGAAACGCCAACTTAACGACCCCTATGTGCAAAAAGCAAAGCTTGAAGGCAGGCGTTCACGCGCTGCATATAAAATCATCGAACTGAATGAGAAAAACGACCTCATTCGTCCGGGTATGCGGGTCGTCGATCTTGGTTGCGCCCCCGGCGGTTGGTGCGAAGTTTGCACCGAAATATTGGGAATTGATCCGAATGACCCAAAAGTTGTCGGAATTGATTATCTCGAAATGGGGGCATTGCCGGGTGTGATATTTATCCAAAAAGACTTTAACGATGATGATGCGCCGGACGTGTTGATCAAAGCTCTCAAAGGCAAAAAAGTCGATCTTGTTTTGTCTGACATGGCAGCGCCAACCACAGGGCATCGCCCGACCGACCATATCCGCATTATGGCACTGGTTGAGCTTGCCGCTAACTTTGCCATTCAAATCCTCAACCCAGGCGGAACGTTCGTTGCAAAAGTGTTCCAAGGTGGCACCGAGCACGAGTTGCTCGCCCAACTTAAGAAGAACTTCAAATCAACATTCCACGCCAAGCCACCGGCATCGCGCCAAGACAGCGCAGAAACCTACCTGATTGCCAAAGGCTTTAAGGGATAGGTATTTTGGCGACGTGCCCAGACACGTCGTCACCCACCTGTTTGGACAAACCAAATAGGGGCAGCAGCGACACTACAGTGATCGCTGCAAGTATGAAGAATACGATCTGCATTTCCGCAACGCCAACTTCAACACCGCGCACGAACGCGAGCCCTTCGAGCAGCAACGCTGTTAAGGCCACGCCAAAAGCGAACGCCAATTGTATTGACACCGAGCTGAGGACAGTGGCTGAACTCGTGTGTTCATCAGTCGTCTGAGTGAACGTCAGTGTGTTCAGCGACGTGAAATACATGGAACGGAAAAAGCCCATGAATAGCAATATCGACATCATGATCCAGACCGGCGTTTGTGCGTTGAAGAAACCTTGAGCAATGGTCAGAACGGCCGAAACACAAACGCCCGCGATTAACAGCGTACGGAAACCAAACCTACCCAGTGCGGGCTTGAGGAAGAATTTCATCAAAATGGCGCCAGCCGCACCAATGAATGAAATCATGCCCGATTCAAACGGCGAGTAGCCAAAGCCTATTTGCAGCATTAACGGAAATAGGAATGGCACCCCACCAATGGCCACGCGAAAGACAAAGCCCGCATTGGTTGCTGTGCGGAAAATGGGTTCGTCAAAAACCTTGAGATCAAGAACAGGGTTCTGGACACGTCTGGCGTGGAAAATATACAAGAGCCCGCAGATAAGCCCTGCAACGGCAACTGACACGCCAAATATGGGGGGAAGCGCTGGCAAGCTGATCACCGACAGGCCAAATATCAATCCGGAAAAGCAACTGCCCGTCAGCAAAAATCCGATCCAGTCGAGCTTGCGTTTTTCGCGGTGACCCGTGCCACTCAGGTATTTACTTGCCAGCAAAATGCCGATGATTCCAATCGGGATATTGATATAGAATATCCATTGCCACGAGAAATAGGTGGTCAGAAATCCGCCAATTGGTGGACCGGCTAGGGGACCGAATAGGGCTGGGACAGTCAGCCACGCCCACGCATTGATCAGGTCTTTTTTGGGTGTATTGCGAATGAGGATGAGCCGCGAGAGCGGCGTCATCATCGACCCACCTACACCCTGTAGAAAACGCGCCAACACAAATGTGAAAAGCGAGTCAGCAAATGCGCAAGCGATTGAGCCAAGCATAAACACCACAATTGCGCTGCGAAAAACATTCCGCGCGCCATATCTGTCCGCCATCCAACCGCTAATCGGGATAAAGATCGCCAGCGCCACAAGATAGGCTGCTAGTGCAAGTTTTAAGGAAATTGGCTCCGATCCGATGTCTGCCGCAATGGCAGGCAGAGAGGTGGATATCACCGTGGAATCCATCATTTCCATGAAAAGTGCCACCGCCAATATAAGCGGTGTGATACGGTTGGACATAATACCCTAAAGACTCAGTGGTTGGACCAACACTGTGCCATGACGTGTTTTGCGATGCAATTGTCATACAACTTTTGTGGAATAGAGCTCTATGCAAAAGGTTGATGCCATGTTAATGACCCTCGCCAACCAGTAGAATGGTGGCGACGCTCTCCACCAGTCTCACGTATACCCCAAATTCGTGTCCTTAGACGGAGGCTTACGCCCGTGGCAAAAATCATTTCTACAGCAACCGGTGATACCGCATTAACGTTCGACGACGTTTTGTTGCAGCCAGCTCAATCCAGTGTAATGCCTGCCGATGTTGACCTCAAAACCAGAGTCACAAAGGACATTGAGCTAAACTTGCCAATTCTATCGTCTGCCATGGATACTGTTACCGAAAACAAAATGGCAATTGCATTGGCACAAGCCGGCGGCATGGGCGTTATTCACCGCAATCTAACGCCCGAGCAACAAGCCGAGCAAGTAAAGCAGGTAAAACATTTTGAGAGCGGCATGGTGGTAAACCCGATTACCATTGGCCCCAAAGCGACATTGGCCGACGCTTTGAGCATCATGGAAAGCCGCAATATTTCTGGCGTACCCGTGGTCGAAAATGGTAATACTGGCGGCCGGATCGCTGGCAAACTCATTGGCATTCTGACCAACCGCGACGTTCGGTTTGCACAGAATCCAAAGCAGCCAGTCGCCGAACTCATGACCAAAGAAAACCTGATTACGGTGCGTGATGGTGCCACGCAGGACGAAGCCAAACATCTGCTCCACGCCAACCGGATCGAGAAACTGCTGGTTGTCGATGAGGCGTACAATTGCGTGGGTTTGATCACCGTAAAAGACATCGAAAAAGCCCAGCTTCACCCAAATGCGATCAAAGATAGCAAGGGTCGGTTGCGCTGTGCCGCGGCCTCGACAGTTGGCGATAAGGGCTACGAACGCTGCTTGCAATTGATTGATGCCGAAGTTGATCTGCTGGTGATCGACACGGCCCACGGTCACAATGTTGAAGTGGCGAAAATTGTAACACGCCTCAAAAAAGAAAATTCTCGCGTACGCATCGTCGCGGGCAATGTGGCCACCGCAGCTGCAACGCGCGCGTTGATTGACGCAGGCGCTGATGCAGTGAAAGTTGGCATTGGTCCAGGCTCAATTTGTACCACGCGGATTATTGCAGGTGTGGGTGTGCCCCAGCTCGCAGCGGTTATGGCGTGCGCAGAAGAAGCGGCAAAATCTGGCATTCCAATCATCGCTGATGGCGGAATCAAATTCTCAGGCGATTTGGCTAAGGCGTTGGCTGGTGGTGCAAATTGCGCCATGGTCGGTTCGCTTTTGGCGGGCACAGACGAAAGCCCGGGCGAAGTTTACCTCTATCAGGGTCGGTCCTATAAGTCGTACCGTGGCATGGGGTCAGTTGGCGCGATGGCGCGCGGATCAGCTGACCGCTATTTCCAACAAGATGTCACCGACTCGATGAAATTGGTGCCAGAAGGCATTGAGGGGCAAGTGCCGTATAAGGGGCCAGCGGGTGCGGTATTACACCAATTGGCTGGCGGCTTGCGTGCATCAATGGGGTACACGGGTGCGGCCAATTTGATCGACTTCGCGGCCAATGCGGAGTTCGTGAAGATTTCTGGCGCAGCTTTGAGCGAAAGCCATGTGCATGATGTTTCAATTACGCGCGAAAGCCCAAACTATCGCGGCGGTCGATAGGTAAAATGGTATTTGTCGAAAAACTTTTGCTGATTGCGGTGTTCGCGCAGGTCTTTTTGATGTTCGCTGTGCTGATCATACTTGGCAGCCGTCGCCTGCCGCTGGTTTTTAACGAGAAAATCAAGATTGCAGACGTCGCGCTGGATGGTGAAGCTTGGCCGCTACCAGCAAAACTGGCGTCGAACAATTTTTCCAACCAGTTCCAATTGCCGATGTTATTTTTTGCGCTTGCTGGTGTTGCGTTATCAATTCAACAAGTCAGCTTGTGGTTGGCAATTCTTGCCGTGCTATTTGTGATCAGCCGCTATATACATACCGCAATCCACATCACAGGTAACCGCGTTCATCGCCGTTTTCTTGTGTATGTTATCGGCATGGCCATTCTTGCCCTGATGTGGCTGGGCTTTGCTGTTCAAACTCTAATTTTGTGAGGCGCAGATGCGTTTACCCGGTCGGCTGAATGCCGCTATTGAAGTTCTGGCTGATATTGAAAAACGCAAACGCCCCGTTGGCGATGCGCTCAAAGACTGGGGCCTGTCGCACCGCTTCGCAGGCTCTGGCGATCGTGCCGCTATTGGCAATATCGTTTATGATGCTTTGCGTAAAAAACTGTCGCACGCTCACGTGGCCCGGTCACAAAGTTCACGCAGTTTGGCCTTCACCACATTGGTGCGCGATTGGGGCGAAAACCCAGAAGAGTTGAACGCCAGTTTTGCCGACGATAAATTTGCGCCAGAGGTTTTGTCCGAAAAAGAGATTGAAACGATCACGCGCGAAAACGCGTTATTTGACGCGCCTGAACATGTGCAAGCCGATGTGCCCGAATGGACGCAGCACTCGTTTGAAAGTAACTTTGCAGAAGAGTGGATTAAAGAGGGCGCTGCGCTTGCTGAACGCCCACCATTGGATATGCGGGTCAATAGTCTTAAGACGACACGTGAGAAGGTCTTAAAAGCCCTTAGCCACACCAATGCACAGCCGACTAGCATTGCAACAAATGGTATTCGGATCGAAGCTGGCAAGCGAGATTCGCGCACCCCGAACGTGCAAGCCGAAGAAACGTTCAAAAAGGGTCGTTTTGAAATTCAGGACGAGGGCAGCCAAATTGTCTCTGAACTGATCTATGCGCGACCCGGCGAAAAAGTTCTCGACCTTTGCGCCGGAGCAGGCGGCAAATCGCTTGCCGTTGGCGCGATGATGGAAAACAAGGGCCAGCTCTTCGCCTACGATAGCGATAAATCACGGCTTGCGCCGATTTGGGATCGCATCAAACGGTCTGGATTGCACAACATTCAAGTGCGCCAACCCCACCATAAAGATCCGCTTGTTGATTTGGTTGGTTCTATGGACCGTGTGGTGATTGATGCGCCCTGTACGGGGTCTGGTACTTGGCGTCGTCGCCCTGATGCGAAATGGCGTCTGACCAAACAATTGATGGACCAGCGCTTGCAAGAGCAAGAAGAAGTGCTGTCACAAGCCGTACCGTTCGTGAAATCTGGTGGCTTCCTAGTTTACATCACTTGCTCAATTTTCCCTGAAGAAAATGAGGGCCAGATTTACGCCTTCATGGATGAGAACCCAAATTTTGAGTTGTTATCAGCAGGCGAAGTTTGGCAAGACCTATATGGTTTTGACAAGTCAATGCCATGGTCGAGCGATTTGAAATCGGTGACGCTTACACCAGCTTCAACCAACACTGACGGCTTTTTCTTCTCGGTCTTGCAGCGCACGAACTAGCTAGAAATCCGAAAGGCAATCGCTGCATTGCGGCGATTGCTGGCTTTGCATTGCTCTGTTTTGCGTACATTCCCAGCCTTGAGCCGGGATCACGCTGCAGCCATAAAGAAGGCAAGAGCGTTCAGGACACCGAGCTGGCGACGTAAAATTGCTGCATGATATTAGAACGATTTCTCTTGCAATGCCCAGTGAGGTCTCAAAGCAACTCCCATTAATACTGGGTGCCTGAACATTCCGAAAATGAGAGGCGACCCCGGATCAGCCTGCGTGGTGTGAACACCACTTAGTTGTCCGGGGAGGCCAAAAAGGAGGTGGCGGTTAGTCTTCAGGGCTTTACGTTGTTTTGGTGTGGGTGAGTGTAGGTGACCCCGGATCAAGTCCGGGGAGGCCGGGTGTTTACTGAGTACAAGCCTGATGTGGTATCCTCGATTGCAGTTTTCGGCCCGCACTTAATGCGGAACAGGTTTCCCTCCCCCTTGGTGGGGA
>NZ_JBLIAI010000012.1:0-55229 GCF_047634455.1 Maritalea sp.
CTTTTGCCAACATCAAAGCGCAAGCAGATGCGACACTGAACAGCCGTGGACTATTTTGGAAAATCAGCCATGAAGATGATGAACATGTGTCTTGGCTTTTTGGCACGATGCACAAATCTGATGAGCGCATCCTGAATTTGCCAAGGAATGTGCAAGCGGCATTGGACGCAGCCCAAACATTCGTGGGTGAGTTGGATGGGTCCAAGACCGCTTACGAAATGGGTCTCATCATGAGCGAAACGCCTGAATTGATGTTCCAGCCCGAGGGCCAAAACCTCAGCGATAATCTGAGCGACGAAACGGTTGCTCAAGTCGATAAATTGCTCAATGAGCGTGGCATGGACTTTGATCAACTCGACCCCCTGCAACCCTGGCTTAGCGCCTCAATGCTTGCCTCGACTTTGTGTGATGTCGAAATGGATCTCGCCGACACAAATTTCCTCGACGTCGCGATGGAGAATACAGCTCGCGCGGCGGGCAAAGCCATTGTCGGCTTGGAAACGGTGCGCCAACAAATCAACGCCATTGGCGGTATCGACAAAAGCTTTTTCTACAAGTCGTTGGACGATGCAGCCCAACAACATCGTGACGGGATTTATGACGACCTTTTACAATCAATCACCGAGATTTATCTTGATGAAGAAATTGGCGTGATGCTGCCGTTAATGATGCACTACTCCTACAGCCTCAAAGAGGGTGAGGCGGATATGCGCAGTTTCCAACGTGAATTGCTCGATATCCGTAATCAAGGCATGGTGGAAAAATCCGCTGAACTTATCGATCAAGGCTCAGCCTTCATCGCTGTCGGCGCATTGCACCTGATCGGCGAAACAGGTGTGGTGGAAGGTTTGCGCAATGAAGGCTATACCGTTGAGCGGGTGATGTTGGAGCGGTAACTTCTTAGCAAAGGACAACCTGATGAGCGTTGAACCGCCAGAACTTCGTGAATTGTCGACGCAAACCCAACGGGTCTACGAACGGAATGCGCACAAATGGACTTCTGAGCGTCCCAAAGACCTAGTTGAAAGGCGCTGGTTAGATGGATTTCTCGACCTCGCGCCCAGATATGGCAAGATCCTTGACCTGGGCTGCGGCGCGGGCGACCCGATCGCGCGATATTTCATCGAAAACAACAGAACGACAATCGGCGTTGACGCTTGTGTCGAAATGATAAAACTAGCCCGCAACAATTTCCCAAATGAAGATTGGCGCATTCAAGACATGCGGTCTTTGAACCTACCCGAAAAATTTGCAGGTATAATTGGGTGGAACAGCTTCTTTCACCTCACCAAAGACGAGCAACGCGCGGTTTTGCCTGTGCTTGCAGACTACTTAGTTCCTGATGGGTCACTATTGTTAACTGTAGGACCCGATGACGGAGAGGTCGCAGGTTATGTGTGCGACGACAGCGTCTACCATGCCAGTCTTTCCCCAACCGAGTACCAAAATATTCTTACCGAGAACGGGCTAACAATCAAAGAGTTCGTTCTTGAAGACCCACTATGCTTTGGCATGACATTATTGCTCGCACAAAAATCCCAGTGACTAGCAGCCGAGTGTCAACCCAACAACGCACCCACATGGTCTTGCCCGCGCACAATTTGCTGCGCAAAGGTTGCACTGTCAATATTTGCGCCGCACACCACCAAGCCAACTTTCTTGCCCGCCACGTGCTCGCGCAAGGGGCCAAGTGCGGCCGCTAGGGTTGCGCCAGCTGCGGGTTCAACAGCCAATTTCAACTCTTCTTGAAAAAGCGCCATGCCGCCACAAATCTGATCGTCAGTAACAGTAATAACGTCATCAACAAACACTTGGTTCAGCGCAAAACTATAGGGCAGTGAGTATGGTGGCGCGAGGCTATCGGCAATTGTGTCGATCTTGTCCATCGTCACGGGTTTTTTGGCGTTTCGCGACGTGGACATGGACGCAGCGCCGATGGGTTCCACCCCATAGACTTTGCAGTTCGGATTGATCTGTTTTACCGCACTGGCGACACCCGAAATCAACCCGCCGCCGCCGATTGAAACGATCACCACGTCCAAATCAGCCACATCCTGCATCAGCTCAAGCCCGACGCCCGCAGCGCCAAGCGTCGTGTTTATGCCCTCAAACGGATGTACAAAAGTGCGGCCCTCTTGTTGTTCCAGCCGTTGCACTTCTGCAAAAGCGGCCGCGATATCATCGCAAAGAATAACCTCCGCGCCCTCAGCTTTTGAGCGTTCTATCCGCAAAGGATTTGCTGTTCTGGTCATCACCACTTTGGCCGAAATGCCTGCCTTGCGCGCGGCCCAGCTGGCGGCAATGGCGTGGTTGCCCGCGCTCACGGCGGTTATGCCATTTGCTTTTTGCGCGTCGGTCAATGTGCTGATCACGGAGAGCGCCCCACGCGCCTTAAACGTCCCCGTGTGTTGAAACAGCTCAAGCTTTAAATAGAGGTCGGGTCCAAGCACATCGGTGAGCTTGCGTGATGCCGCTTTGATCGTTGGTGTGCGCAACACTTGGCCCGCAAGTTGGACATAACGCTGTTCGATCTCGTTCAATGTTGGCAGCTTAACCATTCACTCATCCCCGCAAAAAAGAAGCGCCGGAGCGAACCCCGGCACTTTATTTAGATCATCAATTGAGCCTGAGCTCAATTACATATGAATGGTGCCATCGCCACATCCCATCGCCGCTTCGCGCACAGCTTCTGACATGGTTGGATGAGCGTGACATGTGCGGGCCAAATCTTCGGCCGATCCGCCAAATTCCATCAAAACCGCAACTTCGTGGATCAATTCCCCAGCGCCTTTTCCGATGATGTGCGCGCCAAGCACGCGGTCGGTGGCTTTGTCGGCAATGATTTTGACAAATCCATCGGTTGCCAACATCGCTTTGGCGCGCCCGTTTGCGGTGAAATTGAACTTACCGATCTTATATTCAATGCCTGCGTCTTTCACGTCGTCTTCCGTTTGACCAACAGCGGCCACTTCTGGGTTCGTGTAAACAACGCCCGGGATCACTCCGTAGTTCACATGCCCTGCTTGCCCGGCCAAAATCTCAGCCACCGCAACGCCTTCGTCTTCAGCTTTGTGGGCCAACATCGGGCCGACAATCACATCACCAATCGCATATATGCCGTCAATATTTGATTTGTAATGCGCATCCGTTTTTACCCGACCGCGCTCGTCCAATTCAACACCAACGGCTTCAAGTCCAAGACCTTGCGTATAAGGCGTGCGACCGATAGCCACCAGGATCACGTCAGCTTCAATTTCCTCCGCATCGCCGCCAGCGGCAGGCTCAATTGTGGCTTTCAGAACCTCGCCAGAATTATCAACGCCAGTCACCTTAGTGCCAAGTTTAAACTTGAAGCCCTGCTTTTTCAGCGTGCGTTGGAAGTTTTTCGCGATCTCGCTGTCCATGCCCGGCAAAATCCGATCAAGGAACTCAACCACAGTGACTTCAGCGCCCAGACGCGACCAAACAGAACCCAATTCAAGGCCAATAACGCCCGCACCAACAACTAGCAATTTCTTCGGCACTTCAGCCAGTTCCAATGCGCCAGTTGAACTCACCACACGTTTTTCGTCAATTTCAACCCCGCGCAAATTGGCCGAATCTGAACCCGTAGCGATCACAATATTGCTGGTTTCGATGACCTGTTCTGAACCGTCCTCAGCTGTGACTTTGACTTTGCCTGGCGCTTCGATTTTGCCTAGGCCATGAAATGCGGTGATCTTGTTCTTTTTGAGCAAGAACTCAATGCCGGTTGTGTTTGAGCTGACCGTATCGTCTTTGTGCTTGAGCATTGCGCCAAGATCCAGTTGTGGCTCAACCTGAATACCTAATTTCGCAAAAGTGTGATTGGCTTCTTCAAACAATTCCGATGCATGCAACAGCGCTTTTGAAGGGATACAGCCAATATTGAGGCACGTGCCGCCGTGGGTTGCACGTTTTTCAACAACAGCAACCTTTAAGCCCAATTGCGCCGCGCGGATTGCGCCAACATAGCCGCCAGGGCCGGTTCCGATAAAGGTGAGATCAAATTTGTCCGACATAATAGCCTCGTAAAATATTATAAACCCGATTTCATGGCGAATTGATTTCGCCTTATTATGATGGGGAGAGCAATAGGTATGGCGCGCAACAAGTTATGCCGCGCGCCGATTACAACTAGATATCCAAAACCAAACGTTGTGGGTCTTCCAAGCTTTCTTTCAAGCGCACAAGGAACGTTACTGCTTCCTTGCCGTCAACAATCCGGTGATCATATGAAAGTGCCAAATACATCATCGGACGAATAACAATTTCGCCGTTCACAACAACTGGACGCTCTTGAATTTTATGCATGCCCAAAATGCCAGATTGTGGAGCATTCAGAATTGGCGTCGACATCAATGAGCCATAAACACCGCCGTTTGAAATGGTGAATGTGCCGCCCTGCATTTCTGCCATGGACAATTCGCCATCACGTGCTGCCCGGCCCAAACGACCAATTTCCTGCTCAATTTCAGCAATAGACATCTGATCCGCGTCGCGCACCACCGGCACAACCAAGCCCTTGTCGGTGCCAACAGCCACCCCAACATGCGCATAGTTTTTGTAGACCAAATCTGTGCCATCAACCTCAGCATTTACGGCTGGGATTTCTTTGAGTGCATGCACAACCGCTTTGGTGAAAAAGCCCATGAAGCCAAGCTTCACGCCATGCTTTTTCTCGAACAGGTCTTTGTACGCCTTGCGTAAGTCCATAATTGGCTTCATGTCCACTTCGTTAAAAGTGGTCAGCATCGCCGCTGTATTTTGGGCTTCTTTCAAGCGGGTCGCGATTGTTTTGCGCAAACGCGTCATCTTCACCCGCTCTTCACGCGGTGCATCATCAGCATTTGATGGCGCACGAACCGGTGTTGGTGCAGTTTTGGCAACCGCTGTGCTGCCAAAATTGGCGGCCGCTGCAATCACATCTTCTTTCAAGACTTGACCGCGTTTGCCAGAACCTGCAACGCCAGAAGCGTCGATGTTTTTCTCTGCCATCATTTTCGCAGCTGATGGCGCAGGCGGCATTTCTGTACCACCAACTTTGGGAGCAACCGCTGATGCGGCCGCAGGTGCCGCGGCCGCAGGTTCCGGGGCTGGAGCTGAGGCTGGTGATACAGCAACTGCTGCGCTGCCATCACCTGGTTGAATGCGGGCAAGCAATGCGCCAACTTCAACCGTTTCACCACTTTCAGCGGCAACCTCTATCAGTGTGCCGGCAACCGGCGAAGAAACATCCATCGCCGCTTTATCGGTTTCAAGTTCAACAATCGCTTCATCCAGTTCTACCCGGTCGCCGACCTTTTTGAACCATTCGCCAACATCTGCCTCAACAACAGATTCACCTGCAACTGGCACCACAATATCTACTGGCGCTGCATTATTTTTATCATCGCTCGCCATGCTGGCCTCGCTTGTTTCTTGCTCGTTTTGACTTTGTTCAGATGGGGCCGCCACGACGCCATCTGCAATGGCACCAATTAATGCGCCCACTTCAACCGTTTCGCCTTCTGAAAAGCTTATTGCTTCCAGAATACCGCTTGCGGGGGCAGGCACTTCAATTGTCACCTTATCCGTTTCCAGTTCAACCACTGGCTCGTCCGCTATAACGGTGTCGCCAGGCTTGTTGAACCATTGCCCAATCGTGGCTTCTTTCACGCTTTCGCCAAGAGTGGGCACTCTAATTTCAACAGACATTTTGTTTAAAGTTTCCTATCTAAATTCTGTTGTCATCAGTCAGCAAACGCCTCATCCAAGAAGGCTTGCAATTGCGCCAAATGCGTACGCATCAAACCCGTTGCCGTCGATGCAGAAGCTGCGCGACCCACATAACGTGGACGTTCGCCAGCTCGATCCATTTGTTCCAAGACCCATTCAACATAGGGCTGAATGAAGAACCAAGCACCCATATTTTTTGGTTCTTCTTGGCACCAAACCACTTCCGCGTTTTCAAACCTTGAAAGTTCATCATGCAGCGCTTTGGCTGGGAACGGATAAAGCTGCTCAAGCCGCATCAAATAGACATCATCAATGCCGCGTTTTTCGCGGTCTTCAAGCAGATCAAAATAGACTTTGCCCGAACAAAGAATGACGCGACGAATTTTATCATCCGCCTGCAACTTAATGTCAGTGTGGCTATTTGGTGCTTCAGCATCATCCCACAACAAACGGTGGAAGGTGCTATTTGGTCCCAACTCTTCCAAAGTCGATGTGCACCGCTTGTGGCGCAGCAAGCTCTTTGGTGTCATCAACAATAATGGCTTGCGGAAATCACGCTTCAGTTGACGTCGCAAAATATGGAAATAGTTTGCCGGTGTCGTGCAGTTCGCCACTTGCATATTGTCTTCCGCACAAAGCTGCAAATAGCGCTCCATCCGAGCAGACGAGTGTTCGGGGCCTTGGCCCTCATAGCCATGCGGCAACAACAAAACCAAGCCAGACATCCGGAGCCACTTGCGTTCACCAGATGAGATAAATTGGTCGATCAATACCTGCGCGCCATTGACGAAATCACCAAATTGGGCTTCCCAAATGGTCAATGCATTTGGCTCAGTCAATGAATAGCCATATTCAAAGCCAAGTACGGCTTCTTCGGACAACATTGAATTGATCACTTCATATCGAGCTTGGCCCGCACCCACATTGTTAAGGGGCGTGAATTGCGCACCTGTTTCCTGATCATGGATCACCGTGTGGCGTTGCGAAAACGTGCCGCGTTCACAATCTTGACCAGACAAGCGAACCGGATGCCCTTCGTTGACCAACGACCCAAAAGCTAGAGCTTCGGCCAAGGCCCAATCAACGCCCTCGCCTGCATCAATCACTTTGCGGCGATTGTTCATGAAGCGTTTGATGGTTTTGTGCGCGCTAAAGCCTTCAGGCACCTCAGTGATTTTATTGCCAATTGTCAGCAATTCATCAATCTCGACCCCTGAATTGCCACGACGCGCGCCATCTTCGGCCATAGTGAGGTTTTTCCAAGCCCCATCCATCCAGTCTGCTTTGTTTGGCTTATAATCGTCGCCCGCGTCGAACTCACTTTGCAAATGGGCCCGCCAATCATCAACCAAGCGGCTAACTTCATCAGCCGTCAACACACCTTCCGCAACCAAACGATCACCATAAATTTGCAACGTGGTTCTGTGCGCGCGGATCCGTTTATACATTTCAGGCTGTGTAAATGATGGTTCATCACCCTCATTATGCCCAAAACGCCGGTAGCAGAACATATCGATCACAACTGGCTTGTGGAATTTTTGCCTATATTCAATCGCCACTTTCGCCGCAAAGACCACAGCCTCGGGATCATCGCCGTTCACGTGCAACACCGGGGCTTCAATCATCTTGGCCACATCTGTTGGATAGGGTGACGAACGTGAATACATCGGCGCTGTTGTAAAGCCAATTTGGTTGTTGATCACAAAATGGATCGAACCGCCCGTACGGTGCCCCTTAAGACCTGATAGGCCAAAACACTCTGCCACAACACCCTGACCTGCAAACGCTGCATCACCGTGCAAAAGCAATGGCAACACAGAGCTGCGGTCGCTGTTTTTGGGTGCAATGAAAATACCATCTTTGGCATTGTGCTGATCTTGCTTGGCGCGCGCCTTGCCCAACACAACCGGGTTCACGATCTCAAGGTGAGACGGATTAGCGGTCAAAGACAGGTGAACACTATTGTCATCAAACTCCCGGTCAGATGAAGCACCAAGGTGATATTTCACATCCCCAGAGCCTTCCACATCGTCCGGCACGGCGGAACCGCCCTTAAATTCGTTAAACAAAGCACGATGTTGCTTGCCCATCACTTGCGTCAAAACATTCAATCGACCACGATGCGCCATGCCAAGAACAATGTCCCTAACGCCCATCGCGCCGCCACGCTTGATGATTTGTTCAAGCGCTGGGATAAGACTTTCCGCCCCATCCAAACCAAAACGTTTGGTGCCAGTATATTTGACGTCCAAAAACTTTTCAAAGCCATCAGCCTCAATCAGTTTTTTCAAAATCGCGATACGCCCTTCTTTGGTGAAAGCGATTTCTTTGTCTGGCCCTTCAATACGCTCCTGCAGCCAACCCTTTTCGTCTGGGTTGGAAATATGCATAAACTCAATCGCAAAAGTTGAGCAATAAGTGCGTTTCAATATCTCAATCATCTCGGGGATCGTGGCATATTCCAGCCCGAGATAATTATCGATGAAAATCTTTCGGTCGTAATCCGCTGGCGTAAACCCATAACTCGCAGGGTCAAGCTCTGGCGCACTTTCCAGCACCGCCAACCCCAAAGGATCAAGGTCGGCATGCAAATGACCGCGCATCCGATAGGCGCGAATCATCATGATCGAATGAATAGAATCGCGCGTGGCCTGTTGCACGTCTTGCGAACTCAGGTCGCGTCCCGCCGTTTTGGCTTGTTTCTCAACGGCTTTGACCGCGCGCTGCTCGACTTCGCCCCAATCGCCATCTAGCGCGGAAACAAGTTCACCGCCCGCAGCCTTTGGCCAATCTTTGCGCGCCCAAGATGGGCCTTTTGCGCTTTTGATAACATCTAGGGCGTCATCATCCATTGAGCCAAAAAAAGACCGCCATGTTTCGTCAACACTGGCGGGGTCCTCTTGAAAATTAGCATAAAGCTGTTCGATATAGCCCGCATTACCTCCATCAAGGAAGGATGTGAGCAGAAACGCAGAGTTCTGTTCTTGTCGTGTCATGACTTGCCTGGCGAGGAGTGGCCTCGTCGTCCCCTAATCCAAAGACCCTCAACACTTGAGGGATCCAACATATCGGCTAACTGCCGAAAATAGTCATTAAGTATCGCGCGCGAGGCGTTATGTTTTACTTAACGATAACCCGCGCGCGATAAATGCTTTTTAGCCCTTCAAAACCTTAAGAAGGGTTTCACCGATTTTAGCTGGAGAACGAGAGACATTTATGCCCGCCGCTTCCATTGCCGCAATTTTGTCTTCTGCGCCGCCTTTGCCGCCAGAAATAACCGCACCGGCGTGACCCATTGTTCGGCCCGGAGGAGCTGTTAGACCTGCAATGAAGCCAACCATCGGTTTCGAACGGCCTTTTTTAGCTTCATCAATGATAAATTGCGCGGCTTCTTCTTCCGCAGAACCACCAATTTCACCGATCATCACAATCGATTTGGTGTCGTCATCTGCCAAGAACATTTCCAGCATATCGATAAATTCAGTGCCCTTAACCGGGTCACCACCAATGCCAACAGCCGTAGTTTGACCAAGGCCTGCATTTGTAGTTTGGAACACCGCTTCATAGGTCAAAGTACCTGAGCGCGATACGATGCCCACAGAACCCTTTTGGAAAATATTGCCTGGCATAATGCCGATTTTGCATTCTTCAGGGGTCAAAACGCCGGGACAGTTCGGACCGATCAAGCGTGACTTTGATTTCGCCAACGCCGCGTTTACTTTCACCATGTCCATAACGGGCACACCTTCAGTAATACAAACAATCAGTTCAATCTCCGCTTCAATCGCTTCCATAATCGCTGATGCTGCGCCCGCTGGTGGCACATAGATCACAGACGCGTTTGCACCAGTTTGGCCCTTACCTTCAGCAACAGTTGTGAAAATCGGCAACTCAGTGCCATCAAGACCCGAAGTCCACTTTTCGCCGCCCTTTTTGGGGTGCGTGCCACCAACCATTTTGGTGCCGTAATAAGCAAGTGCTTGTTCGGTGTGGAAAGTGCCCGTTTTACCGGTCAGACCCTGAACCAATACTTTTGTGTCTTTATTGATCAAAATTGACATTGGTTATGCCCCCTTCACTGCAGCAACGATTTTTTGTGCAGCATCATCCAGATCATCCGCAGCGATCACATTCAAACCGCTCTCAGCAATCAGTTTCTTGCCTTCAGCAACCTTGGTGCCTTCAAGCCGCACAACAAGCGGCACTTGCAAACCAACTTCTTTAACCGCCGTCAAAACGCCTTCCGCGATCACATCACAGCGCATAATGCCGCCAAAGATGTTCACAAGGATGCCTTTAACGCTGGGGTCAGCCGTGATGATTTTAAACGCAGCAGTCACTTTTTCAGCATTCGCACCGCCACCAACATCTAAGAAGTTCGCAGGCTCTTCGCCGTACAATTTGATGATGTCCATGGTCGACATTGCCAAACCAGCGCCGTTCACCATGCAACCAATGGTGCCGTCCAAAGCGATATAGGCCAGATCATATTTGCTGGCTTCAATTTCTTTTTCGTCTTCTTCGGACAGGTCCCGCAATTCAGCAATGTCCGCGTGGCGGAACATGGCATTATTATCGAAAGAAACTTTCGCATCCAACACCCGCAAGCGACCATCTTTCATGACGATCAATGGGTTGATCTCAAGCAAAGCCATGTCGGTTTCAACGAACGCTTTATAAAGAATTGGGAACAAGTTCATCCCATCTTCTTTAGCAACACCATTAAGTTCAAGCGACGCGCAAATGGTTGCTGCGTCTTTGGCTGTTACACCATGGTCTGGATCAATTGGTAGCGTGTGGATTTTTTCAGGGGTTGCTTCAGCAACAGCTTCAATATCCATCCCGCCTTCCGTTGAGACAACAAAGGCCACGCGGCCAGTTGTCCGGTCAACGAGCAACGACAAATAAAGCTCACGCTCAATGTCAGCACCGTCTTCAATATACAACCGGTTCACTTGCTTACCAGCAGGGCCGGTTTGCTTGGTCACCAATGTGTTGCCGAGCATTTCGTCAACATGGGATTGCATTTCATCCATCGAGAACGCCAACCGTACGCCGCCTTTGGCGTCTTCTGGCAATTCTTTAAACTTGCCTTTACCGCGTCCACCTGCGTGGATTTGGCTTTTAACCACCCACAACGGGCCACCTAGTTCTTCGGCTGCCGCACGGGCTTCTTCTTTAGAAAAAATTGGAATACCTTTGGATACTGGTGCACCAAAGGAGGCCAATAATTTCTTGGCCTGATATTCGTGAATATTCATCGCGTCACTCCACCTTGGTTAGCGATTTTGTTACTTGTTATGCCCAATTACGCCAGTTTAGGCGCGATTTTCTTGCAAGCTTCAACAAGCCCTTGAACCGAGCCAACTGACTTATCAAATTGGCTTTGCTCAGACTTGCTCAATGAAATCTCAACAACTCTTTCAACACCATCGGCGCCAAGTACTACAGGAACACCCACATACATTCCCTTAACACCAAATTCGCCCTTCAAATAAGCCGCACATGGCAGCACGCGTTTTTGGTCTTTCAAATAGCTTTCCGCCATCGCAATCGCAGATGCGGCTGGCGCATAAAATGCAGAACCCGTTTTCAACAGCCCAACAATTTCAGCACCGCCATCACGTGTGCGTTGAACGATCTCTTCCAAACGTTCTTTGGTGATCCAGCCCATTTTGATCAGATCCGTCAGTGGAATACCCGCAACGGAGGAGTAACGTGTAAGCGGCACCATGGTGTCGCCATGTCCGCCCATAACAAATGCTGTTACGTCTTTAATGGAAACATTAAACTCGTCCGCGATAAAGTGCCGGAAACGCGAACTATCCAAAACGCCCGCCATGCCGACAACTTTGTTTGCTGGCAAACCAGAAAAACGCTGTAGCGCCCAAACCATCGCATCAAGCGGGTTGGTGATACAGATCACAAATGCGTCCGGCGCATATTTGGCGATACCCGCACCAACTTGCTCCATGACCTTGAGATTAATCTCTAAAAGGTCATCCCGGCTCATGCCCGGCTTGCGCGGCACACCAGCGGTTACAATCACAACGTCAGCACCAGCAATGTCTTTATATTCGGATGTGCCTTTAAGCTTGCTGTCAAAACCGTCAACGGAAGAAGTTTGCGAAAGATCAAGCGCTTTGCCTTGAGGTACGCCGTCTACAATGTCGAACAATACGACGTCACCAAGTTCCTTTGATGCTGCCAGATGTGCAAGCGTTCCACCAATTTGACCTGCGCCGATCAGCGCAATTTTTTTGCGAGCCATTTGTGAAGTTTCCCTATAGGTAAGGTTGAGTAATTCCTGCCCCTCCTTACCCCCATAGTTTAAGCCGCGCAAGTGACCCGTTCGTCTAACAAGTCAGCAAGTTTGGGGGTTTATGCGGCCTACCGGCCATCAAGACCTATTCGGCTGCATCTTTAAGCGGCGCTGCCAAATAGTCCTTTGACTGCATTTCAATTAGTCTTGAGATGGTGCGTTGAAACTCAAAAGCCGTTTTATCGTCAAGACTTAACCCGTCCAGCGGCGCCTCGAAGGAGGCAACCAATTTCACCCCACGATCATAGAGCGTATCGATCAGCAATATCAGCCTTTTGGCCGCGTCCGAGCGCGCCCGATCGAACCTTGGCACCCCATCAATCACAAACGTATGAAACTGGTGCGACAGGCGCAAATAGTCACGCGCCCCCATTGGCGCTTCGCACAATTCTTTAAACCCGAATCGCGCCGCGCCCATAAAATGATGCTTCGCCACAAAGTCACGTCCCAAAAGATCAACACTTTTTGGAGCAGCTTCGACACCGCCCGAAATGTTGCGCCACGCATTATCCATATCGTTACGGGTTTCATTTTCTGGGCCAAAGAAAAACACCGGCTGGGTTTCCAGCTTTTGTCGGCGATAGTCGGTATCTGAGGCAAGGTTGAGCACATCAGCATGTTCGTGCAACAGATCGATAAACGGCAAGAATAATTGCCGATTTAGTCCGTTTTTATAGAGCTGGTCTGGCACAACGTTCGAAGTGGCCACCATCACAATGCCCGCCTCGAACAGTTTTTCAAACAACCGTTTTAACAACATCGCATCCGTAATGTCATTGACGTGAAATTCGTCAAAACACAACAGTTTCACGTCTTGAATAATTGGTGCCACCACGTAGGGGATCGGATCTCCGACCTTGTCGGCGTCCCCACTTTTGCGAAAGGCCGCAATGCGATTATGCACCTCGTCCATAAATTCATGAAAGTGAACACGTTGCTTGCGTGGCTCCTTCACCGCCTCAAAAAACATGTCCATCAACAATGTTTTGCCGCGTCCAACGGCGCCCCAAACATAAAGGCCTTTGATCACCTCTTGGCGCTTGCCTCTGGACGCAAATTTGGAGAACAAGGACAGCGTCTGTTTTTCAGCATCCAAGCGCGCGCGAACGCCATCCAATGCAGCAACACATTTTGCTTGTTGGTGATCAGGGTGCAGCACACCATCGCCGATCAGAGATTGATAGGTCGCGCCAACGCTGTTCGGTTCGCTGTCAAGATGCACAATTTCTGTATCTGTGTCAGCAAGAACACTCATCAGCCAACCATCGAAATACCTTGGCCGCCCACCATGGTGCCAACGAAACGGTCGCCATTTTGCAGCAAAGCGCCAATCAACTGACCCGCTTCATTATACAGTTGCACTTGATTGCCCGTAAGCTGCCAAGAGCTAACGGCTGCAATTGCTGGAACCGTGCAGCCTGGCGACGAGGCGCGGTAGCGACCGGTCGACCCTTTTGCGGATTGGGTAAGGTTTAAACGACATGTTTGTTGCTCGCTTTGCACCGTCCAAACGCCGAGAAGTTTTAATACCGTCATCGGGCCAGTCAAATCGCGGCCAGCAACATTTGTATTCCCGTCCAAATCGTCAAGCGAAACAAATGACGGATCCATTTCACCAAAAAGGTTTTCTGCGTCGCCATCAATGCGACCATCGGTGAAAGCGGGGTCGCCAGTCGAATTTGATTGCAAATCAGCTTGGGTGATTGACTCACTCCCCACAGGGGGCAAAGCCGACTTGTTCACCGAACCATTATCAACCGGGGTCAATTGCTCTGGCGGTGGGCTGGACTTGGAGGAACGCGATGCAAACGGAGAAGAAGTTGAAGTACAAGCAGAAAGCAGCACCAATGCGCCAATGCTAGCGCCGATCGCCAATTGCTTCACACCAAATTTCATGCCAGATCTCCTTCGGTAGCTTTTCAAGTTTTTAACCATATCCAGAAAACCTTAAAAGCTCTTCAATTGCGCCCCCGCGCCAATAGGTGTCTTGTGCGCCAACGAATGTGGCAAACATACGGCGGCTGTGTTGCGCAAGGGCATAATTCAAACGTTTAGAAGAATAAAGTCCTACTTAGCGACAATGTCCGCCAACAAAGCATGTGCGAGAATTCTGGCGTCCTCCGCCTCGTCTTCTGGCACTTTTATGGAAATTCCCTCCGGGCCGGCCATGCCCCCCATGCCAGACACCCCAATATCGGTGCCTTCAATTGGGTGAAAGCCGTGCCCTTTAAGGGCCGGAATAAGGATGCGCGCATACGCGACATCATCAACTTTTATAATGGTTACAATCGCCAATTTGGCCCATCCAATCCGTTATCATCATACGCCTTAAACGCGCCGCTCAACCATCATTTTTTTGATTTCACCAATCGCTTTAGCCGGGTTCAACCCCTTCGGGCACGTATTGGTGCAGTTCATGATGGTATGGCAACGATAAAGACGAAACGGATCTTCCAAATCGTCCAACCGCTCACCTGTCGCTTCATCCCGGCTATCAATCAACCAACGATAGGCCTGCAACAAAACAGCTGGGCCCAAATAACGGTCGCCATTCCACCAATAACTTGGGCAAGAGGTTGAGCAACATGCACAAAGAATACACTCATAAAGCCCATCCAACTTGGCGCGATCACCGTGCGATTGCAGCCATTCAGCCTGAGGTTCGGGCGACTTGGTTTTCAGCCAAGGCTCAATTGAGCGGTGCTGCGCGTAAAAATTCGTCAGGTCTGGCACAAGGTCTTTAACCACAGGCATATGCGGCAACGGATAAACCGCGATCGGGCCGTCAAACTCGTCCATACCCTTCGTACAGGCCAATGTGTTCATGCCCCCAACATTCATCGCGCACGAGCCACAAATCCCTTCACGGCAAGAACGACGCAAGGTCAGGGTCGGATCAATTTTGTCCTTGATGTACAAAAGCGCGTCCAACACCATCGGACCGCAATCATTCAAATCCACAAAAAACGTATCAACCCGGGGGTTCTCGCCACTATCAGGGTCAAACCGATAAATATGGAATTCACGCACATTATCGCCAGTTGGCTTGGGCCACGACTTGCCTTTAGTCGGCTGCGAGTTTTTAGGCAGGGTCAGTTGTACCATAATTTTGAACTCCCTTAATAAACCCGCGCTTTTGGCGCGATTTTTTTCAAATCGACCTCTTCGGTCAGCGGATCCACGTGCACACCACGATAGCTCAGCTTAACATTGCCCTTCGCATCGAGACGGGAAATCGTGTGCTTACGCCATTTCTTATCGTTTCGATCCGGATAGTCTTCGCGCGCATGTGCACCCCGGCTTTCTTGCCGCGCTTCGGCAGAAACCACTGTCGTCAAAGCATTCGCCATCAAGTTTTCAAGCTCCAGCGTTTCCACCAAATCTGTGTTCCAGATCATAGAGTGATCGTGAACCTTGACGTCGCCCATATCTTTGAAAATGCCCGTCATACGCTTCACGCCAGATTGCAACGTTTCCTGTGTCCGGAACACCGCTGCATCTTCTTGCATGGTGCGCTGCATCTTGTCGCGCAGCACCGCTGTTGGTGTCTTGCCGTCTGCGTAGCGCAAGCGATCCAAACGATCCAAAGCTTTTTCTTCGCTGGCTGGGTTTGAACTTGGTACCGGCGTTTCAGGATTAACAACCTTGCCCGCTTTAATCGCAGCTGCGCGGCCAAACACCACCAGATCAATCAGTGAGTTTGATCCCAAACGGTTCGCGCCGTGCACGGACGCACAACCCGCTTCACCCACTGCCATAAGGCCCGGCACAATCGCATTATCATCGTCAGCAGTTGGGTTAAGCACTTCACCCCAATAATTGGTCGGAATGCCACCCATATTATAGTGAACTGTTGGAATAACCGGAATGGGTTCTTTGGTCAGATCAACACCAGCAAAAACTTTTGCGCTTTCGGTAATACCCGGCAAACGCTCGGCCAACACCGCAGGATCGAGGTGATCAAGATGCAAATAGATATGATCTTTGTTTGGACCAACGCCACGACCTTCACGAATTTCCATGGTCATGCAGCGCGAAACCACGTCGCGTGACGCTAAATCTTTCGCGTTTGGCGCATAACGCTCCATAAAGCGCTCGCCTTCGGAGTTGGTGACATAACCACCCTCACCGCGCGCGCCTTCAGTAATCAAAACCCCCGCACCATAAATGCCGGTTGGGTGGAACTGTACGAATTCCATGTCCTGCAAAGGCAAACCTGCACGCGCAACCATGCCACCACCATCACCTGTGCACGTATGCGCAGAAGTGGCGGAGAAATAGGCGCGGCCATAACCACCCGTTGCTAAAACAGTTTGTTTAGCGCGGAACCGGTGAATGGTGCCGTCGTCTAGTTTCCAAGCAATAACGCCGATACATTCGCCGTCTTCACTCATCAACAAGTCTGTGGCGAAATATTCAATGAAGAACTCAGCATTATTGCGCAAGGATTGACCATAAAGCGTGTGCAAAATCGCATGGCCTGTCCGGTCGGCCGCCGCACATGTGCGCTGAACTGGCGGGCCTTCACCAAAGTTTTGCATGTGGCCACCGAACGGGCGTTGGTAAATTTTACCCTCTTCCGTCCGCGAAAAAGGCACCCCATAATGCTCAAGCTCATAAACCGCCGCTGGCGCTTCACGGGCAAGATATTCCATCGCATCATTGTCCCCAAGCCAATCAGAGCCTTTGACGGTGTCATACATATGCCACTGCCAACTGTCTGGGCCCATATTGCTCAACGAGGCTGCAATGCCACCCTGCGCCGCAACCGTGTGCGAACGGGTCGGAAACACTTTAGAAATACATGCGGTGCGCAAACCTTGCTCGGCCATGCCAAGCGTTGCGCGCAATCCAGCGCCACCAGCGCCAACAACAACCACATCAAACGCGTGGTCAATAATTTCGTAAGAACCTTTGCGTGCCATTAGGTTTTAGCCCCCAAAGCTTAGTTTAAGAAGCGAAACAACTGCAACAGCAGCGACGCCATAAGAAAAGAACGTGTTCAGCAAAATCAAAACCAGTTTGCTGCCTTCCGCCTGTACATAATCTTCAATCACCACTTGCAGGCCCAACCGCATGTGAATGCTTGCGCTGACAATTGTCAGGATCGTGAATGCGGTAATGACAGGATTAGAAAATGTCGCGACCATTTGCGCACGATCCGCGCCGATCAGCGAAACAACCAGCCACACCAAAAACAGCATCAGCGGCACATTGGCCACAGCGGTCATGCGCTGGGTCCAGAAATGTCCGGTGCCTTCCTTGGCAGAACCAAGGCCCGTGACCCGAGAATAAGGGGTACGATAACTCATCATCAGCCTCCCAAGGAAATTAAATTAGAACCAACAGCCAAAGCAACGCGGTCAATACCACGCCGCCAACAAGCGTTAGCCAACCATAGGTATAGCGCTCCGGGCCATACCCCTTGCCCATGTCCCACACAAAGTGGCGCAACCCGCCAAGCATATGATGGAACAAAGCCCACGTGTAACCGATCAAGACCAAACGACCGATCCAGTGGTTGAAAAAGCCCTGCGCCAGATCAAATGCACCATCACCAATCGCAGCGGCGGCAAACCACCATGCAAGCAATGCCGTGCCAAAATAGAGCCCCGTTCCTGTGATCCGATGCACAATGGACATCGCCATCGTGATCTCAAATTTATAGATTTGCAGGTGCGGCGAGAGAGGTCGATTAGGTTCAGCCATTGCGACAAGGCCTCTTATCTATTTGCGTTAAGTCTTTGCAAAAAAGCCAAAGACACTGAAACATCTACCCGCCCCAGAGAGATTCGTCAAAGAACACGGGCTTGTTCTTAAGTCGGAGACCCTACCTTACCTAAACGTAAGCAAAGGTTAACCATGTGCCAATTGCATCTCAGTCTAGTACTCTGTCAAGGCCATTTCCATGTCAAAAGTCTGGTCCGGCACCTGTTTTGTCACCGCCTGCCCACATCGCATCTTGTTTTCTGTGGCGTCAAATGCATATTTCGGCTCCCCGTAAAGCACCCAGCCTTCGGTCAGGGCTTTGCTGACACGTTTACAAAATTGGCTATCATCGTCGTTGGTGATAAAACGGTAAATCTGCATATTTTCTCCTTTAGCTCGCAAAGAGCTTTTCTACGAATTCGACAATTTTGCAAGTTATTCGTTTTTTGCAAGGCCGATCCCACTTTTGGCGCATTGAAAAGTTCATTTATTGCATGTATGCGAAAGACCTATGAAAAGCTTTCCGAACAAATTGCTCGACGGTTATCGTGAATTCATGGATGGCCGCTTTAAAGACGAGCGTCAGAACATTCGTGACTTGGCCGCAAACGGCCAAAACCCGACAACAATGATCATTGCTTGCTGCGACAGCCGCGCAGCACCTGAAATGATTTTCAGCGCCCACCCAGGCGAACTATTTGTCGTGCGCAATGTTGCAAACTTGGTGCCAGAATATGCGCCCGATGGTCGCCACCACTCTACATCAGCAGCCATTGAGTTTGCTGTAAAAGGCTTAGGTGTTTCTAATATCGTGGTTATGGGACATGGTCGCTGCGGTGGCATCACCGCAGCACTTGCGGGCGGCGAGGGCAAGTTAGATGATGGCGATTTCATTGGCAAATGGATGAGCCAACTCGGCCCAGTTGCCGAGCAAGTCGCAGCAGCTGGCATTATGACCGAAAGCGAACGCCAAATCGCGCTCGAACGCGTCGGTGTGCGCCAATCGATCAAAAACCTTGCCAGTTTTCCCTATATTGGTGAATTGATGGAGGCCGAAAAAATCGACCTACATGGCGCATGGTTTGACATCTCAACGGCTGAATTGTGGATCATGGACAGCGAAACCGGCGATTTTGCGCGCCCTGAGAGTGACTAATCAGCTTTCTTTTGCCAACGATATAACCGGTCGGGGAGCTTTTCTTCATTGTCCCCGTCGGTTTCTTTGACGCAAACAAAACCGTTTTTCTCGTAGAAAGCTCGCGCGGCCCAATTTTGCTGAAAGCACCAAAGTTCTAAGCGTTGGTGTTTAGATTTCGCATCAACTAGTAAAGCCTGACCTATACCCAACCGACGCACATCCGGGGCCAAATACAGATGAGCAATCCATCCTTTCAGGTCCACGAGAAAACCGACAGCTCTTTCGTCCAAAACGGCCAACGTAATCTGGCCACGCGCCAGCATATCTTGCATGTGGGCACGGTCTTCTTGTGGTGTGTGGACAATGGGTAGAAACGGCAAGGCAACCTGCCGCGACCGCAAGAATATATCTGCAATCGCGTCAATATCCGACGCACGAGCTTCGCGCAAACTCAGGTTCAAAATAGGGTTTCAAAGCCAGGGGCAACATGTGCTGCAGCCAACTTATATCCAGCACGACGACCACCTGTGAAAAACGGATCATTCTCACAAATCCGGGCGGCGTCTTCGCGGCGATCAGCTTTGATCACCCACATGCCACCATAAGACGGCTCGCCCTCATTTTCACAAAGGCCAGCCGCGAACTTTACCTGGGCAGAATGGGCCGCGAGATAGGCCAAATGCGCAACCTTGTTCTCATCAAACAAATGCTGCGTATTCGGCTTATCCTCAAATATGGCGACCCAGATTGTCATTATGCCGCTTTTTCCATCAAACCGCGCTCAATGATGCATTCAGCGATCTGGATCGTATTCAGGGCAGCGCCCTTGCGTAGATTGTCAGAAACGATCCAAATATTAAGACCGTTCTCAACTGTTGCATCTTCACGAATACGGCTGACATATGTTGCGTCTTCACCGGCGGCTTCAACTGGCGTGATATAGCCACCATCTTCACGGCTGTCGATTACGGCAACACCCGGCGCTTCACGCAAAATGTCGCGCGCTTCATCCGCTGTGATTTCGTTTTCAAATTCGATGTTTACGGCTTCAGAATGGCCCACAAATACCGGCACACGCACAGCTGTGCACGTCACTTTGATTTTTGGGTCGAGCATCTTTTTGGTTTCAGCCAAAACTTTCCACTCTTCTTTGGTGTATCCATCTTCCATGAACACATCGATATGCGGAATCACGTTGAAGGCGATCTGTTTCGTAAAAACAGAAGGTGTCGGCAAATCCGTAACAAAAACGCCTTTGGTCTGGTTCCACAACTCGTCAGATGCCTCTTTACCAGATCCCGACACAGACTGGTAAGTCGAAACCACAATCCGTTTGATTTTTGCAAAATCATGTAGCGGCTTGAGCGCCACAACCAACTGCGCGGTTGAACAGTTCGGGTTAGCGATAATGTTCATACGGTCATTTTTAGCCATATAGCTATCAAGCACATGCGCGTTCACTTCTGGCACAATCAGCGGCACGTCTTGATGGTAACGCCATGCCGAAGAATTATCGATGACAATACAGCCTTGTGCGCCAATTTTAGGGGCCCATTTCTCTGAAATGGTACCGCCCGCAGACATGAATGCAAAATCAACGCCGGTAAAATCAAAATGTTGCAGGTCTTTGCATTTGAGCGTTTTGTCGCCAAATGTCACTTCGCGCCCAACTGAGCGTGATGATGCAATCGCAATCACCTCATCAGCGGGAAAACCGCGTTCTGCCAAAATTGAGAGCATTTCGCGCCCGACATTACCTGTCGCGCCGACAACCGCTACCCTATAACCCATAATCTCTTGATCCTTGTCTTCACCCCCGCGCAACATTTAAGAAGTTGCGGCCGTCATTTTGACCCTCCACCCTGTCGGGAGAAAGCCCAGGGAAGACGGTTAAACGGTTTTGGTGGTGGTCTTTTTTGGTGTTGCAAGTGCTTTGGCCACGCCACCAATGGTGGACATGGTCTTCATCTTCATCGCTGCCTGTTCCAAACCGCGCATCAAATGCTCACACTTTATTCAAAAAATAACTGTGCCTGTTCTAATGGCAATTGTTTAAGAGTCAATAACGGTTTTTCTAAGAACGGTTCCCCTGCCGCACAGATTGGCCCCAGAACTGGGTCAATTTAGACAACCATAAGCGCCCACTTGTTGCTCAAAGCAATTGTGGAGCTGGTCATAGCGAACGCAATGCCAACATCTCATCACAAGTCCGTCGGCCCATTAGAGTTTGGCGATAATCGCGTCGCCCATCTCTGACGTTGAGACCTTTTTGCAGCCCTCTTGCATGATGTCGCCTGTGCGATAACCTTCATCCAAAACAGAAGCGATTGCCGCTTCTACTTTGTCTGCTAGGTCAACCATTTCAAACGAATAGCGCAATGCCATTGCAAAACTGGCGATCATGGCGATGGGGTTGGCCATGCCTTGGCCCGCAATATCTGGGGCTGAGCCATGCACGGGTTCGTACAAGGCTTTGCGTTTACCAGTGATTGCATCCGGCGCACCCAACGATGCGGATGGCAACATACCCAATGAGCCGGTCAACATGGCCGCTGCATCCGACAGGATGTCGCCGAACAAATTGTCCGTTACGATCACGTCAAATTGTTTGGGGTTGCGCACCAATTGCATCGCGCAATTGTCTGCCAAAATGTGATCAAGCTTTACGTCCGGATATTCGCTGGCATGGATCGCGCTCACCACTTCATGCCACAAAACACCTGATTTCATCACGTTGCGTTTTTCAGATGAATGCACACGGTTGTCGCGGGTTTTTGCCAACTCAAAAGCCACGCGCGTGATGCGCTCAATTTCGTAGGTTTCATAAACTTGCGTGTCGATCGCGCGTTTTTGACCATTGCCCAAATCGATGATTTCTTTGGGTTCGCCGAAATAGACCCCGCCGGTCAATTCCCGCACAATCAAAATATCCAAACCTTCAACGATTTCACGTTTTAATGACGAGCCATCAGCGAGCGCCGGATAACAAATGGCGGGACGCAAGTTTGCAAACAGACCAAGGTCTTTACGCAAGCGCAAAAGACCCGCTTCTGGGCGCTGCTCGTAAGGCACATCATCCCATTTCGGGCCACCTACTGCGCCAAAAATTACCGCATCAGCGGCCAATGCTTTTTGCATATCTTCTTCAGAAATCGCAACGCCATGCGCATCGTAGGCTGAACCGCCTACAAGCCCCGTGTCAAACGCAACATCCGCAAGGCCTTTTGCATTGAGATGAGCGATTAGCTTTTCCACCTCTGCCATGATTTCAGTGCCGATGCCGTCGCCGGGCAACAATAAAAGATTTTGCTTTGCCATGTCCGTGCCTATCACAATTATTCCGGTTGCCGCTTTGCTACGCGCAACAAGTGAGACTGACAAGGCTTTGTCGGCAAAATTCGACTAGATTGCCCCCAAAGCAGCACCAAGGTGGAGCCCACCGATGCCAAGTGAAGCGGCGCTGAACACAAAATCCCGCATTTGTGGCACTTCTCCATCAGAAAATGCCCTGGAACCACTTAACTGAAAAACGATAATACTGCCCCGCAGCACAAATACGCCGCCAATTGCGATGACCAGATAATTTGCCCAATCTGCATATTCATTGGTTGTGCCGGCCCAATAGCTGATCAAACCCCAAGCCAAAAAAACTGCGGCAACAAACACTGTTAACAATGCTGGCCAGCGCTCGCCATGCTGATCTGCCGTAGCCATTTTTTTACCGGCACGCAAAAACAAATAGAGCGGCGCCCCAACAAATATCGCTGCCACGTGCAAAATAGATAAAACCAAGTCCGCCAACGCCGCCAATAGATACAACATATTCATTCCTCTGAGATATTACATACGATACCGTACGTTATTTTGTCAGAAAAACAAATAGAGCAGTTGCCCCATCCACGCCCCTACGCTGAATGTCTTGAAGACGCCTAACCCCCAGCACCAACTCTTGCGGTTACTTCAATTTCAATTTTCATTTCAGTTTTGATCAGGCCGGCCACCACCATAGTTGCAGCGGGGCGAATATCGCCAAAATATTTGCCAGTGATCCTAAACACCTCATCGGCATAAGATGGGTCGGTAATATAATAGCGTGCGCGCACCACATCGTTCAGCGAAGCGCCCGCTTCTTCAAGTGCTGCGGAAATTGTTTTGAAACAATTGTCAGCCTGTTGTCCAACATCATCCGGCATAACCATTATTGCATAATCATAGCCCGTTGTGCCCGCCACATGCACCCAATCGCCATCTCTTATCGCGCGGGAATAGCCCGCTTGTTTCTCCAAAGGTGACCCCGTAGAAATTCTTTGCACTGCCATATTCGCCTCCGTAATCACTTCAAGATCATTCAAATATATAAATTGATTCTACTTGTGAGGATGGTCAAAGATCACCGCAAAACTAGCAAAAGTGCAATAGAAATCATCACTTTACTCAACGAGGTGACAAATCAGGCAAATACTGGCACAATTAAGCCATTGTTAACACTTTAAGGAGGGCGTAATGAGACATTGGATCATTTGGTTGGTGGCCGGCCTCCTGTCGGTCATTGCAGGTTTAGTAGCATTAGCAAATCCGCTCGCGGCAACTATCGCGGTTGAGCAATTGGCGGGTTGGGCGTTTTTGGTCATTGGGCTTATTGCTGGCTATGTGGCGTTCCAAGATCAGGATCAGAATAATAGGATTTGGGGCCTTATCGCCTCCATCGGCATCGCGTTGATTGGCGTTGCATTATTTGCAAATCCACTCGCAGGCATTTTATCACTTACACTTTTGGTGGCAATTTTGTTCTTGGTGACGGGCGTGTCCAAAATCTTCATGGCACTACCCATGCGCAGCGGCAATTCCTATTGGACATTATTATTGTCCGGCGGCTTGTCGGTTGTATTGGCGATTATGATCTTCGCCAACTTCCCACAATCAGCAGCCTCAATATTGGGGATCGTCCTATCCGTTGAACTGATATCCAACGGCGCGTCTCTGGTCGCCATTGCATGGCGCAAACGTCAAACAGAAATGCAGTCAGCGACGCAAAATCCTGCCTGACAACGCAATAAAACGGCGGGGGCTTTCCCCGCCTAACTCATATTGGTCTGTTGCACCAAAACCGCTAAACCCAAGAAAACCGCTAAATCCAAGGCCGCGAAGCTTCCATTTGGTGTTCAAAGCCGGAAATGGCATCGCCTTTTTCCATGGTCAGCCCAACATCATCCAAGCCTTGCAGCAAAGCATTTTTGCGCGATGGGTCGATATCAAAACCAATCGTGCCCCCATCCGGGCCAGAAATTGTTTGCGTTTCCAAGTCAATCGAAATGGTCGCGTTTGAACCTCGGTCAGCATCATCCATCAATGCTGCCAATTGTTCTTCGGTCACAACAACCGGCAAAATGCCGTTCTTAAAGCAGTTATTATAAAAAATGTCGGCAAAGCTGGTGGAGATCACGCAGCGGATGCCAAAATCTTTCAGCGCCCATGGCGCATGCTCACGGCTTGACCCACACCCAAAATTATCGCCCGCCACAATAATCGACGCCTTGCGATAAGCGTCTTTGTTCAAGACAAAATCAGGCTTCTCGGTCACGCCATCTTCTTCAAAGCGCATCTCAGCAAAAAGGGCATTACCCAAACCGGTGCGTTTGATGGTTTTCAAATACTGTTTTGGGATAATCATATCGGTATCGATATTGATGAACGGCAATGGCGCAGCAACGCCTGTTAATGAGATGAACTTGTCCATTTGCAATTTCCCTAGTAATTCAGCCTTTTCAATGCATCAGTGATGTTTGGGCGTCAAGCCCCTGCCGCAAGTGTGGCGCATTACTGACACGCAAACATTGAATCTAATTCCGAATGATGGCTAGATGCGACCAACAAATTTGACCGGAGAGTAAAAAATGACGCCGCACAATAACGCAAAACCTGGTGACTATGCTGAAACTGTTCTTCTGCCAGGCGATCCGTTGCGCGCCAAATGGGTCGCCGACACATTCCTTGAGGATGCAATACTGGTCAATGGCGTGCGCAATTGCCTGGGCTACACCGGCACATTCAACGGTAAACGCGTAAGTGTGCAGGCCACAGGCATGGGCCAACCCTCGCTCTCCATTTATGTCAATGAGTTGATCGACACCTATGGGGTGAAGAACCTTATTCGCATTGGCACCTGCGGCGGGCTCAACAAAAAAGCCAAGGTCCGCGACGTGATTTTGGCCATGTCTGCCTCCAATGAAGGCAATATGTTCCAGGAGGTGTTTGGAAAATTCACCTATGCCCCGACCGCAGATTTTTCCCTTTTGCGCAAAGCCGCAGACTTAGCGGACGAAAAATCTATGACCTGGCATGCGGGCGGCATTGTATCTAGCGACAGTTTTTATCAACCGCTCGGCCTCAATGCCTATAAACCCCTCACCGCGCACGGCATTCTCGCTGTCGAGATGGAAGCCGCCGCGCTTTACACCATCGCGGCGCAAAAGGGCTGCAAAGCGCTCGCCATTTGCACCATCTCAGACTGCCTGATTACCGGGGACGAAATCGATGCGAACCAGCGCCAAAGCTCGCTCACCGACATGGCACAATTATCGCTAGAATTAGCGGCGAGTTTATAAGCCCCTTTAGCCAATGAACGGAGCGCCAAATGCCCATTGCCGATCAACTCGCCTCAACCTTGGACCGAAGTGACGAAAAACCGAACATTGAATTGGCGCAAAAGCTTGCGGCACAATCAGATGCAAATAGTGAAATTTTAGAGCTATTGAGCATTGTCAATAATGGCACCAAAGCGCTCGCCCATGATGCGATCAAAGTGCTTTATGAACTCGCAGCACTGCGCCCTCAAAGGTTTGGCGACAAGTTTGATTTTATCCTTGATCTTTTGGCCACCAAAGACAACCGGATTTTGTGGGGTTCGCTGACGCTCATTTCAGCCACATGCACCTATAACGCCGAAGCAATTGTGCAGCAATTGCCGCAAATCTTGTCTGCGGCAGATCGTGGTTCGGTTATCGCAAAAGACAACGTAAATGCAATCCTGTTGCAGTTGGCATCAATTGCAAAATATCGTGATGATGTTCTACCCAAACTGCACGTACAACTTAAAAATGCCGCACCAAACCAGTTGCCCATGTATGCTGAAAATGCCGCGAAAACACTGAGCAGCGGCGAGCACCCGGAATTGGTGCACATCTTGTTCTCCCGCCTTGATGACATGCCAACACCAGCCAAACGGGCCCGTTTGGCAAAGGCGATTGCTGAACTTTCTCTGCCGCCCAAGCCGATTGCATTAACATAAATCACCATTGCCCTTTTTTTGTCGCGATTAAACCCCTTAATGTGGCGCGACAGCCATCAAAGGGATTGCCCGCCATGCTCGACAACAATAATGCCGCCCGCTTGCGCGAAGGGGTGAAAAGCCTTGAAACCATGACGCGTTTCGCTCTCGCCGTGTTGGCACTGGCAAGCGGGGTCTATACCTATTTGGGCGTGCGCAGCCTGCTTGATGGTTCCGCTGACATGGTTTTTGCCGCCGCGCTCATCTATTCGGTGGCCGTCTCTGTTGGCATTTATGCCTTTTGGACCTACATGCTCAAATTCTTTCCTTTGATGCGCGACAATGCGCGGCGTGGGGCATTGATTGCCGTCATGGGCTTGGGCAGTCTAATGATCGTAGCCATGTCTTCTTGGCTAAACGCTGCAGCCCTTGCAGGTTCCGCCGCCCTAGAGCAACATCTGTCCGTCACCTTGGAAGACTATGTGACCGATTTGGATGCGGCCCACGGCAACGCTTTGTCGGCCCAAAGCCTATTGCCGGATGTACAACGCGCTTCAGTGCGTTTTTCCCGCCTTGCGGACGACGAACGCCGCTCCGGCGCGCTCACTGGCACATCTGGCTCCGGCTCGGTGGTGCAATTGCTCACGCAAATGTCGGCCCAGTTGGACGAGTTGGGCGACACCATTGCTGCATCGCGCAGCACGGTAACCCAACAGTTTGAGCAAGGCTCGACCCACTTGGCCAACATGCGCGCACTCGTGTCGGGTGAAGGCGCAGTGCAACCGCGCGCCGACAAGTTTGCGGCGGAAGCTGTGGCCCTTACCGGTGTCATCGCCTCACTGCAAGAAACCTCTATCGCATCGTCCGTCAGCCGTGCCGCCGACGACTTGTCACTTGGGTTTATTGCCCCGGTTGCCGATGGGCGCACACAGGACCTTGCTGCCCGTCAAGACGAGGTCATGCAATCGGTTATGGGCGCAGTTCAAGCACAATCCACCGCCCTTAAAACCGCAGCCGACAGCATCCTGAAACAACCCAAGGTAAAATCGCGTCGCTTTGTTCCCCTCTCCTCAGCAGAAGCAGTCCTTCTCTATGCGCGTGACTTCTTGCCAAGTTGGGCGGGGGCCATTTCCATCGACCTGCTGCCAATGGTTTTGGTGCTGATTTTGGCTGTTGTATATTCCGCCAGCCGACGCGAAGCGCGCACCCTGGACGCGGCGGACAAGATCACTGCGGCCGAAATGATGCGCGCCGTCAGCCTGTTTAATGAAATGAACGCCAACCGCGAAGCGGAAGCGGCGCACCATGCTGCACCCAAACCCTCTCAGCCCGTTGTGGCGGACAAAGAGATTGATGTGAAAACCGGCGACCCCAACGTCACCCCAATCGACGCCGCAAAACGACATGACAACAAACCATCATGACAATTGACGCCAGCACAGATCCCAAACCCGAAAGATTTGGATGGCCAAACGACGCCAACCTGATGCGAGCGATATTCTTTGGTCTGCTCATTGGCACGGCGGCATTGCTTTATCTTGATTTTCAAACGCTGAGTGTTTCTCAACCTGATGCAACCCCATTCACCCAACAACCAATATTGCCCGCCGTTGATCGGCCCGAAATTGATCCCAATGCGCCCCAATATAATCCAGGTGATCAAGTCACAATACAACCAGACATCTTGTTGGCCCCCATAAGCGCAACGCTGGCCCCAAATGGCATCATGCTATTGTCAGGATATATTGAAGCCGGGGCCTCGGTTCGCATTATCAAAGAACTTGACCGCACAAATGAATATATAAAAACTGTTCAAATTAACTCACCGGGCGGATCAGTGAATGACGCACTAGAGATCGCAGTCCGCATCCGAGAACTAGGGCTTTCAACTGGCATCGAAGATGGCGGATTCTGCGCTTCTTCCTGTCCTTTGATGTTTGCAGGCGGTAAAACACGTTTTGCTGGACCAAAGGCCACAATTGGCTTGCATCAAATTTATGGGGCAACAGCTAAGGTCACCGCGCCACAGGCCATGTCAGATGCCCAGACAACCACCGCGCGCATCACCAAATTCTTGTATGAAATGGGCGTGGACCCTGCGATCTGGATACACGCGCTAGAGACTCCACCAGATAGACTTTACTATCTCAATCAATCAGAACTGCAACAGTTCAAACTTGTGACAAAAATGCGATAGGCCATCAACCTTCAGGCCCGTTTTGGATGAAAAAAACACGCGAGCCAAGCAAGGCTGGCGATCAGGGCAAGACGTTCAAAAACACCGGCAAATTGTGGCAAAAGCACTGTCAGCGGGGCGGTCGCTAAAACAATCACGATAACGGTTGCGTTAATGGTTTTACTTCGCCAATCCAAATGGTGGAAAAAGCGCATGCCAATGCCCACAACCAGCGACAAACCAGCAAATACAAAAAAGAAACCATGCCAATTCGCCAAAGGGGCGGCGAAAAAGTTTTTGGGGTCAATAGAACGTTGATTAAACGCTACGGCACCGATCAGGCAAAGACCGAAAATGATGAACGCAATATAATCGCGGCGACGCTTCACCACCATTTGTAACGCATCAAAAAAAACGCCAAAGCCTAGGCTGACATAACCAACCCGCATGATCCATGCATTTGGCATTTGTTGCCCAGCAAGTTCACCAGTTGTGTGCTGCACCCAATCATAGTCCGAATGCGTAAAAAATGGTGCAATCAACGCCGCAACAACGAAAATGCATATCCCAAATAGGCTCCAGCTTCGGTCGATTTGCACCATCCGCTAGCCCCCCAAAATCGCACCAAACATCGGCGCTATTTCACACATATGTTCACAATTAAATCTGTGAATTGTCAAGTGCACCGGGCGTTCAGCCGTCCATTGAAACAACAATAAAACAAAACAAACCGAACATGCCTGATCACGATAGGTGGACGTCACCCCATGTTGAAAACGTCAAATGGATCAAAATTATTAGAACAATTCATCTGCCCCGACCAGCACACAAGTGCCCGCCAAAAGCGGACCACAGCAAGGCAAAATCAGTTGAAAAAACCGATCTCGCCTTGATCATCTTACTGTTGTTTAGAGGTCGCGGACATCCACAAAGTGGCCAGCAATTGCTGCAGCCGCAGCCATAACAGGGCTGACCAAATGGGTCCGGCCCTTAAAGCCCTGACGCCCCTCAAAATTACGGTTTGATGTGGAAGCGCACCGCTCTTCTGGTTTCAACTTATCCGCGTTCATAGCCAAACACATCGAACAACCCGGTTCACGCCACTCACAGCCTGCGTCAATAAAGATTTTATCAAGTCCCTCAGCCTCTGCCTGCGCTTTGACAATACCAGAACCCGGCACAATCATCGCGCTAACAGTGGACGCAATCTTTTTGCCTTTGAACACTTCCGCAGCAGCCCGGAAATCTTCGATCCGACCATTGGTGCAAGACCCGATAAATATCCGGTCGATCGTAATGTCTGTAATTTTGGTGCCCGGCTTAAGGCCCATATAATCAAGCGCCCGCCATTTCGACGCCCGCGTGTTCTCGTTTTCTATATCGTCCGGATTTGGCACCACCCCGGTTACAGCAACAACATCCTCAGGCGAGGAACCCCACGTCACAATCGGCGTCAAGTTTGCGGCATCAAGCACGATTTCTTTATCAAACACAGCGCCATCGTCGGTGACAAGCGTTGCCCAATAGGCTTTTGCCATCTCAAATGCGTCACCTTTTGGTGCCCGCGGTTTGTCTTGAATATAGTCAAATGTCTTTTGGTCCGGCGCAATCAAACCGGCGCGCGCACCGCCTTCAATTGACATGTTGCAAACCGTCATTCGACCTTCCATCGACAAAGCCTCAATCGCTTCACCAGCATATTCGATCACATGCCCCGTGCCGCCTGCCGTACCGATTTCGCCAATAATTGCCAAAACAATATCTTTGGCCGTCACGCCAGCCGGCAATTTGCCATTAACGGTCACGCGCATATTTTTCGCTTTTGACTGAATAAGCGTTTGAGTGGCCAGCACATGCTCAACTTCTGAGGTGCCAATGCCGTGCGCCAAAGCGCCAAATGCACCATGGGTTGAAGTGTGGCTATCCCCACAGACAATGGTCATGCCCGGCAGCGTAAAGCCCTGCTCCGGGCCAACGATGTGCACCACACCCTGGCGATGATCCAGTTCGTCAAAATATTCCACATCAAAATCTTTGGCATTTTGCGCCAAAGTATCGACCTGCAATTTGCTGTCAGGATCATCGATGCCGTGCGAGCGATCAGTGGTTGGCACATTGTGGTCAACCACGGCCAAAGTACGCTGCGGCGCGCGCACTTTGCGGCCGGCCATACGCAGGCCTTCAAATGCTTGCGGACTGGTCACTTCGTGCACTAAATGACGGTCAATATAAAGCAGGCTGGTGCCGTCTTCATTATTGCTCACCAAGTGATCATCCCAGATCTTGTCATAGATTGTGCGTGCGGTCGTCATTTTATGTGTTTTCTCGCGAGGGCTTAAGTCAAAAGGAAAATGTTCGATCTATATATCTAAAACCCTAGGGAAACCGGGTCAAGGCTAACGCTCAAAGATCAGTTCGCCAATGGCGTCACTGCACACCAGCCAAATAAGACCAATGGCTGGAAATTACAGACCATTTCCTACTTCATTTATTTACCATCAAGGATTAGGCTCCCCCTATGTCATCACCAAAAGGGGCCACACGATGGCGCAGGTTCAAACCTCACACAAAGCGCAATTGGTTGCAGCAGCACATGGGCTGGGCACCACAGAGAAAAGTTTCGCAAATTTTCTCACCCATCTCATAAATTCAATCGATGAAGCAGACTTAAGCCATTATAATCGCGATGAATTTCTTGAAATTGCTCGCCAGTCATATCTCCATTTGGGCAAGCGACAATCGCAAGAACATTCGGTTACAGTCACGCCGCTGAACGACAAATACAACACCCATATCCTGGACGTCTTCAATGAAGACATGCCGTTCATTGTTGATTCGGGTTTGGCTGCCATTCGCGCGACCGGTGCCGACATCCGCCTATTTGCGCACCCTGTGCTGCCCATCAAGCTGAATGGAGACCAAATCGAAGTTCTGGAGAAATTCGAAGATGGCGCAACTACAGAAAGCCTGTTGCACGTTCACTTTGACCCAGGACTTGATCCAAATACACTTGAGGCCATTCACACAGAAGTAAACAATGTGCTCGTACATGTGCGCCGGGCAGTTGTGGGCTGGCGTCCGATGCTGGAAAAATTGGGCGATGTGGTCCGCAATTATCGCAATAACCCGCCAAAGGTCGACGAAGCCGTATTGTCTGAAAGCATGCATTTTTTGGGGTGGCTTGCCGACCATAATTTCACGTTTTTGGGCATGCGCGAATACCAATTTTCAGAAGTTGATGGCAAACCGCATCTTGAGCCCATTCCAGGAAGCGGCCTTGGAATTCTATCTGATCCAAATTTTTTCTTCCTTCGGCATGGCCAAGACTATGTGGAAATGACCGCGCAACATGCGGATTTTTTGACAAAGTCAGACCCACTAATGGTCACCAAAGCCAACATAAAATCTGTGGTGCACCGCCGGGTCCACATGGACTATATCGGCATAAAGCAGTTCAACGAAGATGGCTCCGTTGCCGGGGAATTGCGCATTATCGGCTTGTTTACATCAATGTCATTGGCCACACCCCATACAGAAGTGCCGCTATTGCGCCGCAAAGTAATGGGGGTTATGCGCCGCTCTGGTCACAATCCAAATTCCCACTCTGGCAAGGCGTTGATGAACGCGCTCGACAATTATCCGCGCGAAGAACTATTTCAGATCGACGAAGACTTGTTGTTTGAATTTGCCACAACAATTTCGGCTTTGGCAGATCGCCCACGAGTGCGCGTATTGCCCCGCATCGATCCCTTTGACAATTTCGTGTCGATCATCATGTTTATGGCGCGGGATCGCTATAACTCGCAGCTGCGCGAACAGGTTGGTGACTACCTCGCTAAGCAATATGACGCGCGCGTTTCCACCTACTATCCCAACTTCCCCGAAGGCGAATTGGTTTCGGTGCATTTCATTCTCGGCCGCAACGGTGGCGCAACACCACGCCCAAGCCGTGAAGAACTTGAAACCTACATCACCGAGCTGACTTTTAGTTATGGTGATCGCTTGTTGGCCGCCGCGAATGAACCGCGTGCCGTTATTGATTATGCGAACGCGTTTACCAACGCCTATCAAGAAAAATACGACCATGGGGAAGCGTTAAAAGACATTGAGCAATTCCAATTGCTCATGGACGACAAGCAGATCGCTGTACGGTTGAGTAAGCATGCGCGGCGCGAAGGCGCGTATTCGCTCAAACTCTACCACCGCTCCACAGCCATCCCGCTAAGCGCGCGGGTGCCAATGCTGGAATATTTCGGTTTCAAAGTCATCAATGAACGCACATATACGGTCACGCCTGTGGGTACTGATGAACGTGTGATGCATGACATGACGATCAAAGCCCCTGGGGTTAAACAGGATTTGACGCAAGTCGACAATGTCATTGAACGGGCGCTCAAAGCCGTGTGGTACAAAGATGCCGAAAATGATGGCTACAATAAACTCACCGTGCGCGCAGCCATGGAATGGGACGATGTCTCCATCGTAAGGGCGCTTGGTCGGTACCTCAAGCAAACCAATATCACCTATTCACAACGCTATATGTGGGACACGTTGGCCAAGCACCCCGATGTGGCCCAAGCCATTGTGGATTTGTTCCATGTGCGTCATGCACCTGATTTTGTTGGCGACCGCACCAGTGTTCAAACAAATGCACGCGAAACGATTGCCACCGCGTTACAAGCAATCACCTCGTTAGATGATGACACCATCGTACGTAGATATGTAAATTTGGTGGATTCAAGCCTAAGAACAAATTTCTTCCAACGGGTAGACAACAAACGCCGCCCGGCGCTCGCCATAAAATATGACGCCTCAAAAGTCGATGGCTTACCCGAGCCACGTCCTTATCGCGAAATCCATGTCTACAGCCCTCGGGTTGAGGGGGTGCATTTGCGCGGCGGCATGATCGCGCGTGGTGGCTTGCGTTGGTCCGACCGTCCTGAAGATTTCCGCACGGAGGTTTTGGGGTTGGTCAAAGCACAAATGGTGAAAAATGCAGTGATTGTACCCGTTGGGGCAAAGGGCGGGTTTGTGCCCAAACAAATCCCAACAAACGCAACCCGTGAACAATTTATCGCTGAGGGCACAGAAGCTTACAAAATTTTCATCGGGTCACTACTTGATATCACGGACAATTTGGATGGCGACAAAGTCATCCCGCCAAAAGATGTGACGCGCATTGATGGGGACGACTCATATCTGGTTGTTGCCGCCGACAAAGGCACAGCAACATTCTCAGATACGGCCAACACCATTTCCGATGAGCGCGGTTTCTGGCTGTCGGATGCTTTTGCCTCGGGTGGTTCGGTCGGCTATGACCACAAAAAAATGGGCATCACTGCCCGTGGCGGTTGGGAAGCGGTAAAACGCCACTTCCGTGAATTGGACCGCAACATACAGACCGAACCGTTTACAGCGGTGGGCGTCGGGGATATGTCCGGCGACGTGTTTGGCAACGGTATGCTCTTGTCAAAAGCCACCAAACTAATTGCCGCTTTTGATCACCGCGATATTTTTATTGATCCAAATCCTGACCCTCAGACCACTTGGGTTGAGCGCAAGCGGATATTTGATATGGGTCGCTCGAGCTGGCAAGATTACGACCAATCACTATTGTCAGCCGGTGGTGCGATCTATCCGCGTACGTCAAAATCGATCAAACTTTCACCTGAAGCAGTTGAGGCATTGGGTCTTGAAAAAGACCAGGTGACGCCAAACGAATTGATGCGCGCGATTCTTGTCTCAAAAGTTGATCTATTGTGGTTTGGCGGCATTGGCACCTATGTGCGGGCCAGTACTGAAAGCGATGCTGAAGCTGGCGACCGTGCAAACGATGCAATTCGTATTACCGGTTCAGAAATTGGCGCGAAAGTCCTCGGGGAGGGCGCCAACCTTGGCATCACCCAATTGGGCCGGGTTGAGTTTGCGCGCCATGGCGGTCGCATCAACACCGACGCCATTGACAATTCTGCGGGTGTAAATTCATCAGATTTGGAAGTGAACATCAAAATTGCCCTTGGCACATTGGTGCGCGACGGCACATTCACCTACGAGCAACGCAATAGCTTCTTGGCACAAATGACCAACGAAGTTGCCGAACTTTGTTTGCGCAACAACTATTTGCAAACACTGGCCCTGTCATTAGCCGAGCGGCGTCAGCTCAGCGATTTACCATATCACGCTGACTTCATGAAAGCATTGGAAACGGCGGGCAAACTAAACCGCAAGGTTGAGTATTTACCCAAGCACGTGGAGCTAATGGAGCGCGAAGCCCAAGGCAATGGGCTCTATCGACCCGAATTGGCGGTCATTCTCGCCTATTCAAAAAACACGCTCTACGCCGAGCTGTTGGAAAGCGAAGTCCCCGACGATCCTTATTTGGGCAAGGAACTGTTCCGCTACTTCCCGGATCAATTGGCAGAAGTGCATCCTGGCACAATCAAAAATCACCGCTTGCGGCGCGAAGTGATCGCCACGGTTTTGTGTAACGCCATGATCAACCGCGGGGGGCCTGATTTCGTGCATCGTATCTCCGCAGCAACGGGTGCGGATGCCTCTCAGGTCGCCGCAGCTTACGCGGCAGCAAGAGACAGCTTTGGCTTAACAGACATGAATTTAGCGATTGATGACTTGGACACAAAAATGAAGGGCGATACACAACTTGAGCTTTACGATGAGTTGCGCACCCTATTGTTGCAACAAACCGCATGGTTCTTGCGCAACGTCAATTTTGCCGACGGCATATCAACTGTTGTAGATACCTACTCAAAAGGCATTGAGACCATTCGTTCGATGCTTGATCAGGTGCTGCCCGCTTTTGTTGCAAAGTCAGTCTCTGACCAAGCACAAGGCTTTAAAGATGGTGGCACACCCGAAGAATTGGCCAAACGGATCGCACAATTATCAGCGCTCACCCTTACAACAGAAGTGGTGTTGATCAGTGAACGTGTCAAAATCCCGATCCAGGATGCTGCTAAGACCTATTTTGCAGTTCTTGAAACCTTCCAACTTGGACGCATCACCGAGCAAGTGCACACCATCGAAGTGAAAGACTATTATGATCGGATGGCGCTTGATCGGGCGATTGCCAACTTGATGCGTGCACAGCGCGATATCACATTGGATGTCTTAAGCTTTGACAGCTCAGATGTGGAAACCGGTCTCGCCGCTTGGCATGAAGCTCGTCGTGACGACATTGAACGCAGCCGTGAAATGGTGGCCAATATCACCGAAAGCACGCTGAGCGTTTCACGACTTTCAGTGGCCGCCGGTCTGTTGTCCGATTTGGCCCGCGGCTAATTTCGACCTGAATAATTCAAACATCGGCCTCGGCAAGTCTTTTGCCGAGGCTTTTTGATATCACTCTCATCCACAGGCCCTATTCCCCAATCCCAGAATGCCCATTAAGGTGACCGACATATTTTGAGGGGAAGAAAATGATTGGCGCAACAATAGGGCAAACAGAGCAACCAGCAGGCGCATCAAAAAAGGCGCGAGTGAGTTGGATGTTCTTTGACTGGGCGGCGCAACCGTTCCATACGGTCATTCTTACCTTTATATTTGGACCCTATTTTGCCCAGCATTTGGCCGCCAGCGGTGCACAAGCGCAAACCTCTTGGGGTTGGGCCGTTGCCATTGGCGGACTAATCATTGCATTCCTCGCGCCCATTTTGGGTGCCATTTCAGATGCCACCGGTCCGCGAAAACCCTATATCGCTTTGTTTTCGGTTCTGGCGGTTGCGGGCGCAACTTCGCTGTTTTTTGCGGTGCCGGGTACACAGAACGCGGTGATGATTGCTCTGGTTGGTCTCGTGGTGGCGATGATCGGCTTTGAATTCGCCGCCATCTTTAACAATGCGATGATGCCAGATTTGGTATCGCGAAAAGAACTGGGAGAACTGTCCGGCAATGGCTGGGCGCTTGGATATGTTGGCGGCGTAACATCGCTGGTTTTCATATTGGCGTTCATGGCAACCAGCGACGCAGAAACCGGCAAAACCCTGTTGGGATTTGACCCCCTATTTGGCCTCGATGGAAAGTCGTTTGAAGGGGACCGCGCAACAGGGCCGTTCACGGCCATCTGGTATTTGGTGTTTGTGCTGCCACTATTTTTGTTCGTGCCAGACGCAAAAAACCGCCAAGCCACCAAAAATGCAGTGTCGCTGGCTTTGCACAAACTCATGGCGACGCTGAAAACCCTGCCGGAGCGCCAAAGTTATTTCGCGTTTCTGCTTTCTTCGCTTTTCTATCGTGATGGGCTAAATGCCCTATATGCATTTGGCGGCATTTATGCGGCTGGGGTTTTGGGCCTCAGCGTCACCCAAGTGGGCATTTTCGGCATCATCGCGGCGGTTGCCGGTGCACTAGGGGCATTCATTGGCGGCAAAATGGACAAAAAATTCGGCCCGAAGCCCGTGGTCGCCATCTCTTGCCTCGTCCTCGTGCTAGCGTGTCTTTTGGTGGTGTCCACCACACCAAATTACATCCTATTCGTCATACCAGTGGATGCACAAAGCAGCGTCCCACTGCTCACTTTTTATATCGCTGGCACATTAATCGGCGCGTTTGGCGGCTCGATTCAAGCAGCGTCGCGGACATTGTTGGTCCACCAGGTGCGGCCGAGTGAAGTCACCGAAGCCTTTGGCCTTTATGCTTTTTCCGGTCGCGCAACAGCATTTATTGGCCCGATCGCTGTGGCCATCGCCACCGGGTGGTCTGGCTCCCAACAAATCGGCATCTCGCCGATTGTGGTGTTGATGCTGATGGGCCTGGCCGGGCTTTATTTCGTCAAACAAAAAGGGTCAGCATAACGCCGACCCCTCAAACTCTTGGCGTCAAAGCAAAAAGCAATTAGCCTTGTTTATTGTGCAATGCAATGCTGTCCAAGATGATTTTCTTGGCCACTTCTATACCTTTAATACCTTCAATCTTTGCCCATTTTCCCGGCTCAAGATCTTTATAGTGCGTGAAGAAGTGCACGACTTTAGCCACTTCAATTTCAGGCATGTCGGTAATGTCTTTGATATTTTCATAGGACTTGGTGAGCTTTGAAATCGGCAGCGCCAGCAGCTTCTCGTCCATACCGCCATCATCTTCCATGATCAAAACGCCAATCGGGCGACATTTAATCACTGCACCGGGCATAATGGGGCGTGAATTCATCACCACGACGTCCAACGGATCACCATCGCCGCAAAGCGTGTTTGGCACAAAACCATAATTGCCCGGATAGCGCATCGGGGTGTGCAAAAAACGATCAACAAAAATCGCACCGCTCTCTTTGTCAAACTCATACTTAATCGGCTCGCCGCCAATCGGCACTTCGATCACAACATTGATTTCCTCAGGTGGGTTTTTGCCCGCACCAATTGCATTGAGATCCATCAATCTGCTCCCTTGTGATGAACATTGTAATTTTCGCCAGCACTAATGCCTAGCCGCTGCGCTGAATGCAAGCCATAATGCCGCTAATATGTTTAAATCATCCGTTCGGGAGGAAAAACCGCCATGCACAAAACATTTTTTGCGGCAATTTTGGTTAATCTTACTTTTTTCGCGCTATTGAGTACGGGGGCGTTGGCACAGACAAATGACAGTGTTTACACAAAACTCGACCTCGACAATGAGTGCTCAATCATTCAAGCGGATGATTTTGGAGCGACCCTTGCCTGCCCAGGCTATCGCGGTTATCCGGTAATGGTTGCCGAAGGCGACTTGCGCATGTTTGTTAGCTATGGCCTTGATTCACTCAATGAGCGTGCGGCCGAGCAAACCCTTTCTGCATTCAACACCATTGGGGAAACGCTTGAATGGCGTCTCGCCAACCGGGCCACAGGCTGGACACCAATCGCGACCATCCTGCGGTTCTTTACGGAAGACGGCATGGGTGACAAACAGCAATATTTGATTGTAACCAAGGTAAAATTGGGCGAGACGTGCCAAGTTGCACGCATCAATGCCAGTAAGTACAAAAACGCCAATCAAATTGCGCGCGATGTCGCCGACACAATGGCTGAAGGTTTTAATTGCGCCAATGAACCTATTGTTTGGGCTGAATAGAAAACCTGCAAACCCTAAACCCAAGATTGACCCCAGATCAGCCCGCGCGGCGTGAGTGCCACTTGACTGTCCGGGGAAGCCAAAAGGAAATATAGCTTGGGGATGCCGAAAGGCAAATTCGATTTATCCCCACAGGGCATTCCCGGCCTTCGAGCCGGGACCTAAAGCAACCCCTCTGGCTGTCCCGAACCTGATCCGGGACCAACTTTTACAGCCCCCCACCCTTAATCCCTCCCCCTGGTGGGGAGGGAGGTGGGTCTTGCGCGTCGCCAAACAGTGCCCAACTCCTGCGCCATCCTCCACCGTTATACTCCGGCTTGACCCGGGGACCGAGCAAAGAGCGACCCACAAATCCTAGCACTTTTTGAACTTTGACAGTCAGACCTTAATCACCGTTCTGACGGAGAGAACGGACGTGGGGTATGGCAAGGTCTAATCTCCCTCCCCCAGGTGGGGAGGGAGATGGGTCTTGCGCGTCGCCAAGCGGTACCCAATTCCTGCGCCATCCTCCACCGTTATACCCAAGCTTACCCGGGGACCGAGCAAAGAGCGAAACACAAATTCTAGCACTTTTTGAACTTTGCCATTCAGACCTTAATCACCGTTCTGACGTAGAGAACGGACATGGGGCATGGTCTAGTCTCCCTCCCCCTGGTGGGGAGGGAGGTGGGTCTTGCGCGTCGCCAAACAGTGCCCAACTCCTGCGCCATCCTCCACCGTTATACCCAAGCTTACCCGGGTACCCAGTAAGGAGCGAACCACAAATTCTAGCACTTTTTGAACTTTGCCATTCAGACCTTGATCACCGTTCTGACGGAGAGAACGGACGTGGGGTATGGTCTAGTCTCCCTCCCCCTGGTGGGGAGGGAGGTGGGTCTTGCGCGTCGCCAAACAGTAGCCAATTCCTGCGCCATCCTCCACCGTTATACCCAAGCTTACCCGGGTACCCAGTAAGGAGCGAACCACAAATTCTAGCACTTTTTGAACTTTGACAGTCAGACCTTGATCACCGTTCTGACAGGGAGAACGGACGTGGGGTATGGCAAGGTCTAATCTCCCTCCCCCTGGTGGGGAGGGATTAAGGGTGGGGGGCTTTACATCATCGCATGAGGCCCCGCATCCGGTGCGGGGCGGTACAAAGGGCGTGTTTTACAAAGAAAACCTGCAAACCCTAAACCCAAGATTGACCCCGGATCAGCCTGCATGGCGCGCGCGCCACTTAGTCGTCCGGGGATGCCGCAGCGGATGTGTTTATCCCCACTTGGCCGTCCCGGACTTGATCCGGGACCAAAATCAATAGACAGCAAAAAGGGCTTAGTGCCGGAAATGGCGCATACCCGTATAGATCATCGCAATGCCCGCTTCGTCTGCCGCAGCGATCACTTCATCGTCGCGAATGGACCCACCGGGTTGAATAACCGCCGTTGCACCCGCTTCCACTGCTGCAATCAAACCGTCTGCAAATGGGAAAAACGCATCCGAGGCGACAACGGAGCCTTGCGTTAACGCGCCCTTCTGCTTCATCGCCTTTGCAGCATCTTTTGATTTTCGGTGTGCTGTGCGCGAAGAATCGACACGGCTCATCTGCCCCGCGCCAATACCAACGGTTGCCCCATCTTTGACGTAGATAATCGCATTGGATTTTACATGCTTGGCAACAATTGCCGCAATTTTGAGATCGACCAGTTCCTGCGCTGTGGGTTGACGCTTAGTCACCACTTTTAATTCACAATCTTCAACGCTTTTATTATCGCGTGTTTGAACCAGCAGGCCACCCGTGACAGATTTCACGGTCAAACCTTCTGCCTTGGTATTGGTCAATCCACCAGTTAACAAAAGCCGCAAATTCTTTTTGGTTTCAAAAATAGCCATCGCCTGCGGCGTGGCACTTGGCGCAATAATCACTTCGGTAAAAACCAAAATGATTTTCTCAGCTACTTCTGCATCAATCTCGCGGTTCAACGCCACGATGCCGCCAAAAGCCGAAACCGGATCACAACGCAGGGCTTTCTCATAGGCCTCAAGCAAGTTTTCACCCAACCCCACGCCAGACGGGTTCGCATGCTTGATGATGGCAACTGCTGCGTGTTCTTTTGGATTAAACTCACTGACCAATTCAAACGCCGCGTCAGTGTCACTCACATTGTTGTACGACAGCGCTTTGCCTTGGATCTGTTCGGCCGTCGCAACACCAACACTATCTGATCCATCCGTGTAGAACGCGCCCCACTGATGCGGATTTTCGCCATAACGCATGACCTGATCAAGCTTGCCAGAAAAACTGCGATAGGGAATTTCGTCAAATTCCAGCGTTTGTGCGAACCAGTTCGAAATCGCAGCGTCATAGGCTGCAGTGCGCGCATAGGCTTTTGCCGCAAAACGCTGCCGAGACTTTAACGGCACTTCGCCGTTCGCCTGCAACTCTTCGACAACTTTATCGTAATCATCAGGGTCAACAATCACCGTCACCGACGCGTGGTTTTTCGCCGCCGCGCGGATCATAGCCGGCCCGCCAATATCGATATTTTCGATCACCGTATCGTAATCAGCGCCAGATTTCACCGTCGCCACAAATGGATAAAGGTTGGATACCAACATATCAATGTTCGAGATTTGGTGGATGCGCATCGCGCTTTTATGGCTATCGCTGTCGCGCCGACCCAACAATCCACCATGAATTTTGGGGTGCAAAGTCTTGACCCGACCGTCCATAATTTCTGGAAAACCGGTCACCTCTGCCACATCAATCACGGGAATTTTTTCATCTTCCAGCATTTTTTTGGTGCCCCCGGTGGAGATCAACTCAATGCCATGAGCAACCAAATGACGGGCGAAATCGGCAAGGCCGGTTTTATCTGAAACCGAAAGTAGGGCACGTTTGAGGGGCACGGTAAGCTCACCTTTTGTTGGGTCCAAAAAGCGCCAGAGGCGCTAATGGCGCTTCGCTAGCACGATATTTTTTAAAAAGAAACCACATGACATCGCTTTTTGTGACCCAAACTGGCGATTAGGTGCGCGGCATAAAGGTCCAAACAACTTCACTATGCGCAACAACATTGCCGCTCAGCACAATTTGCTGAATGGGTTCAAGTCCCTTATGCGCGGAATAACGTACGCTTCTTTCAATGAGCGCACCCGCACCTTCCCAGATAAACGCCCAAATCGCGCCAGAGCGCAATTTCAATTCAATTTGGTTTGAACCCTCATTCAAGGTCGCTTCAACCCCAGAACCCAAATGAAAACGCAGCAAGAATTGGTCTGGTGCGTTTTTATGGCTCATATCGCAGCGGATAATATCTTGGCCCAACAGTGCATCGCCATCTTGTGCCAGAATGTTGAGGCTGCGCTCGTGGGTTAGTCCGGTTAGAACTTCAAAACCCTTATTGACAATGTCGACGCGCATTTCGCGCAAGTCAATCTTTGGCATTGCGGTGCGATTTGCCCGCATATGCTGCTGCAAAAGCGTATTTGATTTAAATGGAAAAGCACCGCGATAGTCAATTTCAAGGCTAGAATGAGACGCGGGCAACAAAAACAGGTCCGCATCTGCGCCCAATGCGGTTGGGCCCGGTCCACAATTACTCACGATTAAATCGTTGCGAAAACTATATTCAAAACTAGCACCGCCAGCGAACAATCCTTGCCGGAAGTCATCTCCAAGTTCGGCACCACCATCGACAATCAGTTTAGATTCCGCCCCCAGCAGCGCACCATATCCACCAATCTGCTCACCTTGGTCAATTTCAAGATTGTTGTTTGCCCGCGATTGTACCGCCAACAGCATTTCATGTGGCACCGAGCGCGCATTGTTGAAAAACGACAATTCGCCTGTGGAATGCATCAAAAGGGCCAAACTGTGGTGCATTTTGTCCAACACTGTCGCAAATACCTTGGAGGCATCCGGCAAAACAGGTGTTACCGCATGCCGCACCGGTATCATTTCCAAAAGCAACAAAAACTGCATTTCGCCGTTCCGACTGCGGTGCAAACCTTGCGCGTCTATCTGTCGTTCCAAGGACAATAAGGTCCGCTCGAGCAGTTGAGAAACCTCTTCCTTGGAATATTGCAATGCCACCGCAGCCCCAAGCAACGCCAATCGCATCAACAATCGGCATGCGGGATCGGCCTCAAAATTTATCCGCACACGCAAGCTTTTAACCTGTTCAGCTAAACTGAGTTCCACAACCGCGCGCCGCCCATCGTTCAATCCAAAGCACAGTTGATCAAAATGCTTGACCCAGTTGAGTATGCGCAGCGCCGTGAGTTTATTTTCCCAAACTTTTTTTGAAAAGCGACCATAGCGCGACACCCAATCCATTGCCAGCGTTCCGGCAAATCTTTTGGATCCCTCATCCTGCACCGCAGAAAAGTGGCGCAGCCACGAAAAACTGTGCAGCTCGTCAAACCACTCGTCACTTGCATAATCAACAGCAAATGGGGTCGTGCCACCAGTATCGACAAGTCGTTGCGCGAGCAGATATTGGCCAATCATCATGTCAGCAACGTTATAAGCGTCGGCTGGCCGAATTTCCAAAAGCTTATGTTTTACATTTCCTCTGCCAGGGGCCGACCACGTCCAGCGGAAAACTGGGCTTGTAACAAACCCGTCCGCAATGGCCCCCAATGTACGACGCAAAAATGGTCCGCCTGACACGTAATTATATTCCTCAAGTCTATGAATTAGGATAGCACGGCCGCAACCGATTCACACTTAGTGAAAACAATTGCAATCGAATTTATTTGATACGGCGCAATCTAGCGGCAAAAAAGCCATCCATTCCAGTACCATTTTGCGGCGCTGACATGCTGGGCAATGTCCGCACATATCCGCCTGCAAGGATAGGATCAGTCCAGTTTTCCAGCTCTTTTTGAATCACCGGCACCACTTCAAACTCGGGGTGGATTTTCAAAAATGCCGCAACCTGCACCTCGCCTTCTTCAGGCTCCAAAGAACATGTGCAAAACACCAATTGCCCGCCCACATTCACAAGATGCGCCGCATTTATTAGCATTTCTTTTTGCAACTGCGCACGCTGTTTGATGTCTTTTTCGCGGCGGTGCCACAAGACTTCAGGATGTCGACGATACGTCCCCGTTGCACTACACGGCGCATCCAACACCACCAAATCATATTGTGTTTCAGCGCTAAGGTTGGTCGCATCCGCTTCAATGAGCGTCGCGTTGAGCTTTAAGCGATCAAGGTTTTCTTTCACCCGTTCAAGCCGTTTGCCATCCAAATCAACAGCGGTCACCTCAGCGCCGCTTGCCGCCAGTTGCGCTGTTTTTCCGCCAGGCGCGGCGCAAATATCCAACACTTTTTGCCCAGGTTGCGGGTTCGCCAGATAAACCGGCAATGTTGAGGCCAAATCCTGTATCCACCATTGGCCGTCAACAAAACCTGGCAATTCCTCAACCGAAACGTCACGGTCTTCAAGGCGATAGCTCGCCCCCAAATTTTTGACTGCGCCCATTTTATTGAATAACTCAGTTTGGTCTTGGTCAGGTCGCCCCGTTATATCCAGAGGAACCGGAGCCAACAAGGCGTCGAGCATACCCAGCGCCGCCGTTTCACCATAATGCTTTTCCCAACGGGTAAAAACCCAAGCCGGTACCAAATCTTTTGGGTCAAGGTCATCAACAGAAAATCCACGCTGCACATTGCGCAGCGCCGCATTCGCCAATTTTGCAAATCTGCCGGCACGACGATCCTTTTTGATGACTTCCACCGCCAAATGAATAGCCGCGTGTTGCCCCATGTCAGGCAAAAACAGCAATTGGGCAATTCCGGACCGCAAAGCGGCCTCAAAAATTCCCGCCCGCTTGGGTATGCCTTTTTCAAGCACTGAAGAAAGAATTCGGCTGATCTGACCATGCCGCCGCAAACTCACGGTAACCAATTTGTTCGCCAGCGCCCGATCACGAGAATCTGAAATCTCGCGCGCCCCAAAAGGCACAAATGGGGCACCGGTTAGAACTGTTTGCAATCGTTGTGCGGCCGCGCGCCGAATATCAAACCCTGTGGCTTGAGAATGTCTACTCATCTGCGTTCCTAGAATTGCTTAGCCCCAAGGGCCTTTGGGCTGGTTTCGATCAGAAACGTGGCTATTTGGTGTCCGCCACCCACCCCGCTTTGGTTGAGGGTGGTGCAAGAAACGTCCAATGTCACTTTGTTGGCGTTCTTCTACCTGCATTTGCTTAGACAATTCAAGCAATGCTGCAATTCGGTTTTCAACATTTGGATGGGTGGAGAACATATTATCCGCCCCACGCCCCGCTAACGGGTTGATAATAAACAGATGCGCCATGCCCGGCGACCGACGTGCAAATGGATTCTCAAAATTCTTTGCCAGTTTGGATATCTTCTTAAGCGCCCGCGCCAAAGCCAATGGATTGCCACAAATTTGCGCCCCATCCTTATCCGCCTCATATTCGCGGGTGCGGCTGACCGCCATTTGCACCATCAAGGCCGCCAACGGCGCAACAACAATCATCACAATCGAAGCAACAGGCCCAAGCGGGCTATTGGTGTTGCGCGCGCCAAAAAACAGACCAAACTGCGCTAGCATGGAAATCGCCCCGGCAAAAGTAGCAGTTATGGTCATCGTTAGGGTATCGCGAGAACGAATATGCGCCATTTCGTGGGCGATTACCGCACCGATTTCATCATATTCAAGATGGTTTAATAGCCCACTGGACACCGCAACGGCTGCGTTTTCAGGATTGCGACCAGTGGCAAAGGCATTGGGTTGCTTGTTTTGTATAAGATAGAGTTTTGGCATGGGGATACCTGCGCGTCGCGCCAAACCTTCAACCATATCAAACAGATCAGGACTATCACGCCAGCTAAGTTCTCTCGCCCGCTGCATCCGCAACACCATCTTGTCCGAATTCCAATAGGCAATCAGGTTGGTCACGAGCGCTAAAGCCAACGCAAAAAACATCCCAAAACTGCCCGCAACCACAAACCCGACAGCCATAAACAGCCCAGTCATCACCGCGAGCAAGAACGTTGTTCTTATTGCATTGAACATGCAAAACTCCTATTTCACTCCTTAATGATACAGATGGTATTCAAAAGTAGCCCTGACAAGGGTCAAATTTGATGCAACATTGCAAACCATAAAAGGCGACCAGAAAATGGCCAAAACCGACCCAAACGCCAAGCGCCCTGACCCCAAGATCGCCCAACAGGCGCTTGAAGAGGCCAAGGCCCGTCGTGCAGAGATCGACAATGTCACCAACAACGCCCCGCGTGAAATCAATGGCAAAGAGGGCCCGGACCCGGCCCGCTATGGCGATTGGGAAAACAAAGGCATTGCCAGCGATTTTTGATCGCACAAAAATACCGCCCCAGCAGAACCGGAGCGGCAATAAAGTTTTAAAACGACGAACGCTTAGACTACGCCAGCAAGCCCAAAACAACGCCCTGCACGATCATAATACCCAGCAAATACCCACCATCGATCAAGGTCAACGACAGTTTTTGACCTTGGTAGGCGTGGTTTAAAATCATGCCGGTCATCAAAAATCCAAACCACATATGCGCGCCAACAAGCACGGCATCCAAAATTTGAACGTCAACAGCGCTCGTATCTATAATGGCGCGCGTCAGCAGCAACAAGAAATAGGCCATAATTAACTGGCAAATGCCCGCAATGATAAATGGCTTTGGCGACCCTTTACCGTCTGGCATCAGGTCTTCTTTGGTCTTGCCCAGCGCGGTCATCCACTGCTTGCCAAGTACCGTGTACCAGCCCATGCCCAGCGCCATGCTCGCAATCGTTGCCAGCACAATTGCCAGCCAATTTATATCTGCAAAGTGACCCATATCCCCAAACTCCCTTTTGCTTCTGTCAATGATTTATCGCTCACAAGCGATACGCCCAAACTATGCCACCACACCACCCAACTTGCAAATAATCTGCCACTCTTTCTCGGTAACAGGTTGAACAGAAAGTCGCGAATTATTGACCAATACCATGTCGCCTAAATCCGGGTGCACCTTGATATCGTCCAGCGTAATTGGTGTAACGAACGGTTTCACCGCCTCAATGTCAACGCACTCCCAACGCGGATCGTCTGTTTTACTATCTTGATGACTTTCTGCGGCGACGCGGACGATGCCAACGATGCTTTTTTCTTTGATGGAATGATAAAAGAACCCAAGATCGCCAACTTTCATCAATCGCATATTGTTGCGCGCTTGATAGTTACGTACGCCGTCCCACTCTTCGGGCGCACCCTTTTTCACCTGGTCGTCCCAGCCCCACGTGTTCGGCTCGCTTTTAAACAACCAATAAGCCATTACGCACCCGCCTTTTCTGGGGCATTTACCGCCCACATCCACTCGGTTACCCCGACAGACTCAAAAACCCCCTGGGTCACATATGGGTCTGCTTCCGCGTAAGTGCGCGCGGCAACGATCGTTGGCGCTTCAATGATGATCAAGCTGCCCGACGGGTTGCCATTTTCATCCAGATACGGACCCGCCAATTTTAGATCAGCGCCCAAATCACCCCAATAGGATAAGTGAGCCGCGCGGGTACTTTTACGTTTTTCCAATGCATCGGGCCGGTCGCGCCCAGAAATCACAAAATACATATTCTCTCCTATTCAGATCGCAATGGCCGCGCCATCAATTTTGACACCAACACATCAATCGTTACCTTGCCATCAAGTAACGCATTGACCGCCCCAATGATTGGCACATCCACGCCGTTTTGATGCGCCAGTTTAAAACCAACTGGCGTTGAAAACACCCCCTCAGCAAGCTTCGCACCACTGTCCAATATCTGTTGCACCGTTTCACCGGCACCCAAGCGAAAACCGAATTCGTAATTGCGCGATTCGCGCGCGGTACAGCTCATGGTGAGATCGCCAAGTCCCGCAAGCCCATTTAGCGTGGCCGCGGAACCACCCAATGCGTCGACCAAGCGGCCCATTTCCGCAAACCCACGTGCAATCAGCGAAGAGCGCGCAGAAAAACCAAGCCCAGCCCCTTCAACGGCGCCTGCACCCAGCGCATAAATGTTCTTCAATGCCCCGGCCAATTCGACGCCGATCAAATCATCACTGGAATAGGGTCTGAATGTGGGGCCAGCGAGCAGATCAACAATCTCGCGGGCTTGTTGAAGTGTTGGCCCGGCCAACGTAACCGCCGTGGGTTTGGACTGCGCCACATCAATTGCAAAACTTGGACCCGACAGCGAAAACGACACTGCCTCTGGCACCAACTCAGCCACGATCTCACTTTGGCGCATTAGAGTGTCTTGTTCGAGGCCTTTGGCGCACAGCACAAGGTTCTTGCCGGCCAATTTTTCAGGCCCAATATCCAATATCGCTTGCCGTGTCGCTTGGGCAGGCACCACGATCAAAGTCGTTTGCGTCGCCTCAATGCCAGCATAGCCGACCTGCGCCACAACATTTGAGTTCACTTGGGCTAAGTCTGGAAACTGCGGGTTAGTGTGGTGATTGTTGATTTGATCAACAATAGTTTTATCACGCCCGCACAACCGTACCTTACAACCGCCAATCGCCGCCGTATGCGCCAAAGCCACGCCCCATGCACCTGCGCCAACAACAAATATATCTTTAGTCATGCGCCGCCCTCAATTTCATATCTTCACTGTCTAATGGCCAACGTGGTCGCGCTGCAAAACTGGAATTGTCGATTTGGCCGCGCACCAAACGCTCGGCCCCAGCCCACGCAATCATTGCCCCGTTATCGGTGCACAAATTCATCGGTGGCACAATCAATTCCGCGCCATATTGTTCAGTCACGCTTTGCAAGGCAGCGCCAATTTTTTGGTTTGCCGCTACGCCGCCAGCAACCACCAACCGAATGGGTTCACCAGCAAGCTCGTCCGCAAAACGTTCCAGCGCTTGCCCACACCGCTTTTCCAGAACAGCCACAACAGCTGTTTGAAAGCTCGCGCAAATATCCGCCACATCCTGATCAGACAATGGTGCGGCAGCTTCGGCAGCCAACCGGACAGCGGTTTTTAACCCGGAAAAAGAAAAATCCAGCCGCTTTTCCTTCAGTAAAGGTCGTGGGAACTTAAAGCGTTTCGGATCGCCCTTTTTTGCCCATTCTTCAACTTGCGGCCCGCCGGGAAAACCAAGATTGAGCATTTTTGCAACCTTGTCGAACGCTTCCCCGAGCGCATCATCAATTGTGGTGCCCCAGCGTTCATAGTCTCCAACATCGCGCACCAGCACAAATTGGCTGTGTCCACCAGAAACCAGCAACAGCAAAAACGGAAATTCAACATTATTGGTCAATCGTGCAGTTAGCGCATGACCTTCCAAGTGATTGACCGCAATCAAGGGCTTATGGGTTGCTTTGGCAATCGCCTTGGCGGTCGTTAGCCCCACCAACACCCCGCCGATCAAACCCGGCCCTGCGGTTGCGGCCACGCCGTCCAAATCTTTGTAGCTAAGGTTTGCCGCTTCAAACGACTGTGCGACGATATGATCCAACCATTGCACATGGGAACGGGCAGCGATTTCGGGTACCACACCACCAAAGGCCTTGTGCTCATCCAATTGGGTGCGCACAATATTGGATAATATCTGCCCGCGACCATCTGCGCTGCGCACAACAATCGCCGCGGCGGTTTCATCGCAGCTGGTTTCAATGCCAAGAATGATGGTAGTTGCTTGCGACATAGACCGTCTTTGGTTAAGCCCTATAGTGACAGTTCGCTATTGCCTACATCAAGTGGAAAGCCCATTGCAAACAAATCAACACAATAAGCCATTTTTACGTATCGGCACCCGTGGTTCTTTGCTCGCCCTCGCCCAAGCAAAACTGGTACAAAGTAAGCTCACAAAGTTCCACTCTGTGGACACCAAAGAGATCGTGATTGAGGTCATCAAAACCTCTGGCGATATTATCCAAGATCGCCCATTGTCCGAAGTCGGCGGCAAGGGCCTGTTCACCAAAGAAATCGAAATGGCATTGCTTGAGGACCGTATCGATATTGGCGTGCACTCCGCAAAAGATGTCGCCACCCAATTGCCAGACGGCTTGGGCCTATATGCATTCTTAAAACGCGAAGATGTGCGCGACGCCTTTGTATCCCTAAATTACAAATCAATCGACGACCTGCCCGAGGGGGCTGTGTTTGGCACATCTTCCTTGCGCCGAGCCGCGCAAATGTTGCGCAAACGCCCAGACCTCAACATTGTTGAGTTTCGCGGCAATGTGCAAACCCGGATGAAAAAGCTTGAAACAGGCGTCGCCGATGCAACATTGCTGGCTTATGCTGGTTTAAGACGGCTCAACCAAACCCATATCGCCAAGCAATTGATCGACCCCACCATTTTCATGCCCGCCCCCGCGCAAGGTGCGATTGCCATTGAAACCCGAACAGGCGACACCCGCACCCGCGAACTGATCGCCCAGCTTAACCACGCCGGCACCGCCGCCGCTTTGGTGGCCGAACGCCACTTTTTGCATGGCCTCGACGGGTCCTGCCGGACCCCAATTGGGGCGCACACCGAGATTGACGGCGATGACATGAAGGTCATCGGTCAACTCCTGTCAATCGATGGACAAACCGCTTTTGAGGGCGAAGTAACAGGACATGTTGCTGATTGCGCACAAATCGGCCAGCATTTGGCAGAGATTTTGCGCCAACAAGCGGGTGAAAAATTCCTTGAAAGCTTTGAGGTGAGGTAATGAGCGGCAAAATTCTATTGGTCACACGCCCCTTCCCCGGCGGTCAAAAAACCGTCGCGTCCCTGATCGATATGGGGCATCAACCAATGGCCGCGCCGCTCTTTTCCAAACGCATTTTGCCGTTTGATGTGCCTTCGCCGCACAATATGGTGGCGACAATTTTTACATCTGCCAACGCCGTAAAATCTGTACTATCAACCGAGCTTGAAATCGGCCATCAACTGTTACCTTGTTTTACCGTCGGCGATACGACAGCCCAGGTGGCTGAAAATAATGGCTTTCACAACGTCATCAATACCAAAGGCGACGTGCAAGACCTGATCGCCATGATCAAAAAAATGGGGCTTGGCGGCACCTATTTTTACCCCTGCGCGATCGATCGAAAACCAGACATTGAGAATGCATTTGCTGGGACCGAAGTTACGATTGAAGTGACCCCCGTCTACGAAATGATCGCCGCCAAAACGCTGCCCAACCCGGTGATCAAACAACTTAAAGAAGGCGTGATTGATGACGTTTTGCTGTATTCACAAAGAGCCGCAGAACATTTTGTCGCGCTTTGCCGGGATAACCAAATTGATATTTCAATATTGAATTTCATTTGTTTGTCGCCATCTATTTGGCACACATTACAAACATCTGGCGCGCAATTTGGGCGCTTTGCCGATCAACCCAATGAAAATGCACTTTTTGCACAAATTGACATTTTGTCTGATGGCAAATCAGCCTAACTAGGCTTAAAATAGTTTGGCCCCATCTTTGCGGCACAAGGGATAATATTTATGGCAGATGACAAGCAAAAAGGCCCTGTAAAGCCTCCAATTATCGATGCGAAGCCCACAGCCAAAACCGCCAACGAAAAACCATCTGTTGCACCAAGCGCAAAGCCAGCCGCAGCAAAGCTGTCAACGACTAAGCGCAGCGCACCATCAGGCGTACCAAAGCCACAGGCCCCTTCCACAACAGCAAAATCGACCAAGCCCGACCAACCCCAATCCGGCCGCGCTTTTACCCCCCCAATTGTGGCAAGCCTGATTGGTGTAACTCTGTTGGGCGCGGCCCTTGGCACCGGCGCCACCAGCTTCATGGCATTCAATGGCATTGCCCCGTTTGAAAAAGGCGTGCCCAGTGTGCGTTTCAGCACAAGCATGGAAGCCCTGCAAAAACGGGTTTACGACCTAGAAAATGCACCAAAATCGGATCTGAGTTCCTTTGTTACCCAAGAACAGTTGGATACTTTAAGCACTAGTGACGCGGTGAACACGCTCAACGCGCAGCTCAATATATTGGCTGACAGAATCAACACTATTGAATCAGAATTGCCGGCCACCAGCGCAAGTGATTTACCAATCGACAATCCATTCGTTGATCCAGCACTTCTAACGCAGTTGCAAAGTGAAATTGCGGGCGTGAAGGCGTCCATTTTGGAACTGTCTCCGGACAATACTCAAGCGCTAGAAGCACAATTCGAGCAGAATCAAAAGCTCGAGGCAACAATTGCAAAAGTGACTACGCTTGCCCTCAATCAAAATTTGAACGTGGCGTCATTGAATGACCTAAAAATACAAATCGCAAAACTATCGCAAGCCCTAACCGCACTCACAACCAAAGTTGATGCGCAGCCCGCACCTGTAACTTTGCCGACTTCGACAAACTTGCCGTTGATCCTCAATGCATGGGGCGATGCGATCAGCTCCGGTGCGCCGTTCGACAATTATTTAACCACCGCACAAACAATCCTACCAGATTTGCAGTCAACAGATGCGCAGAACATGGCAGCAAGCACTGGTGTTACGACCAGCGCCGCCTTGCACAGTGAATTTGTTGAATTGATACCAGCTTTGATAAGTTCGGATGCAAACTTGCCAGCCGATGCCGCGTGGTATGACAAGTTGATCGCACAAGCAAAATCCGCTATTGGCCTGCGCCCGCTTGATCAATCTGGTAACGATCCGCTGGCAATCGTCGCGCGTGTAGAGATAGCGCTTGAGCAAGGCGACTTGACCGCTGCATCTGGTGCATTTGATCAATTGCCCGCTGATTTGCTGGTTACGGCAAGTGAGTTTGGCGACAGACTTAATTCGACAAAGCAGGCAAGCGCTTTGTTAGACCAAGCCAAAAAACTGACACTCCAACTCGCTACCGCCGACCAAGGAGCTACTCAATGATCCGGATGTTCCTTGTCGTCGCCCTTTCGCTTGCCGTTGCCCTTGGGGCAAGCTGGATCATTGCGCTGCCCGGCAACGTCACGGTTGAAGCATTTGGTTATCAAATGCGCCCAGGCCTTGGCTTGACCATTTTTGGTCTGATCCTGTTGATGCTGCTCACCATTGTCGTCTGGGCAATCTTGCGCCGCATCTTTGGTATTCCTGCCCTGTTTTCCCGCGCCGCCGCCAACCGAAAGCACAATCGTGGGGTGGATGCACTGTCCAATGCCATCATTGCTTTGCAAACAGGTGACCCAGCTCGCGCCAAACAACTTGCCCGCGAAGCCCGTGTAAAACTGGGCGGCAACAGCGCCGCCCAATTGCTTGAAGCACAAGCCAGCGTGAAACTTGGCGACTGGAATGACGCACGTGACCAATATCGCGAAATGATCGCCAACCCAGACACAGCGATTGCCGCCCTATCCGGGCTGTACGAACAAGCGCGCCACCAGGGCCGCAATGATACCGCGCTAAAATTCGCACAAAAAGCCATCACCCTTGCGCCAAAACTTGATTGGGCAAACGACGCTGTTTTCAATGACCTCACCAAGAACGAGCGATTTGAAGAAGCGCTTGAACATTTAACGAATATGCCAACAAGCCGCGCCGACCGCGCCAAAATCAAACGCATGGACGGCATATTGCGCACCGCAATTGCCAAACAGATTGAAGAAACTGATCCAGACAAAGCCATTCAATTCGCCAATGATGCCCTCAAACGCATCCCCGAATTCGTGCCTGCGGCCCTAATCGCTGCACGGATATATATCAACCGCGGTGAGGCGCGCAAAGCATCCGGCTTGCTGCGGCGCGTTTGGCGTGCTGATCCGCATCCCCATGTGGCAATGCTTTACGCCAACGCCCAACCCGGCGCGTCGGCAGTTGAGCGCCTCAAACGCACCAAAAGCCTTGTGTCCGAAGTCACCAACAATATTGACGCGCAAATTGTTTTGGCCACAGCCGCTATCGAGGCCCACGAATGGGATTTGGCCCGCGCTGCGCTGAGCCATTTGATCGACATCAACCCAACGCAATCCACTTGCGCGCTAATGGCGCAAATTGAGCAGGGCCAAACTGGCGATCAAGGCAAAGCCCGCGCCTGGCTTGGCAAGGCCATTTCCGCGCAACCAGACCTCACTTGGATTGCGGATGGTATCAGCGCCAATGAGTGGGAAGCAACGTCGCCACTCACCGGAAAACTCGACATGTTTGAATGGAAAGCGCCGCAGCGCACAATGTCAAAATCAAGCGCCGCGACGTCGCTGCCGCGCGATGAAACGGCTCAGCCAGCTACTATTTCCACTGTCCAAACCGCCGCCATTGAGCAACCATTGGATAAAACCAACCAGAATGGCAACATATAGACGCCAAACGCTGATGCAATCCCGCCCATCTCATATTGGACGCGACCTGCGGTCTAACATATATTGGGGATTTGGCGGCGGCATCTGCCTGAATATGAGCCGCACATCTTGCAACAGCTATCGCTGCGCCATTCAGTCCAGACCCTAGTGAAATTCACGCAATTCAATGGCCGCAAGTGCACGGGTAATGCCACGTAACTGAAATCGAGTTTCTGTCCAGCCATCGTGCAACACACGCAGTCGGTTGCCCTTTTTCATTGCCGCTACAAGACGGGCGTTGAGCGATGGGTCCGTAACCGAAAAAGTCTGTGCAACATTATACCCTTCCGGGCTTCCCGCCTGCCAATCATCATTTTTGAGTTGAAACACTTCCCCATCAATTGACAACGTCATCGGTCCTTTGGGCACATTAGGAAGTAGGGTGGAAAAAATTTCCAACGTGTAAATTAAAGCATTGTTTGCATCATAATTTTGTTGGATCGCCAAACGTGTGTTCCCAAAAACACCCTTTGCTGGCGCAACAAGATTGCCATCCGAATTTGCGTCTGGCCCAATCCCATTTTGGATGATCCGACAATTTTGAAAACCTTGCTGATCGCACACAGCCAAAAAATCGCCAAAATAGGCGCGCATTTCCCCAAAAGGATGCAAAAACCATTTCGCCTCAATCGAAGCGCTATAGGCCATGCTGGGCAACAAACCAAACATCACCACGATAACCATAAATGTGTGTCGCAATATGCCCATTTTCATCCCCCTCAAAACACCAGCCATTAACAATCACTATCTGGGCGAATTTGAGGCTCCCGGTTTAACAGCAACAAAAAATTGCGGCGAATAAGGTTCTTCCAGATCAGCATGGGCAGGCCCTTGAGAAAGTCCCCAACCGAGCCCTTGCCACTTGCACGCAAGGTTTTGATCACAATGTCTAGGCGTGCAGGCCGGAAATAGCTTTTTACATGTGCAGGTTTGCCGCTAAGCAACAATTCAATCGCTCGCCCCGTAGCCGTGGGGATGTTCCAGTCTGAGCGAAACACAACACACCCGTTTTTGTTGATGATAAACACCGCGTTCGGATAAGATCCATAAGCACTATGCACCGTGCCTTCAACATCATCGACCAAAATACGCCGCCCCTCCCCGTCGTTCACGAGCTTATTCGCGCGGGCTTTTTTCTCAACGAAATCCTTGTGTGCGCCAATGCTACTGCCTGGGTGTGCCTCGCGCACATAAAGCACTGCGAAACTGACTTTGGGATACTGTTTGATTAAACCGGACATGCCACCCCGCCGCCCCTGAAATAGCGGACAAGTAATCGACCCCATCTCCAACACCAAAAACTCACCCTCAAAATCTAGGGTCTGGACTGAATTGAGAAAAGGTCTGGATTGGGTGCAAAATAGACTGATTTGAGGAGAGAAACGAAAGCGATTTTCATATCGGTGAGGCTTTTCGACGCTGAAGCTGCCTGTTTTGCATCCAACCCGAAAGGCAGCATTCAATTTTGCCAGTTTGTCGTTGAAATATCCTCATTGACAGCAAGTCAATTCGGCCGATTTCGCCTAAAT
>NZ_JBLIAI010000013.1:0-55093 GCF_047634455.1 Maritalea sp.
TGAATTGAGAAAAGGTCTGGATTGGGTGCAAAATAGACTGATTTGAGGAGAGAAACGAAAGCGATTTTCATATCGGTGAGGCTTTTCGACGCTGAAGCAGCCTGTTTTGCATCCAACCCGATAGGCAGCATGTCAATTCGGCCCATTTCGCCTAAATCTGATTAAAATTGAACTGCTGTCCAGATCATTTCTCAATTCAGTCCAGACCCTAAGATGGACGTAAAAACGGAAACAAATTGTTCGTGGGCCTCATGGATTGGCCAAGGGCGGATAAGCTGGTCAAAACCGGGCAAATCAAAGCTCGCCATAGACGGCTCACCAAAAATCTTTCGCGCTTCACTAGACTCAAACCCGGCAAGGTTTACAGCCTCAAAATAGGCAGCTGCCTTGTCTGCCTTTTTGATCAGTTTGGTGGTGGCCACGGGTGCTTTGGCCGCGAGGGAAAACCGCACATGAATGGCGTTCAGCAACCGGTCTTCAAGGTCTTTATATTGCCCCCCCATCGCCGCTTTGAGCGGTGAGATGATGTCGCCCATCACATATTCAGGTGCGTCGTGCAAAAGCGCATAAAGTCTTCCGCTACCATCCAGATCAGGCTTTGCCGCCTGCGCCAAATGCATGACCAACACAGAATGTTGGGCGACAGAAAATGCATAATCGCCATTGGTTTGCCCGTTCCAGCGGGCAACCCGCGCCAGACCGTGTGCAATATCACCTAGTTCCACGTCAAGCGGTGAGGGGTCAAGAAGATCCAACCGACGACCAGACAACATCCGTTGCCAAGCTCGTTGAGGTGTACGTGCCATAATGTGTCCAGCGAAAGTTGCGTTCAAGAATCGCTAAAAAGCGTAGCTTGCCCATGAAGGTACGGCAAGCTTCACCGGCTGATCATTTATAGAACAGGCATCCGCATCCGTGACCTTATCTAGCCGTACCAAAGCGATACCAGTATTGCCAGCACTTGAGGTTACGCTGCCAACACTTTTCCCGGTGTGCAGGATGTTGTCGCCAGCCTTCAGGCCATCGCCTTGCACGGCAATGGGGCGTTTTCGCGCGGTGCCACGATGTTGCATGCGCGAGACAACCTCTTGCCCAATATAGCAGCCTTTTTTGAAGTCGACGCTGCCAAGCTCATCCATGCCGATATCATGGGGGAACAGGCTATTGGCATCAAAATCGCTATCCATTTCCATGATCGTGCTGCTGATCCGCGCTTGGTGGTAGTGAGCTTGGTTAGTTTCCCAACCAGATGCATCTGGCGCATAAAGGCGAAAACCCATGCCCGGACGCGCGTCTTCGACCGTCGCCGCATTTGCTGATTGTGACCATCCGACATTCAAATCTTGTCGCGGCGTAATCGTCACGTCTGCGCGCATTTTGTAAAGCCGCATACGTTTGCTGAAATTTTCAAGCTCGGCGGCCGGAATGTCGAGCAAAAAGCCGCCTTCGGTTTCTGATATCAGCCCTTCGACCAGCATCTTGCCTTGCGGCGCCAACAACGCAAACCAGTGTGCTTTGCCCTCTAAGGACCTTGACAGGTTACAGGTGAGCGTGTCGTGCAGCAGTTTTGGCGCGTCTGGCCCCGTAATCTGCACTGCGCTACGGTCCAACTTGATAATTTTCCCCATCAATCGCTCCGTTTGCCTTGCCCTTGATGCGGGCATCGCGTTAAACCCCATACAAGCAACCCATATCAGCTTCTTCAGGACGCACCAGCATGAATGCCATATTTGATACTATTTTTCTCAATGGAACTATTGCCAATCACAATGGCGTCACCAAAGCGGATGTGGGGGTCATAAGTGGCAAGATTGCTGAGATTGGCGATCTGAATGGCCGCGAGGCGATTGAAACGGTGGATTGCGCTGGGCTCCACATCCTACCAGGTGTTATCGATACGCAAGTGCATTTTCGTGAGCCCGGCAATGAGCACAAGGAAGACTTGGAATCAGGTTCCTTGGCCGCAATTATGGGTGGAGTGACGGGTGTTTTTGAAATGCCGAACACCAATCCGCTAACCATCGACAAAGCGACATTTGAGGACAAAATCGCACGCGCGACACATCGCATGCACTGCGATTTTGCTTTCTATATTGGCGGCACCCACGACAATGTGGAGCAATTGCCAATGCTGGAAAAGCTGCCCGGGTGCGCGGGCGTTAAAGTGTTTATGGGGTCGTCCACCGGTTCATTATTGGTTGAAGACGATGATGGTGTCGAAAAAATCCTTAGGGCTATTTCGCGCCGGGCGGCCTTTCACTCAGAAGATGAACCGCGTCTTGAAGCGCGCAAGCATTTGCAAGTTGCAGGCGACCCCAAAAGCCATCCGGTCTGGCGCGACGTGGAGGCTGCTGTAAAATGCACAAAACGCCTGTTGGCATTGTCAAAAAAGACCGGCAAACGCATCCACGTGCTGCACATCTCGACCGCTGACGAAATGGCACTTCTAGCGGAACACAAAGATTTGGCCAGCGTCGAAGTGACCCCGCATCACCTGACGTTGGATGAAACGTCGTACGACAAACTCGGCACCTATGTACAAATGAACCCACCAGTGCGTGATGCGCATCACCGTGCAGGCATTTGGGACGGTGTTGATGCCGGCATTGCCGACATTTTGGGCTCAGACCATGCGCCGCACACCAAAGAAGAAAAAGATCAACCTTATCCCAAGTCGCCTTCTGGCATGACTGGTGTTCAAACTCTGGTTCCGGTAATGCTTGACCATGTCAATAAGGGCAAAATGACACTCGAGCGTTTTGTCGATATGACCAGCCATGGCCCGAACCGTCTGTTCCAAATTGCGGGCAAGGGGCGAATTGCGGTTGGTTATGATGCTGACCTGACCATTGTTGACCTGAACCGCAAGCAGGTCATTGATAATGCCTGGATTGCGTCTAAACCGGGCTGGACGCCCTACGATGGCGTTGAAGTCACAGGCTGGCCGGTTGGCACCATATTGCGTGGTCACAAAGTAATGTGGGACGGGGAAATGCTTGCTGCGCATAAGGGCGAACCGATATTGTTCACCGAGTCGTTGGCGAATTAGGTGGCCCGGGTTAATCGCCTGCTACGAAATATCGCCACTCGCCATTTGCATCTATGCCAACGCGGAAGAAATACCAGCCACCAAAAAGTTGCATTTCTTCTAAGTCCTGATGGCTGATGATTTTGTAGACATCAATCAGTTCTGCGGGGCTGAGGTTTTCTAAATCGTTGGTTGCATAGGCGGGCCAAACATAGATTTCTGGCTCACCATTTTCTGCGGGCATGATTGAATAAGGTGCTTCCAACAATTCAATCATGATGGCCAATAGCTCGCGACCCTCACCATCATTGGATGATTGACGCAAGAATTCGATTGGGTCAGCTGGATCACCAAACGAAAGCACAGGCGGATTGGCTTGCCGTTTTATGATCGCGCGCAACAATTCGATGTCGCCAGTTTTGGCTGCCGCTATTAATTCATCGCGTGCGCTTAAAACTGCAGGCGGCAAATTGACGTCGTCACGATGAACCTCAAGGTTTTGGTAGCCTTGGCGTTCAGCGCGCTCTGGTGCTTCTGGCAAAATGATACGTTCATCATCGCCAAACTGCTCGCCGTCAACAGCATTGCCCGGTTCAGGATTTTCAACGGGTGATGTAGAATAGGCGAATGCCGACGAAGATAGCATTAAACTGAGCACAAAAGCGGCGAAACATTGCCGTAGGCGAAACATCTTTATCATCATGTGACCACCACCGTTTCCCCTTTCTGCATTCACCGATAGTTTGGCACAATGTTTGTCATTTGGGCAGTAATTATTGGATGGTCCGGTCAACCGTGTATTCGCCTTGAATGACTTTGTCCGGAATTCGCTTCATCAATTCTGAAATTGCGGTCTCGCCGTACAACTCGACAAGGGTAGCAAGCCCTGCAAACAGAGCTGCATGTGCCAACGCCTCAGTTTTCACTTCTTCGCCTTCAGCATTGCGCCACGCTTCTGCCAAATATTGCAGTGCGCGTTTACGTGCCTCGTCCTCGCGCTCAAAAAGCGCCTGACTGTTTTCGTGGTGAAACATAAATCGTTACTCCTGACAGCCGAGGTGTAACACGCAGTCTCGTGCAGGTAACTACAGAAATGATCAAAAGGTTAACATAGGCGGGAAAACTTTATTCAGCGAACCGTGAGTGAATGTTTTTGGCGATTGCAGCCCCCTCCACAACGAACCGTTCGATGGCCAATCGCGCATTTGGCGTGCAGCGAACATGCAGCCGATTGAAATCGGCATATCCGTCATTAAATGAAGCGGTTAGCCGCGCGCGTCGGTCATCATTTACTTCTTCAAGATCCATCAACTCGGCAAATTCGTCCCGCCAATTATTGCCCGACCCGACACATAGATCGTCAAGGTGATAAAGTGCACCCATAATTGTAGCAAACCGCTCCAAATCCTTCTGGTAGGGCGGGTCCACGGCATAAGCGTCAAACGCCGCGATCAAAACAATGATCGCAGCGAAAACCACACGTTTGAAGATTAAAAGTCCCACGATCCACCCTTACCAAATCCCACAAGCCTCTTGTGCCAGAGGAACAGGGCAATCTCAAGTCGTCAATTCTACTGGATAATTTCCAGCTCAGGCAAGAACGCACGCGCCGCAAATGCGAAAGTAATTTCGTGCACCACTGGGTTTCCATCCTTATCAACAACTTCAATATTGCCGACGTCGCGTCCATCTGAGATTTTCCCAGTATCAAGTGCCGAAGCTTGGCCCGCGCTCCAGCGGAATTCCAGACCGTCTTTTGTGAATACGCCGTCTTTGCTTAGTTTTGGCAAAGCAACAGCGAATGGATTGTCGCCTTGGACAAGAATTACGCGCACCATGCCATTAATATCTTCCGGCATTTCGCCACGGAACAAGAATGGTTGGAACGAACTATCATATCCAGCATATGGGTTACGGCCAAGCTGCGAGATGCGGCGTGGGTCGGGCAATAACATTTTTCCATTTGGGTATTCTTGCTTGAACAGATCAAGGCTCATCAAGCGTGAAGGATAGGCTTTTAGTTTTTTGCCCGCATGCACCCCCGCTAAGGCTTTTCCATCGAATTGCTGCCACCAGCTTTGGGTTGGCCTATCATACATAATCAGGTCAGAGTTCCGCAGTTTGCCCGATGTTCCAAATGTTACAGCCGTGTCGTCAATGCGTCGGTCAAACACGATTGATGTGTTGCATAATGGGCAAAATGTCACCGCAACGGGGACGCCGCCAACTTCGTCGTTGACGATTTCGTGCCACATCATGATGCGCAAGGGGTAGGCGCGTGCATCTCCATTAAGTTCAAAACCAATAACGGGCTCATTGCCCGGAATAATGATGTTGTTTGATGCGTTCTCAAACTGCGGTTCGTCAATCGAGGGAATATTGTCACGTCCAATAACGTCCGTCACATCCCAAAAAGGTATGGTTGCGCGAGAAAAATCTGTTGACCACCCTTCAGCAATCCAACGCCCAGGCGTTTCTTGCGCTTCATAAAGATTTGTATCTTGCGCCAAAGCTGAGTTGATACCAAAGCCACCAGCACTTATGGCCATGACCGCTAAAATACGTGCAAATCGTCCAATTAACATAGTTGCCTCCCGATTTCTGGCATGGTGCAATAATATGGCACCGGCCACAATTCAAGCATGGTAACTGTTGTGTGATGAATGAGTGCGAGGCGCTTACTTTGCCTGCAAAAGCGCCGCCCATGCAGCCTTCACAGAAACATCCAAATTGGGGGTTGTGTGACAACGATGGATGTCATCAATGCCGATCACAGCGGTAGCAGAAGCATCATCTAGCGCAACGGCGTGATCAATATCCGCGTAGCCAGCAAAAACATGCAGCTCATGGCGGGGAACATCAAAACTGAGTGTATGAACGAATTGCAATTGCTCAGCGACCAGATTTGTCTCTTCAAGCAATTCGCGCCGAATGGCGTCAATCAGCTCTTCACCGGGCTCAACGCGCCCGCCCGGCAAACTCCAAAGGCCCTTATATGGCGGGTTCGAGCGTTCAATCAGCAAAACTCGATCCCCATCAAATAGGGCAGCACTTACAACGAGTGTGGGGTCGCCGGATGTCGGGCTCATAGCGGGGGTAGTCGCCTCTTCACTGGTGATGCTTTGACAATCGAGGTGTTAGTTTGGGCGTGTTCGGAGATTCTATCAAGGATCAAATCCAACTGCTCAATCGATTTCAGATAGAGCTTGCACACAAAACAGTCGTCGCCGGTCACCTTATCACACTCCACAATTTCTGCAGTATCGACAATAAGTTTTTGTACCATTTGCAGTTTGCCCGGCATCGGGTTGATCCGCACAACGGCGCGCAAAGGATATCCAAGCTGGCTGTGGTCCACACGCAAAGTGTAGCCGCCAATCACCCCGCGTTCCTCTAGGCGTTTCAAACGTTCCGATGTGCTGGGCGACGACAATCCAACTGCTGCGGAAAGTGCTTTCAGCGGCGTCTTTGAGTCGGCATGTAAGATTTCAATGATTGTTCTGTCTATTTTATCCATTTAGGCGTTCCGGCTCATTTGCATGATATTGTGAGGTGAAGCGTTAGTTATTCCTAACGCGGCCCATTCTCAAGCTCAATGCGTCGAATTATTGTGGAGCCAACAAAAGGAAAATGCAAATGAAAAGCTCTACTCTTGGTGTCATCGAAATGATCGCCGCCATGTTGATTTCTGGCACCATCGGCTATTTTGTCGTTGTCTCAGAATTACCCATCCTAAACGTGGTTTGGTTTCGTAGTCTTTTGGGCGCGGGAACGTTGTTGGTTATCTGCTGGATGCTCGGTTTTCTCAAACGCGAAAACTTCACGAAACGCGTTCTCATTTTGGGCGGGATCAGCGGTGTCACCGTGGTGACCAACTGGGTGCTGCTGTTTTCAGCTTTTTCCAAAGCGTCAATCACAATTGCCACGGTCACATATCATACGCAGCCCTTCATGCTGGTTGCATTGGGCGCAATTTTTCTGTCGGAAAAGGTTACGCTTAGCAAGCTGATGTGGCTAGCGGTCGCATTTGTTGGCATGATCTTTGTTGTAACGGCGCGGATGGGCGGTGAAGCCGGAGGAACGGATTATCTGCTGGGCGTCGCTATGTCGCTTGGTGCAGCTTTTCTATATGCGGTAACGGTCATTTTGGTAAAACAACTCAAAGGCACACCACCGCATCTGGTCGCATTGATGCATGTAACTGTTGGTTCAATTGTGCTCGCACCGTTGGCCAACTGGGCCATTCAGCCTGAAACAGCAACCCAATGGACCAGCGTGCTCGCCCTAGGGATTTTGTGCACCACCATCATGTACATCATCATGTATGACGCGTTTCAAAAACTAACGACTTCGCTTACCGGCGCACTGTCGTTCGTTTATCCAGTGGCCGCCATCGCGGTGGATTATTTCGCCTTTGATCGGCAACTTACAGCGGGTCAATGGATTGGCTCAGCTGCGATTTTGTTTGCCGCATGTGCGATGACGTTGGGGTGGAAATTGCCGCGATTTAAGTCAGTTACCAATGCGAGTTGATCGCGAATCTGATTAATCTCCAGAATGAAACAATTTATCTCAGCAATTTGCTTGGTCGTGCCAGATTACGACCAAGCTATCGATTTTTATGTAAACTGTCTCGGTTTTACGCTCGTCGAAGACACCCAGATGTCTCCCACGAAGCGTTGGGTGACTGTTGCGCCGCCAGGAAGCAAAGAAACCAAATTGCTGCTCGCAAAAGCAGACGGTAGCGATCAAGCTGCGTCGATTGGAACTCAAGCAGGAGGCCGAGTGTTTTTGTTTCTAAACACCGACGACTTTCAGCGCGATTTTGTCAAAATGGAGCAAGCTGGTGTCATCTTTTTGGAAAGCCCGCGCCATGAGGCTTATGGTTCAGTTGTGGTTTTTCAAGACCCATTTGGCAACAAATGGGATTTGATTGAGCCCAAACCCCAATAGCACGCTTGAAATTGCGCTTTGTCTGGCGCAGCATAGTTGAAACCAGCCGAGTGAGAAACATGTGCGGACGACTGGATCTCAACGACACGCGCGTTGAAATCAATAGAGTGTTTAAGACCAAGGGCGGCATTCCTTTTCCGCCACGCTACAATATTGCGCCAACTCAGCCCGTGCTCACTATCGTAAACATGCCCGCAGGCCGTGATGGCGTTCTGATGCGATGGGGACTTGTGCCGCATTGGGTGAAAGACCCGCGTGAGTTTTCAGTTTTGATCAATGCACGGGTTGAAACGATCATGGAAAAACCTGCGTTTAAGTCTTCGATCAAAAACCAACGCTGCGTCATTCCCGCCAGTGGATATTACGAGTGGTTGCGCGAAGGCGGCGAGAAGCAGCCGTTCCATATCTCCAAGAGCGACGGTCAATTACTGTCGCTTGCAGGGATTTTCTCGACTTGGGAAGGGCCAAATGGCGAAGAAATTGACTCGATGGCAATTTTGACCCAAGAGGCGACGGGAGCGCTGGCCAAAATCCACCACCGGACGCCGGTGCATTTGGATGAAGAGCAAACTGACCTCTGGCTAGACACCAAATCTGTGACCGCAAAAGAAGCCCTAAAACTTGTGCGGCCGCTCGACAAAGTGGGGATGAAAACCTATCCGGTCTCAAAACAAGTCAACAATGCGCGCAACGAAGGCGAAGAGCTGATCAAACCGATCACGCTGGTCCCGAAAGGCGAAAAAGCGGATAGCGGCCCCGAAACGCCTAAGCCCAAACCCAAGCCATCAAATGGCCAAATGGATTTGTTCTAGGGTCTGAACTCAATTGAGAAATGATCTGGACAGCAGTTCAAATTTGATCAGATTTAGGCGAAATGGGCCGAATTGACTTGCTGTCAATGAGGATATTTCAACGACAAACTGGCAAAATTGAATGCTGCCTTTCGGGTTGGGTGCAAAACAGGCTGCTTCAGCGTCGAAAAGCCTCACCGATATGAAAATCGCTTTCGTTTCTCTCCTCAAATCAGTCTATTTTACATCCAATCCAGACCTTTTCTCAATTGAGTCCAGGCCCTAGCCGCGCCGCACCAACATTTTGCCGGGGTTGAGGATGCCTTTGGGATCAAGTGCTTGCTTGATCGAATACATCATTTCGAGCGCCACTGGGTCTTTCTTGCGTTGCAACATTGGCGCTTTCATTTGGCCAATGCCGTGTTCGGCAGAAATTGAACCTTTTAGATCATCAACAATTTCATACACCGCTTCATGTAGCGCTGCCGAATGGCCGCGTATTTCGCCCTTTGGCATGTCGATTGGTGCCAAGAAGTCGTAATGGATATTACCATCGCCCATATGACCAAAAGCGAACGAGCGGATGCCCGGAATGGTTTTTTCAGCGGCAATATCACACCGCTCGATGAGTTGAGGCACGTCTTTGACCGCGACCGAGACATCATGTTTGATGCCATCGGCTTCGCGCGTTTGACACTCAGCATAGTTTTCACGCATCAACCACATCATTTTGCGGTCGGCAATTGAGCTACACACTGACGCGTCGCTGATCAGTTCAGCTTCAAATAAGGCTTCAAGTGTTGCCATCAACGCACCGGGTTCTTCGCCGTCAAACAATGAGAATTCCATCAAAATATGCCAAGGCGCTGCGCTGGCGCGGGGGTCGCGTTCCGCAAGCCCATGTTTCAACTGCAAGTCAATGCCAAGCGTGGGCAGCAGTTCAAATGAGGTAACCTTGTTGCCGGACTTCCGCCGCACCATTTCCAAAACGTCGACCCCAGCTTGCGGGTTCTCAATGTTCAAAAGGGCAGTCTCATAGGTTGTGGGGCGCGGAAATAACTTGAGTGACGCCGCCGTGATGATGCCAAGTGTGCCCTCTGCGCCAACCAGCAAGTCTTTGAGGTCGTAGCCTGTATTGTCTTTGCGCAATTTCGATAAGCCATTGTAAAGCCGACCGTCCGCAAGCACCGCTTCAACGCCCAAGCAAAGGTCGCGCGAATTGCCATAGGCCAAAACCGCGGTGCCGCCCGCGTTTGTTGAAAGGATGCCGCCAATTTGGCACGAACCTTCAGAACCCAAAGATAAAGGGAACAATCGATTTTGTTTCTCCGCGATTTGTTGCGCCTCAAGAACTGTCGTGCCAGCTTCAACCACCATCACGTTCGTCGCCGCATCCACGTCACGTATAGCTTTGAGCTTTTTCAGTGAAAGGATGACCTCGCCACCTTCAATAGGCACTTGACCACCGACAAGTCCTGTGTTGCCGCCCTGCGGGATAATAGCGACGCCATTTTTGTTCGCCCAAACCATTACTTTTTGCACGTCTACGACACTCGTCGGTGTGACGACGAGCGAAGGAGCCACATGATAAAGCCGTCGCGGTTCATCGGTGAAAGGCGCCATTGATGCTGATTCGGCGATGACATTCTGCGCCCCGAGCAATTCGGTGAGGGCTTCAAGCATTGCATTTGGTGCGGTCATGGGAAATCTTCTGCATCTTTCGGGGGAACATTCGTTTGGAAAACTTGCCCGTTTCGCCTGCCTGTGTCAAAACCCAAATCAAGATTATTTATTTTCGGAGTGCAATTATGACTGACGGCAACCTGATGCAAGGCAAACGCGGTGTAATCATGGGCGTAGCGAACAATCGCTCAATCGCATGGGGCATCGCAAAAGCTGCAGCCAGCCAAGGCGCTGAGTTGGCCTTCACCTATCAAGGCGAAGCGCTTAAACGCCGTGTTGACCCGCTTGCGGCCGAAGTTGGTTCTGATTTGGTTGTCGAGTGCGACGTCACAAACCCGGAAGCGCTCGATAAAGCATTTGCAGATATCGAAGCAAAATGGGGCAAGATCGACTTTTTGGTGCATGCGATTGCATTCGCCGATAAATCCGCACTTGAAGGCCGCTACATCGATACCACAGTTGAGCAATTCAAACACTCCATGGAAATCTCAGCCTTCTCATTGGTTGCCGTCGCCAAACGCGCTTACGGCCTGATGAAAGATGGCGGCTCAATTCTGACACTGTCCTATTATGGCGCTGAAAAAGTTATTCCGAACTATAATCTAATGGGCGTAGCTAAAGCGGCTTTGGAAGCGTCAGTTCGCTACCTTGCCGCAGACCTTGGCCCTGAAGGCATTCGGGTAAACGGCATATCTGCTGGCGCGATCAAAACCCTTGCCGCATCTGGCATTGGCGATTTCCGCAAAATGCTCGCCTATGGCGAAGCCAATTCTCCCTTGCGTCGCAACGTGTCAACAGATGAAGTTGGCAATGCGGGCATGTATTTACTGTCTGACCTGTCGTCAGGTGTAACTGGTGAAATTCATTATGTGGATAGCGGTTACAACATCATGGGCATGTCAGTTTTGAAAAAAGAAGACTAATCTTGGGGGCTGCCCAACCGGGCAGCTACTCCCTTAGAATTATTGGTGTTTTATGCCCAGCGACCAGTGGCCTCTTCTCTATTTTATTCGGCACGGCCAGACGGATTGGAACAAAGAACAACGTTTCCAAGGGCAGCGCGATATTCCGTTGAACGATTTTGGCCGCGCTCAGGCGGTGCAAAATGGCAAAACACTGTGCGCCGCGCTTAAAGATCAGGGAACAGACCCGGTGTCGCTGGATTGGTATGCTTCTCCCCTTGGGCGCACCAAAGAAACCATGCAGCTCGTGCGATCTCAATTCGACAACGATTTGCCGTCAGTTACCTATGATGAACGGCTGAAAGAAATATCATTCGGCATTCTTGAAGGCGCGCTGCTTTCTGAAATGGCCAAGGATTTTCCAAATGAATTTGCAGCGCGCAACAAGTCTAAATGGGACCATTTGCCGCCAGAGGGTGAAAATTACGAAATGCTCATAGCGCGGCTCTCAGCGTTTGGCGCGCAATTGACGAAGCCATCCGTCGTTGTGTCGCATGGCGGTGTGGCGCGGGCGCTGCGGCATTATTTAGCCGGCACCGCGCGTGCCGAATTAGACAATTGGCCCGCACCGCAAGACAAAGTCATGCAATTCTGTGGCGGCAAGTTCGAACAGTTTGGCGGATAATTGCTTCAACTTAGGTTGAACGGCCCTGAGCGAAGTGCGCTTGACCAAATGTCAGACGCCACCTAGAACAAACGCTCCTAAGCAAACATCAAAATTCGGGCGCTCAATGTCACATAACTCATTCGGCCATCTGTTTCGGTTTACCACATGGGGCGAGAGTCACGGGCCTGCACTTGGTGTGGTGATTGACGGGTGTCCTGCTGGCTTGGCCATCGACGTTAAAACCATCCAGCGTGACCTTGATCGTCGTAAGCCGGGCCAATCGAAATATACGACCCAGCGCCGCGAAGCAGACGAAGTGAAAATCTTGTCTGGTGTGTTTGAAGATGACCGCACCAATGGTCAACGCACCACCGGAACGCCGATTTCCCTAATGATCGAAAACACCGATCAGCGCTCTAAAGACTATGGTGATATCCGCGATAAATATCGCCCGGGCCATGCGGACTTCACCTATCACCAAAAATACGGCATCCGCGATTATCGTGGTGGCGGGCGTTCATCAGCGCGCGAAACAGCAGCGCGGGTTGCCGCAGGGGCTGTTGCCAAGCTGGTTGTGCCGGACATCAAAATCCGCGCATCTTTGGTGCAAGTCGGACCACACAAAATCAACTATTCCCGCTTTGATTGGGACGAAGTGAACAACAATCCATTCTTTTGCGCCGATCCGGTGGCGGCAATTGAGTGGGCGGCATATCTTGATGGCATCCGCAAAGATGGCTCGTCTGTTGGGGCAGTGATTGAAGTGGTGGCTGAAAATGTGCCCGTTGGCCTCGGCGCGCCTGTTTACGGCAAGCTTGACCAAGACCTCGCATCTGCCATGATGTCGATAAATGCGGTCAAAGCAGTAGAAATTGGTGCTGGTTTTGAAGCCGCAGAACTGACAGGCGTTGAAAACGCCGATCAGATGCGGGCAGGGCAAGAACGGCCTTACTTCCTCTCCAATCATGCGGGCGGCATTCTTGGGGGCATCTCGAATGGAGACCCGGTTGTCGTGCGTTTTGCGGTGAAACCGACATCATCAATTCTGGTGTCGCGCCAAACCGTTGACGAAAAAAATCAAAACGCTGACATCATCACCAAAGGCCGCCATGACCCATGTGTGGGCATTCGCGCCGTGCCGGTTGGTGAAGCAATGATGGCGCTGGTGCTGGCAGATCATTTGCTGCGTCATCGCGCCCAAACAGGCAGAGAAGGTGGCATTGGCCATGAATGAGTTAGATCAACGAGTTGAAGCAGCCATAGCGGCAATCGCGGCGGGCGAAATGGTTGTGGTCACTGACGACGATGACCGCGAGAACGAAGGCGATTTGGTGATGGCGGCTGCGGCCGCAACGCCAGAGAAAATGGCCTTCATTATTCGCAATACTTGCGGCATTGTTTGTGCGCCAGTGACACCTGATATCGCACAAAAACTGCATCTTGACCCTATGGTTGCCAGCAATAATGCGCCGCTTGGCACCGCCTTCACCATTACAGTTGACGTGAAACACGGCACGACCACGGGCATTTCAGCAGAAGATCGCACCGCGACAGTTCGCGCCTTGGCAAATGATAATATGGGCGCCAACGACTTCGCGCGTCCCGGCCATGTGTTTCCGTTGGTTGCCAAAAAGGGCGGGGTGCTGTTGCGTTCGGGCCATACGGAAGCTGCGGTTGATCTTTGCCGTTTGGCCAACCAACCAGAAGTTGGCGTGATCTGTGAATTGGTCAATGACGATGGCACGGTAAAACGTGGCGATCAGGTAAAAGCCTTCGCAGACGAGCACAAATTGGTGCTTGTTTCTGTTGCCGATCTGATTGCATATCGCCAGCGCCGCGAGAAAATCGTCATCCGCATGGCGACGTTTCCAATGGACACAATTGCTGGACGTGCCACCGCCTATGCTTACCGCACGCCGTTTGACAGGGTCGAACATTTGGCCGTTGTATTTGGGGACATTGATACAGGCGAAGATATTCCAGTGCGCTTCCAGCGCGAGAATATTCTGACCGATGTTTTTGGTGACAGTGAAGCACTGAACGGTGCAATCAAAGAACTGGCCGAAGGCGACAACGGCATCCTTGTTTATCTGCGCGAGGGCTCAACCGGTGTCGCTGCGTCATCTGCCAAACATCAGCGCGAAGATGAAGATCATATTAGCGCGCTTGATCGGGAAGAAGAGTGGCGCGAAATCGGCCTTGGGGCTCAGATTCTGAAGGATTTGGGCGTGCGTTCAATCAAGCTTCAAGCCACCAAAAACCGGCACTATGTGGGCCTAGATGGTTTTGGTTTGAAGATTTCGGAAATCAATATAAGTGACTAGGGTCTGGACTGAATTGAGAAAAGGTCTGGATTGGGTGCAAAATAGACTGATTTGAGGAGAGAAACGAAAGCGATTTTCACATCGGTGAGGCTTTTCGACGCTGAAGCAGCCTGTTTTGCATCCAACCCGAAAGGCAGCATTCAATTTTGCCAGTTTGTCGTTGAAATATCCTCATTGACAGCAAGTCAATTCGGCCGATTTCGCCTAAATCTGATCAAAATTGAACTGCTGTCCAGATCATTGCTCAATTGAGTTCAGACCCTAGTTTGAATCACTAATTTCTAGTTGTTCAATCTGAATCTCAAGTTGAGCGTTAAAAGCTAGCGTTTTGAAAAGACTCGCAAAAATTCTTGGTTGCCGTCAGCGCCTGTAATGGGCGATGGGAGCATCAATTTGTCTTGCCAACCTTGTTCTTCCATGAAGGTTTTAAGAGTTTCTAGTGCGGCATCAATCGCGCTTTGATCAGTGACAATACCACCTTTTCCCACATGCTCGCGCCCAACTTCAAACTGAGGTTTGAACAATAAGATAGCGTCAGCACCAGAGCGACAAAGCGCTAATGGTGCTGCCAATACTTTCACCAACGACACAAAGCTGATGTCACAAACAACTAAGTCGATTGGGTCCGGGATCAATTCAGAAGTGAGCGCGGTCGCATTGGTTTTGTCGAGTTGGATCACCCGATGATCAGATGCGATTCGTTGATCAAGCTGACTGTGCCCAACATCCACCGCAAAGATCTTTGCAGCGCCATGTTCTAACAATACCTGCGTAAATCCGCCAGTCGATGCGCCAAGGTCCAAACAGATTTTGCCTGCAGCATTGATGCCAGAAGCGTCCAAACCAGCCTTAAGTTTTAGAGCAGATCGAGAAACATATTCACCAGCCGGGTCGTCGACGGAGATTTGCATTTGAGCGGTGACGCGAAAGCCCGGCTTGGTGACCACATTGCCGTCGACCGTGACCGTGCCGCGCACTATCGCATCACGTGCCCGGGCGCGCGAACGGCAAAGTCCGCGTTTCTCCAATGCAACATCAAGCCGATGCGGTGCACTAACCATTACTGTCCATCAATCGTTTGAGTTTGGCCACGGCGTTGTCTTTGGCTTCGCCAAACCCGATTGTGCCAAACAAATCGCCGCTCTTATCCAGCAGGAACAACGTGGCCGTGTGATTGACCAGATATTCCGAAGCGCCTTCGCTTTTTACGTTTTCAGAGTAAATACCAAACGCCTTTTTGATGTGGTCAACTTGTGCTTGCGTGCCAGTCAGTCCAATCAAATCATCACCAAAGGACGTGAGATATGATGCCAATAGTTCTGGCGTATCGCGCGCTGGATCAACAGAAACGAAAACGATCTGTATATCGTCCCCGGTCAAGCCAAGTTCTGTACGCCATGTGGTGCTTTCATATAGCGTTGTTGGGCAAACATCTGGGCAAAAAGTATAGCCAAAAAACAACATGGTCGGTTTGCCAACGAAGTCGGCTTCAGTGAATTCGCCACCCGTCGCGCGTTGCATGGTGAAGTCGCCACCAAAACGCACCGCCTGCGGTCTTTTTGGTTGGTTCTGCGGATAAATAGCAAACAGCGTGAAAGTAATACCGGCGATGACCACAAGTCCCCAAAGGACCAAACGAACGCGTGCGAGTGACATATTCTACCTCAGATAAAGAATTTTGGCACAATCTATGCCGATCAGATGAGCTTGCCGATGCGACCAAAGCGCCAAACACATCACAAATTATTCACCAGCCAAAACCATGGTTTTGATTTTGTTCGCTTTTTCAAAGTGATCAAGTTTGTGCGTCGATATCCACCATGTCGCGGCTTCCATTAAAAGCTCGGCATCATCGTTTTTATTCTTAAAGAACGCATAGAATGACAGGCCAACGCCTTCACCCTTCTGCGCAATCTTTGCGTCACAAACCTCGATAACTTTGGCTCTTAGACTGCTGCGCACCGCTATTCGTCCAGCGGCGCAGTGCCCGTCGGGTTGCCATCGCGATCAAGGGTGATTTTTTCGATCCGTGCTTCCGCTTTGCGCAACAGATTTTCGCAATGGGCTTTGAGTAAGCCACCCCGTTCATAAATGTCGATGGATTCTTGCAAAGGGGCTTGGCCGCCTTCAAGTTTGCCGACAATCTGTTCCAGCTCTGTCAGTGCCGCTTCAAAACTTAGTGCTTCTATGACTGCTTTTTGGTCTTCGCTCACCCAAAATGCTCCTCTTGGTCAAATCTTATATGATCAATGGCCGGGCCACTTACCCCATGTGCCAGCATCGACAAATGCGCCGCAACACCTTGGCCTAATCCGTCAAGATCATATCCGCCTTCTAAAAGTGATATGATTCGATCATCGCAACGCTTGCCTGCAATGTCCATCAATTTGCCCGTGATCCACGCAAAATCGTTGGGAACCCAATTTAGGCCAGCAAGCGGGTCGCGATAGTCAGCGTCAAATCCAGCGGAAACCAAAATAATGTCCGGGTTGAAATTGTTGATGGCGGGAAGAATGACCTCTTTATAGGCCTGTTTCATATCCGTGCCATCGGTGCCCTCACGCAGCGGCGCGTTGAAAATATTGCCCGCGCCGGTTTCGTTTTTTGCGCCAGTGCCGGGGAAAAGTGGCATCTGATGAGTAGAAGCGTAAAGCACGTTCTTGTCATGATAGAATATGTCCTGCGTGCCATTGCCGTGATGCACATCAAAATCAACGATGGCGATCCGTTCTAAGCCTTTTTGCTGGGCAATGCGGGCCACAATAGCGATTGTATTGACGAGACAAAAGCCCATTGGTGCTTCGCGCTCAGCATGGTGGCCGGGCGGTCGAATGGCACAAAATGCATTCTGATTACGCTCGGCCAAAACTTCGTCCAGCGCATCAAGTCCTGCGCCCATAGCGGTCATCACAGCGCCCAAAGATTCTTTGGAAATATAGGTGTCGCCATCGATTTGCGACATGCCTTCAACCGGGCGCAATGTTTTGAGCTGATCAATATAGGCCTTGGGGTGAACTTCCAACGCAAACTCAAGCCCAGCACACGCTGCTTCTTTTCGGTCTATGTCTGCAAATTGCGGGAGTGCAAATACCTTGTTCAAACGCCGTAATCTGTCCGCGCTTTCGGGGTGCCCGGGCGGCGTTACATGTTCCAAACCGTGCGGTTGCGTGATCAAAAGGCTCGACATTTATTTCCCTAACATTGCGCGCCAAACCATTATGATCCTTGACGCGGCGCACTTCAATTGTCAAACAGCGCAAATGAATGAACGCCATCTATACCCATTTCCGGTCTCAGTAAATGAAGCTGTTGAACATTTGAATAACGGCGCTGTTGTCGCCATGCCTACAGAAACAGTTTATGGGCTGGCTGGAGCTGCGTTTAATGATGATGCGGTCCTCAAGATATTTAAGACAAAAGGTCGTCCAAAGTTCAACCCGCTGATCGTGCATTGCGCCGACATGGGCATGGCACAATCAATCGCTGATTTTAGCCCGTTGGCGCACGAGTTGGCCGCCGCGTTTTGGCCGGGACCGATGACGTTGGTATTGCCCAAAAAACAAAGCGCGAAAATTTCTGATCTTGTGACAGCTGGGTTAGAAACGGTTGCGATCCGCTTGCCTAAGCACCCACTGGCACGTGAGCTGTTATTGAAGTTTGCACAACCTGTGGCCGCGCCTTCCGCAAATCCCTCCGGCAAACTGTCACCAACTTCTGCCCAGCATGTTATCGAGGGCTTCAAAAATACTGTGCCTGTTGTTGATGGCGGCGCGTGTGAAGCGGGTGTCGAATCAACAATTTTGGCTGTGCTCGATAATCGCATCGTCTTGTTGCGCCCCGGAAGCATCTCAGCTGAGATGGTAACAGCCGCAACGGGTTTGGTTGTTGAATTGCCTCAAAGCAACAAAGTTGTCGCGCCCGGCATGCTGAAATCCCACTATGCACCCAACGCGAGCGTGCGCCTTAACGTGACCAAGCCAAGTGGTGAAGAAGCATTTTTGGGATTTGGAACAATTGCAGGTGTGGGTGCGAGTTCCCGCAATCTTTCACCTTCGTCTGATTTGGCGGAAGCGGCAAAAAACCTATTCCAATATTTGCGCGAACTAGACGCAACTGGAGCGCCGACCATAGCTGTCGCCCCCATTCCCAATGAAGGGATTGGCATCGCCATCAATGATCGGTTGACTAGAGCTGCTGCCGATAGAGCACTTTAGGCACACTCACGGAATGTGGGGCCTAGTCGCGTGGATTATATGGCTTTTGGTCGCGCCAAAACCGCATCAAGCTTTCAAGATCTGGGTCGCTTTCTTCAGGCAATTTAATACGCAAGTTAACGTATAAATCACCTTCGCCGAATAGGCCTTTGCCTTTTAGGCGCATGGCTTTAGACGTATCAACCCCGGCGGGGATATTGAGCTCTACTGCGCCAGAAAGCGTCGGTACGCGAACCTTGCCGCCCAAAACGGCTTCATACAGTGCTAACGGCACGTCAACACGAAGGTTTTCGCCATCTTTGCGGAAATGCTGGTGCGGCATCAAACGCACACTCACCAAAACATCGCCCTTGCTGCCGCCATATGGTGGCGCGTCACCTTGCCCTTTTAAGCGAACTTGCTGGCCGCTCTCTAATGGCCATGGCAGGTTCACAGAAAGGGTTTTGCCGTTTGGCAAGCGCACGGGTATCGGCTGTCTGGCGTGAATCTGTTCAAGCGTGACTTTTAGGCCAACTTTGACATCTTGGCCCTTTGCCGAACGCCCGCTGCTGCCCATACCCATTGGACCAGCGCCGCCACGTTGGCCGCCACCAAGACCGCCCATAAATTCTTTCAAGATGTCCTCTGGATTAATTCCGGCGCTGCCGCCAAAACCACCGGCACTGCGTTGTCCCCCGCGTTGACCACCGCCAAATCCGGAAAAATCAAATCCGGCCATTTTAGGATTGCCATCAGCATCAAGTTCTCCGCGATCATATTGGCCGCGCTTTTGCTTGTCTGATAAAAAATCATAGGCGTTTGAAGCTTCAGTAAATTTTGCCTGAGCTTTTGGGTCGTCTTTGTTTTGATCGGGGTGATAAGTCTTGGCGAGTTTTCGGTATGCAGACTTTATGTCTTTATCGCTCGCGGACCTTGGTACACCCAATACACTGTAAGGATCACGCATTTTTAACAATTCTCTCCAACCAACACATGGCGCATTTGAAGTGTGGCCATGCGGATATTCTCATAAGTTGCGTCATATATGGCGATCCAAAGCCACATTGTCCAGTCTAGCAGCATTTGCTCTGATCTAAAGCGGCAGCGGGCGCTGCTCTTCAATTGCCTCCATAGCGAAGTATGACGTTACAGAATCCAATTCTACCTTGGAAATCAGCCTTTGATACACATCATCATAGCTGTCCATGTCGTTGGTTATCACTTTGAGAAAATAATCGTAATCGCCACCAATGCGGTAAAAATCGACAACCTCTGGAATGGTTGAAACATGCCGGCGAAACGTTTCCAGCCATTCGGCGGAATGATGTCGCGTTTTTAACATCACAAAAACCACCAAGCCTAGCCCGAGCAGTTTGCGGTTAAGCATCATGGTTTGGTTGAGAATCAACCCACCCTCACGCAATGAATTGATGCGCCGCCAGCAAGCGTTTTGTGAAAGGTTTACAAGCCCTGCAAGTTCGCGCTGCGATACTGAAGCATCGCGCTGCAAGATTCGCAAGATTGCAATGTCATATCGATCTAATTTTATCCCATTCATCCGATCATATGACAACAAAAATGACACTTAATGCAAGTAAAATGGTGAAAATACACGAAAACTCGATGATATCATGCGATATCGAAAATATGAGGGACCTATGTGTCGCTGGATCGCCTATTTGGGGCAACCCACTTACATTAATGAATTTCTATATGACGGGCCGCGCTCATTGTGCGCGCAGGCTCAACATTCGCATAAGGCCAAACTAGGCGTTCACGGCGATGGCGGCGGTCTTGGTTGGTATAGTGAACACAAATGCCCTGGCCTATATCGCAATGCAGGTCCGGCCTGGGCCGACCCAAACCTGCGCGAACTGACAACGCAAGTGAAAGCAAAACTGTTTTTTGCCCATGTTCGCGCATCAACCGGCGCGCCGAATACATATGTGAATTGCCATCCATTTCGCATGGAGAATTGGTTGTTCATGCACAATGGTCAAATTGGTGAATTTGGCAAAGTGCAGCGCCAGCTACAACAGGTCCTGAGTGAAACAGCTTACGCGTCAATGCAGGGCACCACAGACAGCGAATTGATGTACTGCCTCTTGGTGACCAACGGGCTGTTTGATGATCCAAAAAACGCCATCCGGACAACATTGCGCACGATTGTCGCCGTTTGCGCGGAGCAAGAAATCAAAGACCCGTTTCGCGCGACATTTTCAGTGACAAATGGAGATCAGGTTTGGGCTGTGCGCTGGTCGACGGATGCATATGCGCCCTCGCTCTACAAACGCGATATGGACGGCAATATTTTGCTGGCCTCAGAGCCACTGGATGGTGAGACGCAGAATTGGCAAGAAATTGAACCCAATTCCTTGATTTGCCTGTCACGCAATGCCGATCAGAACACGACTATTGAAACTGAAATTTTGTTTGATGAGGTACATCAATATGTTCGAGCAATTTAAAGCCACCTTGAACTCGGACAATCTGATCGAAGATTTGCGTGCTGGATTGATTGGTGACGGCATTGCCATTCCGGGGCCATTTGGTGTCAAAAAGCTCGTCTATGCAGACTATGTCGCGTCTGCCCGCGCACTGAAACCGATCGAAGATTTTGTGTCCAACAACATATTGCCCTATTACGCGAACTCGCACACGCGCTCGTCCTATTGCGGGGGATATATGACACAGATGCGCGAAGAAGCGCGCGCTATAATAGCGGCATCGATGGACGCTGGGGAAGATTATTCGGTCATTTTCGCAGGTTCCGGTGCAACCGCTGCTGTGAACCGCCTGGTGAAAATACTTGGTGTTGAAGACGCGGTAAGAGCGGGTATGAACCCTGTCGTTTTTATTGGCCCATATGAGCACCATTCTAACATTTTGCCATGGCGGGAGACCGGTGCGCAAATTGTGACAATTCCAGAGGCCAAAGATGGTGGTCCTGATTTGGCGGTTTTACAGCGCAAACTAGATATGCACAAAGAATGTGCGTTAAAAATTGGCTCTTTTTCTGCAGCGTCAAATGTTACTGGGATATTGACCAATGTGGGCGAGGTGACACGCCTATTGAAAAATAACGGCGCTCTGGCAATTTGGGATTACGCGGGCGGCGCACCGTATCTACCGGTTTCAGTGCGCCCTGATAATGACATCGAGATTGACGCATTGGTTCTGTCGGCGCACAAATATCCGGGCGGTCCGGCCGCCTCGGGAATTTTGGTGGTCAAAAATAAACTAAGCACAACAAATCGCCCCAGTTGGCCAGGCGGCGGAACGGTCGCCTATGTTTCGCCATGGGGTCATGATTACCTTAAATCGCTATCTGCACGAGAAGAAGCGGGCACACCCAACATTATCGGCGACATTCGCGCAGCGCTTGTGTTTTTGGTGAAGGATGCCGTTGGATCTGAGTTCCTTGCCAAACGACAAGCTGAGCTTAGGCAACGTGCGCTGGCAATTTGGGGCGCCTGTGATCGCATAAAAATTCTTGGCCACCCCACCGCAGAACGGCTTCCAATATTCTCGTTTCAGGTCCTTGATGCCAGCGGTAATTATATTCAGGAGCAAATGTTCACACGCATGTTGTCCGATCTTTATGGCATTCAGGCGCGTGGCGGATGTGCATGCGCTGGTCCATATGGGCACGAATTGCTTGGAATTGACGCCGATCAATCGGCTGCCATGCGGCATGAGATAAAACATGGTAATCTGCTCGCGCGTTCTGGCTGGGTGCGTTTGAATTTCAGTTATTTGCTGAGCGATGAAAAAGCGAATTTCATCATTGAATCAGTGACCGAATTGGCCAATAGTGCGAGCAATTATGTTGATGATTATGTCTTTGATGCGGCCACAGGAAGCTATTTACATCACCAAGAACTGAACCCAACAAATGCCATAGAGGGCGTTGTTTGTCGTTCCTGATGTAGGTGCAAATTTGTGGCCGCCGCTAAAAGACCAATTTAGGTGGAAATATGCAATCCGAATTACCAGCACTGAATGAGCAATTGTTTGATCACAATTTCAAGGGCGATATCGACCCTTATGAGTTGTTTGATAAATGGCTGGTCCTTGCTTCTGAGAAAGAGCCGATCGCCAATGCCATGTCGCTTGCTACAGCGGACAAAGATGGTTTGCCAGACACGCGCATCGTTTTGTTGAAAGAACGGGCAGACAATGGTTTTACTTTTTACACCAACACGCAAAGCGTAAAAGGCGATGAGCTGGCTGCCAACCCTAAGGCGGCGCTCGGGTTCTTTTGGAAATCGTTAAACTGGCAGGTGCGCATACGTGGCAACGTTGTGTCAGTAAGCGATGAGGTCGCTAATGCCTATTACAAAACCCGACCACTAGGCTCACGCATTGGTGCGCACGCGTCAGACCAATCGCGTCCTTTGGAAACTAAACAAGAGTTGATGGACCGCGTTGCGAAATACGAAACCCAATTCGGCGAGGACGTGCCTCGTCCAGCTCATTGGAGCGGATATACGATTGAGCCAATTGAAATCGAGTTTTGGTGCGACGGCGAATTTCGTTTGCATGATCGAATTCGTTTCACCCGGGAAAACACAAACCAGTCTTGGACAAGACAACGCCTCTTCCCTTAATGTCCAATAGGGCATTGGGTTAAAGGTTGTATGCGCGTATTTATTCGAACTTCTGGATGGGCAATATGGGCGGCGCGGGTTACGCGTCCGATTTTGCCCCTCATCTTATTGGCGATCGTTTTTCACTATATCGGCGTGATTTCAAGCCCGGTTTTTATAGCGTCAATCGTTGTTGCGATTTCACTCGCAATTGTTTCGGCAATATTTGGCCTTATCGCCTATGTGCGTATTTGGTACAGCGGTGACGCGGGCTGGCGAGAGGCGACGAGCGGGGTGCTTGTTGGTTTGATCGCAGTTCTGTTTGTTGCAACACTCACATACTTGGGCGGCCAATATCCGAGTGTGCATGACGTCTCAACGGCACCAAACGTCACGCCCACATGGTCGAATCAGTCAATTGCGGAACCTCAAACAGCAGATGCAATTGACCCGCTATTGTTTCAGTTTGCGGCCACTAGACAATATCAGTTAAGTGAGCAAGCTGGACTTGAGCTGGTTGCCCAGGTCGCGGCAAGTATGCGGTGGAAAAAACTGGGCCAATCACGCAATGGCGCGGCAGAACTTCATCAATATTTCGAAGCGAAAACCCTGTTGGGGTTTGTGGATGATGTAACGGTAAGTACACGAACTACAGCTCGCTCATTTATCGTCAATCTCAGGTCCTCATCGCGATTTGGTGATGCAGATTTTGGTGTCAACAGCAAGAGAATTGAGCAATTTCTATTGGCCATGGACGAGCTGGTGGCAACGCCGTTGGTGATACAGGAAGCCCATTAGTGCGGCAAAGTTTTTACAATGCCTTCATTAAGTGTTGAACGTACGATAAGTTGGTGGAACGGCAAAATAGCTGCAAGATACCCATGCCCAAATGCGTTGTGACGCTTGCAGACTGTACTCATGAACGCGCGGGGTGCTGGTTCACTGGTGCGGTACAAGGAGACACGGAAATCTTGGTGCCAATCATCTTCACCCAGAATAATTTCGTGCCTATGGATTTCATAAATCTTGAAGAAAGAAATGCGGTCGCCAACTTGTTTTTCAAGAGCAGGGGTTGCGGCTTGTTGTTCCGCTAATTCATCGGTTGTTTTGAGCTGGAGCGGCTTCATCAGCAGGTTTCGCAGTTTTAAGAGCTTGATTGCCCAGCTAATTTCGATGGTAGCAAAATGTGTGGCAAAAACCCTAATGTCACAGGTTTGAAGATCAGGTCGATGCGTCAACTCTTCTGAGTAACTGTCAACAAAATCGTTGGCCGATAAATATTGCTGCAAAGAACTGTCGTCCGGCAGTTGGTTCCGTTTAGCCACCATCATCACCTTGGTTTGCTCTGTGCCCGCATGCTAGCAAGTCTGGCGGGTACATGTCGGGGGTACATTGTCGCAGCGCCCAAAGGGTCACGCCTTCAGGCGATAATGCTTTGCCCACAGCAAACCATGAGATTCAATGTCTTGGTTTTTAATCAAATAATGTAAATGGGCATTGAGGGTCAGCAGCGCGGCGGGCTTTATGTTCACCGGAATGTCGGGATAAATCTCGCTAAGAAGCGACAAAGTCCATTTCGGTCCAGCAGCCAAGGCCACCAAAATTTGTTCGTTGCGTTTGTGCCTGTGATCGAAGAGCTGTTGTGCGAAATCCGGTCCGTTTCTGATTGGGCCACCATGGGCTGGAAAATAGCATGTTTGGCGCAAATGGATGATTTTCTCGATGGAAGTAAAGTAATCATCAAGGCTGCCGTCCGGGTCAGAAATAAGGCTCGACGACCATCCCATGATGTGATCGCCGGTAAAAAGTTGATCCCCACCTTCGATTGCAATCACAATATGGTTGGCGCAATGGCCGGGTGACATGTGAATGATTAGCCCAATTTCCCCAAGATCAATCTTGCTGCCGTCACGCACCACATAATCGGGCTTCAATCCGTAATGCCCAGATTTTCGCAACGGATCACGCTCAAACCAGTTTAACGGACGCGACGGGCGGTGCATCCCCTCAAACATGAGCGGCACATTTAGAGCCTTCGCCATTTTTGGCGCTAGGGCGGAATGGTCTAGGTGGGTATGGGTGAGCAATATGCCTTTGCACTTCTTACCCGATATTGCACTTAACAGCGCTGCAAAATGGTCGTCATCGTCTGGGCCTGGATCGATAATGACCACATCGTCAAAACCAACAATATAACTGTTGGTGCCGCGAAATGTGTAGGGTCCGGCATTTGGTGCAACAACCCGCATAATGCCCGGCGCAAGAATTTCTGGCTCGCCAACCAATGGGTCAAATTCGGTGTTGTATTGCGGCGATGATTGCGTTTGCATTATGTGCCAACTCTGCTCGAAACGGGTCGCGCGATCATATAACATCAACATATGCAAAAAACACTAATTGGGAACGGTATCGGCTTCGGCCCTGTCAAAGTTCTCTCAACGGCGCTGTTTCGTATAAGGTGGCCATCATAATAGATTTCAAGCCAGTTTGGCTGCTCGTATTTGTGCGGCGCGGATCGCATATCTAATTGAAAACATTGCATTCAGGCACTAAATTTTGCCGCGATTTCGAATAAAAACCTTTGATCGTGATTTTTTGTCAAAAAAAGTTGAAATCCGTTATTTGAGTGGTTGCACGTTCAGTTTAAAACGCGTATAGACCGCACCGATCAGTAGTAAAATTTACTGTTCGCAATTGATGGGGCGTGGCCAAGCGGTAAGGCAGCGGTTTTTGGTATCGCCATCCCAGGTTCGAATCCTGGCGCCCCAGCCATCCTTAAATTTCAAAATTGTGCGACCTCGGTCTGGCATGAGATGTGCTTGGCGCATCAAATTTGAAGTCAGCAATGTATAGGCCCATTTTGCCACAAAAAATGAGCGCCAACAATTGCTATGCAGCTTTGTCGACACTCATCAATTTGAACATTCTGAACGGGGTGTTTCGGTTTGCACCCGAAAAACGACTGTTATTTCTCTGGCTGTTTGCCCAAAATAATCATGCTTAGCAAATCATCGTCAGTAACGTCTGAGACATTGACCGTGCCAACAAGTTGCCCGTTTTTCATAACAGAAGCCCGGTCACACAATTCCATAACATCGTGAATGTCGTGGCTGATCAGGAAAATGCCGATCCCAGCCTTTTTAAGTTGCTTGATGAGGTCAGACACCATTTGGGTCTCATGCGGGCCGAGCGCTGCTGTGGGCTCATCCATGATGAGTATTTTGGCATCAAAGTAGACGGCCCGCGCAATTGCAACGGACTGCCTTTGTCCGCCGGACAGCGCCGATACAGGGGAAGAGAACTTCTCAAAGTTTGGATTGAGCGTGCCCATGATTTTGCGGGTTTCTGCTTCCATCGCATCATCATCGACAAAGCCAAAACTTGTCATAAGTTCGCGGCCGAGGAACAAGTTAGATGCTGCATCCAAATTGTCAGCCAATGCGAGCGTTTGATAGATGGTCTCGATGTTGTGCGCTCTGGCGTCGCGTGGATTGTTGATTTGGACCTGTTGCCCATTGATAAAAATCTCGCCGCCATCTTTGCGATAAGCACCAGACAGAACCTTGATCAGGGTGGACTTGCCCGCGCCGTTGTGGCCCAAAAGCCCAACGACTTCACCCGGGTAAACATCGATTGTGACGTGGTCGACCGCTTTAATGCCGCCAAACGAAACCTGGATGTCGCGCATTTCAACAAGTGGAGTTTTTGTTTGTTCCATGATGTCCCCCTATTTGCCCGCACGACGGCGGTAAGCGATGTCGAGATAAACCGCGAGCACCAGTACAAGTCCGACAACAATTGACTGCAACGGAGCATCGACGCCAACCATCGCCATGCCAGATTGTAGGCTTTGCATGATCAGTGCGCCCAAAAGTGCGCCATATATCGTGCCAAATCCACCGCTAAGCGCGGTGCCACCAATTACCGCAGCTGCGATTACCCGTAACTCGTCTAGCGTGCCTAGATCATTGCCTACCGAACCCAATCGAGCCGAGGCGATAACCGCCGCAATTGCTGTAAGCCCGCCCATAAGTGCAAATACTTTCACCGTGAGCATTTTGGTATCGACGCCGGATAGTTCTGCAGCCTCCGGATTGCCGCCGGTCGCGAAAATATATCGTCCAAAGCGGGTTTTTTTGGCCACCAGGGTCATCACAATGGCAACGATCACAACGATTAACACTGGAATGGCCACACCATGAACAACCGCAAACTGGGGAATTTCCTCGCTGCGCGCGTCAAAAATTCTTTTCACCGCGCCCTTGGAGAGCGGGTATGAATTCATGACGGTCACAAAACCCATAATCATTGCTACGGCAATTGCACCAAGTGTGTATTCGGCCCAAATCGGTTTGAGCGAAAAGCCATGGCTCTGTTTTTGACGTCGGCTCTGGATCATTAACACAACAGCGATGATCGAAGCAGCTGCTCCTGCGAGCCAACTGATATCTGCCCCGAGCGTGCCTTCAGCGCCACCGCCCAAAAGTTTGTATGTCACATCGAGTGGGGCAACGGTTTGACCCGTTGTGACCCACCAAGCAGCACCGCGATAAATCAGAAATCCGCCGAGCGTGACAATGAAAGAAGGAACAGCAAGGAACCCGATCACCCAGCCTTGCGCTGCGCCAATCAAAACGCCAATGCCAATGCCGAATATAACAGTGATAATCCAAATGGTAGGGTGACCAAATCCGAGATATTGCGGAAGAATGTGCACTTGCAGCGCGCCCATTAACATACCCAAAAAGCCAAGTAATGAGCCGACAGAAAGGTCGATGTGACGTGTTACGATCACGAACACCATCCCGGTTGCCATGACGGCGACTGAAGCGGTTTGTACGGAAAGATTGAACAGGTTTCGCGGCGTTAAGAACCGTCCATCGGTAAAGAAATTAAACGAAATCCACAAAAGCAACAGCGCGCCGATCATGCCCAACATTCGGCTATCGAGCTCTAGTCCTTTGAAGAATTTTTTGAGTAAATCAGCCATTGCCTCAACGTACCCCTAAACGCAAAAAGGTCCACTACATCCAAACGTTTTGATTTCTGAACGTAGTAGACCACTATTTGAAGGCAAATGCCCCCTTTTTCAGGGGGCATTCATTGGTTACTAGTTGCAGACGGCAACTTTGGCGCCATCAACACCCACGCAAAGTGCGTCTTTTGAAATCCACCCAGCATCCAGCACCACGTTCAGGTCAGCAGCTGTGATCGGAACAGGAGCCAAAAACTTGGCTTGAATTTCTGTTCCAGATGGTGAAGTCCAAATCGCTGAGCCTGCAACGCCGTCAAGCATTGCACCGCCTGCCAAAGCCACCGCGATTTCACCAGCCGCTTTACCAAGCTCCCGAGCGTCTTTCCAAACAGATACTGTTTGTGTGCCAAGCGCCACACGGTTTAGCGCAGCGTGATCGCCGTCTTGACCCGAAACTGGAATGCCTTCCATGCCCTGTGCCGTAAGCGCAGCAACAACACCGCCAGCGGTGCCGTCATTTGAAGCAACAACAGCATCAACTTTGTTGTCATTTGCTGTCAAAATTTGCTCCATGTTGCGTTGTGCGTTTGCAGGCACCCAACCGTCTGTATAGGCTTCATCAACAATAGTAATGTCACCAGCGTCAATTGCAGCTTGCAACACTTCTTGTTGTCCGCCGCGCAAGAAGTCAGCGTTTGGATCAGTAGGCGAGCCTTTGATCATTACATAATTGCCATTTGGCTGCGCTGCTAAAACAGCACGTGCTTGCATGCGACCAACTTCGACATTGTCGAATGTTAAATAAAATGCACGGCCATCTTCGATCAAACGGTCATAAGCAACAACTGGTATACCTTCGTCCGTTGCCGCATCAACCGCCGGGCCAACTGCTGAGGCGTCTTGCGCCAAAATGATCAGCGCGTTCGCGCCACGTGCAATCAAGCTTTCAATGTCTGAAAGTTGCTTGGATGATGATGCCTGCGCGTCAGCAGAAATGTATTCTGCACCAGCAGCTTCCAGCGCTGCTTTGATTGCGGCTTCATCGGTTTTCCAGCGCTCTTCCTGGAAATTTGACCAGCTAACGCCCACGATCAATTCAGCTGCAAGCGTGCTTGAAGCAGCGCCCATGCTCAAAACAGCAGCAGTCGCCAATAAAATCTTTTTCATTTTTATCCTCCCAAGGGTTTTCGGATCACCATCACCCCAATGCTGCGCATCATTGACAGCGTCCGCTATTAGCGATAGCAAGTTTAAATTCAAAAATCAAATTAAATAAGTGAATTTTTGTAACCATCTGAAATAACAAAGCTATTTAATATAGCGATGGCAGAGATTAAGATTTGATCTTGGTCATTTCTTTGGGTAGGGTCAGCGCAGTTAATGAAGGGGGATCATTTTGTTAAGTGAACAACGAACAATCGGCCGACGCGCAATTTTGACCCAAATTCGAAGAATTGGCCCGATCCCGCGAATTGAGCTGTCCGAGCAAACAGGCATTAGCCGCGCAACGGTGACAACGGTCACAGCTGAGCTGATTGATCGTGGTCTTGTGGAGGAAATCCCGGTTGAGCCAGAGGGCAAGGATTTCAAACGAGGGCGTCCCAAGGTCGATCTAAAAATTCGCGGCGACGCATTTCTGGTTGCCGGTGTAAAACTGGCGAACAAGTCGATAGCAATTGTTTTCACTAACTTTTCCGGTGATGTCGTGGGCGAGTTTGAAGCGCCGTTGGACCGCACAAACTATAGCCCCCAAGACCTGGTTAAGACATTTCGAAAAAAGATCGAGCAAGCGTGCAATGTAGCCGACATCAAGTTGGACAATATCAGCGCAGTTGGTCTCGGGCTTGCGGGAATTGTTGACACCACGTTAGGCGTCGTGCGCTGGTCGCCATCATTGTCGTCGCGCAATGTCGAGCTGGGGAAAATGCTCGAGGAAAATTTGGGCAAACCAATCTTTATCGACAATGATGCCAACTTGGTCGCCAAAGCAGAACAACATTTTGGCATGGGTAAAAATGTCTCCGACTTTTTGGTTGTCACCATTGAAAACGGCGTTGGCATGGGTATCGTTTTAGGCAACGAACTCTACCGTGGCACCAGAGGGTGTGGCGCAGAATTTGGTCATACAAAGGTTCATCTGGATGGCGCACTTTGTCGTTGCGGACAGCGTGGATGCCTAGAAGCATATGTGGCAGACTATGCATTGTTGCGCGAAGGATCTTTGGGGCAAATCAAAGGCTCGTCCGACGCGGATCAAGACGAAGTAGCGGCGCTTATTGAAAGCGCAAAACAAGGCGATAAGACCGCGCAAACAATTCTTCAGCGCGCGAGCAGAATGTTCGCCATGGGGCTTTCAAATCTGATCAACATTTTTGACCCCCAACTCATCATCTTATCAGGCGAGCGCATGCAGCTCGACTTTCTGTTCGCCGACGATGTTTTGGAAAGCATCAAAGATACGGTTGTGCAAGTTGATGCGCCACCACCGGAAATTGTGGTGCACAAGTGGGGCGATATGATGTGGGCCACTGGCGCTGCGGCATATGCAATCGAAGGGTTGACCGACATGGAACTCAAGGGGATGGCTGAAAATGCGGCTTAATCTGGCTTACATTCTGAGCGCTATTTTGGTTTCCGGTCCCGTATTCTCGGCCCCGCTTTTCGAAAGCCGCACTGCAGGAATTGAACACCAATATGTCGGTGGTTGGGAACATTTTGTTGGGGGCGGCGTCGCAACGTTTGACTGTAATAACGATAAGTTTCCAGACCTCTATGTGGCAGGTGGCGCAGAACCTGCAAAGCTTTTGACCAATCAAACGCAGGCGGTTTCAAGCGAAGTTTTGTTCAAAGATAGCACACCAAGCGAACTCGCCATCAAAGGGGTCACTGGCGCGTACCCGATTGATATCGACAGTGATTATATTATTGATTTAGTTGTGCTGCGGGTTGGGGAAAACAAGATTTTCAAAGGACTTGGCAATTGCCAGTTTAAAGCATTTAACGAACTTGGGATTGAAAGTGGCGACCGCTGGACAACCGCATTTAGTGCAACGTGGGAGCAGGATCAAAAGTTACCCACATTAGCCTTTGGAAACTATGTGGATCGTGCAAACCCTGACGGACCGTTTGGCGCTTGCGATACCAATCAATTGTTCCGTCCAACCGACACTGGCTACGCAAAGCCGATAGTTCTTGAACCCGGATATTGCGCCCTTTCAATGTTGTTCAGCGATTGGGGACGCAAAGGTCAGCCCGACCTGCGGGTGAGCAACGACCGCCATTACTATCTGAATGATGGGCAAGAACAATTATGGGCGCTCGACGAGTTGCCGCGGCTCTATACTTCTGAGGAAGGCTGGACCACATACAAACTCTGGGGCATGGGTATCGCCAGCCGTGATATATCTGGCGATGGTTTTCCAGAAATATATTTGACCTCCATGGGCGATCAAAAACTTCATTCATTGTCCGGTGGGGCAAAAACACCGACATATAAAGATGCAGCATTTGAAAAAGGCATAACCACCCACCAACCATATATTGGCGACGACGGGCGTCCATCGACCGGGTGGCAAGTTGCATTTGGTGATGTGCAGAATGATGGACTGGACGACATTTTTGTCGCTAAGGGCAATGTCGACCAGATGATTTCAAGCGCCATGTCCGACCCCAATAGCCTGCTCATTCAACAAGCTGACGGTACCTTTGTTGAATTTGGGGATACGGCACAAGTCGCAGATACAGAACGGAGCAGGGGCGCTGCGCTGGTTGATTTCAATCTGGATGGAAAGCTTGATCTGGTTGTTATCAATCGACGTGCGAACATGCAGATTTACGAGAACGTTACCAAGGAAACGGGCGATTGGGTTAGCATTTCACTTGCTCAAAATGACCTCAACGTGAACGCAGTCGGCGCTTGGATTGAAATCAAACATGGTGCCAAAATAATAGCGCGAGAAATCACAATCGGCGGCGGTCATGCGAGTGGCTCTTTGGGACCAGAACATTTTGGTCTTGGCGCTGCAAAATCAGTTGAAATGCGGATTATTTGGCCGGATGGCGAAACGAGCAATTGGCAATCGATCAACGTGAATCAGTATTTGGAAGCACGACGCAGCGGCGCAGAGTTGGTCGTAACGCCCTATTGATCCACGGGTAATCCGCTTGGCACTGACAAGGGGACACCCAATCGACCGTCCACGCTCTTTTGGTCAGTCAGCGTTTGCAAAAACGCCAATAATTGTTCTATTTCTTCGTCATTGAGCGAAATGGGTTGCAACTCATTTGCCGCGCCAATTCGCGCCACGGCTGTCGGGTCGCGCAAAATCCGCTGATCATCAGCGGAGGCCAGTTCCGGCAACTTCACATTCAGTTCGTAGGCGGCCAGACTAGCAACAGGGTCCAAGTGGTGGACTACAACGTCGCGCAAAGTTCTGAACGCCCCCGCATGCCCATAAGGTCCGGTAAACACCACATTGCGCAACGATGGTGTGCGGAACTTGAAGGCATCTTCTTGTTTTCCAGTTACATGCATTCGTCCGGTGTCGTCAGCGTGGTCTTCAAATCTAGCGGCTTTGCCAGGACCAATTTGCGGCATAGCAATAGCATGAAACTGTTGGTCGGTTTGAAATAATCCAGCATGGCAACTCACACAGTTTGCTTTGCCGTAAAAAAGGTCTAGGCCCCGAAGTTCTGGCGCCGTAAGTGGTTCACCCTCAAATACATAGCGATCAAACGGGCTGTCGTCTGCGCGCCACTCAAAGGCAACAAATGCAGCAATCGCGTTGGCAATGTCAGTGAAATCAATTTCGCTGTTTGGTTCAAGTACCTCATCGAACATCGCCTGATATTGCGCGTAACCCCGAACCCGTTTTGCAATGATGTCCCATGCGCCATTCTCGCCCGTCAGCAAACCCATTCGCACAGCTTTTGCCACGTCATTTTCCAAATAATGTCCGGCCATTTCATCCGGCGACAACACGGGAAACATAGCCTGCGCGGACAGAACGCTGTCAAATCCTGCCACCATCTCATCATCCAACGGTGTACGAATATTCGATGGTCGGTTGGCATCGAACTCTAATCGTCCATCATGGAACAACGAGATAAATTGCGCCGCACCAAGATTAAACAGCGCAGGTGAATTGCGGGGAACCCGTTTCTCGGGCAGGTTTTCAGGGTCAGTGCGCCGCTCCGGACCCAGCCCAATTCCACCGTCGCCTAAGCCCAGCGGCAGCCCGTCCGAAGTCGCAAATCGGGGATGGTGACAAGTTGCGCACGCGACTTTTTTGTTGCCGCTCAGGATTGGATCATAAAACAGCAATTGCCCCAATTTAACCTCAGCCATGTTGGCGGCAGGAAATTGCGCGCGATCAAATTGTGGCCGCAGCTCTTGCGCATGGCCTGATGCTGCCGAAAGTGAAAACGCAATAATTGAGATGCAAACTTTGCCCGCGCTGTTCATGAGCTAAAGAATTGTTTGGCCGGTGGACTTCCAGTCATTTACGAAAGCTTCCAACCCTTTGTCTGTGAGCGGATGATGCACCAATTTGCCGAGAATGCTCGCCGGAATTGTCGCCACATCAGCACCCGCAAGCGCCGCATCACTTACATGATTTACTGTGCGAATAGAGGCGGCCAAGATTTGCGTTTTGAACTGAAAGCTAGAGTAGATGTTCCGAATGTCACGAATAAGGTTCATGCCATCCAAATTAATGTCGTCCATACGTCCAATAAAAGGACTGATATAGGTGGCTCCCGCCTTTGCCGCCAACAAAGCTTGGTTTGCTGAAAAGCAAAGGGTGAGGTTGGTCCTAACACCAATATTCGCCAGGTGGCGGCAGGTTTTTAAACCATCCAAGGTCGTCGGCAATTTTACGACAACATTTGGCGCGATGTCCTTCAGCACCATAGCTTCTTTCAGCATCGTTGGATGATCTAGCGCCGCAACTTCTGCCGAAACCGGCGTGTCGATAACCGCGCAAATCTCAGCGATGACTTCAAGCATATCCCGGCCCGACGATTTAATAAGGGAAGGGTTGGTGGTCACCCCATCCAGAAAACCACTATCGGCCCAGGTTTTGATTTCAGCCACTTCAGCGGTGTCGATAAAGAATTTCATTTTATGTCTCTCTCAAGCGCGCTCAAACAAAGCGATTTACGTAGTTTTCAAGGATTTCTTGACGACCGGACTTTGGTGCTGGGTTGATATCTTTGCTAACAACCATCGCAGCAACATCTTCCAGTGATCCAGTCAGCATTGATTTTGCTTCAGGCGTTTCCCATCCAGAATACCGTTCAGTCAAAGCGTTCTCTAGTCCACCATCCTCGATCATTGCAGCTGCGGCTTTTAGACCCCGTGCGCAAATGTCCATGCCTCCAATGTGGGCGGCAACTAGATCTTGTGGATCAAGCGATTGGCGGCGAATTCTGGCGTCAAAGTTGGTTCCGCCAGATGTGAAACCGCCATCCTTAAGGATGTGATAGTAGGCCAAAGCAACTTCTGGGACATTGTTTGGGAATTGGTCTGTGTCCCAGCCAGATTGATAATCGTTGCGGTTCATATCGATTGAACCCAAAACACCCAATGCAGCGGCGGTGGCAATCTCGTGTTCAAACGAATGGCCCGCGAGAATGGCGTGGCCCTGTTCGAGGTTAAGTTTAACTTCCTTTTCAAGGCCGTATTTTTGCAAAAAGCCAAAGCAAGTTGCCGCATCATAATCATATTGATGTTTGGTTGGTTCTTGCGGCTTTGGTTCCACCAAAATTTGGCCCTTAAACCCGATCTTGTGCTTGTACTCCACAACCATGTTCAAAAACCGACCCATATGGTCAAGCTCTTGTTCTAAGTCGGTGTTCAACAGGGTTTCATAACCCTCGCGTCCGCCCCAAAGGACGTAATTTTCACCACCGAGCCGCATCGTCGCATCCATGCACGTTTTGACTGTCGCCGCGCCAAAAGCAAAAACATCGGGGTCAGGATTTGTTGCTGCACCAGACATATAGCGACGGTGCGAGAATAAGTTTGCGGTGCCCCACAAAAGCTTGGTGCCAGAACGTTCCATTTTCAGCGCAAAATAGTCCGTCATGGATTCCAAATTGTAGGTGTTCTCAGCAAAATCGGCGCCTTCAGGTCGCACATCTGCATCGTGAAAACAGAAATAGGGAACACCAAGAATTTCAAACATTTCGAAAGCCACATCAGCCTTCAATTTTGCTAGGTCCAGCGTATCGCCAAACCATGGCCGTTCAAATGTTTGTCCGCCAAATGGATCACCGCCGGGCCACGCAAAAGAATGCCAATAAGCAGCTGCAAACCGCAAATGGTCTTCCATCCGTTTGCCCATAACTATCTCGTTCGGGTCATAGTAATGGAAAGCCATTGGGTTGGCGCTTTGAGCGCCTTCAAATTGCGCTTTGTCGATATCTTTGAAAAAGCCTGAACTCATTGCACTGCCTTGATTGCTGGATACATGGTTTGAAATTTTTGATATTTGTCGGCGTAGGCCGCAAGGTGGTTGGCATTCGGCATAATCGTGCGCGCTATTTTTGGCGGCTGCATGACGTCATTTGGATTGGCACCAGTGACGCTGCAAATGGCCAATCGCGCAGCCCCGAGGGCTGCACCGAAATCGCCTTTTTCCGGCAGATGAATGGGTATGTTGAATGCGGTTGCGAGCATCTCCACCCAAAAACTTGAATTTGTGCCGCCACCGATTGCCAAAAGGGAAGGGAGGTCTGCGCCAGTCGATTTGAGCGCATCCAAACTTTGACGCATGGCAAACGCCACGCCTTGCATGATTGCGTGGGTTAGGTCTGTGCTTGTGTGCGCGATATCTAATCCCAAAAATGCGCCACGTATATGCGCGTCATTGTGCGGTGTTCTTTCGCCTGACAAGTAAGGGAGGAACCCAATATCACTTGGTAACGTGAGTTGCTCGCCGAGCGCTTTTGCTAACTTGGGTTGAGACTGATTTGTTATGTGTGACAGCCAGTTCAGGCTATCGGTTGCCGCAAGCGTCACACCCATCTGATACCAGCGGTCAGGAACCGCATGACAGAATGTGTGAACCGCGGTCGCAGGTTGCGGAAAGAAACCGCTTCGCCCGGCTAAAATCACGCCCGACGTGCCAAGCGACACAAAACCCTGGCCTTCACCCAACACACCGACGCCGCAAGCCGCTGCCGCATTGTCTGCGCCTCCACCGGCTAGCGTAACGCTGCCTGCTATTCCCCAAGCTGATTGCAATTCTGTTCGCAGCGAGCCCGCAGTTGACGATCCCTCAATTGTATTTGGCAACATTGAAGCCTCAATGCCACTCGCGTTGATGAGTTTTTCAGACCATTGCCGTTTGCCAACATCCAACCAGCTCGTGCCAGCCGCGTCAGAAATCTCAGAGTTCAATTCACCCGTGAGCCAAAACCGCAGATAATCTTTTGGCAGCAAAATGGTTTTGGTTTGTGCAAATATTTCGGGTTCTTGGTTTTTAACCCACATCAGTTTGGGCGCACAAAAACCAGGGAATACGATGTTGCCGGACAGTTCGCGCACGGACGGTGTTTTGTCCAACGTCGTTGCGAACGCGTGGCTCCTTGTGTCGTTCCACAAAATACAGGGTCGCAGTACGTCGTGTGCTTTGTTGAGCAACACGACACCGTGCATATGGCCCGAAATCCCAATGCCCTTAAGGGCGGATAATTGCTTTGGATATGACGCTCGTAGTTGTTCGAAAACATCTTTGCATGCATCGATCCAGAGTTTGGGGTCTTGTTCGCTCCACCCCTTGTGCGCATGGTTGGTTGAATAGGTGCTTTGCACAGTTCCAACTGCGTTACCCTGATCGTCAACGATCAATGCACGCAATCCAGAAGTACCCAAATCAAGCCCAACAAACATAGAAAAAATCTCCTTGGCGTTATCTAATGCAACTTTAATTCATAAGTCAAATTAAAATGATTGATACATCAAAATGCATCGTTTATCGGCACGAAGTTGCGGCCACAATAATTCCATTCATCTTCCATGCTTGATCTGATCTTGATGCATGCTTAAACATGCCGCATGCTCACCATAGAAAATGTCTTAACCGATCGTGGATCAAAATACGCAGTCTCCGGCGGCAACTGCCAAACGGCTGAACAAGCGAAGGCGTTCATCAAAGAACTGAAACGCCAAAAGAAATTCGCCAAAGCGACCCACAACAGTTGGGGGCTGATTTGCGCCGATGGTGCCATCAAAAATGATGATGGCGAAAGTGGCGCGGGTATGATCATTCTCAGGATGTTGGAGCGCGAAAATGTTGAAAATCAGATCGTTGTCGTAACCCGTTGGTACGGTGGCAAACATCTGGGCGGCGACCGCTTCCGACATGTACAAACGGCCGTGCGTGCCTATTTGGATGCGGTGTAAACTGTTAAATCCACCGCGGCAATTCCATGCTGACTTCCAAGCCGCCCTGTCGCTGCACAAATTTTAACGCTCCACCGTGGTTTTTGACCACCGAGTTTGTAATTGTCAGGCCAAGGCCAGCCCCTTTTGTCCATTTGGCATTTTCGCCCCTGACAAACGGTTCCAGAAGCTTTTCAGGTTGTTCAAAAAAAGTGTGTGATCCCTGATCGACTACCGCAATCGTGAAGTGATCTGCCGTCGCATGCAGTGATACATGGGCCTCTTCGCCATATTTTAGCGCGTTCTCAATCAAATTGGTCAGCGCTCGTCGGATGGCGTTGGGGCGGCATTTGCACAATACTCTTTGATGGTCTCGTATCAGAACGTGCGTATTCTCGCTGGTTTGGCTAAACACATTTCCAAGCCGTTCCAAGTTGACCTGTTCAGGGGCCGCAAGCGACACAGGTTTGTCGACATCCTGGTAGTCGTCAACGATGGATTGCACCAGTGATCGCATCGAGATTTTCCGCGGGGCTTCGGTGTCCATTTCGTGTCTGGTGTAGCTAAGAACGCCATCAATCATGTCGGTCATTTGGTCGATGTCTCGGTCAAGCTTATCGCGCAGAATTGTATCTTCGATCAGCGCCGTGCGCAGTTTCAGGCGTGTTGCAGGCGTACCCAGATCATGCGAAATTCCTGACAGCAACAAGGCGCGTTGCTCTAGCCGTTCGCGCTCATTTGCAAAGAATGTATTCACCGACGCAGTTAAGTTCTTTACTTCGCTGACCCCTCGTTCGGGGATTTCTTCAATTGAACCGCTGGTCGCAGCCGTTCTGATATCATTTGCAAGCTGTTCGAGCATTTGTGAGAAACCGTTCGCAACGCTAAACAATATGCCCAATGTGAGCGCTGCCAACAATAAAGCTGGCAACCGCAGGTCGGCGGGCCGTGCTGCGCAAGACCAAATGCTGGGCGCGCTCACTTTGAGCCAATTCTGATCATCGAGTTCGATATACATCGTTGCATCAGAACAAAGTTTGGCAATGCCGCGTGATAATTCGCCAAATTGAAATGCCAGCCCGTTATTCGTCGCAGGTATGGCGGAAACAGAATATTGAAATTGTGGCGAGAATATCCGCACGGCCACCCGTTCGCCCGATGCGGTAATTGCAGCACTTGGTGGGCGTAGCGTCAGGCTGGTTTCATAGATTGCTGAATTTGGCACGTCAAAACGCAGTTTTACAACATCTGTGTCATCGAGTTTACCGGGTTGAACTACTGTAAACTCAAAGATATCGGATTGAGCGGTGCGACTAGGCTGGGACCGTAATTCTGAAACGGTGCCAAACAGGGCAATGCCGGCATTGAACGCATTGTCCAGATGAGTTTGCCACGAACTGTTCGACCGCTCCCACATGAGCGCAGCCGCTAAGCCACACACAAACGCAAACCCGAGCATGATAATTGAAATGGTGGTTGCAGAGAAAAACCAGCTCAGCCAGCCAGATTTTGCAGATCGCTCATTAATCATCGGCATTTACGGTGCAACAAAGTTGATAGCCCGTACCGCGCATGGTTTTGATCAGTTTCGGCGCCTTTGCACTTATTTCAATTTTATGCCGCAATCGGCCGACCAGCACATCAATCGCTCGACTTTCTTGAGCATCCAACGTTTCCTCAGGTTCTTCTTCATTCAAGGCACTTGCGATTTCTTCTCGTGTCAGCGGGATTTGCGGGTTGGCCAGCATGACCTTCAAAAGTGCTGTCTCACGTTTTGACAAAACGGTCTCAACGCCGTCTGCACCAACTAATTCTTCTCGGTCACCCCGAAAAGTCCATTTATCAAACTGATATGTCCTTGCATCACGACGATAGGCTAAGGAAGACGCGCGGTGGGTGCGTCTAAAGACGGCTCTAACGCGCGCCAGCAGTAAGCCTGGATTAAACGGCTTGGCGATATAGTCGTCACCGCCCATCTGGTAGCCGGTTAGACGATGGTGATCGGCCGACAGTGCCGACAAGAAGATGATTGGCACCGTATTGTCAGCGCGAAGTTTTTTGCAAACATCAAAACCTGATTCGTCACCAAGCATGACATCCAGAAAAATCAGATCAACTCTTCGCTGGGCGACAATACCCATTGCAGCTTGCGTCGTCTGGGCGCTCTCCACAGCGTAGCCTTCGCGGGTCAAATATTGCTTGAGCATCGCGCAGACATCAGGATCGTCATCAATAACCAGAATCCGGCGAATGGCCATGTTTACTCCTTTGTTCACTCACATGTGGCGGATATTGAGTAACAAATTGTAACAAGCCAAGCCCGAATGTAACAGGGCGTAACATTTGTGACATAAAACCCGCCGACAGCGACCAAATACGTACGATTCCATATTGATCTAATGAGCGTTGCAATCTCTTTTCAATTCAACTTCGCTGACATGGGTTAGCGCGGTATGATGTAAATTCTCTCGGGAGGGGAATGTAATGAAAAAATCAGTTCTTTTGACCAGTGTTTTGGCACTTAGCTTGTCAGCAACTGCTGCCATGGCTCAGCCAAAAGCCGAAGTGCTTCACTGGTGGACATCTGGCGGCGAAGCCGCTGCTGTTAAAGTATTGAAGGACGAGTTTTCCGCAAATGGCGGTACTTGGACAGACATGCCAGTTGCTGGCGGTGGCGGTGATGCTGCAATGACTGCGTTGCGCGCTCGCGTTTTGTCTGGCAACGCCCCATCGGCTGTTCAGCTCAAAGGCCCTTCAATCCAAGAATGGTATGAAGAAGGCGCAATCGGCAATATCGACGCCGTTGCAAAAGCTGAAGGTTGGGATGAGTTGCTGCCAGAAGCCATTGCGGACCAAATGAAATGTGATGGAGCCTACTGTGCTGCACCTGTTAACGTGCACCGCGTGGACTGGATCTGGGGCAACTCAAAAATTCTTGCTGACGCAGGCATAGACGCCCCAACCAACTGGGCGGAATTCAATGCCGCTGCTGAAAAACTCCAAGGCATGGGCATTACGCCATTGGCACATGGTGGCCAAGCTTGGCAAGATGCGACAATGTTTGAAGCGGTTGCTGTTGGTCTTGGTGGGCCAGAATTCTTCCGCAAAGCGTTCATTGAACTCGACATGGACACGCTGAAATCAGATCAAATGAAAGCGGTTTTCGACCAAATGCGTGTTATGCGTGGCTACGTTGACGACAACTTCTCTGGTCGCGATTGGAACCTTGCAACTGCAATGGTAATCAATGGTGAAGCTGCATTCCAAATCATGGGTGACTGGGCTAAAGGCGAATTTATGGCCGCTGGCAAAGTGCCGGGCAAAGACTTCACTTGTACCTCACCATCAGGTGGCGCTTACCTTTACAACGTCGATAGCTTTGCGTTCTTCAACGTAGACGGTGAAGATGCTATCGCTGGTCAACAGCTCCTTGCCAAATTGGTCATGGGCAGCAACTTCCAAAAAGTGTTCAACCTGAACAAAGGGTCAGTACCTGCTCGTTTGGACGTTCCAATGGACGAATTTGAGTTCTGTGGTCGTCAATCAAATGCAGACTTGAACACTGCAATCGATCAAGGCTTCTTGTTGCCAAGCTATGCACACGGCATGGCACTTCGCAGTGCACAAGCTGGCGCGATCACCGATGTGGTCACAGCACACTTCAACTCAGACATGAGTTCAGAAGACGCTGTTGCAGCATTGGCCCAAGCAGTGGCAAACTCTTTATAATCGTACACTGAAACAACTCGTCCACGCGGCCACAATGTGCCGCGTGGGCGAACTCTTGGAGCAAACTAATGACCGACTGGCTTGAAAAACACGCACCCAAGATGGTGCTGGCCCCAAGCTTCATAGCAATATTGGTCTTTGTTTATGGGTTTATCATATGGACCGCTTATGTGTCCTTCACCCGATCAAAGCTTTTGCCGAAATATGATCTTAAAGGCACCATCCAATATGAACGCTTGGCGGATTCGCCACGCTTTGAAGTCGCCCTAACGAATTTGGCCATATTTGGCATCTTGTTCATTCTTTTTGCTACCGTCATTGGCTTGACACTAGCAATTTTGCTGGATCAAAAAATCCGCACCGAAGGCCCACTACGCACAATCTATCTCTACCCAATGGCCCTGAGCTTCATTGTTACAGGTACCGCTTGGAAATGGATTTTGAACCCCGGTCTTGGCATTCAAGCCGTCGTGCGCGACCTAGGCTGGACCGACTTCACCTTCAATTGGCTGGTTGACCCTAACATGGCAATTTACACGGTGGTTATTGCTGGGGTCTGGCAATCATCCGGCTTTGTGATGGCTCTGTTTTTGGCTGGCTTACGTTCGGTCGATGGTGAGGTGATACGTGCCGCAATGGTCGATGGTGTTTCAACACCGCGTATTTATATGAGCATCATTATCCCGTCGATGGCGCCGATCTTCTTGTCTGCTTTCATCGTGCTCTCGCACTTAGCGATTAAGAGTTTCGATTTGGTGATTGCGTTGACAGGCGGTGGACCGGGCTATGCCACGGACATGCCAGCAACCTTCATGTATGCAATGGCGTTTTCGCGCGGCGATATCGGGCAAGCTGCGTCGTCGGCAACGGTCATGATGGTCATCGTCACCGCGATCATCGTTCCATACCTTTATTCAGAACTGAGATCACGCCATGACTGATATTTCAATGAATAGCGTTCAGTCTGAAAAAAGCGCCGCTCGTGTGCGGTTGATGCAACGCATTGCATTACGCTTTGGCCTTTACGCCATGCTTATCGTGTTCGCGCTTTACTATCTGATGCCGCTTTTTGTGATGTTGACCACATCCTTGAAAAGCCTAGACGAAATTCGCTCCGGCTCACTATTATCCCTGCCGCGCGAGATAGATTTCTCGTCTTGGGCAACAGCGTGGTCTGGCGCTTGTACGGGCATCCAATGCGACGGTTTGCAGCCATTCTTCTGGAACTCCGTTTTGCTGTCCGTACCTGCCGTGTTTCTTTCGACTTTGCTCGGCGCGGTAAACGGGTATGTGCTTGCACAGTGGCGCTTCAAAGGCTCGAACGTCTTGTTTGCTTTAATGCTGTTCGGTTGTTTCATCCCGTTTCAGGTCGTTATTTTGCCGATGGCAATTGTCTTGGGCAAACTGAAACTCGCAGGTTCAATTGGCGGTTTGGTCTTAGTGCACGTGGTGTACGGGATCGGCTTTACAACGCTGTTTTTCCGCAACTTCTACGTCACCGTGCCACAAGAACTGGTGAAAGCTGCAAAAGTTGATGGGGCAGGGTTCTTTAGAATTTTCTACTCAATCTTCTTGCCCATCTCGCCTCCAATTATCGTGGTGACCGTAATTTGGCAGTTCACGCAAATTTGGAACGACTTCTTGTTTGGTGTGTCGTTCAGCCAAGCGGGTACGCAACCCATCACCGTTGCGCTCAATAACATCGTGAACTCAACAACTGGCGTCAAAGAATACAATGTTGATATGGCCGCCGCGATTATCGCCGCTCTGCCAACCCTCATTGTTTATGTCGTAGCCGGAAAATATTTTATCCGCGGTCTAACCGCTGGTTCTGTGAAGGGATAATCTGATGACAGAAACCAAACAACAGATTTTGTCGATCGAAAATCTCGATAAGAGCTACGGCTCGGTCAAAATTCTTAAAGACATCAATGTGTCCATCGAGCCTGGCGAGTTTTTGGTACTGGTTGGTCCATCTGGTTGCGGCAAGTCTACCTTGCTCAACTGTATCGCGGGGCTCGAAGAATCCTCAGGCGGTGAGATCAATATTGGCGGTCGCTCAATGATTGGCGTTTCGCCAAAAGACCGCGATATTGCGATGGTGTTCCAATCCTACGCGCTGTACCCAACAATGACCGTGGGTAAAAACATCACGTTCGGCATGAAAGTGCGGGGTATTTCTGAGGCAGAACAACAGAAAAAACTCGCTGAAGTTGCCGGGCTGTTGCAAATCGATCATCTGCTCGACCGCAAACCTTCGCAATTGTCTGGCGGTCAACGCCAACGGGTGGCTATGGGCCGTGCGTTGGTCCGTGATCCGCAACTGTTCTTGTTCGATGAACCATTGTCTAATCTGGATGCCAAACTTCGAGTGGAAATGCGCACAGAAATCAAACGCTTGCACCAAACCCTTGGCGCATCGATTGTTTATGTGACGCATGACCAAATCGAAGCGATGACGTTGGCGACAAAAATTGTGGTGATGAAAGACGGGGTGATCCAGCAAGTGGGCACGCCAAATGAGATCTATAATCACCCAGCCAATATGTTTGTTGCTGATTTTATGGGGTCGCCATCGATGAACCTCATTCCAGCGCATGCAACGGCGTCTAAAAATGGCACGCAAATTGCCATTTCACGCGATGGTGCAGAAAACTTGGTCCTCAACTTTGACCGTGAAATTGCAGGCATGAATGGAAGTGGCGCTAAAGAAGTGATTTTGGGGCTGCGGCCTGAGAACATCACAGACCCACTTAGCATCGTAACCGATGGCGGCCAACTTGCAGATTGTCAGATTGATGTGGTTGAACCAGCTGGGTCCGACACGTTTGTTGTGACCAATTTGGGTGGAAAACAAGTTACGGCGCGTTTGCGTGCTGATGCTGAAGTTGTGGCAGGACAGAACGCTTCCCTCGCGTTTGATCTCACCAAAGCTTCAGTATTTGAACCAGGCAGTGGTGCGCGCATCGCCTAAATTCCAACGTCAACTCCCAAAGACGTTATGCCGGGCAGGTTTCCTCCAATCTGCCCGGCATTTTTATCTGATTTTCCACAAATCAGTGTCCCGTAATGGACCTGCCATTTGATTTCAGTCATATGCGGGGCCATACTTCTACCCTAACGTATGCCTAAGCTAATTCGGTAGGGTCTCATATGCACCAAATGAACGGCCAAACGGCTTTTCGCACCCAAGGTCTCACCAAGACCTATGGGGAGGGGGCCGCAGCTGTGCACGCGCTGCGTGGTGTGGATATTTCCATTCCAACAGGCGAAATGGTGGTGCTGCTTGGTCCTTCGGGCAGCGGCAAATCTACTTTGCTGAATATTTTGGGCGGTCTTGACGATGCAACAAGCGGCACCGCGCACTTCTTTGACCGTGAATTGACCACGATGAACGAGCGGGCGCTCACGCTTTATCGTCGCCATCATGTGGGGTTTGTTTTCCAGTTTTATAACCTCATGCCCAGCCTGACCGCCAAAGAAAATGTGGAATTGGTCACTGAGATTTCAGATGACCCGATGTCTGCCGAAGAAGCACTGTTTCTGGTGGGTTTAAAAGAGCGGATCAATCATTTCCCAGCTCAGCTGTCTGGTGGAGAACAACAGCGCGTCGCCATAGCCCGCGCCGTTGCCAAACAACCCACAGTGATGTTTTGCGATGAACCGACGGGCGCGCTGGACAGCACGACGGGCCGATCCGTGCTCAATGTGTTGCAAAGCGTCAATCAGGATTTGGGCACCACAGTGATGATTGTGACCCATGCCGCAGCAACCGCTGCAATGGCAGATCGTGTGATCCATTTCGCTGACGGCGATGTACGCGAAGTTATTGAAAACACCACCAAACTCACCGCAGATGAGATAGAGTGGTAACCCATGTTTTCAGTCCTCGATAAAAAACTGGTAAGAGACCTCGGGCGCATGAAAATGCAGGCGACCGCCATTGGTCTTGTGATTGCCGTTGGCGTTGTGGTGCTGGTGATGATGGATGGTTTGTTCAATTCACTGAACCAAACCAAAACAGCTTATTATGATCGTTATCGGCTCGCAGAGGTTTATGCACCGGCTGTGCGTGCGCCCAAACATTTGTTGACCCGTCTTGCGGCCATTCCGGGCGTCGATAGTGTTTTAGGCCGAATAAGGGGCGGTGGGCTAATCAATTTGCCCCAAGAAGATGTGCCCATCACGGCGGCCATCGTTTCGTTGCCGGATCATGGTGCTGCGCGCTTGAACGATGTTTATTTGGCGGAAGGCAAGCCGATAGAGCAGAATAAAGAAGATCAAGTTCTCTTGCTGCGATCTTTCGCAAAAGCACACAATCTCAAGCCCGGTGATACCATTTCTGCAACCATTAACGGCGCACGTCGCAAGCTCGAGATTGCAGGTCTTGCGCAGTCGCCAGAGTTTTTGATTTCAATGGCACCGGGCGAACTCGCGCCGGACGACAAGCGTTTTGCGGTATTGTGGATGAGTGAAACCAGCCTTGGTGCAGCCTTCGACCTTAAAGGCGCATTCAATGAGGCTCTGTTTTCGCTAACGCGCGATGCGAAATTACCGCAAATATTGGATAGGGTGGATCAAGTTTTAGCAAATTTTGGTGGCACTGGTGCATATGGGTTGGAGGATCAACCCTCAAACCGTTTCCTGTCTGAGGAAATCAAAGGGATCGCCGCGCAACAAAAAATTCTGCCCCCAATCTTTTTGGCGATCGCTGCGTTTTTGCTCAATATTGTGATTTCGCGGATGATCCAATCAGAGCGCGAACAAATCGGGCTTCTAAAAGCCTTTGGTTACTCGTCGTTGGAGGTGAGTACACACTATTTCAAATTTGTGTTGGCAATTGCAATTGGTGGCGCGCTGGTTGGCTGTCTTATAGGCGTGATGGTTGGGCGCAGCTACGCCGACCTGTTCCAGCAATTTTATAAATTCCCGTTCCTTGTGTTTCGCGTTGACCCGCAGGCATTCGTGATTGGTATTCTTGTGAGCGTTTTTACCGCATCCGCAGGCGCTTTGTTCGTGTTGCGCAACGTCTTCGCCCTGACCCCAGCAGTTGCCATGCGTCCACCAGCGCCCTCAGATTATTCTCGAGCCGGCGGATTTATGGGCAGCATAAAACGCATATTTGACCAACCAACACGTATGGTTCTGCGGCGGGTCGCGCGTCACCCCGGGCGGACATTCGGCGCGGCGTTGGGCATTGGGGCTGGCATGGGGCTATCTGCCGCTTCAATTGGGTTGATGATGACATTTACTTCCATTGTTGATCAAACATTTGACTATGTTGATCGCTCCGACATGACGGTGGTTTTTGCTGCGTTGCGATCGAGCGACACCTTGAACGAATTGCGTAGCCTGGAAGGGGTCGCACATGTCGAGCCTTTTCGCATCGTGCCGGTAATCATGCGCAATGGATTATATTCACACAAAGGCGCGGTTACCGGGCTCATCGCCAATCCGCTGCAATATCGTGCCGTTGATAAAGACTTGAACCCCATCACGTTGCGCGAAGATGGGATTATCATCGCAAAATCACTTGCCAAGAAACTCGCCATTTCGCCAGGACAAATGATGACCATTGAAGTGCAAGACGGGGAACGGCCAATTCTTCAACTGCCCATTGTTGGCATTGCAGAGACATTGTCCGGCGCGCCCGCCTATTTGCAGATTGATGCGCTCAATCGGGCGCTCAAACAGCCAAAACAAATCAGCGGTGCCTATTTGCAAATCGATAAGAAATACCAAACCCCGCTCTATGAAGCGCTCAAGGCCATGCCGGTGATTGCTGGCGCGAGTTTGAAATCAACATCCCGGGCAGCGTTTGAAATATTGATGGATCAAAGCGCAGGGTCCATGCGCTATGTAATGAGTTTCATCGCAGCCATCATCACTTTTGGCATTGTTTACAACAGCGCCCGCATTGCTTTTGCCGAGCGCGCCCGTGATCTTGCCAGTTTGCGCGTGATCGGCTTCACGAAGGGCGAAACCGCTTTCGTTTTGCTTGGCGAACTTGCGATCATGGTTTTAATAGCCGTACCCATCGGCATTGTGTTTGGCCTAGGGTTGAACATTGCAATTGTCGAAGGGTTCTCGACCGACCTTTATCAAATTCCAAATCAACTCCAACCGGAGGCATTTGGCACGGCGGGCGTTGCCGTGCTCATATCTTCGATTTTTTCCGGCTGGATGGTAAAAAGAAACATGGACGAGCTTGATCTCGTCTCAGCCCTTAAGACTAGGGAGTAGAACATGGCCAAAAGAAAATCACGCAATTGGATTATCCTTCTGGTAATCGTTGGCGTCGCTGGTGCGCTGACATATGCATTCTGGCCAAAACCCATTTCGGTCGATTTTGGCCTTGTTGAGCGCGCTCATATGATTGTCACCATTGATGAGGACGCAAAAACGCGGGTGAAAGATGTTTATACTGTTTCCACCCCGGTAGCTGGTCGCTTGCAACGCGTTGAAGTGGAGCCAGGGGCAATGGTTATTGGCGGTACATCTATTATCGCCAGCATGCTGCCAACAAATCCCGCTGCGCTGGATGTGCGCACCCGTGAACAAGCGTTGGCGGCGGTAAAAGCGGCGGAAGCAGCGCTGCAATTGGCAGTTGCCGAACACAATAGGGCAATTGCCGACAAAGATTTGTCGGATTTGGATTTGCAACGATCAAAGCAGTTATTTGAAAAAGAAGTCGTTTCTCGTGCCGCCTATGACCGGGCGAAAAGTGTTGCCCGCTCCGCGGATGCAGCACTTGATACAGCGGTGGCTGCGATCTCAATGCGCGAGGCTGATTTGGCCAATGCGCGCGCGCAGTTGATTGGTTTCAACGATCAGGGAAATCCGTCTGTTAGTCGGGGTGCTGCTTCAATTCCCCTGCGCGCACCGGTCTCAGGTCGTGTGCTGCGGGTGATGCAAGAAAGCGAAACCACATTGCCTGCAGGCGCGCCGGTGCTTGAAATTGGCGACACATCTAATGGCATGGAAATCCTTGTGGAGCTTTTGTCGAGCGATGCGGTGAAAGTACAAATTGATGATCGCGTGATCGTTGACAATTGGGGCGGCCAAAACCAGTTGGGTGGCATTGTAACGCGCATCGACCCTTGGGGGTTCACCAAATATTCAGCGCTGGGCGTCGAAGAGCAGCGCGTGGGTGCGGTAATTGAATTCACTGACCCATGGCAGAAACGCCAAAGCCTGGGTCATGGATATCGCGTTGAGGTCAAGATTGTCGTGTGGGAAGATCAAAACGCATTGGTGGTGCCATCAAGCGCTTTGTTCCGCGAAGCAAATGAATGGGCGGTGTTTACGGTGCAAGATGGCAAAGCCAGCAAACGCAATGTAGAGATTGGTCAAAATAACGGGTTGCAGGCACAGGTGCTTGACGGTTTAAGCGAGGCTGAAACCATCATTCTTTATCCCGGTGCAAATCTTGTGGAGGGCGCGGCTGTTGAACAACGTTTTGTGCAATAGGGTGCTGGCCAACAACTGAACCAATAGATAAAAGATCGTCATGATAAAGATTTATGTTGATGGCGACGCATGCCCGGTAAAAGACGAAATTATCCGCGTGGCTGAGCGTTACAATGTGGCAGTCGTGATCGTGTCGAATGGCGGGTTACGTCCGTCACGTGACCCGATGATCCAACACGTCATCGTGCCGCACGGGGCTGATGTGGCAGATGATTGGATTGCGGAGAATATTAGCGCGGGCGATGTTGCCGTCACCTCCGATATTCCTTTGGCCCAACGCTGTTTGGACAAAAAGGCGAGGGTACTCGGCCCCACAGGCAAACCGTTTACTGACGAGAATATCGGCATGGCCATTGCGATGCGGGGGCTTAAACAGGATTTGCGCGAGAGTGGTGAAATCAAGGGATACAATCCCGGCTTCACAAAAGCGGATCGGTCCAACTTTTTGCAAGCGCTGGACCGATTTTTAGCAGCTGCTGTTTAACGAATACGCTGTTCTGTTGTGGTGTCAAAAAGCATGACGTTTTCAGCATCAAACCGCACCGAAACATTGGCGCCAAGTTTAGGCGCATCAACTTCTGCGCTTGCTTCAACAATAATGCGTTCGCCGTTTGCAGCGTTGAGATAGATGTAAGTGACGCCGCCTAGGTGCTCGACCAGATCAACTGTCAAACCCGTGCCTTGTGCATCAAGGGTTATATGTTGCGGACGAACACCCAATGTCACACTTGAACCTGCTTCTGGAAGTTTAGCCGCTGTTTTGATGTCGCCACTGCCAAGGGCCGACGCAGAAACTGAACCGTCACCCGCCACGGCATCAAGAAAATTCATGCCCGGTGATCCGATAAAGCCCGCCACAAATTTGTTGTCTGGGTTTTTGTAGAGCTGCATCGGGGAGCCAACTTGCTCCACATTGCCCGCGCGCAACACCACAATTTTGTCGGCCAATGTCATCGCTTCCACTTGGTCGTGGGTCACATAGATCATGGTTGCACCAATTTCTTTGTGCAACCGGGCCAATTCGACCCGCATCTCGACGCGCAATTCAGCGTCTAGGTTAGACAGTGGTTCATCGAACAAAAACACTTCGGGTCCGCGCACAATCGCGCGACCAATGGCAACGCGCTGGCGCTGCCCGCCCGATAATGCTTTTGGTTTTCGGTCCAAATAGTCGTCAAGCTTGAGGATTTGTGACGCTTCGTTCACTTTCCTTTTAATTTCAGCCTTGGGAACGCCATTCATTTTTAGGCCAAAGCCCATATTTTGTTCCACACTCATATGTGGATAAAGCGCGTAGGTTTGAAAAACCATCGCGACACCACGATCTGCAGGGTCAGCGGTCGTTACATCACGGTCGCCAATCTGAATGGTGCCTGAAGTGGTTTCTTCAAGTCCTGCGATCATGCGCAAAAGTGTGGATTTGCCGCAGCCCGATGGGCCAACGAAAACGCAAAATTCGCCGTCCTCAACTTGCAAATCAACGCCGTGAATAACCTGAACGGCTTCGTATTTTTTAATAGCATTTGCTATTTTTACACCAGACATGAATCCTCCCGATGGATCTTGATTGGTTAGTGATTAGGGAACTGCCAATTTTCAGAAGCAGTCGCGATTTCTTTCGCCGCGCGTTTCATTTGCGGCGCGAATTCTTTTAGCTCGTCCAAATTGGTGCGGTTGGTTGAGCTGGTGACGGACAAGCCACCGAGCACGCGACCAGATAGCGCCAAAATCGGCACTGCAACGCAAATAATGCTCGGTTCGTGCTCTTCGCGGTCAAATGAAACACCGGTTTTGCGGATAACGCTCAGTTCAGCATTCAGTGTTTCGCAGTCAGTTATCGTGTTGTCGGTAAACGCGTAAAATGCTTGCTGCGCCAGCGCCTTTGCGCGCAGATCATCGTCCAAGAAAGCTAACATAGCTTTGCCGACGCCCGTGCAATAACCCGGTCCAATTTTCCCAGCTTGGCTGAACATTTCAATCGGGCGATTGGCGTCACGCTTGTCGACATAGAGCACTTGGCCATTGTCGAGCTGCGCTAGGTGAATGGTTTGCCCCAGTCCGGTTGACAGTTTGTCGATGGCGATTTTTGCGATCGGGGCCAGCGAAGATTGCTGCCATGCAGAATGGGCCAGCCGCACCAGCCGCACACCCGGCGAATAGGTTTGATGGTCTGGATTATAGTCGAGCATGCCCTGATTGGTGAGCGTTTGCATCAATCGATAAAGCGTGGCCTTGGGGTGCTTGGAATCTGCAAGCAGATCATTGAACCGCACAGGGCGACCAAACGCGGCGACATCATCCAATATTTCCAATGCCTTACCGACCGTGCCGTCTTTGTTTGCTTGGCTGCTCATTTTATACCCCTCGTCGTTTTTTCATCTTTTACGCAACGACCCTGTTGACAACAATAGGATTAACGAACAATAATTTCAATAGTTAAAACTAAGTTTCATATGTTGGAACCAATCGGGAGGTAAAACCAATGAAACATCTACTAGGACGCGGTATATCCGTGATGCTTGCGGCGGCGCTAATGTCGACCACAGCATTTGCAGGTGAGCTGGTCATCAACACGGATACTTCAGATCCGGCACCAAAAGCAGCATTTCAAGCGGTCATTGACGGCTTTAAAGCTGAAAACCCAGATGTAACGGTAACGTGGAACCTGTTTGACCACGAAGGTTACAAAACCTCAATTCGCAACTTTTTGACGGCTGATGCGCCTGATTTGGCGAACTGGTATGCTGGTAACCGCATGTTGCCTTACGTTAATGCAGGTCTTTTTGAAGCTGTTGACGACGTTTGGGCAGACAATGGTCTAAATGAATCTTTGGCATCTGCTGCGGGTTCAATGACCATTGATGGTAAAAAATGGGGTGTTCCATACACCTATTACCAATGGGGCGTTTACTACCGCAAAGACATCTTTGAAGCGAACAACATCGCTGTCCCAACAAACTGGGAAGAGTTCAAAGCTGCAGGCGCAACACTTAACGCTGCAGGGATAACGCCAATCACAATCGGCACCAAATATCTATGGACCGCTGGCGGCGTGTTCGATTACCTGAACTTGCGGACCAACGGCTATGATTTCCACATGGCACTCACAAAAGGCGAAGTGGCTTGGACGGACGAGCGTGTTCGCGCAACCATGGCCAACTGGAAAGAATTGCTTGATGGCAACTTCTTCCTAGAAAACCACGCAGCCTACTCATGGCAAGAAGCACTTGCACCAATGGTGCAGGGTGATGCGGCCATGTATGTGATGGGTAACTTTGCGGTTGCGCCTTTGCGTGAAGCAGGTCTGACAGACGATCAAATCGGGTTCTTCCAGTTCCCTATGATCAACCCAGATGTGCCAATGGCTGAAGAAGCACCAACAGACACCATTCACATTCCAGCAAACGCCAAAAACAAAGAAGATGCGAAGAAATTCCTCGCATATTTGGCGCGTGCGGACGTTCAAACTGAGATCAACAATACGCTTGGTCAACTTCCAGTGAACAACCAATCAATTGTTGGCGACGACAAATTCTTGCAAGCGGGCAGCAAAATGTTGTCAGGAACAACCGGTGGTATCGCACAATTCTTTGACCGTGACGCACCAGCTGAAATGGCCAAAGCGGGCATGGAAGGTTTCCAAGAGTTCATGGTAAAACCAGACCGCTTGGATGCAATCCTTGAGCGTCTCGAAAAAGTTCGCGCTCGCGTATATAAATAACGCTAAGCTGAACTGAATTATTCCCGCGCGCCAAGGTGCGCGGGAACTCTGCTCACCCCATAATTGGATGTGTCGCTATGCAAGCTTTCTGGAAAAAGAACCAACAAACTATCGCGCCTTGGCTTTTCCTTTTGCCCGGCATTGCGATGTTTTCGATCTATGTTGTCTATCCGATTTTTGGCTCGATCCAGATCAGTTTTTTTGATTGGGACGGGTTGGGTGAAAAGACATGGGTTGGCATGGGCAACTATGTTGAACTGCTCGACGACGAATCTTTTTACACGTCGCTCAAGAACAATATTATCTGGCTCGTTCTCTATCTTTTGGCCATTCCAGCTGGCTTGTTTGTGGCTTTGTTCCTTAACCAAACAGTGCGCGGCATTCGCATCTATAAATCCATGTTTTTCTTTCCATTCGTGATTTCACAAGTGGTGGTCGGCCTCGTATTCTCTTGGTTTTATGACCCCAGCTTCGGTCTTTTAAACGTTGCGCTTGGCGCGATTGGAATTGAACCAATCGCTGTACTTGCTGACGAACGTTTTGTCACCTACGGCATCATCGCAGCTGGCCTTTGGCCACAAACTGCCTATTGCATGATCCTTTATTTAACCGGCCTCAATGCTGTTGATCCTGAACAGATTGAAGCCGCGCGGCTCGACAACGCAAAAAGCTGGAAAATGCTGTGGTACATCATATTGCCCCAACTTCGTCCGGCAACGTTTATTGCGCTTGTTGTGACCATCATCGGCGCGCTGCGCTCGTTCGATCTGATCTCCATCATGACCGCAGGCGGACCATGGGGCTCGTCTCGCGTGCTCGCCTTCTACATGTATGAACAGGCCTTCTCAGAATATGGTTTCCGCATGGGCTATGGCGCAGCGATTGCTGTGGTGCTGTTCCTGATCATGATGGTCTATATTTCCGGGTTCTTGTACAAAATGTACCGCGACGAGAGAGGGCACTAAGATGTTTCCAACGCCAGTTGAAAAAACCTCTGCAAAAGTGCGTATCGGCTATCAAGTCGCGCTGCCGATTACTCTGATCGTTTGGCTGCTGCCCTTGATCGCCGTCGCGCTGACCTCAATCCGCTCTGCCGGAGATATCAATGCGGGCAATTATTGGGGTTGGCCAACCTCGTTCAATCTGATCGAAAACTACACGGCGATTTTCACCAACACGCCGATTGGCCAATATCTGCTCAACAGTTTTAAGGTAACAATCCCAACGGTGATTGGTGCCGTCGCACTCTCGTGCATGACGGGCTTTGCGCTGGCAGTTTATAAATTCAAAAGCAACTTGCCGATTTTCTTTCTGTTTGTTGCGGGCAATTTCGTACCGTTTCAAATCCTGATGGTGCCCGTTCGTGACCTGACGTTGCAGATGGGCGTCTATAATACGTGGCAGGGGTTGGCATTGTTCCACATCGCCTTCCAAACCGGGTTTTGCACCCTGTTTATGCGTAACTTTATCAAAGCGCTGCCGTTTGAATTGATCGAAGCGGCGCGGGTTGAAGGCGTCACCGAAATTCAAATCTTCTGGCATGTTGTATTGCCGCTGATGAAACCCGCCATTGCCGCTCTGGCGGTGCTGATTTTTACCTTCATTTGGAACGACTATTTCTGGGCAACAGTGTTGACGCAAGGTGCTGACAATCAGCCCATTACCGCCGGGCTATACTCCCTCAACGGGCAGTGGGTTTCCGCCTGGCACCTTGTGTCTGCTGGTTCCATCGTTGCCGCGCTGCCGCCAGTTGCCATGTTCTTTTTGATGCAAAAACACTTCATCGCGGGCCTGACGCTCGGCGCTGTTAAATAGGTATCACTATGACCAAGAAAATCGCTTTTATCGGGGCGGGCTCCACTATATTCATGAAGAATATTATTGGTGACGCCTTGCACTACGCTTTGCTGTCTGATGCGCATATTGCGCTAATGGACATCGACCAAACCCGTTTGGATGAATCTGCGCTTGTGGCGCGCAAAATGATATCTTCAATGGATGTTGCGGCGCAGATATCAACGCATACGAACCAGCGCGACGCGCTGCGGGACGCAGATTTTGTCGTGGTTGCGTTCCAAATCGGCGGCTACGATCCGTGCACGATTACAGATTTTGACATCCCAAAAAAACACGGCCTGCGCCAAACCATTGCCGACACACTTGGCATTGGCGGCATTATGCGTGGTTTGCGCACCGTGCCGCATCTTTGGTCAATTTGCGACGACATGCGCGCGGTGTGTCCAGATGCTTTGATGCTCAACTATGTGAACCCAATGGCGATCAATATCTGGGCCATCGCAGCCAAATATCCTGACATCAAACATGTCGGGCTATGCCATTCTGTTCAGGGCACCGCAAAAGAACTTGCTGAGGATTTGAATGTGAAAGTTGAAAACCTGCGTTACAAAAGTGCGGGCATCAACCACATGGCCTATTATCTCAATTTTGAGGAACGCCAGCCAGACGGTTCATATAAAGACCTCTATCCGGCGCTGCGTTCCGGTTATGCCAACGGCACATTGAAACCCAAAACCAATCCCCATCAGCCCCGCTGTCCCAATCTTGTGCGCTACGAAATGCTCAATCGAGTTGGTTATTTTGTGACCGAAAGTAGTGAGCATTTTGCCGAGTACACTCCGTACTTCATCAAAAATGGTCGTGACGATCTGATACAAAAGTT
>NZ_JBLIAI010000014.1:0-55008 GCF_047634455.1 Maritalea sp.
GACTTTTTGAGTGTTGAAGGCGGCAATGGCCTTGTTTTGGGCGGCGGCCGGGTGAAAACTCATCTGGACCATCGGATTGCCATGTGTTTTTTGGTGATGGGGATGGCCACAACAAAAGACGTCAGTATTGATGACAGCAATATGATCGCCACTAGTTTCCCTACATTTGCGCCTGAGATGAGCCGTTTGGGCGCCGAATTTGTTCGCCTAAATAGCTAGAGGATCATATTGAGATGTTGATTGCTGTTGATGGACCCGCCGCTTCTGGAAAAGGCACAATTGCTAAGCGTTTGGCCGCCCATTTCGGCTTGGCGCATTTGGATACGGGGCTCCTTTACCGCGCTGTGGGCTTGGCGACCATGGGGAAAGAGGGCCAGGCGGACTTTGAATCTGTTGCAATTGATGCAGCGATCAATCTGGATACTTTGACCTTGGATGAAGACATTCTGTCCACCGCAGAGGTTGGACTGGCGGCCTCAAAAGTGGCGCAAATCCCAGAGGTGCGTAAAGCGCTCAACCGCATGCAACGCACCTTCATGGAACAGCCGCAAGGCGCGATTTTGGATGGGCGCGATATTGGCACCCGAATTTGTCCGCAAGCCGAAGTTAAATTGTTCATTACGGCCAACGCTGACACGCGGGCGCGCCGTCGCACGGAGCAGCTTTTGACTCGTGGTCTGGATGTGACGTATAATGAGATCCTAAAACAGATTGAGAAACGCGATAAAGATGACCGGGAAAACCCGGCGGGCGCGTTTTTTCAGGCGGCGGATGCCCACTTGCTAGATACATCAAAATTGAGTATAGAAGCGGCATTCAAAGCAGCTCTTGATATTGTTGGGCGCGTTACCGGGTAAAAGATCAGCATTTTGGTGCTAAATCCAATCTTTTTCCCTTTGAACGCCAGAACAGATCAGGACACGAGAATACTGGCTCATCTGCTTTGGATAAATCGGTGTATCACGTTGAATGCGGACCCTTTACGTGCCGGATTTGTTGGTTTCAACAATCGGGGTTAAGCGCATTTGGCATTGATGCTTTTTTGAAACACTAAACATATTCGGCACGCCGAACGGAGTACGCATGACAGATACTGCTGTCTCGATGGAAGATTTTGAAGCTCTATTATTTGAAAGCTTTGAAGTAAATGAACCTGCAGAAGGCAACGTTGTTAAAGGTAAGATTGTTGCGATTGAAAAAGATCTCGCAGTAATCGACGTTGGACTTAAGACCGAAGGCCGCGTGCCTTTGAAAGAATTTGGCGCAGCTGGCCGTGATGGCACGCTTGTTGTCGGCTCAGAAGTCGAAGTTTATGTTGATCGCGTTGAAAACGCGATGGGCGAGGCTGTTCTGTCCCGCGAAAAAGCGCGCCGTGAAGAGAGCTGGGTTCGTCTTGAAGAACTCTTCGAAAAGAACACACGTGTTGATGGCATCATTTTTAACCAAGTTAAAGGTGGTTTCACTGTTGACCTTGATGGCGCAACAGCGTTCTTGCCACGTTCTCAGGTAGATATTCGCCCAATCCGCGATATCGCACCTTTGATGAACATCTCACAGCCTTTCCAAATCCTGAAAATGGACAAGCGTCGCGGAAACATCGTTGTTTCTCGTCGTGCTGTTTTGGAAGAAAGCCGTGCAGAGCAGCGTTCTGAAATCGTTGGTAAGCTTGAAGAAGGCCAAGTTGTTGATGGTGTTGTTAAAAACATCACTGACTATGGTGCATTCGTTGACTTGGGTGGCATTGACGGCCTATTGCACGTCACGGACATCGCATGGCGTCGTGTGAACCATCCTTCAGAAGTTCTGACAATTGGTGAGACCATCAAGGTTCAAATCATCCGCGTGAATATGGAAACACACCGTATTTCACTTGGCATGAAACAGCTTGAAGCTGATCCTTGGGAAACAATTGGCGAGAAGTACCCACTTGATAGCCGCTTTACTGGTCGCATCACAAACATCACCGATTATGGTGCGTTTGTTGAACTTGAGCCAGGTATTGAGGGCTTGATCCACGTTTCAGAAATGAGCTGGACCAAGAAGAACGTACATCCTGGCAAAATCGTTTCAACATCTCAAGAAGTTGAAGTTAAGGTTCTTGAAGTTGATCCAGAGAAACGTCGTATTTCTCTTGGTCTTAAACAGTGCCTTGATAATCCTTGGGAAGCATTTGCAGCAAGGTTCCCACAAGGGACTGAAGTTGAAGGCGAAGTTAAGAACAAAACTGAATTTGGTTTGTTCATTGGCCTTGAAGATGATGTTGACGGCATGGTTCACTTGTCTGACCTTGATTGGAACCGTCAGGGCGAAGAAGCCTTGGAAGATTACAATCGCGGCGACATGGTGAAAGCTGTTGTTCTAGACGTTGATATTGACAAAGAACGTGTTTCTTTGGGCATCAAGCAACTTTCAAACGACCCATTCACCGAAGCAACCGATGGTATGCGCAAAGGTTCAATCGTTACTTGTGCTGTGACACAGGTAAATGATGGCGGCATTGAAGTTCAAATCGCTGATGGCGATCAAATTGCCTTCATCAAGCGCAATGATCTGAGCCGTGAGCGTTCCGAGCAACGCCCTGAGCGTTTCGCCGTTGGTGACAAAGTGGACGCCCGTGTGATCCAGTTTGACAAGAAAACTCGTCGCATCACATTGTCTATCAAAGCTCTCGAAATCGCAGAAGAAAAAGAAGCTGTGGCCCAGTATGGTTCAACAGATTCTGGCGCTTCACTTGGCGATATTCTTGGTGCAGCTTTGAAAAAAGGCGATGCCCCTGCAAAAGGCGATATAGCTGAATAGCTTTACCGCTTAATCAGTGATCTGAATTTATCCCGGCGCGTCTTGATTGATGCGCCGGGATTTTTGCATCAGCGGCATTTCAACGCCTTGCAAATTTCAAGACAAGGCAATAGGACTTTGCAGGTCATGTTTTTACCATGCTTGGACCTTCTCTGAGCAAAGCATCGCTAGTGGAGCGCGCCCTGTGAGCAACATTCCAAATTCCGAGCAGATCGACAATGTGATGGCGCAACGCGAATTGCGACGGTCGCGCCGCAACTGGCGTTACATCGCTTTTGCAGCACTGGCAATTGCCGTGATCGCGGTTCTGGGCAAAGCCTTGGGCGGCTTTTCCGAACCGATAGCAAAAACGCATATTGCGCGGGTGGTGATTGACGGCACTATAACTTCAGACCCGACACGTCGGGCAATTTTGAACGAATTGGCCGACAATGACGAAGTTTCGTCGGTGATTGTGCAAATCAATAGTCCTGGTGGCAGCACAGCAGGCGGCGAAGAGCTGTATGAAGGTCTGATGCGCCTAAGGGCAAAGAAACCAGTGGTTTCTGTGATCAACGAGCTGGGCGCTTCGGCTGCTTATATGATGGCGGTTGGTTCTGACCGCATCTATGCGCGGCGATTGTCGATTGTTGGCTCTATCGGCGTGTTGGTGATGCATTTGGATGCGTCAAAACTGTTCCAAACGATCGGTTTGGACTATGACAAGGTGTCAACCGGGCCGTTAAAAGCTGAACCAGATATTGATGAGCCGATGGCGGATGATGTCCGGTCCAGCTATCAGGCGTTGGTTGATGATTCCTATAATTGGTTCGTGGACATTGTGGCCGAGCGTCGTCAGATTGAGCGCAGCCAAGTGCTCATACTTGCCGATGGCCGGGTGCTGACCGGACGGCAAGCTTTGGCCGAAAAGCTCATTGATGCGATTGGCGATGAAACAGATGCGCTTGCTTGGCTTAAAGAGAATCACGATATTGATGAGCAAAACGTGAGCACTTACTTCCCGCTACCCGAAAATCAATGGGACAAAGTGCAAAATCTAATTGGCACAACGGCCAAAGATTTGCTTGGATCAAGCTTTAAAAGCGTAACAGCGCTTGACGGTGTCGTGTCTGTTTGGCAACCTGCAAGATAGCTAATTCTTGTGGCGTTACAGTGAATTAGTGATTTTGGGGAGGCCTAAGTGATTAAATCGGAACTTATTCAGCAACTGGCGGATGAAAATCCGCACCTGTTTCAACGGGACGTTGAGAATATTGTAAATACGATAATTGACGAAATTGGGGATGCATTGGCCGATGGTGGCCGTGCTGAGTTGCGTGGCTTTGGCGCATTTTCTGTCAAAAATCGCCCTGCTCGTGTTGGGCGCAATCCGCGCACCGGCGAAAAGGTAGAAGTTGAAGAAAAATTCGTGCCGCAGTTCAAAGCAGGCAAAGAAATTCGGGAACGGCTGAACAAATAGTTTTGCCGCTCTGGCGCGCCCGAAAACGGAGCGCATTATCGCTAGGAATACATGATGATCAAACGCGTGGTGATGTGGTTTGTGCTGGTGCCGTTTGGCCTAATACTGGTCATATTTGCACTGGCAAACCGTCATATAGTGCAAATTGGGATCGACCCCATATCGCCTCAGGCCCCGTTTTGGGGACCAATGGAATTACCACTTTTTGTGGTCATCTATTTGTCGCTGCTCGTGGGTGTTGTTTTGGGCGGCGCTGGCGGATGGTTTAGCCAAGGCAAACACCGCAAAGCTGAACGCCAACTTCGGCGCGACCTCACAAAGGCGCAAAAGGAAGTGACGCCAGCCCCGACGACGCCGGCAGACGACCCTTTGGCCCTGCTCGAAAATGACAAGTACTAATCTTTGATCGACACAACTACAGCACCAATTGCCTTTGCAAATTGGATGGGCTTTGATGTTGAGCTGGCAAGGCAGGAAACTAAATGCAACTTCAGATCAAAATTTGCGGGCTTAAGACCGAAAAGATGGTGGACACCGCCATTGAAGCGGGCGCCGACTATATTGGGTTTGTGCATTTTGCGAAGAGCCCCAGACATCTTGAATTGGACCAAATTGGCGAGTTGATCAATTATGTCGGTGCGCGGGCGCAATCTGTGATCTTATGCGTTAACCCGGATGATCAATTGATCGAACAATTCAATCAATTGCGACCTTACTATATTCAGCTGCATGGAAGTGAGACCGTTGAACGGGTTAAAGAGATAAAGGCCAACTGCCACGCCCGCTTGATCAAAGCGCTTCCAGTGGGCACTTTTGACGACCTTGAGCCTGTGGCAAAGTACCACCCATTTGTGGATTGGGTTTTGCTAGATGCGAAACCACCCAAAGACGCGACCCGACCTGGGGGGAATGGCGAGGTATTTGATTGGTCAATCCTTAAAGCGCTTGACCCAACGATCCCCTTCATGCTTTCGGGTGGGCTGAATGTTGAAAATGTGGCAGATGCGATAAAACAAGTCCAACCCGCAGCGATTGACGTATCGTCTGGTGTGGAACACGCCAAAGGCGAAAAAGATGCGGAGAAAATCCGCCGGTTCATCTCGCAAGCAACCATTGCTAGCATTTGAGCGACAATTTAGGAGCGACGTAAAATGTCTGGTGAAAACAGTTTGAGAATGGGTCCGGATGAACGGGGCCGGTTTGGTCATTTTGGCGGACGTTTTGTTGCTGAAACTTTGATGCCGCTGATCCTTGAGTTGGACGCAGCGTATAAAGCGGCAAAAGCCGACCCAACGTTTAAGGAAGAGTTCGACTATTTGCTCAAGCATTATGTGGGGCGCCCGTCGCCACTTTATTTTGCGGAACGCATGACTGAGCATTTGGGCGGCGCGAAGATTTACTTCAAACGCGACGAGCTGAACCACACAGGTTCGCACAAAATCAACAATTGTATTGGGCAAATCCTTTTGGCCAAGCGCATGGGCAAGCCTCGGATCATCGCCGAAACAGGCGCGGGCCAGCACGGCGTCGCGACCGCGACAGTTTGCGCGCGGTTTGGCTTTCCTTGCACTATATATATGGGCGCAAAGGACGTTGAACGCCAAGCGCCAAACGTTTTCCGGATGAAGCTTTTGGGCGCTGAAATTATCCCGGTAACCGCGGGCAAAGGCACGTTAAAAGATTCCATGAACGAAGCGTTGCGTGATTGGGTGACCAATGTTGAAGACACCTATTACTTGATCGGCACAGCGGCTGGCCCGCACCCCTATCCTGAAATGGTGCGGGATTTCCAATCGATTATTGGCGAAGAAACCAAAGAGCAAATGCAAGAAGCAGAAGGCCGCTTGCCCGACATGCTGATCGCCGCCGTTGGTGGCGGCTCAAATGCTATTGGCTTGTTTCACCCGTTCCTTGATGACCGAGACGTCAAAATTGTTGGTGTTGAAGCTGGCGGTAAAGGCTTGGACACAGACGAGCATTGCGCGTCATTGACGGCGGGAAGCCCGGGCGTGTTACACGGCAACCGCACCTATTTGCTGCAAAACTATGATGGGCAAATTGATGAAGGCGCATCAATTTCTGCCGGACTTGATTATCCGGGCATTGGCCCTGAACATTCATTTTTGAAAGACAGCGGTCGGGTTGAATATGTACCGATCAATGACGATGAGGCCTTGGAAGCGTTCCAACTTCTCACCCGTCTTGAGGGGATTATCCCAGCGCTTGAGCCGAGCCACGCTTTGGCAGAAATTGTCAAACGCGCGCCGACCATGGGTAAAGATCAGATCATCGTGATGAATTTATGCGGGCGCGGCGACAAAGATGTGTTCACCGCCGCTAAGCATTTGGGCATCGATCTTAACAGTGGCTAGCGCAATTGGTTTGGCGTTGATCGCCTTTTGAGGACTTGAATTTATGACACAACGTATGGACACTCGGTTTGCGGCGCTCAAACAAGAAAACCGCCCAGCATTTGTCACCTTTGTGATGGCGGGCGATCCTGATCTGGAAACCGCGCAACACATCATAGATGGACTGCCTGCAGCCGGTGCCGATGTGATTGAAATCGGCATGCCATTTTCTGATCCGATGGCGGATGGTCCGGCTATTCAAGCCGCTGGTCAGCGCGCCTTAGAGGCTGGTCAGGACATGGTCAAAACCGTGCAAATGGTGCGCGATTTCCGCAAAAAAGATGATACAACGCCGATCGTTTTGATGGGCTATTACAACCCGATCTATATTTATGGTGTCGAGCGCTTCATTGCAGACGGGTTGGCGGCCGGTATCGACGGGTTGATTATCGTGGATTTGCCGCCGGAGGAAGATGAGGAGTTTTGTCTGCCCGCGATTAAAGCTGGGTTGAACTTCATCCGTTTGGCCACACCAACAACCGATGACGCGCGCTTGGCGATGGTGATGAGCAACACGTCTGGCTTTGTCTATTATGTCTCGATGACCGGGGTAACCGGGTCAGCTCTTTCCAACCCAACAGATGTCGCCCAGCAAGTTAATCGCCTCAAATCGCACACTAATCTGCCGATCTGCGTGGGCTTTGGCATCAAAACCGCAACGGATGCGAAACGCATTGGCGCTGACGCTGATGGCGTTGTGGTGGGTTCAGCCTTGGTGAAAGCGGTTGAAGACAGCCTTTTCAATGGCAAAGCCACCAACAAAACTGTGGCCGCAGTGCACACGCTCGTGGCCGAGATAGCAAAAGGTGTTCACGCCGCCAGATCTTAAATTTGGCACAGCAAAACCCTATATTTATGGTCAGCGGGAATAGCTGTCGCCCATTATGCCCAAAAGCTGCCTCGCCAACAAAGTTGAGTTGCAGTATAATGGGGAAAAGACTATGGCTGCTGCGATCAAATTTTGCGCGGCGTAAACAAACGCAATACAGGAAGGCCTGATAGCTTCATGAACTGGATCAATTCAGTTGTTCGCCCAAAAATCCGCTCGTTTTTGAACAAGCGCGAAAGCCCCGAAAATCTTTGGGTGAAATGCCCTCAAAGCGGCGAGATGGTGTTTTATCGCGATTTGGAAGCCAACCAATGGGTGGTGCCAAATTCTGGTTTTCATATGAAAATCAAAGCACGGGACCGCATGAAATCCTTCTTGGATGATGGCGAATTTACCGAGCATGAAGTGCCCGATGTTGTGCACGATCCGCTGAAGTTCCGTGCCAACAAAAAATATGCCGATCAATTGCGCGAATATCGCGCCAAAACAGACATGAAAGACTGTGTGTTATTGGCTAGTGGCAAGCTGATTGGCCGTGATGTGACCGTTGGTGTGCAAGATTTTGACTTTGGCGGCGGCTCGCTGGGCATGGCAGCTGGTGCGACGATTGTTAAGGGCCTTGAGATGGCGGTGAAAAACAAAACACCGTTTATTCTGTTTACCGCATCGGGCGGCGCGCGCATGCAAGAGGGCATGCTTTCGTTGATGCAAATGCCACGCACAACGGTTGCTGTGGCGCGTTTGCGCGAGGCTGGCCTTCCGTACATTGTGGTGTTCACCGATCCAACAACTGGCGGTGTAACGGCGTCCTACGCGATGCTGGGGGATGTGCAAATTGCAGAGCCAAATGCATTGATCGGTTTTGCTGGCCAACGGGTGATCGAGCAAACGATCCGCGAAAGTCTGCCCAAAGGCTTCCAGCGCTCAGAATATTTATATGATCACGGCATGGTGGATATGGTTGTGCACCGGCACAATTTGCGTCCAACGATTGGTAAATTGGTTGGCATATTCACCAAATCACCGCTTAACGATATGGAACTCAAGGCACCTAAAAAGTCGACTGTGCGCGACGCAATTGTTGCAGCAGAAGGGGTCGACGAAACTGACAATGTGCCCGCCGAAAACAGCGAAGATTTGACACCACCCCCTGCTGCCCACGCCGAATAGGCTTCAATGACCCGCACCGATGAGATCACGCAGCGCCTGCTGGCGCTGCATCCTAAAAAGATGGACCTTTCGTTGGAACGATTGATGCGTTTGCTTGAGCAATTGGGTCATCCTGAGAAACGTTTGCCGCCGGTTATTCATGTTGCAGGCACCAATGGCAAGGGCTCTACCATTGCCTTTATGCGCGCGATGCTGGAAGCCGCTGGGAAACGGGTTCATGTCTATGTCAGCCCGCACCTGACCCACTTTAACGAGCGGTTTCGACTAGCTGGGTCGCTGGTTGACGAAACCCGTTTAAACGAAGCGTTGGAGCGGGTCGAGCGGATCAATGACGGGCAAACGATCACCTTCTTTGAGATTACCACGGCGGTCGCCTTTGTTTTGTTTTCTGAAGTCGATGCCGACTATGTTTTGCTTGAAACAGGGCTTGGTGGGCGATTGGACAGCACCAATGTGGTGGAAAAACCGCTAGGTTGTGTCATTACGCCTATCTCCATCGACCATATTCAGTTTTTGGGCGACACGATTGAAAAAATCGCCTTTGAAAAAGCAGGCATTTTGAAGTCTGGCGCAAAGGCTGTGTTTTCGCGGCAACCCCATGATGCGATGGACGTGTTGGAAAAACGCGCTGCGGAGTTGGGCATTGTGCCTTTCATTTGCGGGCAAGATTTTGATGGCTATCCAGAGCGCAATCGTTTTGTCTATCAAGACCTTGACGGCCTTGAAGACCTCCCCGCGCCACGCCTGCACGGTATCCATCAATATGAGAATGCGTCCACCGCCATTGCCGCGCTAAAACATTTTGGCGCCGGCATCACGTCAGAAACGATTGCAGCAGGCATGCAAAACGTTGTTTGGCCGGCGCGCATGCAGCCCTTGCCCGGATTATTGCAAAACATGCTGGCGGTGGGCAGTGACCTGTGGCTCGACGGCGGGCACAATTTGGCGGGCGCACAAGTGTTGGCCCAGGCGCTGGGCGATCTTAATGAACGTCAATCTAGGCCGTTAACCCTAATACTCGGCATGCTGGGCAACAAGGATGTTGAAGGCTATCTGAACTGTTTTAAAGGCTTGGCCAAGCGGGTCATCACGGTGCCGGTCCCGGCCGATGACTTGACGACAAACGCGGGCACTTTGCCTGAAGTTCTTGCCGAATTGGCGATTAAACACGGTTTTGCAGCCACCCACACCCAATCAGTGCAGGACGCGCTTAAACTGGTGGCGCGCGATGAACCACAACGGGTGGTGATTTGTGGATCGCTTTATTTGGCCGGTGATGTTTTGGGACAAAACAAAACGCCGCCCGTGTGATTTCGTCTAAATAAAGGTGCTTTTGGGGTGCGCTGGGGTTTTTGGTTTACCCCCCACCCCAGCCCTCCCCACAAGGGGGAGGGAGAAGACTGAGGATGCCGACAAATTTGAAAGATGGGATTTGTGATTTAATTGCTGCGGATGACACGAAAACCAAACCTAATTTCCCTCCCCCTTTGTGGGGAGTGGAACAGAGGCAGTGCCTTGAATGTGCTTAAATTTGCGACCCTGGCTCTCGCAAAAAGTAGAAATGTAAGCTGCCTCCATTCCTATCCCATCAAATCTCTCTCAGGTTCTTCGCTCGGATACCCCAAATCGATGACTTGACGTTTTGGTTTCCCTCCCCCTTGTGGGGAGGGATTAAGGGTGGGGGGAAGCCAGTCGTGCGCTCAAAAGGGTCGGATTAAACCAAACATCCAACTGATTTGGCAAACCGCGTATAACCAACTACAAGCCAAAAACGCTTCCCACGTGCCCGACATGGGGCGATACACTTGCAAACAAAACGCCGCCCCATTAGTTGGCGCGGCGTTCTAATTTTAACAATTTGAGGATGGCCTAAGCCTCATAGCTTTCCAGCCACTTAACCAGCCCCACATGTGACAGGGTCGCGCCGACTTTCATATCCACCACTTCGCCTTGTTTGAACAGCAAGTAAGTTGGCATGTTGCGCACCCCATATTGGCTCATCGTTGAAGGGTTATCCGCACCATTGAGCTTTACAAGCTTCACACGTCCGGTCAAATCTTGGGCCGCTTTTTCTAAAATCGGATCCATCGCCTTGCATGGTGCGCACCATTCGGCCCAAAAATCGACCAAGACAGGTTGATCGCTTTGCAACACTTCGGAAGCAAAGTTTTGGTCATCGACATCTTTGAGCATGGTGGTTTTCCCTATTAAGCTGCGTGACCTTCAAGCCATTTAACAAGACCAGCTTTTGGTTCGCCTGCGCCAACTTTCATGTCAGCCGCTTCGCCACCTTTGAACAAGATCATGGTTGGGATTGAGCGAATGCCATATTTGGCTGCAATGTTTGGGTTTTCATCCACATTGAGCTTAACGATTTTCACGCGTCCGGCCATCTCATTTGAAATTTCTTCCAAAACAGGTGCAATCGCTTTACATGGTCCGCACCATTCTGCCCAAAAATCGACCAAAACTGGTACGTCTGCGCCCAGAACTTCTTCAGAGAATTGTGCTTCTGATACTTGGGTGGTCATAGCCTGCCCCTTTCTTGAATTATTACTCGGTTAAGTTGAACGTAAGAAGAGTCGTCGTCCGGTTCAAGCAAATCACGACGAGGTGAACGATTTTGTGGTCGATTGAAATTCAGAATCTAACAATTTGGACATTTGCGCATTCTGTGTCCACAAAATCGCACAATTTATCGGAAGATTTGGAAACTGATTGCGCAAGGCGGCACGGTAACGCGTCAGCTGGGTGCGATAGTTTTTAGGAATGGCGTCGCTTGCCGATGGCGGATTGGCGTCTGATTTAAAGTCAACAATCAGCACTTCTTGATCAGTGATCAGCAACCTGTCAATTCGCCCGGTGATGCGCGACGGCTTGCCTTCATAGTGAATGTCAGCGGCCACCGCTACTTCGCCACGCGATTGTACGCCAAACAGGTCGGCAAAATTTGGGTTACTAAGAATAGCATTTGCTTCACCAATCATCGCTTCATGCAATTCAGGGCGAATTGGCATGAGGGACAAAAGCGCCTGCGCGGCCATTTTATCGCGCTCAGCCTCAGAAAATCTGGGCATGAATTGCAACAAGGCGTGCAAGGCTGTGCCGCGCACCCGTGCAGTTTCGCGATCTAGGCTGCCCCCTTTGCCCGACGGGGCAGTTTCATCATGTTTTGAGGGTTCAACAATGCGTCTAACGACAGGCTCAGGCGCTGCACTTGTTAGCCAATCGGGCGAAGGGGCCACAATCGGTTTTAGATCAATTGCGCGGCCCAAGGGTTTATGCTTAGCATCCGCTGGATAGCGCCACGCAACGATCTGATCATCGACTTTGATCGATGCACAATGGGGCGCGAGGCCATCATAGACCATTTGGTACCAGCTTTTGTCCTGCCCCCGTTTGGCGACACCGGTAATGTACAGTTCGTCTTCTGCGCGGGTCAGGGCCACATAAAGTTTGCGGCGATATTCGGCTTGGTCCTTATTTTTCTCAGTTTCAATCAGTTCTTGCACAAGGGCTGCTTGATTATTTGATGAGCCGTTCGCCCATAAAAGATATGCGTTTTGCGGCGCATCATGATCTGCTTCGATCAGAATCGATTTGGCGTTCTGCTTGCCTGCGGGTGCAGATGTTGCATCAACGCAAAAGACAATTGGTGCTTCCAAGCCTTTTGCGCCATGCACGGTCATCACGCGAATGGCGTCGCCTGCTTCGCTCAGTTCGCGTTTGATCTGGCTTTCGCTTTGTCGCATGGAGGTAACGAACCCAAGGATGGAGGGTTGATCAGTTTGTTCGTGGGCCAATGCCATGTTCAAAAACTCGTTCACCACATCGTCAATTTCTGCGCCCAAACGGGTATGGAATTTTTGCAGTCCTTGTTCTTTGAACATGATGTGCGCAAAAAACTCGTACGGGCGATCAAGATCGATCCGATTGCGCCAACGCCGGATGGTTTCAACAGCAACCTGCGCAACATCGTTGCTTTTTGCATCAGCTTGAAGCTGCACCCACAAAGGCCAAACGGGTGATTGGTTTTGCATGCGGCATTTGCCGTTACGACTGCCGCGCGCCAGGGCGAACAGCTGATCTTCGTCCCAGCCGAAAAGCGGCGAGCGCAGCAAGGTCGCCAAACCCAAATCGTCGGCGGGGTTCAACATGACGTCCGCCAGAACCAACAAATCCTCGACAGCGATGTGGGTGGACACGGTCAGTTTATCTTCGCCCAAATTGGGCAGGCCCTTTTGCTTGAGCGCGCGGATCACGGCTTTAAACATCGCGCCGCGCGACTGCACGAGGATCAAAATGTCACCCGGCTTGACCACCGCATCTCGATTGCCCAATTGGCGACCGGAAGTGACCCACTGATTGATTTTGGTGGCGATTTTGTCGGCCAAAATATCTTCGGGACGAGCGCGCGGTTCGCTGGCATTTGTTTTGTAGATTTGATCGGTTTGCGGTTCGTCCGGCTTTTCAACTGGTGGCCACATCTCAACCATGCCGCCGCCCATGGTGCGGGCCGCTTCATGCACGGTTTTCTCATCATCCCCCGTTAGTCCCTCATGGGCGAATGGACGCTCAAAAACATAGTCTACAGCGCCAAGAATAGTTTCAACCGTACGGAAGCTGGTTTTTAGCGTTATGCTCTCCCAGCTGCGTGCCGCCGTCAAAGCCTGCAAACCAAGCTTGCGGCCCGTCTCGCCAAATAAGCGCGGCTCTGCGCCTTGGAAACTAAAGATCGATTGTTTTTCGTCGCCCACAGCAAACACTGATCGTGGGCGTTCGATTGCGCTTTCGCCATCGAAAAAGTCGGCGAGTAGCGCCTCCACAATCCGCCATTGTTCTGGGTTGGTGTCTTGGCTTTCATCGACCAAAATATGGGTGATGCCTGCATCCAGCTTATAGGCGATCCAGTCTTTGAATTCAGACTTCTCCAAGAGTAGGCGCAAATGGATGATCAGATCATCAAAATCAAGCAGCGCCCGCCCGCGCTTTTGCACATCATACTGGTTAAAGATCGCTTCAATCGTCGCCAGCAGCGCCATGGAGTGATCAAGCGTTTGCGCGGCCCTGTAGGTTTGAAACAAGCCTTCAAGCCGCTCAGTCTCCTGCTCTAGCCGTTCTGCGAGCAATGGATCGTGCTTGGCAACACCAGAATGGGCTTCATGGCCTTTGCCCGGACGGGTGCCTTCAGGTTTTAGAAATGTGGCAAACATCAATTCTGGCGATGGCGGCGATCCGACGGCTTTTGTGAGTTTCTTGTTGAAGTTTTTTGCGACGCCGAGATGCGTTAGTTCAGCGGAAACAGCGCCATATTCGCTTGGCGGCAGAATTGCGCCGTTCAAAACCTGATCGGTAATGCGGGTTAAAGTGTCTTCAGTGCCAAGGCCCAAAAGGTTTTGCAAGTTGGTCTGGCAGCGGCTTTTATTGTTAAGCACCAAACGCAGTTTTGCGCCGAACGACAAAGCGCCAGAAATCGCGTCCTCAAGTGCTGTATCAGAAGCTATGTCAAACAATTGGGTGACAGCTTGCTTGAGTTCAGGATCATCAACCCGTTGGGCGAGCACCTTTTCGCGAGCTGCGCGCAGCAATTCGAACTGCTCAGCGTCATCGATCACTTGAAAGTCGAACGGCACGCCAGCTTCCAGCGGGAACCGATGCAACACGCTCTCACAAAAAGCGTGGATGGTGTTGATTTTCAAACCGCCAGGGGTTTCGAGGGCTCGTGCAAAAAGCTGGCGCGCATGGTTTAGGCGTTTTTCGTCCGGGCGCTTATGCTCAAGATCGATAATCGCCTCAACCAGCTTTTCCTCGTCCATCACCGCCCATTGGCCGAGCACTTTGGTAACGCGGGCGCGCATTTCAGCGGCGGCGGCCTTGGTGTAGGTCAAGCAAAGCACTTGTTCGGGCGGCACCCCATCAATCAGCAACCGCAAAACGCGACGACTGAGCACATAGGTTTTGCCGGAGCCCGCATTGGCTTTCACCCAAACATTGGTGCTCGGGTCTGCGGCGATTTTTTGACTATTTTGCGTTTCATCAGAGATCGAAAGGGGGCCACGAGGTCCATTACTCATTCCTCATCTCCTTGATCAATCATCCATTCTTTTTGCCGCGCGAAATGGTCGTAATCGCCCGCATATTGCTGGTTTTCTTTTGGCATCAACTGCGCCGCCATGGCGGTTTCATCGCGCAAAAGCATCATGTCCGCATAGGCGGAAAAGTGCCGCCAATAATCGTCGATCAGCGCATCAAGACCTTGTTTTCCGGTGGCGAAATTAGTGATTTCAAACGGGTCTGGGCCATGCGATAATTTGATGTAGGTGAGCGCATCACTGTCGGCTTTTGGCACATCAGCAAATCCGGCGTGGCGCAAAATCATCGCCTCCATGGGCAATTGCGGGCTCATGAAATTTTGCATGTCTTTTACGGTTGGAATAGAACCAGTTTTAAAATCAATCAGTTCCGCAGCCCCATCAAGTTGAATATCAACCCGATCGGCATAACCATAAATTTCGAACTGGGCGCTGGCGACGGGCAGAGTGGTTGCGCCAAATTTTTCGGCATAACGTTGGCTGATCTTCGGGTCGCGCGCAGTTTCATAGGCAATCACTTTGTGCGCAATTGCTGCGAACCGCTTCAGCCAAATGTCGCGCCGATCCGCCACATCATCAAGGCGTTGATATATGTTGGTCGCAATATCCATCAAGGCCCGATGCGCGTTTGGCGCAGTGAAATCATTGCCCTCTTCGACGAATGAGCCGAGCACATCATGGATCAAGCTGCCGCGTTCTGCGGTATCGGGCGCAGCGCCCAAGGGCCGCAGTTTTTTGAGGCCTAAAACGTGCTTTGCGTAAATCGCATAAGGGTCGCGGATCAGCGTTTCAATTTCAGTGATCGACAGGCGGCGCGGGCGGACATTTGCAGGGGGAGCGGGGACAGGTCGGCGGCTAAGTTTTGGGGTGTCCACCGCATCGATGGACTTGAGGTAAGTCTTGAAATGAGCCGTTTTTGCATAGAGGGTTTTGGTGCGGGTTTCGCCCAAAAAAGCTTCTAACCGTTGGATAAAACGAGAGGGATCAGAAGGCGATGTGCCGCGCCGCTTTGCATAGGTGATCAACAGTTTTTGAGCCCCCATGCCCATCAAAAAATCGTGGGCCGCAAGACCAACTTTTCGCTCAGGCGGGTCAAGCGATAAAGCCAGTTTCATGCCACGTGAAAGCCATGGTCCCGGCTCTGCGATTTCGGGCCAGACGCCCTCGTTTAAACCGGCCAAAATCATCATGTCAGCACTAAGAAGACGGGCTTCAATACGGCCCCAAATTTGCACATCTTGGCGTGTGGTTTCGGGTGGGCGAACGGTAATATTTTGCATCAACAGGCCGATGGAATTGATCACATCATGGGGAGTTGAAGCGGGTGAAAAATGGGTGCAGCGGGCCAAATCTTCGGCCCATTGCATCAGCTCAATGACCCCTTGGAACATCCCACTTTGTGCCGCGTCTGTACCGCAAATGTTTCGCACAAGTGCCGGGACAGTTTGGGCAATTCTAGTCATGTTCCAACAAACGTTTCCATCGTCAAGAATTGGCGCGATTGCTGTGTGCACATCATCAATCAATTGCGTGAGTGCATCCGCCTCATCTTGGCTAAGACGCTTTGTCACGCGCTTGGTTTTTTTCGCTGCGTTGTCAGCAATCAGCTGTTTGATGCCTGCAAGCCCATTGATGCCGCGCGCGCCGCGCAGCACACTCAGATCGAGCAATTCGCGCAGTTTTGATATTTCGGACCGTTCTCGGCCTAGTCGCACATTGCGGTTGGCGAGCAGCGCGATCAAGTCAACTGGCTTGAAGTCTGATTTTAAGGCCGCCAACAATTGGCGCAGCAAGCGCCCGGCGGGCGACTGATTGAGCGGCATGCCCGCGCTGTCATCGATGACAATATCAAACCGCTCGAGTTCTACCTTGATCCGGCGCGCCAGATCTCGGTCCGGGGATATGATGCCCACTTGTTGACCGTTTCCTACAGCCTCGCGGGCCGCAAGCGCAATCGCGCGCGCTTCCTGGTCCAGATTATCAACGCCCAATAGTCCGACGTGATTGAGCGCATGATCCAACGCAACTGGGTCAATGCTTGATCTATCATGATGCCAATTGGCCGTTTGTTCAGGTCGAGCCAAAGTCGCGTTGAGAACGATTGAACGCACACTTGTTGACGCACCCAATTCTTGCACGGCGGCAGGACCTTCGCCGATTTGGCGCAACAATTTTGCCATGCCAAATTGTGGATGAGCGTGGCATTCATTTTTGTCTTCAATCAGGTGCGCCTGCTCGTTTGCAGACATCGATACATCAAAGCCGGGCAACACAATCGCGGCGTTCGGCAGTTTAGCAATTGCGGCGAGAAAACGCTTGGTTGCAGGCACAGAACCGGTTGACCCTGCGGCAATGACAGGACGATCAGTGTAGCGCAGGGGCAATGACGCGGTAGCAAAATCAAAGCGTTGACGGCGCAACAAAGCAGCATCGATTTGTCCGATTTCGGCAAGGTGAGCGGGCCAGGCCTCAAATGCAATTTCTAAAAATTGCAGCGTTTCTTGCCAATTTTGCGCCAACTCTTCTGGCACCAATTGTTTGATGCGTTCAAAACCAACTTCTTCGGTTAAAAAATCGTCGATCAATCCGCCAAGGCTTTGGGCCATGGCCAAAATTTCAGTCGTCGAGGGGGGTGATGAAAATCCCGGCTGTCCGCTTTTTGCTGCGGTTTCAGCCCATTTTTGGATCAACTGACTGAGAATTGTGGTGCGGTAAAGCTTTGAGGTTACATTGAAACTTTCAACATCCGGATCGGTGAAAAACGCGTTTTCTGCATCATCACCCTCCCCCATGGTGAAGATATTTGGCAACAATTGACTGCCCTGATTGAGCTTGATCAACTGATCTATCAGGGCCAATCGTGCGCGCTTGGTGGGCAAATAGATCGTGATATCAGAAAGCCAGAACGGCCCACTTCGCGGCCAATTGGGCAACAAGCTGCCGTCCATCAAACCTTGCGCAAGCGTTGGCAAAAACGGCGCATGGGGCGGGATGGAAAACAGCTTTTGGTGTTGCATTGCAACTTTTGCCTTAGGACGGAGCGAATTAGATTGTTAGATGAATATCTGAATGGGATTCGAGCAGCGCGGCAAGCGATTTCAGGTCATTTGCTTGAGCGGTGACGGTCAAAATGCGGCCCTCTGCCTGGCCACTGACATTCTTAATGGCCAGCGCGTAACGGGCTTTGTCACTTAAGTCTGGCAACCGATCAGGCCATTCAATCAGCATCAAATGCTCACCGTCAAAAAGCCCGAGTTCTTCGGCTTCACTTTCATCTGACAAACGATATAGATCGGCGTGAAGGCAAGCGATGGTCGGAAAATGGTACGGCTGAACGAGCGAAAAAGTTGGGCTTGGGACTTCCAATTCTGGATCGTTTGCCAGTTCTCTCAACAAACAGCGCGCGAAGAAAGATTTTCCCGCGCCCAAATCGCCAGACAGCAAAATCACGTCGTCAGCCTTTACAATTTGTGCAAAGGCGCGCGCGAGCTGCTTCGTGCCGTTTTCGGTTTCAATCTTGTAGTGCGCTTGGTCCGTCATTTTCGGTCCACATTACTCCGCAGCGCCTTGGATAATTTGTTCGGCTGGCAGATTGACGATTACACGGGTGCCTTTGGGCTCGCGTTTTTCAATGCTGATGGTTCCGCCGTGCATATGGGCAAAGGTTTTGACGATCGAAAGGCCCAACCCAGCGCCGCGTTGCCGCCCGGCAACGGCGCGGCCTTCAAACCGGTCAAAGATGGATGAGATCATATCTTCAGGGATGCCTTCCCCTTCATCTTCAACGATAAACAAAATACGTCCAGCCCGTTCGATCACGTCCAGCGCGACCTTTGAGCCAGGTTCTGAATAGCGGACCGCGTTTGACAAAAGATTATAGAGCACCTGCACGATACGCGCACCATCCGCCACAAAGGCGGGCAAATTATTGGCCACATTGATGGATAAATTAATCGGCGTCTCCGATTCAGCAACTTGCAATGTTGCGACCACGCCAGCCTTGGCTTTTTCAACCAGTTCGGCGACATCGAGTATTTCAGGGTGAAGCTCTGCGATGCCCGCGTCTATGGTGGTGAGATCCAAAATATTGTCAATCAACAGCCCCAGCGTCGCGCTTGAAGATCGAATATAGTTTGCGTAGTTCATTTGTTTTTCGTTAAGCGCGCCAGCTTCGCCAGACGTCAACAGGTCAGAAAAACCAATAATGTTTGTTAGGGGCGAACGGAACTCATAGGATACGTTTTGCACGAACGCATCTTTGAGTTTATCCGCCGTTTCGAGCGCTTCGTTGCGCTCTTTGAGCACCCGTTCATAAGATGCATTTTCGGTGACATCGACAAAGGTGACCAGCGTTTGCCCGTCTGGCAATCGCACGATGGCGTAATCGATCAGGCGGCCATCCGCGCGCGCGATACGTCCTGTTTTGTTTGAACGCTCGGGGCTGATGTCGATAATGAATGATTTCAGGTCGACCCAAATGTCGCGCCCATCTTCTGGCAATGCCCTGTCGCTCATCTCGACAATGTCAGAAATGTGGGTTTTTTTGCTGAGTTCGTTGAGTGGAAGCTTCCATATCGACGAAAGTTTTGTGTTGTGCAATTTCAGCCGACCGTCTGTCCCAAATACAGCGACGGCTTCACGCAGGGCGTTTAGTGTTTCATCTTGCACATGAATAAGCGCGTTATATCTGCTCTCTAGGGCCAGTTTTTCTGTGACATTGTGATAGACATAAATCACGCCACGGGCGTTTGGCGCTGGCGATGCGGTGACATTGAGCACTTGACCAGACGGTAGGTGCCACATGTCTTCGCGGGTTTTTTTCAACCCATAGCTTGAAAGATGTGTGGAGCGCCATTTTTTATAATCTGGCTCAAGTGGCAAGTGGCCTTGGGTGCGCAATCGGTCCAGAATGGCTTTTTCATTTGGGTGCGTATCGAGCCATTTGGTGTCAAGCTCCCAAAACTCTGCAAAACTTCTATTGTAGTGGGTTAGCTGCGCACTGCCATCAAAAACGGCAACCGGGGTATGCAGCTCGTTGATCGCAGCGGTGAGGAAGCTGGCGCGAGGGTCGTTTTTTTTCTCGTTGGACGCCAGGCCCTGAACAGCATATCCTGCGGTGCCGTTTGCCAGCTTAAATTTGGTCACGTCGAGCGTTCCAAATTTTTCATGCTGTTCGGTGATGGAGTGCGACCCGCCAGTTGCGCCGATTTCCCTCAACCGGAGCAATGCCGCATTGTCGAACAATTCAGGCATGTCGCCGTTGCGATTTTCTTCGCTTATGCCAAGCAGCTCGTAATAGGCTTGATTGACCTTGACCAACTTACCCCGCACATCACGTACCCAAGAGGGGTGCTTCAGTTTGTCAAATAGTTGCGCGCAGGTTTCGATATCGAGTGAATGTTTGCCCGTGCTGGGCAACACATATGGCACTTCTTCTGCTGCAATGCGACGCGCGATCCGCAACACGGGACTGCCAGCAACCAATTTGCCACAAACGCGATAACGTTGTTCCGAACTGCCATTGGCGCCAAATTCAAACTCGGTGCCTTGCGCAAGCAAGTCGGCAAGCTTGAACTTGACCTCAATCGCGCTTTGAGCGGTGAGCCAACTGTCAAAATCAAGCACCATTTGGTTTGTGATAAAGTTCTCGATCACCTGTCGAACCGGGCCAACGACTTCTGGGGTCGATGTCGGGTCGCGCCATATGACGGTAATTTCGGACATGCCGTTGAGGATGTTTTCTTTTTCATCCAGCGCTGCGCTTAAGTCCATAATTTGCTGTTTCGCGCTGGCCGTCGCACGTTGGCTTTTTTGTCGCTGCATCAGGGCTAAAAATGTGGTGGCCGTACCAAACAATACGGCACCGACAGCGATTGCATATGGTGTTGTTGCGAGCAGTTGCGAATTGGTCAGTTCATTTGCCTGTGCAAATACTGGGCTCGTCAGCATGAGCGCGATGGGCGCGCTTGCGAATCTTGCGACTCCTTTACTGATCGGGAAAGTTCCCGGCTCCATGTTTTGCCCCTCAATCGAATAAAATACGAATTTGCCGCCAAATCGAATCACCCAACCATAGCCCCTGTGCGAATCTGGCAACAAGAGTCTAAATGCGACCATGAACAAAAAAGGGTGGCACGAGGCCACCCTGATCTTGAAATGTTCTGCGAATGAATCGCAATCGCAGTTTTAGTAGCGATATTGCTCTGGTTTGAATGGGCCATCTTTTGGCACGCCAATATAGTCGGCTTGTTCTTTTGTGAGCTTTGTCAGCTTGGCACCGAGTTTTTCCAAATGCAATTCCGCAACTTTTTCGTCCAGATGCTTTGGTAGCACATGAACCGCGTTGTCGTAATTCTCTGCTTTGGTCCACAATTCGATCTGCGCCAATGTTTGGTTGGCAAATGAAGCACTCATGACAAAGCTTGGATGCCCCGTTGCGTTGCCAAGATTAACAAGGCGACCTTCGGACAACAATATGATCCGACTGTCTTCGCTAAGGTGCACGATATCCACTTGCGGTTTTACATTTGTCCATTTGAAGTTTTGCAATTCGGCAACTTCAATTTCATTGTCAAAATGTCCGATATTGCAAACGATTGCCATGTCTTTAAGGCGACGCATCGCATCCATTGTTACGATGCCTTTGTTGCCCGTACATGAAACTATGATGTCAGCCCGCTCAGCAGCGTCGTCTAAGGTTACAACTTCAAAACCATCCATCGCTGCTTGCAGCGCGCAGATTGGATCAACTTCTGTCACCAAGACGCGCGCGCCTGCACCGGCCAATGATTGGGCTGAGCCTTTGCCCACATCGCCATAGCCACAAACGATTGCCACTTTGCCAGCCATCATAACGTCGGTGCCACGACGGATCGCATCCACCAAGCTTTCACGACAACCATATTTGTTGTCGAACTTAGATTTGGTGACACTGTCATTGACGTTAATGGCTGGAAACGGCAATTCGCCACGCTCTGCCAATTGATAAAGGCGCATCACACCTGTGGTTGTTTCCTCAGAAACGCCGCGCAGGTTTTCGCGGACTTTTGAATAAAAGCCCGGGTTTGCAGCGATACGTTTTTTGGCCTGGGCGGAGAAATATTCTTCTTCTTCGCTTTTTGGGTGATCCAACACTGTTGGATCGGTTTCCGCTTTTGCCCCGGTGAGCACCAACATTGTCGCGTCGCCACCATCATCAAGGATCATGTTGGCGGTCTCGCCATTGCCCCAATCAAGGATGCGGTCTGCAAAGTCCCAGTATTCTTCCAGCGTTTCGCCCTTATGCGCAAACACGGCAATGCCTGCCGCTGCCATAGCCGCCGCAGCGTGGTCTTGAGTTGAAAAGATGTTGCAGGATGCCCAGCGCACGTCAGCGCCCAGCGCGACAAGCGTTTCAATCAGCACAGCTGTTTGAATGGTCATGTGTAACGAACCTGCAATCCGCGCGCCCTTTAGGGGCTGCGCTGCTGCAAATTCTTTGCGGATGGCCATCAGACCTGGCATTTCGATCTCTGCCATCTCAATTTCAGTACGTCCCCACTGAGCCAGTGAAAGATCTTTTACCGCATATTCTTGTGTTAAGCCGCTCATGGCGCGTCTCCTATTGAACCCAATTGCCGCCATTCATACGCGTTCATTCTTTACTATTCAATAAAGACATAAAGAAATATTTATATCCCCAATGCTGGTCAGCGTGAAATGCGCACCCGGCGACGGAACGGCCATGCAAATATACCCCAAACAAAACGGAACAATCCCCAGCCAATAAGCAATCCGAGCCCCAAAAATGTCAGCCCTGATGGGGTAACCGGCACCGCAGGTTTGTAACTATTCATTGTATCCGACAGGAGTTTTGGATCCAAATGGCTTGCGAAGGCGGTGAATTGTTCCACAGGCCCTGCATCAATGAGAGCTTGTTGATGGGCTTTCAGGTTCTCAAACCGGGCAATTGTTTGAGAAATTGACAGGCCGCGCTCAATCAAAAACTGATCTGTGGACGCATCGTAGCGGGCGAGGGCCTGATCGCGGTTGAGACCTTGGTTGGCCGCATCTTGGTCAAAATTTTCAATCACGACCCCAAGCTCTTCAACCGCCCCACCCAAGCGTTGCTGATATTGCTGTGTATATTCAGGATATTGAGACGCGGTTAAACCACCGGCCAAAGCCCCAACCAACAAAAAAGGTGATCGCATCAGTTCCTCGCAACGTTCGTCACCGTGGAAAAAAGTTATCGCGTTGATGGCGTGTGCAAGGGCTAAGCCTGCTTGACTTCAACCCCATCGGTATCTTCGTCAAACCCAGCTTCCACCAGCGCCACAATTGCTTCTAGGGCTTCTCGGGCTTGCGGGCCTTTTGACTGGACCAGTACTGTCGATCCTGGTCCTGCGCCCAACATCATCAATCCCATGATGGAGCAACCACCAACCGTCACCCCATCGCGGGTTACTGAAATGTCTGCCCTAAAACACTCAGCCGTTCGTGCAAATCGAGCAGATGCGCGTGCATGCAGGCCGCGCTGATTTACAATCGTTAAGCGCTGTCCAAATGCTTTTTCTGGTTGGCAAGAATTGGGCATGATGGTTATGATTAAACACCACCCAGCACATCATTGGCAACGTTGATATATTTGCGCCCAGCCTCTTGGGCTTCATGTACCGCATCACGCATATTCATATCAAGGCGGACACGTGCCAGCTTAACCAGCATGGGCAAATTGACCCCAGCGATCACATCAACTTCACGGTTTTCCATCACTGAAATGGCCAGGTTTGACGGTGTGCCACCAAACATGTCCGTCAGAATAACCACACCCTCGCCGCTATCTGCACTGTGCACAGCGTCCAAGATATCTTGGCGGCGCATTTCCATATCATCATCAGGCCCGATGCTTACGGCTACGCATTGTTCTTGCGGTCCAACCACATGCTCAAGTGCGGAACGAAATTCGTCCGCAAGTCTGCCATGTGTTACCAACACCATGCCAATCATATATGACGCTCCTCATTCAACGACGTCGATCTTCTTATATATTGTTAGTTTTGCCGACCAAGCGGTTGCACGCAAGTCAAAATCGGCGCTATGTCGCTTACCTCAACGCGCCAACCTTCAAAAATATCAGCGTTAACTGTTTTCTGCTTGTTGGACACGTTTGATCGCCTCAATTACCAACAATCGTTGGTGCACGCTATCAATTAATGAACGAATGGGCACCGGGCAACGCGGAATTTTTACGCCCATCAATTCTGTTTCAAATTCTTCGTTTTCCGGCATTCTATCCAGCTCGTTGAGCAAGTCGATCACCAGATTTACCTTGGTCTGCTCTGTTGTTGCCCGTTCAATAACGCCGCATCCGCGCAACTCGATTTGACCTGCGATCTGTGGCGGGGACTTACATATCACCGCACCATCTTCAACATGCAACAATACCCGGTCATCTGAAATGAGAAAAGCCTCAAGCCCTTGCGTTTCAGCGCGGTCCAACAAATCCAGGGCCAACAAAGATTTTCCGGCGCCAGATTGGCCGCGCAGCAAGATGCCATACCCGTCATAAGTTATACCAGTTCCAAAGACGTTTTCAGTTTTTTTAGACATAGTTGGCCTCTAAGTGGTTGTTGGGAGACAGACTGTAAACTCTGCCCCTGATCGATCTTGCCTGTTTTGAACGCTGATTGTACCGCGATGAGCCTCAACAATTTGTTGCGAAATTGATAGGCCCAAACCCGAGTGATTGCCAAAACCATCGCTGGATGGTCGGTCTGTATAGAACCGCTTAAAAATTTGATCGGTTTCGCCGCGAATACCGCTGCCCTGGTCTTTGACGATGATGTTCACCATTTTGCCCAAACGATTCAGCTCTATGTTAACAATAGCGCCTTCGGGCGAAAAAGAAACAGCATTATCAATCAAGTTGGTCAGGACCTGAGCCAAGCGCCCGTCATGACCGGGGATGAGTTGTTGGTTGAGCTTGAGTTGGTCGACAAAGTTGATCTTGACTTGGCGTTTCGCCGCAGTTTCCGACTGGATATCCACAATTGTTGACACCAACCCTGAAATATTGACCTCACCAAATTGTTCTCGAGCCAGTTCCGCGTCTAAACGCGAGGCCTTGGAAATGTCGGTGATCAATCGATCAAGTCGCCTGACATCATGTTGAATAATCGTGGTCAGGCGCGAACGATCTTCGTCGTTTTTAACCACGGGCAGTGTTTCCACCGCACTGCGCAAAGACGTCAATGGGTTTTTGAGTTCATGGGCAACATCGGCCGCAAAACTTTCAATAGCTTCGATGCGGTTGTAAAGCGCGTCTGTCATGTCGCGTAGGGATCCGGACAAATGTCCTATTTCATCTGGCCGATGTGTGTAGTCTGGGATCTCCTCGCGCGCGGTCATGGAGGTGCGAACACGTTGCGCTGCTGCCGACAAACGTCGCATTGGGCCCGCAATCGTTCCTGCAAGCAAAAGTGACATAATGGTGGTGATGGAGGCCGCGATTAAAAAAATCTTGAAGACGTTCCAGCGCTCTTTCTCCACCACATGATCAATATCGCCCGGCGCAGTGGACAACAAAAGCACCCCCACATTGGTTTTCAGCCGTCGCACCGGCACGGCCACGGACACCACCAGCCGATCATTGACGTCAACACGCACAATTGAAGCGGTTGAACCGCCAAGCGCGGATTTTACTTCAGGATATTTCAAGCCCTCCGCACCGGAATATTCTTGATAACGCGGGAATTCGCCCGCGCGCAGCCAGCGGAAAAACCTGTTCCACCAATCAACAAAAAACAAAACTTCGTCGTCCACTGAGCCCGAAATTTGGCGCAATACGTCACCGCGTGCATAAATATTATCGCTGTCCAGTATCAATAATCCGGATCGATCATAAATCCGAGCGCGGGTGCCAGTGGGGGTAATGAGGTTGCGCAGCAACGGGGCGACGCGTTCTGGATTTATGGGAAATTCAAGCGATTGATCGAAAAAGCTCAGCGTTGACGCGGGGTCATCCCCTTGCAATTGCAAGAATTTATCCGGATCGACGGTGATAACATCGGAATCCACGGAAGCCGAGGCGGCAATCGCCCCAGAAATAATTTCGCCCTGCACGCGCAAACTATCAACGCGCGCATCGATCAGTCCAGCGCGCCATTGGTTGAGATACAGAATCGCAATCACCAGCGCGGCGAGAGCGGCAAGGTTAAGCACCACAATTCGGCGCGTAAGCGAGGAAAATATGGTGTAGCCGAACAACCGTTGCAACGGGTGCAGCAATGTGGAAATCACAGATTTAGGGCGCCCAGACGCTTTTTTTCCGGTCGCCGCATCTTGCAGTTTTTCCGGTTGTTCCGTTGTGGAATGGGAGGAGGCCCTCTCTGGGGTCAAAATGCCTATTGCTCCTTAAAGCGATAACCAACGCCGTACAATGTCTCAATCATGTCAAATTCAGCATCAACGACACGGAATTTCTTGCGTAGACGTTTAATGTGACTGTCGATGGTGCGGTCATCCACGTAAACTTGATCGTCATAAGCTGCATCCATCAAGCTGTCGCGGCTTTTTACGACACCGGGACGTTGGGCGAGTGCAAAAAGAATTAAAAACTCCGTCACAGTCAGCGTCACATTCTTTGCGTCCCAGGTTGACGTGTGGCGTTCTTGATCCATGGCGAGCCGACCGCGTTCAAGCACTGACTTGGAGGGCGAGCCGTCTGAGTTTTGGCTGTTGCCTTCCGGGCGCGCTTGCCCGCGACGCAAAATTGCCTTCACCCGCTCGACCAGCAAACGCTGCGAGAACGGTTTAGTGATGAAATCGTCGGCGCCCATTTTAAGGCCAAACAACTCGTCAATCTCATCATCTTTAGAGGTCAAAAAGATCACCGGAATATCCGATTTCTGCCGCAGGCGTCGCAACAATTCCATGCCATCCATACGGGGCATTTTGATGTCCAAGATCGCCAAATCCGGCATGTCAGAGGTTAGCCCTTCAAGGCCGGATGCGCCATCGGTATAGGTGCTGACTTGGTATCCTTCTGCCTGCAAGGTCATGGCAACCGAGGCGAGAATGTTTTGGTCATCATCAACAAGAGCGATTTTTGGCATATTTATTCCTTCCGGCCACATCATATATGATTGGCGGCAAATGAAAAATCAACATTGCTTGTTCATTGCACCGACAATTGCGCACAAATTGTGACCTGTTAGACTGATTAACTTTCCCCATACATCGATATGCAAGACAAGTTACCACATTTGACACATGTACATCATGTGAGCGAATCTGTAAAATTTACCATATATTTTATACATTTAGCTGGGTTAGACAAAGGTCGTACGACCTATCGCCAGATGGAAATTTGCGGATAAAAACCCTAGGTTCTTTTGACCGAACAGGAAAATTTCTCCTTATTTCGGCATGTTTCACGAATGACAGCAGGATCAGCCCGATGAGCACCATCACACGGCGGGAAATTAATCAGACCATTCAAGCGAATGCAAAATCGCTTTCTTACAATGACAAGGCGCCTGTTTTGGCATCGCTTGCGGTAAAGCGCGATGAAGTTGTATTTAGCGCCGATGGCGCGTTGGTTGCCGACACCGGTCAACATACTGGCCGCTCAGCGCAAGACAAATATATTGTTGATGACGCGCTAACCCATGACACCGTGTGGTGGGACAATGCAAAAGCTGCGTCAACAGAACAGTTTGATTTACTGCTTGGCGACATGCTGGACGCTGCAAAAGACAAAGAATTATTTGTGCAGCAGCTTTACGCGGGTGCTGACGTCTCGCATCAGTTGAACGTCGAAGTTTTCACTGAGAACGCTTGGCATGCCTTATTCATTCGCAATTTGCTGATCCGCCCGGCGCTCGCCGCTTTGGGTAACTTTGAATCAAACGTGACGATTGTCCATTTGCCAAGCTTTAAGGCAGATCCAGCGCGCCATGGCACACGGTCAGAAACAGCTATTCTTTTGGATTTTAGCCGCAATATGGTGCTCATATGCGGTACAGCCTATGCTGGTGAAATCAAAAAATCTGTGTTCTCATTGTTCAACTTTCACGCGCCCCAAAGAGGCGTTTTGCCGATGCATTGCTCTGCTAATATCGGCAAAGATGGTGACACCGCGCTATTTTTTGGCCTGTCAGGAACGGGCAAAACGACTTTGTCGACAGATCCTGAGCGCACTTTGATTGGCGATGATGAACATGGCTGGCATGCCGATGGGGTGTTTAACCTTGAAGGCGGCTGCTACGCCAAAACCATTAAATTGTCACGCAATGCGGAGCCTGAAATTTTTGGTGCCACCGAGCGTTTCGGCACTGTGCTTGAAAATGTGGTGCTTGACGAAGAAACCTTGAAGCCAGATTTCAACGATGGGTCAAAAACTGAAAACACCCGCGCCGCATACCCATTAACCGCTTTGGACAATGTGAGCCGCACGGGCATAGGGCCGACGCCAAAGTCTGTGATTTTGCTCACCGCTGATGCATTTGGCGTTTTACCGCCTATTGCAAGGCTGACACCTGACCAAGCGATTTACCACTTCTTATCGGGTTACACGGCCAAGGTGGCAGGCACCGAGCGTGGCATTACCGAGCCACAAGCAACATTTTCAGCCTGCTTTGGCGCACCCTTTATGTCGCTGCATCCCAGCGTTTATGGCAAAATGTTGAAAAAGCAACTTGGCGAAAGCCTTGCCGAATGTTGGTTGCTGAACACGGGTTGGACCGGTGGCCCTTATGGGGTTGGTGAGCGCATATCAATCAAAGACACCCGCACGTTGCTGACAAGCGCCTTGTCTGGCGAGTTGATCAACACACCGATGCGCGTTGACCCCATATTTGGCTTTGAAGTCCCCACCATAGTGGAGGGCATCGATGCTGGCCTGCTTGAGCCACGCACCACTTGGGAAGATGGCAATGCCTATGACGAGCAAGCCGCCAAATTGGTCAAGTTGTTCGAAGACAATTTTGCAAAATTTGGGGCAAGTGCTGAAGAATTGGCAGATGCAGGACCAAGCCTGAGCAATGCGGCTTAGGGCTAAGTAGAACTAACTATTTCATACTCAGAGCTTGGGGGTACGCCCCCGGCTCGCACCATTTTTTGTCGACATGACCTCCCCATTCTGCTAGTCATTTAACAGTATATTGTATTTCGCCGTTTTTGGTTTGTTAACCATAATGCGGCAGCGTATTTTTAGAGGTATTATTATGAGCGTTTTGGCACGAGCAGACTGGGCATTTGGGGCATTTTGGGCCGTTTTTACTGGCGTTCTTTTTGGGCTGGCCAGCGTGTTTGTTCTTGATCGGCCGATCGACATAGAATTCATTCTTCAAAATATCGCCCTTTGGACTGCTGCTGGCATTGTGATGTCAATCGCGATTGGCTTAAAGCGACGCTAGATAGGCCCGCAAAAACTCATCTCTATTTTCTCAAATTTGTGGCTTGACCCTGACGTTGCGTAAGGGGCTATTTCTCTTTTCAGCGGAAGGAAAAGGGTTATGCTTAGCTATAGGGTTAAACAGGTTGCACAAATGGCGGGCGTTTCTGTGCGCACGCTGCACCATTACGACCAAATCGGCTTGCTTGAACCTGCCTACATTGGCGAAAATAGCTATCGGTACTACACGCGCGATGAATTGGTGAAATTACAACAAATTCTGTTCTTTAAGGACATGGGATTGAGTTTGAGCAATATCGCCAAAGCGCTGAAAAACTCCGAAGCTGAACGTGCCCAGGTGCTGATTGAGCACAAGAAACAATTGCAAATGCAAGCGCGTCGCCAAAACCAACTCATTAATACGATTGACCGCACAATCGATGAGTTATTGGGGAATGAGAAGATGAAAGTGGAAGATCTTTACAAAGGCTTTTCTGAAGAAAAGCAACACGAGCATGAGCAATGGCTGATTGATAATCATGGGCGGGATATGAAACAGAGCATCGACGCGGCCCGCACCAAGATTGAAACCGACGCGGTTGGCGGCAGGGAACAGCTGATCGCCCAGCGGATGGCAGAGCTTCAGGACATAGAGAGCGAAATAATACTTGCGCTACAGGGTGGCATTGCTTGCGATGACCCAGCTTTGGACGAAGCGATAACACGCCACCGCAATTGGGTGGCAAAATGGTGGGGCAGACAACCAGACCATCCTTCGTACATCGGGCTGTCGCAAATGTATCAAAGCCACCCCGATTTCATTGCACGGTACGAAGCGTTAGCGCCCGGCTTCACAGAATATTTGGGTGGGGCGATGGCTAGCTTTGCCAATAGGTGTTTGCGCTAGTTCCTATTTTATTGGTTTGGTCCGATAATGGTAGTCATATAGCTCTGTCGAAAAGCCAAGTTTTTTGTAAAGAGCGCGCGCAGCGGTGTTTTGTGCCACCACTTGCAATGCGGCTTTGGTGGCACCCAACCTTTTGCATTTGGCAAGCAAACTGGACAACAGTTTGGCGGCACGGCCCTGACGGCGAAACTTTGGCGCTGTTTCTACTGATTCAACAATTGCGATGTCGCCAATCACCACAGCGTACGCAATAGCGGCAAGTTCTTGGTCTTCTTCGATATGTGCGAACAAAATGGGGTAACCGATATTGAGCAATGCTTGGCGGAACCACACATGACTGTCCGCTGAGAAATCCGCCCGTTCCAGCGCAAATTGCAGCCATCGATCTTCTGGGTGCGTCGTGATTTGCACATCTTGCTGCCATTCAAACCCAGACATTGTTGGGGCAAGCAGCGTTTTGGTGCGCGCCTGAGCTTCATCAAAATGATTTAAGTCCAGAATATTGTCGAGTTCGCTGATCATTTCTGGCACACGAAACACGGTGTTTTGATCACATGCTGCATAAAAATTTGTTGCCGCATCAAGCAATTTGGCATCAACGGGTTGATGCTGGAAAGTCGGATTTACCGAATTAATACGTCGCGATTTGGTGCCAACGGTTTGGCGAAACTCAAAACCTTGGCATGATTGTATTTGTTCCGCGGGCCATGCGGCAGCGCATGCGGCTTCAACTTGCCAACAAAGCTCAAGGTTTTGAATGTTGGACATAACTACAGGCCTTTCAACAATTTATAGTGAAAAGTTAGCAGCCGATCAGAGTGGTGTATAGAAAATATGTTCGCCGATTTGCTTAACTTCTTGATAGGCAGACGCCCATTTGGGTTGAACGCGCTTGGCATGATAAAATAACGTAGTATCGGGCAACAAATTTACAGACTTTTGCTGCTGGAATTGCTTGTATGCATAATTTGCAATCAAGCCCGCTTTGACCCAGCTGACCCGAACGATGCGGTTGCCGTTGCCGCCCACATCCGACTTGCCGTCACAGGCAAACGAAAATTGGCACCGATTGGGCTTGTCCGCGTTCTGATAAACCACACCACAAACCGTATTTGGGTATTTGGCGTACTTGACACGGTTAAGAATGACCTGCGCTACGGCCCATTGCCCAGCTTCGGGTTCGCCCCGTGCTTCATGGTAAACTGCTTTTGTGAGGCAGTCTTTTTCGGCTTGAGCTATTTTCAATTTTTCAGCGGTCGGGGTGAATTTGGTTTTTGCATAAGTGGAAAGCAATTGTGGTGTGAGGTGGGTTGATTGCTGCTCAGCGGCAGCAGGCAATGCAGCAAGGAGCACAAGTGCACAAGCCAACCCGAATTGCTTTAAAAGTCGTACCACAAGCAAAATCCCAAATTCCCCAACCCGACCGGCTGGCTGCAACATAGTTTTTGTTTTAACGCGAAGCCAGCCCGTTGTTAAGTCATGGTTAACCACATTTTTTTACATTTCGTTAATTGATAGGAAATGGTGGCATTTGCGCAACCTTTTTCTTTAATTTTTGCGCAATCGTGGAGCTACTCTAGGGCTTGGCAGCTCTCTAAATAGGGCGTACCAATTCAATACTTGGTGCAATTCGCCCCATTCTCCGCTCAGCCATACGCCGCTTTTTGTCTACGCGTGCTCCCAAAAGGTTTGATTATGTCTCTCGTGTCGCCTAGCCCGCCGCTATCTGAATTGTCGTCACGCCAATGGCAGTGGATCGGCGCCGGTTTTATGATGACCTTCGCCTCGATGGGCGGGCAAACGTTGTTTATCGCGCAGTTTAACCGCGAAATTCGGGCCTATTTTGAGCTTACCGACGGCCAGTTCGCCGGGCTTTATACACTTGCAACGCTGTTCAGTGCTGTTCTAATCGCGTTTATTGGCAATGTTACCGACAAATATTCACCCCGGTTTTTGGGCGTCATTTGCCTTGTTGGGTTGGCGCTGACCGCGTTAGCAATGTCATTTGTGAATAACTGGGTCGTCTTATGTTTGGTTTTGTTTGGGATGCGGTTTTTCGGACAAGGCATGTTGCCGCACATCGCGCAAACCGCCATGTCGCGTTGGTTCAACCGATTTAGGGGGCGGGCGCTTGCCTTTTCGCAAATGGGCTATACGGCGGGTGAAGCCATGTTGCCCTTTATCGTCACCACGGCGCTGATCAGCCTCAGTTGGCGCGATGTTTGGGCCATTGTTGCAGCGTTTCTGATCATTGTGATGCTGCCGTTGGTGCTTGTGTTTTTGCGTGATCCACCGGATGGCAAAAAAGCCAAGGCGCGCGGCGACGTTAACCCGGACAGTGCTGAAACGACGGCTTTGACGGGTGCGCACTGGACGCGCAGCACAGTATTGCGTGATCCTTTGTTCTGGTTGCTCATACTTGGTGCGATGACGCTGCCAGCTTTGGGTACACTATATTTTTTCCATCAAGCGCACTTGGTGGGCGTTAAAGGATGGGACGTTACAACCTACACCGCTTGGTTCCCCATCATGGCGATTACCGGCGTTTTAGTGTCGATCCTGTCCGGCTTTCTTGTGGACAGGTTTAACGCCTATAAGTTGCTGCCGGTATTTTTGCTACCTGTGGGCGTCGCCTGCCTCATCATGGCGAACTTTGATAGCGTTTGGACAATACCCGTTTTCCTTACGGTATTGGCGATGGGTACTGGCATGACCCCGTCAGTGATCGGCGCACTTTGGGCTGAAATGTATGGCACAACCCACATAGGAGCTGTTCGCTCGCTTGCGATTGCCGGTATGGTTTTCGCGTCGGCGGCAGGCCCTGGAATTTCTGGCGCGTTTATTGATGCAGGCATCAACCTTGAAACGCAAAGTTGGTTCTATGCCGCATATTGCTTTGCCATCTCAGCGCTATATCTTGTCTTGCAACCCCAATTGGCGCGCCGAAAACTGGAGCTTGACCCAAGGTAGCTTTGTTTTGACAGGATTTAACGATGACAGTGAATATTGTTGAAATCACCCCGAACAATAAAGCGCTTTTGACCAATGTTACTGATGATGTTTTTGATTATGGTATCGCCGCGCCACAGCTGGACGCCTATTTGGCGCAAAGCAATCACAAGCTGATTGTGGCGGTTGTTGATGATCAAGTGGTTGGGCAAATCCGCGGCATGATCCATTTTCAGCCCGACGAACCGCCGCATCTCTATGTGGATAATTTGGGCGTTGCCCCTGAGCAAAAGCGAAAAGGGATAGCAAAAGCACTGTTTGAAGCGCTTACAGATTGGGCCAAAGCCGAAGGTTGCGTTAGCTTTTGGGTGGCCACAGAAACTGACAATCATGAAGGCAACAGCTTTTACCGTGCTATCGGGCTAAAAGGTCAAACCATGTATTTGTATGAACAAGACATCTAGGTCGTTGTTTGTCGTCTCATTATTTTTTGAGCAGTTTTCGTAATCCAAACATGGCCAAAAACACAATTCCACCTGCCGCGAAAATAAAAGTCAGCGGCAGGAATAGACTCTCTTGCAGGACGTTGTTTTCGTCGACCCCACCATAAAAGGTGCTTTCCGCAATGCCACTTGCCGCAGCTAGGCCGAAAAACGCGAGACTGATGATGCATAGCGGATGTCGCATATTGGATGCCTGTTACTATTTGAGTGTGGGCGTGACAAACCGATAGGCGAAGATTTGGACAAAACTAGGTCAACAATTGCGCAGCGCATCCACAAAGCTTTTCAGATACACCAACAACCTTCCGGGCGCAGGTTGGCCCAAGGGCGTAAAATGGTAATTGAAGTTGCTTATATTACAGCCTGGGCAATTTCGCGCATATGCCGCATGTCGGTGCCGCAACAGCCACCAAAAATCTTCATGTGCGGATAGGTGTTTTTGATCAGCCCCATATAGGCCCCCAGTTCTTTTGGGTCACCATCGTCAAGTTCTGTGGATTTATCCAGTTCTGCATGCGAACAGCGCGACGCATTGACCACCACACCCGCCAATCGCTTAATCCAGGGACTGTCATCCAAGTTGGGTAAAAAATGCTCCGGGTGCGCGCAATTGATCAAAAAGTATTCCGCATAATTTTCGGTCGCCGCATCGACCGCGTCAAGCGCCTCCCCCAAGGGCATGCCCGTCGGCAATAGGCCGTCAGTCTCAACGGTGAATGAAATGGCGATGGGCAATTCGTGTTTTTGGGCCGCGCGAACGATGCCCATCGCTTCCTCTGGATAAGAGATGGTGAACGCGCTCACAATGTCTGGTTTGGCTTTTGCCAACTGCGCAATTTGCACGCTATGATAGTGCTCGGCTTCCTCGTCATCCATGTGACTTTCGGGCAAGTACCCGTCACCACGTGGTCCAACTTGTGCACTCAAAACAATCGGCACGTCGCCGACATTATCGCTTAAGTCACGCATAAAATCGATGGCATCAATATTGATTTGTTCGAGAAGCTTTGGCCCATGTCCAAGCCGCGCAGCCCGATCTTTGTTGGCGACCCATGTGACGCTTTCAAACATCACACCGCAGCCAAGCTCGCGCGCCAGATCAACCTGCGCCATGTAAGATGTGGCCAAAAGCGCCCGCCCCTCGTCCGTTTCCAGCAGAGGAAAGGTCGCAAATCCGGGCAAATCAACGCCCTGATTGAAAATCAGATCTGTTTCAATCCCAGTGTAACAAAGGAGCGGTCGGTCGAGTTTTTCAAGGATGGGCAAAGTGAGCTACCAAGTCCTTGGCTTCTTTAGATTAGTACCTTTGATAGTTAAAGGTAGTTGAGACCTCCTGAGTGCGCTCGATCTAATCGTACGAACAAAATCAGCGTGTTTTCTCAACTCCTGTGACGTTTTAGAACGCCCCGGTGTAACCAAGCCCAGAAGTTTCTTTGGGTGGTGCTGCTTTACCAGCCTCATTCCTTCTGCCATGTCGCTATCATTCGAAACAACAACTGCGCAGTCAAAATGATCCAGCCACGCCGAATTTAGCAAGTTTACCGCTAGATTGACATCAGATCCCTTTTCTTCCGTTTTCATCACTTCCAACGTGTTGGGGGGTGGTGCCGCATTTTCCATTCGAACTTTGTGTCTCAAAAAGTGACCATAATGAACGTGCAGCTCAGGTGTTGTGGCCATCAATGCCCGGATATATGCCTGCTGCCTTTGAGGTGCCTGTGGATCTGCGGGTTTTGGTTTTATTTGAGCCGTGAAATAGTGAATATCGACAATCTCATTGGTCGGCATAAGTACATTCTGAAAAAGCTTCATCAAGTCGAGCCACTTGAAAGCTGAACCTTTTAAGCAACCATAATATAAGTTGAATCCATCAATGAATATTGCTGTTTTCAAAAAACCACCTCAAAAAAGGCAAAGGCCCCTTACGGGGCCCTGCAATCTGCGGACTAGTCCTACAGATGGAATACAAAATTTATACGTTTTTCGCACAGATTTGTCAACGAAACATCTAATGCGCATCGTTCCAATTGTTCGCAGCGCGGGCATCCACCTGCAAGGGCACTGACATGGAAATAGCGGGCATTGGCGCGTCGATCATGACTTGGGAAATCACTGGGATCGCCGCTTCTGCTTCACCTTCTGGCACTTCAAAAATCAATTCGTCATGCACTTGCAATAACATTTCGGCGGGGACGTTTTTCGCTTCTAAAACGCCTTCCATTTGGATCATCGCGCGGCGGATGATGTCTGCTGCTGACCCTTGGATGGGCGCGTTGATGGCGGCTCGTTCATAGAATGAGCGATGGCCCGCATTTTTGGTGTTGATGTCTGGGAAGAAGGCTTTGCGGCCGAACATTGTTTGCACATAGCCTTTGTCATGCACGAATTTTTTGGTGACTTCCATATAGTCTTTGATGCCGGGGAAGCGTTCGAAATAGGTCTTGATATAGTCCCCGGCTTCTGTGCGCGAAATGCCCAACTGATTGGCGAGGCCGAACGCTGAGATGCCATAGATGATGCCGAAATTGATGGCTTTGGCGCGACGTCGTACCGATGGGTCCATGCCCTCAATCGGCACGTTGAACATTTCAGATGCGGTCATGGCGTGAATATCCAAACCATCCGCAAAAGCCTTTTTCAATTCAGGAATGTCCGCAATGTGCGCCAGCACCCGCAACTCGATCTGGCTATAATCGGCAGAAATCAACTTCTTTCCCGACCCTGCCACAAAGGCTGTGCGAATTTTTCGACCGTCTTCGGTGCGCACCGGAATGTTTTGCAAGTTTGGGTCTGACGACGACAGCCGTCCAGTTGCCACCGCTGCTTGCGCATACGACGTGTGTACGCGTCCTGTATTTGGATTAACAAAAGTCGGGAGCGCATCTGTGTAGGTTGATTTCAGTTTGGACAGGCCGCGCCATTCCAAAATACATTTGGCAAGATCGTTGCCTTCGATGGCCATATCCTCAAGCACACCAGCGCCGGTTTGCCACGCGCCGGTTTTGGTTTTTTTGCCGCCGGGTAATCCCATTTTGTCAAATAAGATTTCGCCCAACTGTTTGGGTGAGCCCACATTAAACCGCTCGCCCGCCAGCTCGTGAATTTCGGCTTCCAAACCAGCGGCCCGTTGCGCAAAATCACCAGACAGTCGGGCCAAGATTTGCCGATCCACATGAATACCGCGCGCTTCCATGCGGGCCAGAACAGGCACCAAAGGTCGTTCTGTGGTTTCATAAAGCGTGACGGCTTTTTGTGCCACCATATGTGGCTTTAGGACCTTCCACAATCGCAACGTAATGTCTGCATCTTCTGCGGCATATTTGGCCGCATCCTCAATCGGAATTTGGTCAAATGTCTTTTGTTTTTTACCCGTGCCAACAAGATCGGTAAACTTTATCGGCTTGTGGTCGAGCCATTTTTCGCTTAGCGCATCCATGCCGTTGTTGCGCGCGCCATCGGTTGCATAGGACATCAACATGGTGTCGTCGATTGGGGTCATATTAATGCCGTAACGCATCAACAAGCCCATATCATATTTCATGTTTTGACCAATTTTGAGGATCGACTGATCTTCAAAAACGGGCTTGAGTTTGGCGATGACATCTTTGGTTGGCAATTGGTCCGGCGCCATGCCGCCACCCAACAAATCATCTTCACCCGATTTGTGAATGAGCGGAATGTAACAGCCATTGCCCACTTCGGTGGACAGGCAAATGCCGACCAAATCAGCTTGCTGATTGTCGAGCCCGGTTGTTTCTGTGTCGACAGCCACATAACCCTTGCCTTTGATCCTATCGATCCAAGCATCAAGCGCGTCCATGATGCGCACGATTTCATATTTCTCATGTTCAACCGGCAGCCCACAAAGTTCCAGCGCAACTTTTTGTGCCAGGGCCAAGGGCGTGTTTTCCCCCGCATCAGTTGTGGGTGCGGCAGCGCCTTCAGGGGCAGGTTCTGGCGCAAGCGATGCGTCAGCATCAATCGCGTCGGCATCTGCATCAATGGCGGCGGCGACGCGTTTGGTGATGGTGGTGAATTCCATCGCTTTAAGGAACGGAATAATCAGTGTTGCATCGAGCGGCTGGCGCACAAAATCGTCCAGTTGCACGTCAACCGGCACGTCGATTTTTAGCGTCACCAAATCACGCGACACCCGCGCTTGGTCGGCAAATTCGATCAGATTCTCTCGGCGTTTGTTTTGCTTGATCTCACCAGCGCGGGCCAAAAGCGTATCAAGGTCACCATATTCGGCGATCAGTTGCGCTGCGGTTTTTATGCCAATGCCGGGCACACCGGGCACGTTGTCGACGCTATCACCGGCGAGCGATTGAATATCGATCACCTTGTTTGGGGCGACGCCGAACTTTTCAAAGACTTCTTCTGCGCGGATCCACTTGTTTTTCATGGTATCGAGCATGGAGATTTTATCTGTGACCAATTGCATCAGATCTTTGTCGGACGAAACAATGGTCACATTCATGCCCTTGGCTTCCGCCTGACGCGCATAAGTGGCGATCAAGTCATCCGCTTCAAAACCTTTTTGTTCAACCGAAGAAATCGAAAAGGCACGGGTTGCCTCTCTGGTCAGCGGAAATTGGGGCACCAAATCTTCGGGCGCAGGCGGGCGATGCGCTTTATATTCAGGGTAGAATTCATTGCGAAATGTTTTGCCAGAATGGTCAAAGATCACCGCCATATGGGTCGGCGTTTCCATCTCCTCGGCTTCAAAATCCAGCGTCAGCTTATAGAGCATATTGCAAAAGCCGGATACGGCCCCAACCGGCAACCCATCGGATTTGCGGGTAAGTGGCGGCAAGCCATGATAGGCGCGAAAAATGTAGGTCGAGCCATCTACCAACAGCAAATGCATGTTTATCCCCTTAAGAGCACTCGTGAATCAAAACGGTTTTGTCGTTCAATCTAATCGGATCAGCAAGTTGGGTCTATGGGGGATTGAGTTGGCGTCAAACTCTAAGCTGGTGCCAAACTATGGCTTTTTGAATTATGGCTTTGATGGGCAACGTCCCGTCAATTGTCACAATGTCAGTTTCGTCTGGTGCGGGCAATTGCAGCGTTTGCAATTGGCTTGCGAGCAAACCAACAGGCATATAGTGCGCTGTTCTACTTGCAATGCGTTGGGCAAGCACTTGTGTATTTACATCCAAAAATACAAATCTGCAATTGGCCACACGCGCTCTTATGGCGTCGCGATAGATTTTCTTTAGGGCCGAGCATGCAACCGTTGTGTTGGTATTTTGCGCCAATGTCGCATCGCAAACATCCTGCAACCACCCTGCCCGCATGTCATCGGTTAGCGGCACACCGGATGCCATTGATGCAACATTGTCAGCCGAATGGAAATCATCCGCATCCAGAAAATTACCGTCAATAGCGTCCGATAATGCCTTGGCGATTGTTGACTTGCCCGTGCCGCTCACCCCAATCACAAATATTGCTTGATTGTGATTGCCGATCTGATCGGTCTGCGTTTGGCGCGCCGTGGTCATAGCTGCTTGATGTCCTGTTTTCGTGGTTTGTTTTGATGTGCTTAATGTACCTAAACAGAAAAGTATTCATGGTCGAGATGAACAAACCGCTTTGTGTGCTGTCAAAGCCGATTTTTTTGCACAAATCCCCATTGTGAAGCGCGTGCGGTTCGGTTAAGTTCGCGCCAGTTTCACGAAGCAGCAATTGCTTCTTGCAGACGCACCCGTAGCTCAGCTGGATAGAGCGCTGCCCTCCGAAGGCAGAGGTCATGAGTTCGAATCTCGTCGGGTGCACCATAGCTTTGAGTTCAGACCCTAGCAAGGATAGGTCAGATTTCGGTTGGACCATATGTGCGCTCTGAAATGTCAATTGCAGAAAACTCCTTCTCAACTGCTGTCAAAAAGATTGCCTCGGCATCTGATTTGCGCCGCGTGGGGTTGCTGATCAAGTAAATATCGATCATCGGCAGATCTTCATATGGCGGCAATTGACGAATATGCCCAGCGGCTACATCTTGTTCCGCAACATGGATAGGCAGCGCACCGATCCCGATGTTTGACATGATCATCCGTCGGATTTCATTGAGACTAGACGAAACGCCGCGCCAAGTATTTGCGAGTCCCAACCGTGCCCGCAACAAAGAGATTGCCTCAAGTGGGCCGCCTTCTGCTTCGGTTTGAAAGGCAACGAAGGGTTCCCCCGCAAGCTCTTTGGGGTGAATAACTGGCGCCTTGAAAAGTGGGTGGCGCGCCCCACAATATAGGCCAAAATATTCGCGATAAATGATCAACGCATCCAAGCTTTTGGGCAATTTGGATAGCAAACAAATGCCAAAGCTTGCGCGATTTTGCGCGATCACCGTCTCAACCTCATCGCTTTCACTGACCGAAAACGAGTAGGTAACGTTTGGGTGCGCGTTTGAGAATCGATCTAAAAAATCATCGAAGTGTTTGGAGATGACATGGCTCGTGATGGCAATTGATAGATGTCCGCGCAACTCTTTGTTATCTGCATCCATTAGCGAGGGGAGCTGGGACACCGCGCCGAAAATTGTCGCGCACTCTGCGTATAGAATTTGTCCGGCCCGGGTTACGGTGAATTCGTTGGGCTTGCGAATAATCAAAATTTGTTCTGTGGCGCGCTCGAGTCGCTTGAGCGCGAACGAAATGGTTGGTTGTTTCAGACCCAAAAAGTCTGCGGCTTTAGATATCCCACGCTGCTCGACCACGACCATGAAGGTGCGCAGCAGGTTCCAGTCCAAGTTCCAAGGGAAACGATGATGGGACGGGTTATGCATAAATTTTACCTATATTAAAGATGTTGTATATTTATTTGCGCAATATCTCGTGTCATGCAAGTGTCTTTTCTGGAATTCGACGCATCCGTGGGGCAAATCCCATCTGGTGCGAAATCAACAAGGGAGAGAAAACATGACCGTTCGTCGTACTTTTTTGAAATTTGCAGTTGCCGCTGTTGGCTTTGCTGCTATGGGGATGACCCCCGTCGTTGCAGAAGAACTGGACATTTTGAAAGAAAAAGGTGTCATTCGCATCGCAATGTCTGGCGCATACCCTCCGTTCAATTTCGTGAACGATGAGAATCAGGTTGTTGGCTTTGATCCAGCAATCGGGACCGAAATAGCCCGGCGTATGGGTTTGGAAGCGGAAATCGTGACCACAGCATGGGATGGCATTATTGGGGGGCTTTTGGCCAACAAATATGACGCGATCGTTGGGTCGATGACCATCACGAGTGAACGTGATGAAGTCGTGGATTTCGTTGGCCCATACTATGCGGACAAACGGGCTATCTTCACCAAGCCTGGCTCAAATATTAAGAGCCTTGCCGATCTGGAAGGTAAAAAAGTTGGGCTGACACTTGGTGAAACGCACGAAGATTGGGCGCGCGCCAAGGGTTACAATATCAGCACCTACAAAGGCTTGCCTGAGTTGCTGCTTGAACTGGAAAATGGCCGCGTGGATGCCATTGTGAATGATTCAATTGCTGCCATACTTGCTATGACCGCAAAAGGTCAAGCGTTTGCAATGTTTGACGATCCGGACACCGCGCCATTTGGTGCAGGCATTGCCATCCGTGAAGGAAGCCCAGAGCTGGCTGCTGAAATGCAAAAGGCGCTTGATTCCATGATGGAAGACGGCACATATCTGGAACTTGCCGAAAAATGGATTGGTGCGGATATCCGCTAACGGCCCATGCATAATTGTCCCGTCGCCATTGGTGGCGGGACAATTCTTGAATATTTGTTACGTCACCATTTGGCCACTGTCATTTTGCGCAACAAACGTAACGCATACTCTTCACCAGTGACAATGTTCCCAAACAGACTACTCTTTGAGAAGATTATGTCGGTTCGGCTACGAGTTTTACAGATTGAGCGACGGGAAAAATCCCACTCGCAGCGGTCAACGAAAGGATAGGTTATGGATTTTGAGCTGATGCAAAAGGTCTACCCATTTTTTGTTGAGGCGGCATGGGTGACCATCATTCTGTCGGTTCTCACCGCTATTCTGGGGTTGATCTGTGGAGCATTAGGCACATTTGCGCGATTATCTCGCTTTGCAGCGTTTCGATTTATCGGAACGGCATATGTCAGTGTATTTCGCGGCACTCCTGCGCTAATTCAGCTTTTCATCTTATATTTCGGTGGCCCGCAAATTGGCATCCAACTAGATGCGTTTCAGGCTGGCGTTATTGGTCTTGGGATCAATGCAGGCGCCTATATGACGGAGACGATCCGCGGCGCTATCATCTCTATTGACCGGGGTCAGGCCGAGGCAGCCCGAACACTTGGACTTAGCCAATGGCAGGCGATGTACAAAGTGATCCTACCGCAGTCAGCACGGCTGATGGTCCGCCCGCTTGGCGTCAATATTAACGCTCTCATTAAAGCAACCGCGCTTGTGGCGGCGATTTCGGTTGTTGAACTGACCTACACCGCGCAACGCTATATCGGCTCGACCTACAAGCCTTTTGAAATGTTCCTGCTCGCAGGCATTCTCTACATGATCATCATTTATGTTACCGGCCGAGGTGTCACTTGGTTGGACCGCAAAGTGCAGATCACATAACCGGGAAAGGATAAACAGATGGGGCTCGATTTTTCGATTCTTCCAAAATACATGGATGTATTGTTGCTGGGAAGTCTGTGGACCATCGGCATTACGCTGGCAGCTTCACTACTAAGCTTTGTTGGCGGCATCGTTTTTGCGGTGATCGCACTCTATGCGCCATGGCTGGTCCGGCAACCCTTTCGCCTGATCGAATGGATGTTCATGGGCACGCCGCTTTTGTTGCAACTTTTCCTAATCTATTTCGGGTTGGTGCAAATAGGAATTGACCTGCCAGCTTTTGTGGCTGGCATTATCGGGCTTGGATTGCATTTCGCTGTCTATAATTCTGAACTGATACAGACGGCGATCCTTGCCGTGGATAAAGGCCAAATGGAAGCAGCTCGCACATTGGGATTGGGCCGCGGGCAGGCCTTGCGCAAAGTGGTCATTCCTCAGGCTGTACGGGCTGTCATTCCGCCGATTGGCAACAATATGATTGCACTGCTTAAAGACAGCGCGCTCGTCTCGGTGATTGGGGTGAGTGAACTTACGCTATCAGCTCAGCGCATGATCGGTAAAACCTACCGACCATTTGAGTTCTACCTGCTTGCCGCCGCGCTTTATTACACCATCAACCTGGGTATGGAATGGGTGCAGCGCCGCATTGAACGCCGCATTTCATCCTCCCGCTGAGTTAGAAGGCCACCATGAACGATCAGACAAAATTCGTCGAAATCCGCCACGCCCAGAAATCATTTGGTGACTTAGAGGTTCTCAAAGACATCAGCCTAACCGTGGAACGCGGTCAAATTGTTGGCATCATCGGCTCTTCTGGGTCGGGTAAATCTACCCTGTTGCGGGCGATCAATGATCTTGATCCATTGACCGGCGGTGAGATCTGGCTTGACGGCGTACAGGTGAATAAAAAACTGCCCCACCGCAAGTACGAAAAGCACATCAATGAAATGCGCCAGCAATTGGGGATGGTGTTTCAACATTTCAACCTGTTTCCACATATGACGGCCCGCGAAAATGTCACCTTGGCACCCATGATGCTTAAAAAGCTCTCCAAAGCGGAGGCAAACAAGCTCGCGGAAGAACAGCTTAACGAGGTCGGGCTGCTGGATCGGATCGACTATTATCCGTCGCGGCTCTCTGGTGGACAAAAACAGCGCGTCGCTATTGCTCGGGCATTGGCGATGAATCCCAAGCTAATGCTGTTTGATGAGGCAACCTCGGCTCTGGATCCAGAACTGGTGGAAGAAGTGAATCTGGTCATGAAAAAGCTTGCTGAAAAGCACATGACAATGATCATCGTGACCCACGAAATGGATTTTGCAGCGTCCGTATGCGACCGTGTTTTGTTTATGGACCAAGGGGTCGTTGTTGAAGAGGGCCCACCTGAGGTGATCTTCAAGAATCCAAAGCAGAAACGCACACGTGAATTCCTTCGAAAACATCTTGAAGGTGCAAAATGAACGACGTGCCTTCCTATCTTTTTTATCAATCCCGCAATCCGCGCCCCTTTTTGGATCGCGGCGAAGGGATTTATCTATTTGATGAGAGCGGCAAACGATACATTGACGGATCGTCAGGTGCGATGGTGTCCAATATTGGCCACTCAAACCCGCGCGTATTGGCAAAAATAAAAGCGCAGATGGATAAAGCTACATTTGGCTATCGACTGCATTTCCGCACACATCCGTCTGAAAATCTCGCGGCAAAGACGGTTGCGATGACGCCCGAGGGGTTGGACCGCGTGTTCTTTGTTTCCGGCGGATCAGAAGCGGTGGAAACTGCGATAAAACTCGCACGACAATATGCGTTGGCGACGTCGAATACGAGCCGGTATAAGGTTATTTCTCGCTTTCCATCGTACCACGGCTGCACCCTAGGGGCCTTAGACCTGACAGGTTATGACCCTTTGCGTGAGCCTTTCGCCCCAATGATGCAAGGCATGCCCAAAATTGCGGCCCCGGCCACCTATCTGGATCGTGACAATTTGACCGAAGAAGCGCGCGGACTGAAATACGCAGAGCTTTTGCGCGATAAAATCTTGGCCGAGGGGCCGGACAGCATACTAGCCTTTATTATGGAGCCAGTCGGTGGCGCATCGACTGGCGCGTTGGTCGCGCCGGACAGTTATTATCAGCGCGTGCGCGAGATTTGCGACGAGTTTGGTGTGCTCTTGATCTATGACGAGGTGATGACCGGCGCAGGGCGCACGGGCAAGTTCTTGGCAGCGGAACATTGGGGGGTGACCCCTGATATTGTGGCGTTGTCCAAAGGATTTGGCGCGGGTTACGCGCCACTTGGGGCGATTGTCTCAAGTGTACGTATCGTTGAAAAGGTTCTTGATGCTGGGGGTTTCTTGCATGGTTTTACTTATGCGGGCAATCCTCTAGCATGCGCAGCTGGGTTGGCTGTACTTGAAGAGCTGGAAGAGCAGAATCTGGTCGAGAATGCCGCCAAAATGGGCGCTGTTTTGATGGCCGAATTGCACGCCCTTATGGACACTTATCCGTTTATTGGTGATGTGCGTGGCAAAGGCCTTCTAACGGCATTCGAATTTGTTGCCGACCGAGATACAATGGAGCCGCTCCCCGTCGAACTCAACGCCCATGAACGGCTTGTCGAATTAGCGTACGAGCGTGGCCTGATCATTTATTCTCGACGCACCCGCGGCGGTACGGCGGGCGACCATTTCCTTCTTGCACCGCCATTGATCATCACCCAAGAACAGATTCTCCAGATGATGGCGATCCTTCGTGACGCGCTTGATGCTTTTGCCAATGAGGCGGATTTACCCATAGTGGGGAGCGCATGAAACTACCCAACAAAACCTGTTCGATGGAATCCGCCATCGCCAAAATTCGAGATGGCGACACGGTAATGATTGGGGGGTTCGGTGTGCCTGGTACGCCGATGACCTTAATCCATGCTTTGGTGGACCATGGCGCATGCAACCTGACTGTGGTCAAAAATGATGCGAATGAGCCGGGCATGGGTATCGACCATTTGCTGCAAAATGGCCAAGTAAGCCGCTTGATCACGACACACCTTGGCCTGAACAATCATGCGATTGAGATGATGAATAGCGGTGGAATTGCAGTGGAATTCAACGCTCAAGGAATTTTGGCTGAGCGTATTCGAGCCGGTGGTGCCGGATTGGGCGGCTTTTTAACCGATATAGGTATCGGCACCGAATTGGCTGAAGGCAAGCAGCAGATTGAATTCGGCGGCAAACGTCAGATCATCGAGCCCGCTTTACGAGCTAACGTTGCGCTCGTTCACGCCGACCGGGCCGATACTTTCGGCAATTTGGGGTTTGTTGCGACTGCACAGAACTTCAACACTTTAATGGCCATGGCTGCCGATTGCGTCATTGCAGAGGCTGAAAGCCTATTGCCGCTGGGCGGCTTGGACCCCAACAACATCCATGTGGCTGGTGTTTTCGTAGATCATGTTGTCGAACTCAACTCGCTGTCTAAGGAATACGCCGTTGTTCAACGCTAGAGTACGCATGGTTGCTCGGGCGGCGCGCGAGATCCAGCCCGGCATGGTGGTCAATTTGGGCATTGGCTTGCCGACAAGGGTTGTTGACCACTTACCAGACGATCTGTGTGTTTGTCTGCATACAGAAAACGGAATGACCGGTGTTGGTCCCAGTTTGCCGTCAGATCAAGCGGACCGCAATTTGATTGATGCGGGCGGTGCTTATGTCTCGAGCATGCCAGGATCCGCTTTTTTTGACAGTGCGACTAGCTTTGCAATGGTCCGCTCCGGGCGGCTTGACCTGACCATGCTGGGGGCGTTTGAGATTGGTGCAAATGGCGACCTTGCCAATTGGAAAATCCCGGAAAAATTTAGCCCCGGTGTGGGCGGAGGAATTGAGCTGGCGCAAAAGGCAAGGCGGGTGGTTGTCCTCACCACCCATACTGACCGCGCAGGTAACCCCAAGCTAAAATCTACATGCTCGTTGCCTTTAACCGCACCAAGCTGCGTAGCGCGTGTCTTTACCGATTTGGCCGTGATTGATGTCAGTCCAAAAGGCTTCGTCCTCGTCGAATTGGCCGTCGGGGTAACCGTAAAAGAGGTGATTGAAGCCACTGGTGCGCCCCTTATCCTGCCAGACGGCGAATTGGGGGCATTTTGAGGGCATCATGACACACAATTTGCACGCCTACCTATTTGATGAAGTGGACAAAGCTTTCGAGCGACAGGTTGATTTTCTGGTTGAGCTGACATCCCATGCATCTGTGCGAGGGCAAGAGCAATCTGCCCAAAACCTTATGGCCGATCAACTGGCCACGCGCGGCTATGACATTGATCGCTGGCAAATCAGCCTTGCAGACATTCAGCATCTTCCGGGGTTTTCACCTGTTCTCGCGCCTTATAAAGACGCGCTCAATGTGGTCGGCACGCACCGCTCAACAACACAGCAAGGTCGCTCACTGATCCTGAACGGACATATTGATGTGGTGCCCGCTGGGCCACTGGACATGTGGGACAGTCCACCGTTTGAACCACATATCGCTGGTGGTTGGCTTTATGGCCGTGGCGGCGGAGACATGAAGGCTGGACTAGTATCAAACCTCTTTGCACTCGACGCGCTACGCGCTTGCGGCTATGCCCCTGCAGCGGATGTGTTCTACCAGTCCGTGGTTGAAGAAGAATGCACCGGCAACGGCGCGCTGGCATGTCTGGCGCGCGGTTATACTGCTGACGCCGCGCTGATCCCCGAACCATTTTCAGAGCACTTGGTGACCGCCCAGCTCGGGGTGATTTGGTTTCAGGTTCACCTTAAAGGCCTGCCTACGCATGTGGCGTATGCGGGCAGCGGTTCCAATGCGATTGAGGCAGCCTTCCCCTTAATCGAAGCTTTGCACAACATGGAACATCGCTGGAACGTTGTGCAAAACCGCCCCGATGACTACGCCCATATGGATCACGCGTTGAACCTGAATGTTGGAAAATTTGCGGGCGGTGATTGGACCAGCTCAGTCCCCGCGTGGAGCGTGTTCGACGTGCGCATGGCGATCTTCCCGGGGCAATCGATTGATAGCGCTAAAGCTGAAATCGAACAGGTGATTTTAACGACCGCCCGCGACAACGCGTTTTTGCGCAACAGCTTGCCCGAGATTGTCTATCACGGCTTTCATGCTGAGGGTTATGCGCTGTCACAAGACAGCTCCGTAAACGCTGCCGCTGCCATCGCGTCGCTCGAAAGCGCCCACCAGACAGCCACTGGAGAACCATTGGTTCGCGAGGCAATTACCGCCACCACAGATGCGCGGTTCTTTGGTCTTTACGCGGATATTCCAGCGCTGGTGTATGGCCCGCGCGCCGAGGCGATACATGGGTTCAATGAGCGTGTTGAGTTAGAAAGTATGCGCAAAATAACAAAGACCACCGCACTTTTTATCGCGGATTGGTGTGGCGTAGAAAAGGTTTAGGGACAATCAAAATGCGTGAAGCCGTCATCGTTTCAACCGCCCGCACACCGATCGGCAAAGCCTATCGCGGCGCGTTCAATAATCTTGAAGCACCAAACCTTGCCGCCCCGGCTGTGCAAGCCGCGTTGGCGCGTGCGGAGCTGACAGGGGACGAGGTTGAAGAGGCAATTTTTGGTGCCGCGCTGACCCAAGGTTCGTCTGGGGTCAATGTCGCCCGCCACATTGTGATGGCCGCCAATTTGCCCGACAGCGTGGCCGGGGCGACGGTGGATAGACAATGCGCGTCGGGTTTGAATGCGATTTCCATCGCCACGCATATGGTTACGAATGAAGGCGTGGATGTGGCGTTGGCCGGTGGGCTCGAAAGCATCTCTTTGGTGCAAAACGAGCATTGGAATGCGTACCGATACAGCGCCCCCAATGTCGCAAAAGACTATTATCTGAGCATGTTAGACACAGCAGAAGTCGTGGCCAATCGCTATGGCGTTAGCCGTTCGGCGCAGGATGAATACGCCTTGCAAAGCCAGTTGCGCACGGCCCGCGCCCAAGAGGCAGGGTTGTTTGGAGATGAGATTATTCCCGTCGAAGCGACAAAAATTATTACCGACAAGACCACAGGCCGCACCCACGAAGAAACAGTGAAACTTGAGCTCGATGAATGCAACCGCCCAGCAACCACCGCTGAAGGCTTGGCGGCGCTGCCCCCGGTACTTGGCACAGGCAAAACCGTAACTGCTGGCAACGCCAGTCAATTATCTGACGGGGCGGCGGTGTTGGTGGTCATGGAAGCCGCAGAAGCCTCGCGGCGCAATCTGCACCCGCTTGGTGCCATGCGCGGTTTTGCGGTAGCTGGAGTTGCGCCCGCCGAAATGGGTATTGGCCCAGTGGTTGCAATCCCGCGTCTACTTGCGCGGGCCGGTCTTAGTTTGGCTGACATAGATCTGTGGGAAATCAATGAGGCCTTTGCCGCACAACTTGTTTATTGCCGGGATCATCTTGGTCTGCCGAACGACCGGTTGAACGTCAATGGTGGCGCAATTGCCATCGGACACCCCTATGGCATGTCTGGCGCCCGCATGGCGGGACACATTTTGCTTGAAGGGAAGCGCCGAAATGCCAAATGGGGCGTGGTTTCCATGTGTGTTGGCGGCGGCCAGGGTGCCGCAGGCCTTTTCGAAATATTTTGAGGACGACGCCATGTACAGGCTTACAGCCGCTCAAATCACTAAGCTTACTGCACTGCGCCATGAGCTGCACCGCCGCCCAGAGATATCTGGCGAAGAAGTGCATACAGCTGAACGGATCAGTCAAGAATTGCGCGCGCTTGGTGCTGACCGAATTTGGCAAGGTCTTGGTGGACTTGGTGTCGCCGCAGAATTCACTGGTGCAAAAGATGGGCCTACAGTTTTGCTGCGTTGCGAACTGGATGGGCTACCAATCCGGGAAATGTCGGAACTGTCGTACCGCTCTGCAATAGCCGGAAAAGGCCACCTGTGCGGTCATGACGGCCATATGGTTTCGCTTTTAGGCGTAGCGATGGGGCTGGCAACTCGACCCGCTACAGGCCGGGTCATCTTGTTATTTCAACCCGCCGAGGAAACCGGTGCAGGCGCGAAAGCGGTAATTGAAGATCCACAATGGGCAGAAATCCGGCCCGATTTTGCCTTTGCCTATCATAATGTGCCTGGTCGGCCATTGGGAGAAATTGGTCTGCGTTCGGGACCAAGCAACTGCGCCTCTCGTGGCATGAAAATTCGACTTGAGGGAAAAAGCTCTCATGCCGCAGCGCCCGAAGACGGATTGTCGCCCGGCCCTGCAATGGCCGCACTGATGGCGGCGCTACCTAAACTGAGCCACGGTACAATCGGCGATGATGATTTTACACTTGTCACACTAACCCATGCTGCGCTCGGTGAAGCGGTATTTGGTATTTCGCCTTCAGACGGCGAAGTATGGGTCACCTTGCGATCTATGACCAACGCGCGAATGGACAGGTTGGTGGCTGACGCCCAAAAAGTACTTGAAGAACATGCCACCGGACTAGCGGTGGAGAGGAGTTGGCACGATGTGTTTTTGTCCGTGGTGAATGATGAAGAAACCACGGCTTTGGCGCAAGATGTGGCTATCGGGCAAGGGCGGAGTGCTGTTGATATGACTGTCCCTTTTCGCTGGTCCGAGGACTTTGGACGTTTTGCTGATGCGGGCGTAAAGGCCAGCCTGCTTTATATCGGGGCGGGAGAAGATCATCCTCAGCTGCACAATCCCGACTATGATTTTCCCGACGCGTTGGTGCCTGTGGCGAGTGAATTGTTTTTCGGCATAGTCACTCATATTTTGGGACGGCCTAGGGGGTAGTTATGCAAAACCCCACCCCAAACAACGCTTGGTGCGAAATTCGCCAGGACAGAATTTCGAGCAATCTAGCACTCGCGCTTGCGTTGGTGCCAGAGGGAACACGGTTCTGCGCTGTCCTTAAGGCAGACGCCTACGGCCACGGCATATGCCAAGTCGCTCCCTTGGTGCAGGAACAGGATGTGGGCCATATCGGCATTACAACAAATGGTGAGGCTCGCGCGGTGCGCGAGGCGGGCTTTAAGGGCAGTCTGATCCGCCTGCGCGCGGCAACTGTAGCTGAAATGGACGACGCAATTGATGATTGTGTGGAAGAGCAAGTCGGCTCCTTACAAGCGGCGGAACAACTTGAAACGCTCATAGATGCTGGCCGATACAAAATGGGCGCGCACCTTTCGCTGAATGCAAAAGGGATGTCGCGGGACGGATTGGAGATTTCGACCGCTGCGGGAAAAGAGATTTGTCAAAGGATCATTGAACAGTTGAGCAATAGGATTGTCGGAATTTGCAGTCATTTTCCATCAAATGAGCTGGAACAACTGCGCCAAAGTTCGACGCTATTTCAACAGCAGGCCGCTTGGGTGTTGGCTCATAGTGACTTGAGGCGTGAGGAACTTCTTATTCATGCGGGAAGTTCTTTGACCCTTGTATCCGATGAGCATATTCAAACGGACATGTACCGCTGTGGGGCCATCTTATATGGCATTTTGAAACCAGAATTGGGCTTTCGCCCAACCATGGAGCTAAAGGCGCGAGTTGTTAGTCTTGGCGATTACCCCATGGGCACAACGGTTGGTTATGACCGCTCAAAGCTTTTGGAACAAGATGGTCGCCTCGCTTGCATTTCAATCGGCTACGCAAATGGATTTCGCCGAAACGGATATGAACGTAGTACCGTTGCAATCAATGACAGTCTTTGTCCCGTTGTGGGTAAAATCTCGATGAATACGATCGTCGCCGATGTTACAGATATGAAAGACGTTGCGGTGGGGGATGAGGTCATCATTTTTGGCGGGGAGCGTTCCAATACCATCAAACGCGGATCGGCGGAACATCAGTTTGAAACGATTATGGCTGACCTATACGCCGATTGGGGCCTTCGCAACCCCCGCCTCTATCGGTGACAACGTGCGAAGTTGAGAACGTTTGATCCCCGCATCAATTCACACACCGCCTTCATAAAGTGGATGCGATTTGTGGATCGTTTCCAAAGCGCAAGATATTGCATGCACCCACATGACCCGTGGCACGTTTAAGCACTGGATATATCCGCCCACATGCGGCGGTAAAGCTGGCAGCGACCGCTGCCTTTTCGCCGTCGCGCCGCACAATCTCTGCCCGCAACTCAAGCGTATCTGGCCTAACAATGAATTCGTCGAAAATAGGTTGATCACGCTACGCATTGTTGTTTAGGTTCGAACAACGAACATTGCTTTTGCTAATTTGAATTTCTGCCGTTGGATATTGGAGTTGCAATTAGAATGCGGCTGTCCATTCGCAAAATATTGCGCAGTTTAGTAAACTGTCACCGTAATTCCACCGTAATTCCTGTCACCGTAATTCAAACTGTCACCGTAATTCCACCGTAATTCAACCCGAGCTCAACCTATGCGTTTTTCAACAGAATAGGCTCGAAGCCGCCATTTGCCCGAATTACCAATAGTGAAAGATGGCATATTTCGCACCGTTATTTATCCTCGCGGAACATGTGTTCAGCTGAAATTTTCGCTACGACTTCTTGCATTGCTTCAACGGCGGCTCATATGACATCAATCTGCCTTTTAGATATGACTCGTGGCGCTTACACTTGCACCAAGTTTAGCCTTCCACCGTTAGCCCTGCCGCTCGCCATTCTGGCATACCCTCTTCAAGCCGCCTCGCATTAAAACCACGTGATCGAAGTGCCGCAACTGCTTCAAACGAGAGAACGCAATAGGCGCCTCGACAGTATGCGACGATCTCCTGTGTTTCATCCAGTTCTTGGAGGCGCGCCTGCAGTTGTTGCAGCGGAATATTGATAGCACCCGGCACGTGCCCCGCCGAAAATTCGTCCATCGGGCGAACGTCAAGAATAGTCACAAGCCCTGAGTTTGCGCGTTCGAGTAGTTCAACGCGCGTCATTGGCTCCATGCCGTCACGATCGGCAAAGTATCCACTGACAATACGATCCACGCTTGCCATATTCTCCTCTGCGACCCTTCTGAGCGCATTCAGAAGCTCAACAACGCGACCGTCATCAGCAATGCGATAAAGCACGGATTTCCCATCCCGCCGCGACAACACTAACCCGGCGCGCCGCAGGTTCTGCAAGTGTTGCGAAGTGTTGGCGATAGACATTTCTGTGCGCTCGGCCAGCGCATCCACCCCTTTTTCCCCTTGAGCCAAGTGTTCAAGAATCTCCAGTCGATTTCCCCTTGAGCCAAGTGTTCAAGAATCTCCAGTCGATGCGAAGAGCCTAAGGCCCGCGCTACGGTGGCGAACTCAGCAAAAATTTCTTGTTTGGGACCAGTTGACATTTCTATGTTCCTATTATTATATCATTCAATTGAACTATTGAATGTATAACAACAGTCCACTTTCCGCAACCTAAAGGGTAGAATATGACCGTTTTCCTGCTACAAAATGAACCGGCTATCCGCATGGGGTTCTTCTTAGGTGTTCTCGTGCTTATGGCCGCGTGGGAATTTGCGGCCCCGCGTCGTCGCATGGAAATCCCGCGCTTGCTACGCTGGAGCAATAATATCACAATTGTTGTGGTTGATACACTGCTGGTGCGACTGACATTTCCCATAGTTGCGGTCGGCTTGGCTCTCATGGCAGAGCAAAAGGGTTGGGGTCTACTAAACATCTTTGGTGCACCTGGCTGGCTTGGTTTCATTGTTGCGGTATTGGCTCTCGATCTGGCCATTTATCTCCAACACGTAATGTTCCATGCCGTTCCCGCTTTGTGGCGGTTGCACCGCATGCACCACGCCGATCTGGAGTTTGACGTCACCACTGGGCTACGCTTCCATCCGGTGGAAATTCTTCTGTCCATGGGCATTAAGCTTGCTGTGGTCGCCGCGCTCGGCCCTCCAGCCGTTGCCGTACTCGTGTTCGAAGTGCTGCTGAACGCGACGGCAATGTTCAACCATTCCAATGTTCGTATTCCCATCGGCATCGACCGTGTGCTGCGCCTTCTGGTGGTAACGCCGGACATGCATCGCGTACATCACTCGATTCACCCCGTCGAGACCAACAGCAATTTCGGTTTTAATCTGCCCTGGTGGGACCGGCTGCTCGGCACCTACCGCGCCCAGCCGCGCGAAGGGCACGAGGAGATGACCATCGGCATCGAGCAATTCCGGACCCGACGTGACCTGTGGATTGACCGGATGCTGATCCAGCCAGTTCGTGGTCCGGCCAGCGGCTACCCGATCAATCGCGAAGAGGACGATCAACGATGAACCGACGAAGTCTGGTTATCCGCATTGTGCTTGTTGCGGCAGTTGGCGTCGCAATAGCTTGGGCTGGACTGAACCGCGACCAATTCGACCCGGCGCAGTTTGATGCCTGGTTAGCTGGCATGGGCATTTGGGCGCCGCTGGTCTTCGTCGGCCTCTATGTAGTCGCAACGGTGCTCTTCTTGCCCGGTTCGCTTTTTTCTCTCGCGGGCGGCGCGGCCTTTGGCCCTTTTTGGGGTTCGATTCTCAATCTCGGCGGAGCAACGATCGGCGCGGGAATTGCGTTCCTCGTCGCCCGCTACCTCGCCGGAGACTGGGTTGCACAGAAGTCCGGCGGCCGCCTTCAGAAAATGATCGAGGGCGTGGAGGCCGAAGGCTGGCGCTTTGTTGCGTTCGTGCGGCTCGTCCCGTTCTTTCCGTTCAATCTGATGAACTATGCGTTGGGACTAACCCGCATCAAATTCCTTCACTACATAATAACTTCACTGGTTTGTATGGCACCGGGCGCGGTGGCGTTCACTTGGATCGGTTATGCTGGGCGCGAAGCCCTGTCCGGCAATGACACGGCGATCCGCTACGGATTGTTGGCACTTGGTTTGTTCGCGGCTATCGCCTTTATCCCGCGAATCGTCCGCCGGATGCGTGGCGGCGAAACACCCCGGTGGATTGAAGTTGCAACGCTTGCGGATCAGCTTCGGGATACAAGCGTCAAAATAATCGACGTACGCGAACCAGACGAATTCAACGGCCCTCTCGGGCACATCGCAGCTGCCTCAAACCTGCCCCTCGGTGAATTGTCTGATCGATTGACCGAGATCAGCGCATTCAAGGACAAGCCCGTCATCCTGGTTTGCCGCACCGACAAGCGCTCCGCCAGCGCTGCGGGACTGCTCAAGGATGCTGGCTTTCGCGATGCCCGAGTGCTGCGGGGCGGTATGGAGCAATGGAACCGAGACATATTGCTGAGCGAGGGCGGATATTCAGGCGAACGGGCATAAGGAGCGTGGAAATTTCAATTGATGCAGGTTCAACAAGGAGCAGGAAAATGAAGAAAGTTGCGATACCGATGAGCATGGTTTTAGTCCTTATGCCGAGTTTGGCATGGGCGCAAACACCTTCCGGTTCAGAAAATTACACGTGGGGCCCTGGTATGATGGGATGGGGTGGTGGATGGTCGGGTATGATATTTGGATTTACGGTGATTTACGGTGGATTTACGGTGACAGGATTTACGGTGACAGTTTACTTATTTCGTGATTAAATTGATCCCATGCAATTCGTTAGATCGGCCATATGCAAAGCGATTTTCCTGTTTGCCGAAGTATCGTTCAGTTACAGCGATACACATCAGCCCAACTTATTTGGCCTGACAAAAAACTGGTCGAATTTGGTTGATGCACGCTACGATTGTTGTTTAGGTTCTAACAACGAATACTGCTTTTGTTAATTTGAAAGTACGCTGTCGGATATTGGAGTTGCAATTAGAATGCGGCTGTCCATTCGCAGGATATTGCGTAGTTTAGTAAACTGTCCCCGTAATTCCGTAATTCGAATTACGGTGACAGTTTACTTATTGCGTGATTAAATTGATCCCATGCAATTCGTTAGATCGGCCATATGCAAAGCGATTTTCCTGTTTGCCGAAGTATCGTTCAGTTACAGCGATACACATCAGCCCAACTTATTTGGCCTGACAAAAAACT